>NZ_JADPIQ010000128.1:0-452500 GCF_023073015.1 Bradyrhizobium sp. 87
CGGCATATCGCTCCTTCGGTGGAGAAGTGGAGGCGTCAAGCACCCCCACGATATGCCGCCTTTCCGATTCTCGCCGTCACCAACTTTCGGCGATAGCTCCGGTGAGGCCGTGGTGTACGGCAGTGGCGGCCTGCCGGACTTCCAGCAGCTCAGGCGGGAGCTCGGGTCCAAGCGGAGCGAGCATGTGCGCTACCACGCCTTTGATCTCCTGTACCTCGATGGCTACGACCTGCGCGGCGTCGTGTATGAGGACCGCAAGCGCCTGCTAGAGCGCCTTCTGAAGGACGCACCGGAAACCTTCATCTACGTCGAGGCGCTTGCGGCCGATGGCAACGAGGTCTTCGAGAAAGGGTGCAAGCTGGGGCTGGAAGGTCTGGTCGGCAAGCGGCTGGGCGAGCCGTACCGCTCGGGCCGGCAGGAGAGCTGGATCAAGCTCAAGTGCCGGAAGAGCGAGAGCTTCCCGATCGTCGCCTTCGTGGAGAAGCTTGGGGCGCGCCCGCGCAAGGTCGCCTCCCTCTACGTCGGCCGGCGCGACAACGGCAAGCTGTTCTACGCCGGCAAGGTGCGTACCGGCTACACCGAGACGACCGCGCGCGAATTGCGCGAGCGGCTCGATCCGCTGATCCGGCGAACTTCCCCGCTCGATGTGCCCGTGAAGAAGCCCAAGGCAACCTGGGTTGAACCGACGGTCGAGGTCGAGGTGCAGTACGGCGCGCTGACCGACGACGGCCTGCTGCGCGAAGCGGTGTTCAAGGGCTTTCGCGACGATCTTGCGGTTCGCAAGGTGAAGGCGCCGCGGCTGGTGCCGTCCGTCGCCGGTCGGCCGAAGCTGGGCGTCCCCCGAGAGAACATCCTGCAGCTTCTGCCCGAAGCCGTTGCTCCCCCCAAAGACGAACTCGCCGACTATTGGACCCGGGTGTGGAAGAAGGCGCTGCCGCACCTGGGGCATCGTCCGCTCAAGCTCGTGCGTCACGTGCACGGCACGACCTTCTATCATAAGGGGCCGCTGCCGAAGGACATCCCCGAAGCCGTGCACCAGCTCCGTATTCAGAAGCGCGAGGGCGGCCAGGGAACGCGCCTGTGGGTCGACAGCCTGGATGGCTTCCTTGGGCTCGTCGAGATCGGCGCTGTCGAGCTGCACCCGTGGAATGCGACCGTCGAGGACTTCGAACATGCCGACCGCATCGTAATCGATCTCGATCCCGGCGAGGGTGTCGGCTGGGATGCGGTCGTGGAGACCGCGCTCGATCTGCGCACGCTGATGAAGCGCGAGGGCTTTGAAACGTGGCCCAAGCTCACCGGCGGCAAAGGAATTCATCTGATGGCGCCACTGGATCAGCCGGTGCTGCACGACAAGGCGCATCGGGTCGCGCATCAGTTGGTCGCCGCCCTCGCAGCGCGCCATCCAGACCGCTACCTGCTGTCCGCCCAGGCAAAGCGTCGCGATCGCATCTTCCTCGATTATCTGCGCAATGGCCGCGGCACCACCGCGATCGGCACCTATTCCCCGCGAGCCCGAGAGGGATTCCCCATCGCAGCGCCCGTGACCTGGAAGCGCATCGAGAGCGGGATCGAGCCGGACGCCTTCATCATCGACAGTCCGTTCCGCGCCAAACCAAGGAGGTGAGCGATATGTCGGATGCATTCGATCAATGGATGGAATGGCGCTACAAGCCTCCCGGCGACAGGCGTAGCATGCCGGCCGAACTCTACGCCGCGGTGACGTCGCTGCCCGAGACCGATCGATCCGACAGGCAGCGGGTGAACGAGGCGGTTCTCCGCCATGACACGGCTCGCCGCGACGGCAGAACCGCATGGCTCTACCTTGATGACTACGAGGACGGCGAGTCGCGCACGATGGGCGATCCCGAATGGGTGAAGGTATTTGCATCTGGGCGTGCCGTAGAGCCTGGCTCCAGGACCACGATCCCGAAGGCGTTGCCTGGGAATACGAAGTGGAAGGCGGTCCAGCTCAAGGATCGGTGTGGCTCTGCTTGCCCGACCCGGCCTCCAGAGCCATCGGTGAGCCCGACTGGATCAAGCTCTTTGTCTCGAAAGACCGCGCGCAAAAATGGCTTGAGGACAACAAGCCAAAGCGCGACATTTGGCAGTACCCGATTCAGGAGTGACGCGCATGAGTGCGTTCGTTGACAGCTCCGTCTGGTTCGCTGCGGCCGCCGAGCGGGATGCTCAGAACGAGTGCGCCAAGTCGATCCTTCAGAGCATCGACCAATACCTCACGACGGACTTGGTGCTGGTCGAGACGTGCCAGCTTCTAAAAGCCCGATTTGGCCGCGGTGTGGCGGAAGTCTTCTGGGAGCGGCTGCGCGACAGCGGAGTTCGGATCGAACCCATCGTCCGCGTCGATCTGGAGGCGGCTTCGGAGATAGGGGCGCGCTTCCCGGACGAGAGTTTTTCCTTCGTCGACCGGACGAGTTTTGCCCTGATGGACCGCATGGGGATCACGTGAGCAGCGACCTTCAATCCCGGCTTCGCAGCGTACCGACCCCGCCGCGGTCGCAAGCGACCCTTCCAGATCCTGAGCGAGGGGCACAGCGAAGTCTTCATGGCGCTCAGACAAGCGCTTCTTGAACGCCGGCCCGTTCACGTAAGCCGTGACGGCGAGTGCCAGACGGTCTGCCCCTACATTCTGGGCCAGGCCACCGGCGAGGAGCGCGCATTCGTCCTCCTTCTGGACGCGAGTGCGCGCACGAAGCGTCCGCCACAAGCCAGGTGGATCTGCCTTCGGCTGTCGAAGATCGAGGACGTTCGCTTTGCCGATGAGCCCTGGATCGAGCAAGAATACCCGGGTCCGGTTCAGTGATGTGTCGACCAAGTGCACTTGGAGGCGAAGCGACTACGACAGCTCGGGGATAGCCTCGGCTGAGGGTCTGTGCCCATAAACGTCGGCTCCGTACGCTGACGGGAAACTCGCCCTGCTTGAGCGTGATCGGCGGCTTTGCCGACCCCAAACCCGACGTCGCGCGGTCGTAGAACTGGCGATCGTCCGGCTACAGCTTCATAAAAAGCGCGAATGAGTGAGAAGCCCTGACCAACCTACAGGCGCAATTCTGCTAATGTCTGGAGTCCGGGCGTACGGCCCGTGCGGGGAGGCAACGGTGACCAACTCGGAAGTCTCCAATGACCCACTTAGCAAACCGCCGTCCGATCATGAGCATCCGGACAAAGCAGCATCTGATCAGGAGCAGCCAGGGAAGCCGCCATACGATCGCAATCTGAAGATACGGCTGCGGGCACGATTGCAGTTGATCGGCGGCGCTCTCGCCTCGATTGCCGCCGTCGGTGCCATCGCCGGCGGCCTCGTCGGCTACTGGACTGTTTGGAAGACACTCCGAGCGGACGTGTTTCCGGGAAGCCAAAAAACGCAGAAGGAGGCTACGACCCGGCCCGACATTGCTCCGCGTTTGTCTCTCGTTGTCCTGCCATTCGCAAACCTCAACAACGACGCAGAGCAGGACTATTTCGCCGAGGGTATCACGACCGATCTGACGACAGATCTTGCGCAAATGCCCGATACATTCGTGATCGGACGCGGGACGGCTTTCACCTATAAGAACAAGCAGGTCGATCTCAAGACGCTCGGCAAGGATCTTGGTATCCGATGGGCGGTACAGGGCGCCGTGCAACGGGCTGGAGATCGGGTCCGGATGAATGTGTCACTTGCTGACCTGTCGACCGGTCGCGACGTCTGGTCGGACCGCTTCGACGGCGATCGGACCAATCTTGCGGGATTGCAGGAGCAGGTCACGGCGCGGCTCGCTCGCTCTCTGAACGTCGAGCTCATCCAGGCTGAAAGCCGGCGCAGCCAAATGGACAGGACAACCAATCCAGACGCTGTGGATTTCAGCATGCGTGGCTGGGCGAAGCGCTATGGCCCCCGGACCAAGTTTATGAATGCACAGGCAAACGACTTCTTCGAGAGCGCACTGCGCCTCGATCCGGACAACATCGATGCAATGATCGGCAAGGCTTCATGCATAGCGGATGGCGTGATCTACGGATGGTCAACGTCCGTTGATCAGGACAAAAGGACGGCGCTCAAGCTAATCGATAAAGCTCTCGCACAACGCCCTGCGACCGCAAACGCGCACGCAGCCAAGGGGAACATATTGAACTATGGAAATCCCGAGCAAGCCTTGCCTGAATACGACGCAGCCTTGGAAATCGATCCTAATTCGCCCGTCGCTTATGCATCCAAGGGGATCGTACTTATTACGGCGGGACGCGCGCGCGAAGCGTTTTCCCCGATTCAGATCGCTTTGCGCCTAAGCCCCAAAGATCCGGCCGCCAGCACTTGGCGATTTTTCCTCTGCCATGCTCATATCCATCTGCGCCAATACAAGGAAGGCATCGAGGAATGTAAGCGCTCCATCAACATGAACAAATTGGACTGGTTTCCGTATCCGGATCTGATTTCGGCTTATGGAGCCACCGACCAATTGGAAATGGCCCAACAAGCATTGGTCGAATTGAATGCAATCCGACCGGACTTCACGATCCAGTGGTTCCAGCAAATCGGCTACGCACGTTCGAGCAATCCACAGTTTCGTCGTGAGTACGACGACATTGTCGAAGGACTCAGAAAAGCTGGGGTTCGCGAGCACTGAGGGTAATCAGGATCCGATGGGTCCCGTACTGCGCCACTTGCGGGCAGATACTTACTCCGGCTCATTGACAGCAGGTCAATTCCGCAAGATCGGCCCCTGGCCGAGTGCAGTCCTGCCCACCTGCTTCAGCCCGTCGACCGAAGTCTCGCCCTTGCTGGCGGCTTCTAGGATCATGGAGGCCACGTGGGTGCGGGCAGCGGTCTCGTAGCAAGACACGCTCTCGCACACATCTTCGAGGACCGCGCGCAAAAGCGCGGTGGTTTCAGCATCGAACATTGGAGGTCTCCCCCAGCGAAAGCAGCATCCTGCCTGAACCCGCCCAGCCTAGGATTCACGCAAGTTATGGATGACGAAAATTTCTGCGGAAGGGACGGAGAGGATTTTAGCGTGGCCCCGCCTTTTGGGGGCTGGGGGGCTTGATGGCGGAGCCACGCAGGCCATGCATTCGCGCGAGGCCCGCCGCACCAACGGCATTCGGCCAAGCCCGTTCCATACTCACGAGAAGTCCGCTCGCAACGCGAAGACCTACGGCTCCGGAGGCCGCAGCGGGCTGTGCGCCCATTTGAGGGCGTTGGGATCGCGCAGGGGGTCGTCGTTGCAATTGGTGCAGACGTACCGCGGCCGCTTGTCCGATGCTTCGTCATGCACAGCTTTCATCGGCTTGCCGCACGCCGGGCACGCCTTCCGGACGGGATGGAGCATGGCCATTCCCCCTGCGATGGCACTCTAGTTCAGCCGACATCGGGAGCTCAAGCGGGCCGATGAAATCCTGGTCGGATTCACGCACTGTTGCGGGCCTTCTTGACTCCGCGACCGCAGAGCACTCAACTCTCGGCAGTGATGTTGAGGGGCGTGTCATGGAGCAAGAGTTCTACCAAGGTCTCGCGCAGCGGGTCCGCGGTATGGCCGAAAAGGCCGATCCTTTCACCCGGCGTCGTCTCCTGGATCTCGCCAAGCGGTACGACTCCAAGGGCGGCGCCGCAGGACCGGGAGCGACCGAACGGCCGCTGCCGGCGCCGCGCACGACGCCGCCTGCATCGAGCTTCACCGGACCCGGCGAAGCCTGACGCGAACCCGTCGGTTCCTGGTGGTGCCGCAGCGCGCGCCGGCCGGAGCGCGGCCGCCCTCCTGCCGCGCGAAGAGAGTCGCCGACGGACGCCCAGAAGACCAATCTCGCGTGCCCAGCCCGTGGTTCTGGCCCTATCAGCGAGGATTTGAGGCCGTAAGCGGGGGTGGGATCGCATTCCGCCCGGAACGCGATCCTAGCGGCTTGAAAGGGGGGCGGAGGAGGCGCAGCGCCTTGCACGGGTGCCAGCCGCCGTGTAGGCCAGCCTTCGGGCACGTTGTAGTCAGCAGCCCGCGTATCGTATGCCAGACATGGCGTTCACTCCCCGATCGAAATGGGGCGCGCTAACCGGCCACGAAGCGGTACGCCGAGTCTCGAGAACGCCGCTGCAGGTAGGCTATTCCGAAGCCTGCGAGCTCTTCGCTATCGCTTGCGCGCGCTTCCGACCTGCTGTGGAGGTGACGCTCCAGCAGGCAGCGCCGGCTGTCGTGCGCATCGACCTCGGGGTGCCGCGTCCGATACACCGTCCAGGCGGTCTCCGCGGCGTTCTTCAAGACGACTTCGTCGACCATACTGACTCCCTGCAGAGACCGAACCCAGTCGCTGCCAACTCAAGGCGCTCCGGAACGTTTCCGGATTTTCCCGACAGTAGACGAAGGGAGGAAGCTCAGGATGCGCTGACATGCGCCCGCGTACGTGCCGCACCGGCGCTGCAGGCGTTGGCTTCGGCCGGACCTTCTGGATGCAAGGTGGTAGTCGTCGGGGTTGCGGCGGTCGGGCTCCGCACTGGAGCTTCGCGCGCCGTCTCTGGCGGCGAGGATTCCATGGCCCGCGCCGCCCGGGCAGCTGCAACCATTGCCTCTTTTTCCCGTTATCGGTAGGGCGCGAGCAATGTGAAAGGAATCTCGATGAAGAAGATCGCGATGTCGGCGCTGATGGTCGGCGCTCTTGGTCTATCCTCGGTGGCCACCATCTCTCCTGCCGAAGCGCACTGGCGAGGTGGCTGGGGACCGGGCATCGCCGGCGGTCTGCTGGCTGGCGCCGTAATCGGCGGGCTTGCCTCGTCGGCTTATGGATGGGGACCTGGCTACGGCTACTACGGTGGCTCGGGCTACTACGGCGCAGGATATTACGGCGGCCCCTATGCCTACGACTACGGCTACGACGAGCCCTATCGCTGGGGCGGTGGTTACGCCACGACGACCTACTACACGGCGCCCGTGTCTTACGGCTACCGGTACCGCCGAGCCGTGCGGCCCGCTTACGCCTATTACCGCGGATCATATCCGGTCGTGCGGCACCGCTGGCACCATCACCGCTGGTGAAGGGCCCGACAGCAACAAGCCGCGCTGGTCGAGGGGGCGGCTTTTCCTCGGTCAAGCGCTTACCACCATTCGCCGGGCAAGGGTTTGTGTCGGCCAAGGGCGGCTGACGGGCGCCCCCTTCCCCTGGCTTAAGGCCGTGCTCGTGGCTCGTTTCGGAGTCCTTCACCATTCCGCTCTGCTGCCCTGGTGGAACGGACAGTCCTAGTTGGCCTCGAAATCGGCCGAGATTGACGGCCGAATCGGCCGAACAGGTGGTACACACCGGTGGTCACAAAACTTGGCCGGGCTTTTTAGGAATCCTTGTTTTCTGCGGGTTTTCGCGCATTTCCGGCATCGGGGGGAGAGTCCCACTCTCTCCGCCATCAGCCCCGTGTCCGCTCCAATTGCCGCTGTCCAAATGGCGGCGTCAAAACCCGGTCGCGATGCGGCAACCTGGCCGCAGTTTATTCCATCATTCAACCAGTACATGCGTCGTGGGAAAAGCCCCAAAGGTGCATGAGCGTCTCTCGCGCGCCTTCGGCCGCCACAACGCGTCGTGAAGTCGCGCCATGCAGAAACGCGCCTGTACACGGTGGCGTGACCTCCATAACTTCCGCGGCGCAATGTGAGGAGATGCGACGTGGCGAAGAAGACGGCGACCAGGAAGAAATCTGCTGCGAAGAAAGCAGCGAAGACCTCCAGCAAGACAAGCGCCGTTCGCAAGGGCAAGGTCGCGAAGGCTGCAACCAAGCCGGTCAAGCAGGCAGCTCCGCGCAAATCATCGGCACCACGCCGCCCAAAAGGCCCGGCCTGGCAATGGTCGGCGGTCGAGACCGCAGCCGCCATCCGCTCCAGCGCCATCTCGGCGGTCGAGACCGTCGAGGCGCATCTCGAGCGGATGCGGGCCGTCAATCCGCGACTGAACGCGGTTGTCGTCGATCTCTCTGAGGAGGCGCTGGCCGCGGCGCATGCGGCCGACAAGCGGCGCGCGAAGGGCGGCGAGCTCGGCCTTCTGCACGGCGTACCGATCACGATCAAGGAGAACGTCGACTACGAGGGCCGTCCGAACTTCAATGGCGTCCCCGCCAACAAGGACCTCATCGCGCCGTCGGATTCGCCGGTGGTGCGCAACCTGAAGAAGGCTGGCGCGATCATCATCGGCCTCACCAACACGCCGGAATTCTCCTTCCGCGGCTTCACCGACAATCCCCTGCACGGGCTGACGCTCAATCCCTGGGATCCCAATATCACCTGCGGCGGCTCCTCGGGCGGTGCGGGTTCGGCGGTCGCCGCCGGCATAGGCACCATCGCGCACGGCAACGACATCGGCGGCTCGCTGCGCTGGCCGGCGCATTGCAACGGCGTTGCGACCATCAAGCCGACGCAGGGACGTATTCCGGCCTTCAACGCAAGCGCAACCGCCGAGCGGCCGATGCTGGCGCATCTGATGTCGGCGCAGGGGCCGCTCGCCCGCCACGTCGCCGACGTCAGGCTCGCGCTGGAGGTGATGAGCCAGCGCGATCCGCGCGATCCCTGGTGGGTACCGGCGCCGCTGGTCGGGCCGAAGCCGAAGGGGCCGATCAAGGTCGCGCTCGCCAGGATTCCTGAAGACATGGACGTCGATCCGCACGTCGCGGCGGCGTTGCGTCAGGCCGCCGATCACCTGGAGCGTTCCGGCTATCGCGTCAGCGAGGTCGATGTGCCCGACATCGACGGCGTCTGGCAGACCTGGTGCGACATCATCACCAACGAGACGATGGTGATGCAGGAGGCCGGCATGCTGAAGGTGACGTCGGAAGACTTCCACAAGGCGTGGGGCGGCATGAAAGCCAAGGCCAACGTGCTCGACCTCAAGGCCTGGATGCAGGCGACCGCCGCGCGCAACGGCCACATTCGCGCCTGGCAATTGTTCTTCGAGGAGTATCCGGTGGTGCTGGCACCGACCACGGTGAAGCCGACGCCTAGCCCGCGCGAGGACACTGTCAGCCCCCAGCGCGTGCGCGAGATTTTCTGGGGCGAGATCCGCTTCATCTCCGCGATCAACGTGCTGGGCCTGCCGGGCGCCGTGGTGCCGGTGACGCTGCACGATGGCCAGCCGATCGGCGTGCAGCTCATTGCCGGGCGCTATCGCGAGGATCTCGCGCTCGATGCAGCGGCCGCGATCGAGAAGCGCGCCGGCGTGCTCGCCCATCGGCTGTGGGAACAGATGGACTGATAGGGCAGCGAAGTTGTTTCCCTCTCCCCTTGTGGGAGAGGGTGGCTCGCCGCGCAGCGGCGAGACGGGTGAGGGGTCTCTCTCCGCTAACGCAAGCTTGGCCGTATGGATAGAGACCCCTCATCCGGCGCTTCGCGCCACCTTCTCCCACAAGGGGAGAAGGGAGTGCAGCGTGTTCGCTGCCGCCAACCGCAAAACTTCATTAATCCAATTTGACTTGAATTTTAGCCAATTCCCCAACAACCGTTAGGGTTACTTCCTCGATCTCTAGACGAATTATTGTCCGCTTTACCACCCGCCTCTAACAGAGGGACGGCGGACAACGCACATGCCTCATACAGGCCAATAAGTGCGGCCCGCTCCACGCGGAGGTGGCACGATGCGCAACGAGACGATCGCTATTCACGCCGGCTACGAGCCCGAAGCCACCACGCACGCGGTTGCCGTGCCGATCTACCAGACCGCGGCCTACGCCTTCGACAGCGCCGATCACGGCGCGGCGCTCTTCAATCTCGAGACCGAAGGCTATCGCTACAGCCGCATCGCCAATCCGACCAGCGCGGTGCTGGAAAAGCGTATCGCGGAGCTCGAGGGCGGCGTCGGCGCGCTTGCGGTCGCGACCGGGCAGGCCGCGCTGCATTTCGCCTTCGTCAACGTCGCCGATCACGGCGGCAACATCGTTTCCGTGCCGCAGCTCTATGGCACCACGCATACGCTGCTCTCGCACATCCTGCCGCGGCAGGGCATCACCGGCCGCTTCGCCGAGAGCGACAAGCCCGAGGCAATCGAAAGGCTGATCGACGAGAACACCCGCGCCGTGTTCGCCGAAACCATCGGCAATCCCGCCGGCAATGTCTGCGACATCGAAGCACTGGCGAAGGTCGCCCACGCCCACGGCGTGCCGCTGATCGTCGACAATACCGTTGCAACGCCCATCCTGCTCAAGCCGTTCGATTACGGCGCCGACATCGCCGTGCATTCGCTGACCAAGTTTCTGGGCGGTCACGGCACCACGCTCGGCGGCGCCATCGTCGACTCCGGAAATTTCCCCTGGGCCAAGCACGCCGACCGCTTCCCCGGTTACAACAAGCCGGATGCCTCCTATCACGGCCTCGTCTATGCCGAGCGCTTCGGCCGCACAGCCTATATCGAGCGCGCGCGCAGCATCTATCAGCGCACCATGGGTTCGGTGCTGTCGCCGTTCAACGCCTTCCTGCTGCTCCAGGGCATCGAAACCGTCGCGCTGCGCATGGAGCGCCACTGCGAAAACGCCCGCAAGGTCGCCGAATTCCTGCGCAAGGATCCGCGCGTGGCCTGGGTCAACTACACCGGCTTCCCGGACAGTCCCTATTATCCGCTGGTGCAGAAATATCTCGACGGCAACGCCTCGTCGCTGTTCACCTTCGGCATCAAGGGCGGCATGGAAGCCGGCAAGTCCTTCTACGATGCGCTGAAGCTGATCACGCGCCTCGTCAATATCGGCGATGCCAAGTCGCTGGCCTGCCATCCGGCCTCGACCACGCACCGGCAGATGTCGGCGGAGCAGCAGCGGGTCGCCGGCGTTTTGCCGGAAACGATCCGCTTGTCGATCGGCATCGAGCATTGCCAGGACATCATCGAGGACCTCGATCAGGCACTGGAAAAGGCCTGCCCGTCCGCGCGCCTCCAGGCCGCGGAGTAGGCGGCTGCGCCGATGACGATCCTGATCGACAGGGATCAAGCTATATCGAGCCCGGCGCTGGTGCCGGGAGCGGGCGATCTGGCGCGCGAGCCCGGCGGCACCGAGCTCACGATCGGGTTGATCAACAACATGCCGGATCCGGCGCTGAAGGCGACCGAGCGGCAATTCATGAAGCTGCTGCAAGCCGCAGCAGGTCCGCGCCGCATCCGCTTTCACTGCTTCTCGCTGCCTTCGGTGAAGCGCTCGCCGGAAGCGAGATGGCATGTCGAGAGCGAATACTCGGAACTCACCGAGCTCAGACGCCACAGGTTCGACGGCCTGATCGTGACCGGCGCCGAGCCGATCGCGCCTGAGCTCGACCAGGAACCGTATTGGCGCGATCTCACCGAGCTGATCGACTGGGCCAAGGTCAACACGCGCTCGACGATCTGGTCGTGCCTCGCTGCGCATGCCGCGGTGCTGCATCTCGACCGCATCGAACGGCGGCCGCTGCCGGCCAAATGTCACGGCATTTTCGACTGCGAAGCCGTGACCAGGGATCCGCTGACGCGGGCCGCGCCCGCTCCCCTCAAGGTCTCGCATTCGCGTCTCAACGAGATCGCCGAGAGCGACCTCGTTGAGGCCGGCTACCAGGTGCTGACGCGTTCGGCAAAGGCCGGCGTCGATACCTTCGTCCGCCAATATGCCAGCCGATTCGTGTTCTTCCAGGGCCATCCGGAATATGACGCGCTGTCGCTTCAGCGTGAATATCTGCGCGACATCGGCCGTTATCTCGCGCGTGAGCGCGACAATTATCCGCATCTGCCCGTGAGCTATTTTGACGCTTCGACCGAAGAGAAGCTGGTCCGCTTCGAGAAACAGGCAAGGCACCAGCGCCACCCCGCGCTCAGCAACGAGCTGCCCGCGCTGAATTTGCGTGCCGATATTGCCGCGGGCAGCGCCGCGGCGGCATTGTTCCGGAACTGGCTGCAATATCTCGGCGCGGGGACCGACGCGTCGGTGCTTGCACGTTAGGTCGGGACGACGGCATCGACGTTAGGACTAACGAAGTGTGTAGCTTGCCTCGAGCGGCGCACGAATGCTTCAGTGACGGCGGGGCAGACAGGAAATGCGAGTCGTGTGGTCGGCACTCCAGGGACGCGTGAGCAATCGGCTGGCCCGGCACTTTCGTGCCGCGCCGCACCGTCTGCCCGCGCATGCGCCCATGGTGAGCTTCACCTTCGACGATGCCCCCGATAGCGCCGCAGGCGAGGGCGCCGAGCTTCTGGAGCAGCATGGCGGCCGCGGTACCTTCTATCTCGCGGGCAGCCTGGTCGATCGTCCCTCGGACCATTGGCACGGCCTGTCGAACGACGCGATCGTGCGGCTTCACCGGGCGGGGCACGAGATTGCGTGCCACACCTTCTCGCACCAGAGTGCGGTCAATCTCGACGAGACCGCCATGGCCCGCGAGATCGAGCGAAACCGCAGCCATTTTCGCGGCATCGATTCCTCGATCACGCTCGAAAATTTTGCTTACCCCTATGGCATCGCGTCGGTGTGGCGCAAGCCGCAGCTCGCCAAGACCTTCCGCTCGGCGCGCGGCATCCTTCCCGGCGTCAATCGCGACGTCATCGATCTCCAGTTCCTGCGGGCCTCGCCCCTGGTCGATCGCGAGATCAATACGACGGGTGTCGATGGCTATTTCGACGAGGCGGTCGAGAGCGGCGGATGGCTGATCTTCTACGGTCATGACGTCGCCAACGCGCCGAGCCCGTATGGCTGCACGCCGGACCTGATGCGCCATGCGCTGCAGGCCGCCGCGAGGCGCGACATGCCGATCGTGACGGTCGCGGAAGCGCTGCGGAGGATCGGGGCGTAAGAAAGTTTTCTTCCCACGAAGGGTGGAAGGCGGCGTCCTGCGGAGCAAACAGCCTTGCCACGCCTGCGCGGTCATGCGACTGGCCTTGTGACGAATCTCACGGCCTCACCCCGACATGCCCATGTCCTCTCCTTCCACCGCTCCGCTGCCTGCGCCGGCCCAGGGCCGCGATGCGCTGTCGGTGCTGCGTTCGGTGTTCGGCCTGCCCGGGTTCCGCGGCGCGCAGGGCGAGATCATCCGGCACGTCACCGGCGGCGGCAATTGCCTGGTGTTGATGCCGACCGGCGGCGGCAAGTCGCTGTGCTATCAATTGCCGGCGCTGCTGCGCGAAGGCTGCGGTGTCGTGGTGTCGCCCTTGATTGCGCTGATGCGCGACCAGGTCGCCGCCATGCTCGAAGCCGGGGTCAACGCGGCCGCGCTGAACTCGTCGCTGACCCCGCAGGAAGCCTCCGACATCGAGCGGCGCCTGATCGTGGGTGATCTCGACCTGCTCTATGTCGCGCCGGAACGGCTGCTGACGCCGCGCTGCCTGGCGCTGCTGGCGCGGGCGAAGGTGGCGCTGTTCGCGATCGACGAGGCGCATTGCGTCTCGCAATGGGGCCATGATTTCCGCCCCGAATATGTCGGCCTGTCGATCATCGCCGAGCGCTTTCCCGACGTGCCGCGCATCGCGCTGACCGCGACTGCCGACGAATTGACCCGCAAGGAGATCGTCGAGCGGCTTCAGCTTGCAGACAGTCCGCACTTCGTCTCCAGCTTCGATCGTCCCAACATCCGTTATGAGATCGTCGACAAGCGCAACGCGGTGTCGCAGCTCAAGGATTTCATCCGGGGGCGTCACGCAGGTGATGCGGGCGTCGTTTATTGTCTCTCCCGCAAACGGGTCGAGGAGGTCGCCGCGGCGCTCGACGACGCCGGCATTGCCGCATTGCCCTATCACGCCGGGCTCGACAGCAGCGTGCGCTCGCGCAACCAGGACCGCTTCCTCAACGAGGACGGCATCGTCATCGTCGCGACCATTGCCTTCGGCATGGGCATCGACAAGCCGGACGTGCGCTTCGTCGCGCATCTCGATCTACCCAAGAGCATCGAGGCCTATTACCAGGAGACAGGACGCGCCGGCCGCGACGGCAAGCCGTCGGCGGCCTGGATGGCCTACGGTCTCTCGGACATCGTGCAGCAGCGCCGCATGATCGACGAGTCGAGCGGCTCCGACGAATTCAAGCGGGTCTCGATTGGCAAGCTCGATGCGCTCGTTGGCCTCGCCGAAACGCCGCACTGCCGGCGCCGGCGGCTGCTCGCCTATTTCGGCGAGATCGTGATGGGCGAGGGCTGCGGCAATTGCGACAATTGCCTGACGCCGCCGAAAATGCGCGACGGCAGGGTGCTGGCGCAAAAACTGCTATCCTGTGCCTATCGCACCGGGCAGCGTTTCGGCGCGATGCACCTCATCGACGTGCTGATCGGACGCCTGACCGAGAAGGTGACGCAGTTCGGTCACGACAAGCTCACCGTTTTCGGCATCGGACGCGAGCTCAACGAGAAGCAGTGGCGTACGGTGCTGCGGCAGCTCGTGGCGATGGGACATTTGCTGAGTGACAGCGAATCGTTCGGCGCGCTGAAGCTGACGGATTCGTCGCGCGGCGTGCTGCGGGGCGAAACGGAAGTGTGGCTGCGCGAAGAGGCGCCCGGCGTCCGGATCCGTTCGAGCCGCGCCAAGTCCCGCCGCGGTGATCTGGCCCCGGCAGCCGACGCGCCGCAGGGCGATGTCGATCCTGAATTGCGCGCGCGGCTACGAGCGTGGCGCTCGGACATTGCCCGCGCACGTGGCGTGCCGGCCTACGTCGTGCTGCATGACGCCACCATCGACGGCATCGTTCGCGCATGGCCGACCACGCTGGACGAACTGCGCAATGTGCCCGGCATCGGAGACAAGAAGCTCGAGCATTACGGCGACGAGCTGCTGCAGATCGTCAGGACGCGGTAGGGCGCGGGCACACCTCCGCCGTCATCCCGGACAAGCGCAGCGAAGCGGAGCGCCGATCCGGGATCCATAGCCACGGGCCGTAGGAAAAGGCACGCTGACTGCCTCAGCGTGTTTCAACAATTGGCAGTCGGGGTAATCGGTCCTGGCTTTCGCCAGGACGACACTCGTCGGGAGGTGCGCGCCGCCTCACATCACCGACGCGCTAGCCGTTCCGGAACGCATATCCATAGCCGTTCAGCGCCGGCGCGCCGCCGAGATGGGCGTAGAGGATCTTTGCGCCCTTCTCGAAATAGCCCTTCTGCGTGAGATCGATCAGGCCCTGCATCGACTTGCCCTCGTAGACGGGGTCGGTGATCATGGCTTCGAGACGCGCGGTGAGGCGGATTGCCTCCTTGGTTTCTTCCGACGGCACGCCGTAGGCGGGATAAGCATAATCCTCGATCAGCACGACGTCGTCGGCGACGAGATCCTTGCCGAGCTCGACGAGCTTGGCCGTGTTCTGTGCGATCGAGAGCACCTGCGCCTTGGTCTGCGCCGGGGTGAAGGAGGCGTCGATGCCGATCACCTTTCGCGCGCGGCCATCGGCGGCGAAGCCGACCAGCATGCCGGCATGGGTCGAGCCGGTGACGGTGCAGACCACGATGTAGTCGAACTTGAAGCCGAGTTCGGCTTCCTGCTTGCGCACTTCCTCGGCGAAGCCGACATAGCCGAGGCCGCCGAATTTGTGCACGGAGGCGCCGGCGGGAATCGCATAGGGCTTGCCGCCCGCCGCCTTCACCTCCTCGATCGCGTCCTCCCAGCTCTTGCGGATGCCGATGTCGAAGCCGTCGTCGACCAGGCGCACGTCGGCGCCCATGATGCGCGACAGCATGATGTTGCCGACGCGGTCATAGACGGCGTCCTCGTGCGGCACCCAGGCCTCCTGCACCAGGCGGCACTTCATGCCGATCTTGGCCGCGACGGCCGCGATCATGCGGGTGTGGTTGGACTGCACGCCACCGATCGAGACCAGCGTGTCGGCGTTCGAGGCGATCGCGTCGGGGATGATGTATTCGAGCTTGCGCAGCTTGTTGCCGCCATAAGCGAGGCCGGAATTGCAGTCCTCGCGCTTGGCATAGACCTCGACATTGCCGCCGAGATGCTTTGACAGCCGCTCCAGCTTCTCGATGGGCGTCGGACCAAAGGTCAGCGGATAGCGCGCGAATTTTTCGAGCATCGTCAGGTCATCCCGATTGGCGTTAATGTCTCCAAAAATGCTAGCATCGCTCTGCAAAAAGGTGCTTTCAAATATTGCGCCTCTATTGCGGATGATCTTGCGATAATGGACGAGATGTGTGGTATTCCTTTCGGACTAGGTACTAAGAACGGAAGCTTCTTCCATGTCCGCTCGTCTTGATCGTGTCGACCTTAAGATGTTGCGATTGCTGCAAAATAACGGCCGGCTCAGCAACGCCGAGCTGGCCGAAACCGTCGCCATCAGTCCCGCCACCTGCCATCGCCGCACCCAGCGCCTGTTCGAGCACGGCTTCATCGCCGCCGTCCGCGCCATCGTCGCGCCGAAGAAGGTGGCAAAGGGTACGCTGGTGATGGTCGGGGTCGTGCTCGACCGTTCGACGCCGGAGAGCTTTGCGATCTTCGAGCAGGCGATCACCAGGCTGAAATTCGTGCTCGACTGTCACCTCGTCGCCGGCGACTTCGACTATTTCCTCAAGATCCGCGTCGGCGACATGGAGGACTTCAACCGTATCCACGGCGAGCAACTGATCGCGCTGCCCGGCGTGCGCCAGACCCGCACCTTCTTCGTGATGAAGGAAGTCGTCGACAACGCGCCGCTGGAGTTTTGAGCGGCCTCACAACGCTTGTTCGACGATGCCGTCCGCGACCTGCTCCCGGCCGGCGTCCTCCGGCCGCATCGCGATCACCGCGATCAGCCCGAGGCCGACGCCGATCATCACATAGAAGATCGGCGCCAACGGGGAGCCGGTGAGCGCGATCAGCCATGTCACGAAGAACTGGGCAAAGCCGCCGAATACCAGCACCGCGACATTGTTGACGATGGCAAGCGCGGTCGAGCGGACCCGGATCGGGAACAGCTCGACCAGCGTGGTGCAGTAGACGCCGAGGAAGAAGGCGCTGAAGCAGCCGATGACGACCTGGGCGACCAGGAGCTTTGCGATCGACGGCTCGGAGATCACCCAGCTATAGAGCGGATAGAGCGAGACGAAATAGCCGATGAGCGAGACCAGCAGCAGCGGCTTGCGCGGGTAGCGGTCGGAGATGGCGCCGGCAATGGGGACGACGATCACCATCACGATCGCCGCGATCATCTGAACCAGGAAGCTCTGCATCAGCGGCAGCTTCAGCACCTCCTTGGCGTACGTCACGGTGTAGCCGAAGGTGACGTAGAACGACACGGCGCTCGCCACCACCATGCCCATGCCGATCAGGAAATTGCGGCCGGGATTCTTCAGCGCGGCGATGAAATCCTCCTTGTGCACCGTCGCCATGCTGCGCCGGGACGCTTCGGGCTCGATGACGCTGGCGCGCATATAGAGCAGGATCGGAACGATCACGAGGCCGACGAAGAAGGGAATACGCCAGGCGCCGGCGGCAAGCTGCTCCTGCGTGAAGGTCAGCGTCAGGGCGGCGCCCAGCACTGCGCCGAGCACGTTGGCCATGAGCTGGCCGGCGATCTGCCACGAGCCATAGAAGCCGGTGCGGCCGGGAGGCGCCGCTTCGATCAGATAGGCGGTCGAGGTACCGAACTCGCCGCCGACCGAAAAGCCCTGTAACAGCCGCGCCAGCAGCACGATCAGGGGTGCCCCAATGCCGGCCGTGGCGTAGGTCGGCGTCAATGCCAACAGCGCGACCGACAGCGCCATGATGCCCATGCCGAGCGTCATCGCCGCTTTCCGCCCCTTGCGATCGCCGAAATAGCCGAGCACGAGGCCGCCGATCGGTCGCATGAAGAAGCCGGTGCCGAACAGCGCGGTCGTCAGCAGTAGCGCGTTGATCTCACTGCCCGGAATTTTCGGGTCGACCGGAAAGAACAGGTTCTTGATGACCGGTGTCATCAGCGCGAACACGGTGAAGTCGTACCACTCCATTGCGTTGCCGGCGACCGCGGCCACGATGGCTTTCCTGTTCGTCTGCATCTCTCGCTTGCCTGTCCGGTTGCGCCTATTCGGCGAGTTGATGGGTGGCGTCGGCATCCTGCCATTCGTCGCCAACGAGTTCCGGCGTTGCGAAGGCCTTGAGGTTGGCGAAATGAATCTCGCGATCCTCGACGAAGAGGCGGCGGACGATGCCGCGCGCGAGCCGGTCGGCGCCCTCGCTGATCGCGGGAATATCGCCGGAAAGCTTTCCGTGGCTCAGCGTCGCCGGATAGTTGAAACAGTGCAGCCGTGCCAGCATCGGGCAGGCGCCTGACTGCTTCTCCAGGAACTGAAAGCTGTCGCCGAGGTCGGGCGAGTTTTCCAGCTCCGCATTGTCCATGCCGTCAGGCGTCGGGAAGCGGTCGCTCCAGAAGCGGATATGCGGCGCAAACGCGGCAAGCTCGTCGCGCAACGCGAGGTCGACCTTGAAGCCGGTTCCGAAGATGATGAAGTCGGTCGCATAGCGGCCCTTCGGCGTCGTCACCATGAGATGATCCTCTTTGACGACGAGATCATCGATCGGACTTGCGAGATGGAAATGCGCCTGCGGATAGGCGGAGACGCGCAGCACGCTCTGCCGCGGCGGCGGCGTCTGCGCTTTCAGCGTGTGATCGAGGAAGCGCCATTTCCAGTCGTCCGTCAGGCCGGCAAAGCCGTGCACGACCCCTTGGCTGCCGATACCGGTGAACTTGTTGACGCGCGGGATGTCCGCGCGCCGGATGAAGAGGTCGAGGCGCGCGGCGCCCGACTCCAGCGCCATCGCCGCGTTGTCCATCGCGGATGCGCCCGCGCCGACGACGGCGACGCGCTTGCCGCGGAGCTTTTCGAAGTCGATAGGATCGGCGGAATGCGCCCAGAAGCGCCGGTCGATGCCGTCGGCGAGCGGCGGCACGTAAGCGCCGCCGAGGCCGTCGCGCCCCGTCGCCAGCACGACATGCCGGGCGAGAATGTGTCGCGACGTGCCGCTCTCGCTGATGTCGAGAGCGAACAATTCATCGGGGCGCGCGTGGATACGCGCAACCGAGACCCCGTTGCGGACCGGCAGGCCCAGCACTTTGCGGTACCATATCAAGTAATCCATCCATACCGTGCGCGGCGCGCGGTCGAGCGCCTGCCACGCCTGCTCGCCATATTGCGCTTCGTAGAAGGCGCGGAAGGTCAGCGCCGGCATGCCCATCGCGGGGCCGGTCAATTCCTTGGGCGAGCGCAGCGTCCGCATCCGCGCGAACGTGACCCAGGGACCTTCCTCGCCTGCGCACGCGCGGTCGAGCACGAGCTGGTTGTCGACGCCGAGACGCTTGAGCATGGCGGAGGCGACAAGGCCGGCCATGCCGGCACCGACGATGACGACGTCGAAGACACCCTCGCCATCGACGACGCGGCGGGGCACCCATGACTTGGCGGGCAGTTCGAGCCAGGCCAGATCCTGCTTCAGGCGCGCTTCAAGTGCCCCGAGGCCCGCCGCACCAGGTGTCATCGTCATGAGGAAGCTTTCTCGAATTGACTGGTTTCGTCGCCGGCCTCGGCTAGCGCGGTGGCGCCGCTATGCAGCCTTGCGCCCGGCATCAGCGCGACCGCGGCGCGCAGTGCGCCGTTGAGTGCGGCAACCGTTGGCGTCGGCTCGCGCCCGGTCGGCGCAATCGCGGCGAACAGGAACGAAATGGACACGTCCAACGGCCGGGTGACGACGCCTTCAACCGGCAGGCTGGACGTCAGCACCGGCTCGACCACGGCGATGCCGAGCGACTGCTTGGCCATGGCAATCGCCGTCAGGGAAGCGTTGGTATCGATGACCCCAGCGGGCACGACACCTTCACGCTCCAGCGCCTCCTCCACGCGGCGGCGAAGCCGGTAGGGGTTGGCCATCGTCAGCAGCCGGACGCCACCAAGGTCCTTCAGGCGAATGACCTTCTTCTTCGCCAGCGGGTGATCCAACGCGAGGCACGCAACGCACGGCACCTCGCAGACCCACTGCACGTCGAGCCCGGGATGCTGGATCGGCAGGCTCGCAAGACCGAAATCGACCGACTGCGACAGCACCGATTGCACCACATTCTCGGCCGAGAGCGCCTGCACGTGGATCTGGCTTGGTAGCAACTCGCGTTCGAGCGCTGCGAGCGCAGCCGGGACGAAGCCGGCCGCCAGCGCCGGGATCGCCGCCAGGCTGAGCACGGGAAGCGCACCCGCGCCGATCGCGTTGGCGCGCTGGCGGATGTGCTTCAGGCCCATCAGAAGCCGCTCGACCTCGGCATGAAACAAGACGCCTTTCGGCGTCGGGCTGATGCGCGGGCCATTCCGGGTGAACAGGAGATAGCCGACGTCAGCCTCGAGATCCTGGATCTGACGCGTCGTGACCGGCTGCGAACGGCCGAGCAACCGTGCCGCACCCGTGATGCTGCCGGCCGACATCACGGCGGCAAAGGCCTCGAGAAGGCGAATGTCGATAACGTCCTGGTTCATGGTCTGGTGCCCGCATTATGCGAATATAGAATGAACAATATTTCTTGATGTGCAATAGGCATTATGAGAAGTTGAGGGTCATGTCGATGGAGCCGAACCCCTTTCGCCACCACAATCCGGCCGGACCGGCCTATCGGCGCGGCTGGGTCGATGAGGCCGTGGCGGCGATCGAGGCCGACCAGTGCCGCACCGCCGACACGCATCTGATCCGGCTGATCGTGCCGGCGCTATCAGGCATCGACATCTATCTGAAGGACGAGTCCACGCATCCGACCGGCAGCCTGAAGCACCGGCTCGCGCGCTCGCTCTTCCTCTACGCGCTCTGCAACGGCCACATCCGCGAAGGCACGCCCGTGGTGGAAGCCTCGTCGGGATCGACCGCGGTGTCGGAAGCCTATTTCGCACAGATGATCGGCGTGCCCTTCTATGCCGTGATGCCGCGCACGACATCGGCGGAGAAGATCGCCGCGATCGAGCATTATGGCGGCAACTGCCATCTGATCGATGACGGTCGTGCACTCTATGCGGAAGCGGCGGCGCTCGCCGCCCGCCTGAACGGCCACTATATGGACCAGTTCACTTTCGCCGAGCGCGCCACCGACTGGCGCGGCAACAACAACATCGCCGAATCGATCTTCACGCAATTGAAGGGCGAGACGCGTCCGTTGCCGGACTGGATCGTGATGGGGGCGGGCACCGGTGGCACCTCGGCCACGCTCGGACGCTATTTGCGCTATCGCCAGTACCCGACGCGGCTCTGCGTTGCCGATGTCGAGCATTCCGCCTTCTTCGACTGCTTCCGCTCGCAGGACCGCTCCCATGTTTGCGAGCGGCCTTCGCTGATCGAAGGCGTCGGTCGGCCCCGCTGCGAACCCTCCTTCGTGCCGGGCGTCGTCGATCGCATGATGAAGATCCCGGATGTCGCAACGATCGCAGCGATGAACGTGCTGTCGCGCCGGCTCCGCCGGCCAGTCGGCGGCTCGACCGGCACCAATTTCCTGGCGCTGTGCCGCATTGCCTCGGAGATGAGCAGCGCCGGTCAAACCGGATCGCTGGTCACGCTGATCTGCGATTCCGGCGAGCGCTACCGGCAGACCTATTATGATCCCACGTGGCTGAAAGCTCGCGGCCTTGATCCGATGCCGATCGAGGCTGCCCTGTCGGCGTTTCTCGATACGGCGCAGCCGCCGGCGCTCGCCGTCGAGGACGTCGCCAATCCACAGAGCTCGCGGAGCAATGCTTGACCACGCTGATCGAAACCATTGTCGGCGTGCCCGCGGCGTCGCGGCTCGGCCACGCTCTGAACGCCCGCACCGAGATTTTGCGCCTCAGCGAAGCGGCCCATGACGCGGTGCTGCTGCCGCGCGAGCCCGGCGGTCTGAGCCACGGCTTGCGGGCGGCACTCGCGGCGCGGATGTGCCGTCATGTCGGCGACGGGGCGCTGATCGCGCATTACGAATCCTACCTGGCGCATTCGAGCGATCTTGATTTGGCCGTGCTCACCCGGCCCGGCGGTGTGTGCGGCGATCCTCTTCACGATGCCATGGCCCGCCACGTCGATCTGCTGACGCTTTCGCCGCGCGAGGCGACGCGACAGGACATTGCGGCGCTGAAGGTGGCCGGCGTCAGCGAGGCCGATATCGTGCGGCTGTCCGAGCTTGGCGCCTTCGTGAACTACCAGCTGCGGGTCCTGGCCGGCCTCAGGCTCCTGAAAGAGGTCGAAGCCTGATGAGCGAGGTCGTCCATAGCTTCACCACCACGGTCCCGACCTGGTCGCCTTATGTCACGCCAGTCGAGCTCGCCTCGGCAACGCCCGAGCAGCTCGCGGCGATGAAGGTCACCCCCTCCAACAAGGGCGTCTCGCCTTACGTGCTGACGCTGGCGCATGACCCGGAGTCGCTCGCGGTGCGCTCGCCGCTGTTCAACCTCATTATGTATGGCAAGGACGGCCTGTCCCCGGCGGAGCGCGAGCTCGGCGCGCTGAGTGCCTCGGTCGTCAACCGCTGCATCTATTGCGCCGCCGTGCACGCCTCACGCTTCATCAATTACTCCGGGCGCAAAGAGGTCGTCGAGGAGATCTTTGCCGACGAGCGCGATGCCACGCTGGAGACGCGCCAGCAGGCATTGTTCAATTTCGCTACAAAACTCTCGACGACTCCGATCGAAGCGAGCGCAGACGATGCGCACGCACTTGGCGAGGCCGGGCTGAGCGAGCTTGAGCAGCTCGACCTGGTGCTGTCGGCCGCGATCTTCGGCTGGGCCAACCGGCTGATGCATACGCTGGGCGAGCCGCTGGTGCGGCCGGAAGCATCGTAACCGACGCCATCGGCTCGCCCCAAACCGAATGTCACG
This sequence comes from Bradyrhizobium sp. 87, assembly GCF_023073015.1. Taxonomy (NCBI): domain Bacteria; kingdom Pseudomonadati; phylum Pseudomonadota; class Alphaproteobacteria; order Hyphomicrobiales; family Nitrobacteraceae; genus Bradyrhizobium; species Bradyrhizobium sp. 87. Next base: position 22,710 of record NZ_JADPIQ010000128.1, read on the forward strand.
GCAACTTCACTTGCCTTGCGAGCGCCTGCGGGCGAGTTTCGCGGCTTCTTAACGAGGAGACCTGCCGTGCGCCTTCCCATTCTCGATCCGAAAGACCTGAGTGCCGAACAGAAGCCGCTCTATGACGACATGCGAGCGGGCATCAAGGACCACTTCAAGGGCTTTGTGAACATGCGCGACGACGGCGCGCTGCTCGGGCCCTGGAATCCATGGATCCGCGAGCCGCGCTTCGGCAAGCCTGTGTGGGAGCTGGTCAAGGCGATCGCGGCGAACCCGCTGCTGCCGGCTCCGGTGCGTGAGGTCGCGATCCTCGTCACCGGTTCGCATTTCCGCTCCGGCTACGAGCTCTATGCGCATGTGCTGGTTGCCGAGCAGCGCGGCCTCTCCGACGAGAAGCTCGCGACCATCGTCGCCGGACAGCGGCCGGTCGATCTCACCAAGCAGGAAGCCGTCACCTACGACGTGGCGTCCGCATTGGTCAGCGGCGGCGTGCTGCCGGAACTGACTTATCGGGCCGCGGTCAAGGAATTCGGCGAGCACGGTGCGGCCGAACTGTCCTATCTCGTCGGCGTTTACTGCATGGTGTCGGTCACGCTGAACACGTTCGACGTGCCGGTGCCGGACTGACCACACTGCCCCAGCTGCTGGACTGGACGGAAGCGTCACGGTACCCTGCCGCCGCCATGGCGATGCATTCGCCGGTCACGATCGAAGTGCAATGAAGAGGGAACGACAGCCATGGACACGTCACGCCGCATCCTGCTCGCCGGACTGGCGGGACTCGCCGTTGCGCCGACCGCCGCTGGAGCCGCGCCCTCGACCGCGGCCGATGATGTGACGGTCGCCGAAGAGCGCTTTGCGCGCATGATCGCAGCTGCGCATGCGCCCGAAATCACCTGCGCGCGACAGGCCGAGCGTTATGCGGATGCGCATTGGCCAAACTACGTCGCGGCGGCGCGTTCCGTCATCGGGGCAAGAGCGTGAGGCATTCTCTTTCCTCTCCCGTTGCGGGAGGCGGCAACACCAGGTGCTTCACGTCCCCACCGCCCGCCTGACCTGCTCACCGATCTGCGACAGCACGAGCTGCGCCTGCGGCAGAATTGCGCCCATGGCGTGGAAATTGTGGACCATGCCCTCGTGGCAGACGTGCTCGACCGTGACGCCCGCAGCGAGCAGCTTGCGGGCATAGGCATTGCCCTCGTCGCGCATCGGGTCGAACTCCGCGGTGTGAATGATGGCGGTCGGCAAGCCCGCAAGCCGTGTCGCGCGCAAGGGCGAGATGCGGGGATCGGCAGCGTCCAAGGCTTCGGGCAGATAGTCGGCGAGATCGGCTTCGATCGTGACGCGGTCGATCAGGTGGCCCTCGGCGAACGCCTCGCGCGAAGGCGAGGCCTCCTCGAAATCCAGCACCGGGCAGATCAGGCATTGCGCGACGATGGAAAGACCAGCTGTCTGCGCCGCCTCCTGACACACGATCGCAGCGAGCGTTGCACCGGCGGAATCGCCGCCGAGCACCAGACGCCCGGCGTCGATGCCGAGCGATGCGGCCTCGCGCGCCACCCATTCGGTGGCAGCAATCGCATCGTCCACGGCGGCGGGGAATTTGTGCTCTGGCGCCAGCCGGTAATCGACCGAGACGAGGCGGCAACCGGTCGCATGTGCCAACGCCGCCGCGATGCGGTCATGCGTGGCGATGCTGCCGGCAACGAGCCCGCCGCCGTGAAAGAACACGAAGCCGGGCGCGCGATCATCGGCGCCTGCGGGTGAATAGAGACGATAGGGCAGCGCGCCGCCGGGACCAGGCAGCACGCCGTCGGACGTCGGCACGTCAGGCGCATCGGCGCGCGCAAACTGCATCAGCTTTGCCAATGATTGCCGCCGTGCTTCCACGCTCGGCCGGCTCCGTGCCTGCGGCGCAGCCGCAGCCATCATGGTCAACAAGCGCTTTGCGAGCGGATCGAGCGGCATGGTGCTTCCTTTCCCCTCGCGGGAGGGTAACTCACCATTTTCCCGCAGGGAATCATTTAGAAATTGCGCCCAATAGTGGCGCTATAATGCGGCACCACGCCAAGGGAGAGGCCGGTCATGGCCGAGATCAAAAAGCCCATCGAATATTCGCCGAGCTGGACCTTCTTCGAGGGCAAATGGCACGACGGCAATGTGCCGATCATGGGCCCGCGCACGCATGCGGCCTGGCTCGGCTCGGTCGTGTTTGACGGCGCGCGGGCGTTCGAAGGCGTCGCGCCTGATCTCGACCGCCACGTCGCCCGCGCCAATCAATCCGCGATCAACTTTGGCCTGAAGCCGGTGGTCGATTCCGGAACCTGGATGACACTCGCAAACGAGGGCATCGCACGCTTCGCGCCGAATGCCGAGCTCTACGTTCGTCCGATGTACTGGGCGCGGAACGGCGCGGGCGGCGGCGTGCTGTTCGACCCCGAGACCACCGATTGGTGCCTGTGCATCTACGAGGCGCCGATGCCAAAGCCGGTCGGCAACGCGATCACGCTGTCGCCGTTCCGCAGGCCCACCGCCGAATGCGCCCCGGTTGAGGCCAAGGCCGCCTGTCTCTATCCGAACAATTCGCGCGCGCTTGCCGAGGCCGCCTCGCGCGGCTTCCAGAACGCGCTGATGCTCGACATGCTCGGCAACGTCGCGGAGTTCGGCAATTCCAACGTGTTCATGGCCAAGGACGGCGTGGTCTACACGCCGGTGCCGAACGGCACCTTCCTCAACGGCATCACCCGCCAGCGCGTCGTCAGCCTGCTTCGCGCCGACGGCGTCACCGTGGTCGAGAAGACGCTGCGTTACGCCGACTTCCTCGCCGCCGACGAGATCTTTTCGACCGGCAATTTCGCAAAAGTCGCGCCGGTGATCCGCATCGACGATCGCGAGCTGCAGCCGGGCCCGCTCTACACGCGCGCGCGCAAGCTCTATTGGGACTTTGCCCACGCAGTGAAGCTGGCGGCGTAGCTTCCCCACCCTCGCCGGTACGACGGCGGAGTTGTGGCAGCAAGGCGCGTTAGCGCGTGGCAGGAACCCCTACTCGTCCTTCTTCGACATCCGCTCGAGGCGTTCCTGCATGTCCTTCATCTGCTGGCGCAGATCGTCGATATTGCTGTCCTTTGGGGCTTCGGCGGCCGGCTCGGGCGCCGGCTCCGCGGAGCCCGCGGGGCGGGCTGCGCCGGGCGCGAAAGGCTTGAACATCGAGAAGGTCTGCTGGAACAGCTCCATGTTGCGGCGGACCTGTTCCTCCAGCGGCGCAAACGGGGTTCCCGACAGCGAGGTGGCGATCTGCTTGCGGAACTTCTCCTGCTCCTGAGTGAGCGAGGCGATGGCCTGCTCCAGATATTTCGGCACCACCATCTGCATGCTGTCGCCGTAGAAGCGGATCAGCTGGCGCAGGAAGGTGGTCGGGAGCAGGTTCTGGCCGGCCTTGTTCTCCTGCTCGAAGATGATCTGGGCAAGCACGGAGCGGGTGATGTCGTCGCCAGTCTTGGCGTCGTAAACCAGGAAATCTTCGCCATCCTTGACCATGGCGGCGAGGTCTTCCAGCGTCACGTAAGTGCTCGTCCCGGTGTTATAGAGCCGGCGGTTCGCGTATTTCTTGATCGTGGTGGGTTGGTCTGATTTCGCCATGGGCTCTCACTTGCAAGCGCGGAGAACGGGAACCTGACGGGCTATGCCGCAGGGCGGGAAGAGTACGCAACGCAACAAAATAAGCATTTTCAAAGGGGTCACGCTACCGTTTTGTGCGCCACGGTTAATCGGGCAGCAAAAACGTGCTTGCGAAAGCGCCAAGAACGCTATTTTGAATGCGCTGCGGGATGAATTCGGCCACCGGCCGATTGACATGCCTCAACGACGTTAACAGGATGCCGTCCGAGACTGGCGAGCCGTTTCCCCAGCCCCGTCTGCCCCCATTCAACCCAGGAGATGCCCATGTCAGACGATGTCGTCATCGTCAGCGCCGCCCGCACCCCGGTCGGAAGCTTCAACGGAGCGTTCGCAACCCTTCCCGCCCATGATCTCGGCGCCATTGCCATCAAGGCCGCGCTGGAGCGCGGCGGCATCGAGCCCGGCCGGGTCTCCGAAGTCATCATGGGCCAGATCCTGACCGCCGCCCAGGGCCAGAACCCGGCCCGTCAGGCTTCGATCAATGCCGGCATTCCGGTCGAGAGCCCGGCCTGGGGTGTCAACCAGCTCTGCGGCTCGGGCCTGCGCACCGTTGCGCTCGGCTATCAGGCGCTGCTCAACGGCGATTCCGAGATCGTGGTCGCCGGCGGCCAGGAATCCATGAGCATGGCTCCGCACGCCCAGTACCTGCGTGGCGGCGTCAAGATGGGTGCAGTCGAATTCATCGACACCATGATCAAGGACGGTCTGTGGGACGCCTTCAACGGCTATCACATGGGCAACACCGCCGAGAACGTCGCGCGGCAGTGGCAGATCACCCGCGCCCAGCAGGACGAGTTCGCGGTCGCCTCGCAGCAGAAGGCCGAGGCCGCGCAGAAGGCCGGTAAATTCAACGACGAAATCGTTCCCGTCACCATCAAGGGACGCAAGGGCGATGTCGTCGTCAGCGCCGACGAATATCCGCGCCATGGCGCAACGGTCGACGCGATGGCGAAGCTTCGTCCCGCCTTCGAGAAGGACGGCACGGTCACCGCGGGCTCGGCGTCCGGCATCAACGACGGCGCTGCTGCCGTGGTGCTGATGACCGCCAAGCAGGCCGCCAAGGAAGGCAAGAAGCCGCTCGCGCGCATCGTGTCCTGGGCGCAGGCGGGCGTCGATCCGAAGATCATGGGCTCGGGCCCGATCCCGGCCTCGCGTGCCGCGCTGAAGAAGGCCGGCTGGAACGTCGGCGATCTCGACCTGATCGAGGCCAACGAAGCCTTCGCTGCGCAAGCCTGTGCCGTCAACAAGGACCTCGGCTGGGATACCTCCAAGGTCAACGTCAACGGCGGCGCGATCGCGATCGGCCATCCGGTCGGTGCCTCCGGCGCCCGCGTGCTGGTGACGCTGCTCCACGAGATGCAGAAGCGCGATTCGAAGAAGGGCCTCGCCACGCTGTGCATCGGTGGCGGCATGGGTATCGCGATGTGTGTGGCGCGCGACTGAGATAGTTGACGCGTCATTTGGGCGTGCGCTGCACACGTGACTGAGTGCGTTGCACGCGATTAAAAAGGCAGCGGTTGCAAATCAAATATTCTTCGCAACCGTACAAGCCTCGACTAAAGAGAAACGCCCGGCTCGACGCCGGGCGTTTTGTTCTTGATGTCCGTCAAACGTCCCCCATAATCCGCACTTAAAAACGATCACTCAGAAACGTCCGAAGAGTCCAAGGGAAGGAAATACGATATGGCACGTGTTGCATTGGTGACGGGTGGTACGCGGGGCATCGGAGCTGCGATCAGCAAAGCGCTGAAGGCGGCCGGCTACAAGGTTGCGGCGAGTTATGCCGGCAACGACGCGGCGGCGGAGAAGTTCAAGGCCGAGACCGGCATCGCCGTCTACAAATGGGACGTCAGCAGTTTCGATGCATGCGCCGAGGGCGTGAAGAAGGTCGAGGCGGACGTCGGGCCGATCGACGTGCTCGTCAACAATGCCGGCATCACCCGCGACACCGCCTTCCACAAGATGACGCTCGAGCAGTGGAACGCCGTCATCAATACCAATCTCGGTTCGCTGTTCAACATGACGCGTCCCATCATTGAAGGCATGCGTGCGCGCAAGTTCGGCCGCATCATTTCGATCTCGTCGATCAACGGCCAAAAGGGACAGTTTGGCCAGGTCAACTATTCCGCGGCGAAGGCCGGTGACATCGGCTTCACCAAGGCACTTGCGCTCGAGAACGCCAAGGGCGGCATCACCGTCAACGCGATCTGCCCCGGCTACATCAACACCGAAATGGTGCAGGCAGTGCCAAAGGACGTCCTGGAAAAGAACGTGATCCCGCAGATCCCGGTTAACCGGCTCGGCGAACCGGAAGAGATCGCACGTGCGGTCGTGTTCCTGGCGGCGGACGAGGCCGGCTTCATGACCGGCTCGACGCTGACCATCAATGGCGGCCAATATCAGGCCTGATGGCGCCCATTCTCTTGGCGCAACGTCGCTGAGGCAAAATATGTAGCTTCAGTCGCGACAAGGCGATAGTGAGGACGAAAATGCCCGGCCTTGTGCCGGGCATAAACGTCCTCAGAGCCTTTGATCGATGACTCCCCGCACCGCAACGCTGATCGGATTGACCGCGATCCTGATGTGGTCGCTGCTGTCAGTGATGACGGTGGCGACCGGAAAGATCCCGGCATTCCAGCTGGCCGCGATGACGTTCGCGATCGGCGGGCTCGTCGGCCTGCTCACCTGGATCGGCCGCGGCGCAGCGGCCAAAAGCCTGCGTCAGCCGCTGGTCGTGTGGATCGTCGGTGTCGGCGGACTGTTCGGCTATCACGCGCTGTATTTCCTCGCGCTGCGCTTTGCGCCACCGGCTGAAGCCGGCCTGCTGAATTATCTGTGGCCGCTCCTGATCGTGCTGTTCTCGTCGTTTCTGCCGGGCGAGCGGCTTGCCGTGCATCACGTCGTTGGCGCCCTGCTCGGCCTCGTCGGCACCGTGCTGCTGTTCGCCGGTAACACCTCGGGCTTCACGCAGGGACAATTGCCGGGTTTGGCCGCGGCCTTCATCGCAGCGTTCGTGTGGGCGATCTATTCGGTGTTGTCGCGGCGACTGAAGGCGGTGCCGACCGATGCGGTCGCGGGATTCTGCCTCGCCACCGCGGTGCTCGCCGCGCTGATGCATGGACTGCTTGAAACCACGGTGTGGCCGGACACGACGCTGCAATGGCTCTCCGTCATCGCGCTCGGCATCGGTCCCGTCGGTGCTGCGTTCTACGCCTGGGACATCGGCATGAAGCGTGGCGACATCCGCGTGCTCGGCGCCGCCTCCTATGCGACGCCGCTGCTCTCGACCGGCTTCCTCATCGCCGCTGGCTTTGCCAATGCCAGCGCCAACATCACCATCGCCGCGATCCTGATCGCCGGCGGCGGCCTGATTGCGGCGAAGGACATGTTGCTGCGGAAGCGGTAGCATCATTGCCGGGCGCAAGCCGAAGCGACAGGGCCTTAGGGCTCCCAGCCCTTCGGCGCGAGCTCGAACTTCGCGAACTCGAAGGCGGGCGCCACGGTGCAGCCGACCAGGGTCCACTCGCCGGTGGTCTCTGCCGTCTGCCACGCATCGGCCGGCACGATCGCCTGTGGCCGCTCGCCGTTCAACAGGTCCGTACCGAGCCGTACCTCGTGCTGGGAGCAGCCTTCGTGCGCTATCCGCAGGGTCAGCGGGCTGCCGGCGTAATAGTGCCAGCTCTCGACAGCATCGATGCGATGCCAGTGCGAACGCTCGCCGCGCGCCAGCAGAAAATAGATCAGGGTCGAGCGCGCGCGGCCGTTGGCGTCGGTGGTCTGGTCGCGAAACGTCTCTCGGTAATGCCCGCCTTCGGGATGCGGGCGGAGTTCGAGGCGCGCGATGATCTCGGCTGCGGTCGGCATCGATTCCCGTCAGGATCTGTTCTTCAAGACTTGTTCTTGCGCTCGCGCAGCTCGCCGAACACCGCGGTGGCATCCGCGCCCTTCATGTGCAGCCTGGCTGCGATCGAGGGTTCGTCGGCGCGCAGGAACACGTTTGTCCGCTTCTCGTCACCAAGCAGCGCGGGAATGGTCGGCTTGTTCTCGGCCCGCAGCCTCGCCACCTCCGCCGCGCGCGACTGCAGCGCCGCATTGTCGGGGTCGACGGTCAGCGCGAACTTGACGTTGGAGGCCGTGTATTCATGGCCGCAATAGAGCTTGAAGTCGTCGGGCAGGGCACGCAGCTTCAGAAGCGAATCCCACATCATCGGATAGGTGCCCTCGAACACGCGGCCGCAGCCGATCGAGAACAGCGTGTCGGCGGCGAACAGCGCTTTGTCGGTGTCGAACACATAGGAGATGTGGTCGAGCGTGTGGCCGGGCGTCTCCAGTACGCGCCCCAGCAAGCTGCCGACCCTGACGATTTCGGCATTGGCGACGCGCAGGTCGACGTCTGCGATCTCCGTCGTCTTGTCATGCGGCGCGACGACGCGGCAATTGTATTTCTGCTTGAGTTCGGCGACCCCGCCGACATGATCGCCATGATGATGGGTGATCAGAATGTCGGTGAGCTGCCACCCCTCGCGCTCGAGCGCCCTCACGATGGGGCCGGCCTCCGGCGCGTCGATCGACGCCGTCGCCTTGGTTTCCACATCGTGGATGAGGTAACCGAAATTGTCGTTTAAACAGGTGAAAGTACGAATTTCGGCGGCCATGTCATCTCCGATCGCGCTCAGCTCCGTCAGACAAATATGGCGTTAACGTTGCGCAGGCAATGCAATATTCCGCGCGCGGGGGCCGCCTCGTGCATGTTACATTGCGATCATGACCATTGATGTCGTCGACCTCCGCGAGTTCTACTCCCGTCGCCTCGGGATTGTGGCGCGGCAAATGATCAATCGCGGCATTCGGGAGCGCTGGCCGCGCGTCGATGGCCAGCGGGTGCTCGGCTTCGGCTATCCCACGCCCTATCTCGGGTTGTTCCGCGAGGACGCGGAGCGCTGCATCGCCTTCATGCCCTCGGCCCAGGGCGTCCTGAAATGGCCCACCGGACGGCCGGCGCTTGCCTCGCTGGTGGACGAGTTCTCGCTGCCGCTTCCCGACGCCGCGGTCGATCGCATCCTGCTGGTCCACGCACTGGAAATGTCGGACGATCCGGCCGCGCTGCTGCGCGAGGCATGGCGCGTGCTGTCGCCGTCCGGTCGCGTGATTGCGGTCATCCCGAACCGGCGCGGGGTGTGGACCCGCACCGACAGCACGCCGTTCGGTCACGGCCGGCCCTATTCGCGTTCGCAGATCACGGACCTGTTGCGCCAGACCTGGTTCACCCCGACCGCCTGGGGCGAGGCGCTGTTCATGCCGCCCTATGCCGGGGGCTGGGTGCTGAAATCCGCACAGATGTGGGAGCGGGCCGGCGCGGCGCTGTCGCTGCCCTTCGCCGGCGTGCACATCGTCGAGGCGACCAAGCAGGTCTACCGCGCGATCCCCGCCAAGCGCGAGCGGGCGCGGCTCATTCCATCACTGGCGAAGCCGGTGCTGGTACCATCCTCGACGACGGCGACGCGCGGCTAAAAACAAATCGTCCCGGACATGCCGGGACGATTCGGGTCAGGACATCTGGCGCAAGATGTCCGGCGAAAGGCTTACTCGCCGGGAGCCACTTCGTCGCTTGAGGCGGCCGGAGCGGCTTCGCGCTCGGGGCGCGGGCCATTCGGGCGGCGGCGCCGCCGCGGAAAGCGCTCGCCACCACCACCTTCGAAGCCGGCCTGGCCGGGCGCGCCACCGCTCACCTGCGGCTGCGGGCCGGTGATGAAGGAAGGCAAACGATCGACGCTGACGGCGTCGGCGACGACGGGCTGAGGCTGGTTCAGCGGTAGCGGTTGCGGCTGGGGCTGATATTGCGGCTGCGGACGATGGTCGCGTTCGCGATGCTCGCGCGGCTGCTGGTTGTCGCGCTGATAAGCATGGTTGTCGCGGGGCTGATGATCACGCGGCTGATGATCGCGCGGGCCGTCGCGGTCGCGGGTGAAGGGCGGCGGTGGCGGCTGTGGGACAAAACCCGGTTCCTGGCCGAAATTCGAGAAATTCTCGCCGTCGTCCTCGCCGTCGTCACCGCTGTTGTTGCTGATGGGCTCGTCGCCGCGCGGTTGCTGGTTCTGCCGGAACTGTTCCTGAGCCGTCGCGATCAGACGAAAATAATGCTCGGCATGCTGGTAGTAGTTCTCGGCCGCAACGGGGTCTCCGGAGGAGCGCGCGTCGCGCGCGAGCTGGAGATACTTTTCAGCAATATGCGAAGCCGTGCCGCGGATCTTGATGTCAGGTCCGTTGGACTCGTAGACCCGGGTCATCGGGTTCTGGCCGCGCCGGTTATTATTGTTGTTATTGTTATTATTATTGTTGCGGTTGCGCATCCGCTGCTTGTTCTGACCGTTTCTCATGTCCTGCCTTTAATTCCAGCCCTAAAGGTTGCACGCATTACTGATTGCCGAGAGTGACCTGATGACAGCGGTTCACATCGCTTGCGCGCAACCGCACGCAAGAGCGGATTGATCCCTGCCGATGTTCGTCGACCGTCGCGTTCAACAAAAGACGCGTTCCCCACCGCCAGCATCCATCGCCAGCGAACCCATTCATATCGCCTGCCGAAACAAGCCCTGCTTTGTTGCGTAAGTCTTCAAGCGCAATATCAGGCTTTCGTTCACGTTGCGGTCGGTAAGCAGCGCAGCTCAAATGGCCATCGCGCTCAACAGGACCTGCGGCTTGGAACCATTATCAGTAAGCTCTCGCCCGAGAGCCCGGCTTTCGCCCGTAGGTCTACGGGGCCGGCACCGATGTGTTGATAGGAAGGTAGTCGTTCCCAAGGGATATTCCAAGAGGTTTTTTGCAGCCCAATCCGGCTTTTATGGGGGCATTTTCCGGGCCGAAACCGCCCGTGGGATGCCCGCCAGATCGGCCTTGGGCGGCCTGTCCACGACCAACGCGGCAGCCGTCATCAAGGTTTCAATATTGCGGGCCTGGCCCTGTCCGGCCTCGACGATCAGTGCTCCGCCGGGAGCGAGACGTTCAGTCGCCTGCGGGATCAGGGCGCGATAGGCGTCGTAACCGTCATTGCCGCCGTCGAGCGCCAGGTGCGGATCGTGCTCGCGCACCTCGATGCTCAATTTCGGAATTTCGGCCGACGGGATATAGGGCGGATTCGACACGACGAGGTCGAACGGGCCGCGGAGCGCCGCTGCGTAGGAGCAGCCGACGAAGCTGGCGCGGTCGGCGAGGCCAAGAGCCGCGGCGTTGTCTCTGGCGGTCTTGAGCGCGGTCAGACTGAGATCGGTGCCGACGCCGACGGCGCCGGGAATTTCGTGCAGCAGCGCGAGCAGGATGGCGCCGGATCCGGTGCCGATATCGGCGATGCACGGGCGCCGTCCCGAATTCGTAAGCCCATGAAAGATCTCGAGCGCCAGTTCGACCACGGCCTCGGTATCCGGCCGCGGGACCAGCGTCGCCTCGGATAGCTGGAACGGCAGGCCCCAGAATTCCCGAGCGCCGAGAATGCGGGCGACGGGCTCATGCGCGAGCCGGCGCTGCGCATACGCTTCCAGCCGCGCAGCCTCTTCAGGCGCGAGTTGTCGGCCCGCCTGCGTCACCATCCCGGTCAGATCAAGCCTCAGCGCAGCTCCGACGAGCAGGCGCGCATCGAGGGCGGGCTGCTCGATGCCGGCCGATTGCAGCCGTGCCGCAAGCACGCGCCGCGCACTCTCGATGCTGTGTCCTGGATCGAAATCTGTCGCCAATGGAACCATCCTGCCTAGCATCGTGGATAGATCGGCTGGCTTGCTTGCGTCAATGAAAAGGAGCGCGTCAGATCGCGCCTCGCAACCAAGGAGGGTCCATGACGCCCTACGACGATCAGAACGTCTTCGCAAAGATCCTGCGTGGCGAGATCCCCTGTTTCGAGGTTTTCAGGGACGACCGTAGCCTCGCCTTCCTCGACATCATGCCGCGTTCGCCCGGGCACACGCTGGTCGTTCCCCGGGCGCCGGCACGCGGCATCCTCGACATCGCGGATGACGACCTCGCCGCGGTCGCCCGAACCGCCAAGCGGATCGCGATTGCCGCGATGAAGGCGTTCGACGCCGAGGGCATCATCCTTCAGCAGTTCAGCGAGCCGGCCAGCGGCCAGGTGGTCTTTCACCTGCACATGCACGTCATGCCGGTCAGGGCCGGAATCGAGCTGCTGCCGGCGCAGACGCGCAAGGAGGACACGGCGGTGCTCGCCGCTCACGCCAGGCGAATGATCGCCGCTCTCTAGACGCCGAGATAGCGCTGGAGCAGCTCCGGCTGGGCCTTGAGCTCCCGCGCCGGCCCTTCGTGCACGATATGTCCGTTGTTGATGATGTAGATCCGTGTCGCCAGCGCCAGCGTCGCCGCCAGGTTCTGCTCGACCAGCACGATGGTCTGGCCGGCGGCGGCGAGCTCGCGGCAGGCCTTGACCAGATCGTGGACGATGACGGGCGCGAGTCCCTCGAACGGCTCGTCCAGCAGCACGATCTTGGGATCACGCACGAGCGCCCGTGCGATCGCGAGCATCTGCTGTTCGCCCCCGGATAGCTCGGTGCCGCGGTTGTTGCGCCGCTGCTTCAGCCGCGGAAACATCTCGTAGATGCGATCGAGCGGCCAGCGTTTCGGCGCGGTGATGCCGGCGAGGACGATGTTTTCCTCCACCGACAGGCTGCCGAAAATGCGGCGTTCCTCGTGCACGAGCTGCATGCCGGCCTGCGCGATTCTGTGGCTCTTGCGCCCGGCGATATCGATGCCGTCGAATTTCACGCTGCCGCTACGCGGCGTCACGACGCCCATAAGGCTCTTCAGCGTGGTGCTCTTGCCGGCGCCGTTGCGTCCGAGCAGCGCCACCACCTCGTGACGCTCGACATGCATGGCGACGTCGAACAGGATGTGGGAGTCCCCGTAATAGCTGTTCAGGCCGTTGACCTCGATCAGGCTCATGCCGCGATCTCTCCGTGCACGCCACCGAGATAGGCTTCCTGGACGGCGGCGTTGGCCTTGATTTCCTCCGGCGTGCCGGAGACCAGCACCCGGCCTTCCTGGAGCACGGTGACGCGCTCGACCAACTCGAACAGCGAATCCATGTCGTGGTCGATGATGATCATGGTACGGCCGCGCGCGATCGACTTGAGCAGCTTGACGGTCTCGAGACGCTCTCGCGGGCTCATGCCGGCGAGCGGCTCGTCAAGCAGCAACAGGCGCGGCGACGTGGCGAGCGCAAGCCCGATTTCCAGCCTGCGCTTCTCGCCATAGGCGAGCTCGGACACGGGCGTGTCGGCACGACGGGTCAGGTTCACCAAAGCGAGCGTGTGCGCCACCTGCTCCGTCAGGCCCTTGACGCCGCCGAGCGTGCGGAACAGGTCGAGCCGGAATTTTCCGCGCAGTTCGGCAAGGGCTGCGATCGTCAGGTTCTCCCGCACCGTCAACCCGGTGAAGAGCTGGTTGACCTGGTAGCTTTTGGTCAGTCCGAGCTGGCAAACCTCGGTGACCTTCAATCCCGTGATGTCGCGGCCCTCGAACACGATCTGGCCGGAGCTCGGCGCGATCTCGCAGGTCAGCATCTTGAAAAAGGTTGATTTGCCGGCGCCGTTGGGGCCGATGATCCCGCGCAGCTCGCCCCGATTGACGCTGAAATCGATGTCGCTGTTGGCAACGAGGCCGCCATAGCGCTTGGTCAGGCCGGTGGCTTTCAGGATCGGCCCGGAATAGGCGGGGTGCTCGACCTCCTTGGCCTGCATCGGCGCCGGTGGAGGTTGCAGCCTGGCCTCGGTGTCAGCGGCGTCCTGCTCCATCTCCGCATCCGTCTGCTTTCGCTTTCCCGAGACGAGGCGGTAGAGATCGGCAAGGCCGCCGATGATGCCGCCGCGCAGGAAGCAGACCAGCAGCACGAACACGACACCCAGCACCAACTTCCAGGCTGCGCCGAGGCCCAGTGCGGACTGCAGGAAGTCCTGAAGGAACAGCCAAACGGTTGCGCCGACCAGCGGTCCGAACAGCGTGCCCCTGCCGCCGATGGCCGTCTGCATCACGAGCTGGCCCGAGGTGTCGAAGGTGAAGGCGTCGGGCGGCATGAAGGCCTGGAGCACGCCGAGCAGTCCGCCGGCGAAGCCCGCGTAAGCGGCTGCGATCACGAAGGCGGTCAGCTTGTAGCCATGGATGTTGTGGCCGACGGCCGTGGCGCGCAGCGGATTGTCGCGGATCGCACTCAGAACCGCGCCGACCGGCGAGCGCACGATCCTGAGGGCGATGACAACGCCGACGAAATAGCACAGCGCGATGAACTGATAGAGCGACCAGCCATTGGTGAAGTGGATGGAGATGAAGCCGAGATTGAAGCTCGGCGTCGGCACGCCGGGCAGGCCGTTTTCGCCGCCGGTGAAATCGGAAAGTGGATTGAATTCGACGAAGAAGAACACTTCCGCGATTGCCACGGTGATCATCGCGAAATAGATGCCGGTGCGGCGCAATGCGATCAGGCCGATCAGGTAGCCGGTCGCTGCGGCCGCGATCATGCCGATGATCAGCGCGCCCAGCACGTTGCCGAAGCCCGCGCGGGTCAGCAGGTAGGCGGCGACGAAGCCGCCGGTGCCGTAGAAGGCGGACTGGCCGAACGAGAGCAGGCCGGTGAAGCCGAACAGGATGTCGAAGCCGAGCCCGAACAGGCCCCAGACCAGGATCCTGTTCACGGTGTTCGGCGCGAACCCGAGATGAGGCAGCACGAAGGGGGCTGCGATCAAGCCGATCGCAGTCAGGGCTTCGATCAGGAAGGGGCGTTGCTTGAGCATCAGGTGATCGCTTACTCGCGGCCCTGGACGCCGAGCAGGCCATGCGGTCGTACCACGAGTACGAGCGTCATCGCCGCAAACAGCATCACATAGGCATAGCCGGGGTTGAACATGGAGGTGACGCTGATGATCTCGCCGGCGATCAGGCCGCCGAGAATTGCGCCGGGGAACGAACCGACGCCGCCGATCACCACCACCACGAAAGTCTGGACCAGGATGTCGTCACCGATGCCCGGTGTCAGCGACACCACCGGCGCGTTGACGATGCCGGCAAAGCCGGCGGCCATTGCGCCGATGCCGAAGACCACCATGAAGACGCGATAGACATTGATGCCAAGCGAATCCACCATCACCGAATCCTCGATGCCGGCGCGCACAATCATGCCCAGCCGGGTCCGGTAGAGCACGATGAACAATGCGCCGAGGGCGATCGCGACGATGCCGACGACGGCGAGGCGGTAGGTCGGATAGAACATGAAGCCGAGATTGGTGATGCCCTGGAATAGCGCCGGCGGCGGCACCAGCTGCGACTGGCTCGAGAAGATCAGGCGCACGAGCTCGACGAAACAGATGCCGAGCCCGAAGGTCACGAGCAGCTGATCCTCGTGCGGACGATGATAGAAATGACGGATGATGCCGCGTTCCATGAGAACGCCGAGCAGCATCACGAACAGGGAGCCCGCGATCACGGCAAGGGTGAACGACTCCGTGTACTGATAGGCGACGAAGCCGGCATAGCCGCCGATCATGAACATCGCGCCGTGTGCGAGGTTGAGCACGCCGAGCGTGCCGTAGATGATGGTCAGGCCGGAGCTGATCAGCGCGAGCAGGGCGCCGAGCGCGAGCCCGTTGAAAAGCTGTGAAACGAGGTTGGGCCAACTTATCATGCGACAATCGCTGTTGTGGCGCGCGATGTTGCGCGTCAGAAAAAGGCGACGCCGCGGGACCGGAGTGCAGTCCGCGGCGTCACAGGGGTTGGCGAGGTCTCAGCTGTAGTCGCCGAGATGGCAGCCGAAGGCGTCGGGCTTCTGCATCAGGCCTTCACCCGGGACGATCTCGACGACGTCGTACCAGTCTTCCTTGTTCTTCATGTCCTTCTGCTGCTTGCCCTTGACGATGATCACCGGGCGGACGCATTGGTGATCCTCCGGGCGGTAATGGACGTCGCCGACCAGGGAGGGGATCGTCTCGCCCTTCTCGTAGGTCTTGATCACGTCAGGCGGACTGAAGCTGCCGGCCTGCTCGCACATGTGCGCCCAATGCGCGAAGCTGACATAGGCGTTCTCGGCGCCCCATTCGGGCTTGTAGCCGTACTTCTTCTCGAACGCTTCGTTGAACATTTTCGCCAGCGGGAACTTGTCCTCGATGGTCCACCAATAGTCGGTGGCGGCGTAGACGCCCTGCATCAGGCCCCCGGTCTCGCGCGCGATGAAAGGCACCTGGTACGGCACGACCAGCTTCATCTTGTCGAGCACGCCAAACTGCTTGGCCTGTTGTGTCGACAGTACCGCGTCGTGGCCCCAATTGACGTTGATCAGCACGTCGGCGCCGGAGTTGGCGACGTTCAGCAGGTATGAGGAATAGTCGGGGGCGCCGAGCGGGGCGACCTGGTTGGTCACGGTGGTCCAGCCGGCGGTCGCCAGGAAGTCCTGCATCGATTTGGTAACGGTGTGGCCGTAGGTGTAGTCGGGCGTCAGATACGCCGCCTTCTTGCCCTTGCCGAACTCACGTACCATCACCGGGCCGATCGCTGCGGCCGCAGTCTGGCCGTAGAAGTTCTGGCGAAAGCCGTAGCGGACGCAATCCTTGCCGGTGGTGTCGTTCGAGCCGGAAATGCCGCATACGAAAATCACATGTTCGCGCTGGGCGAGCTTGTTCAGCGCCACCGCAACGGCGCTCGACGTGCCGCCGGTGATCATGATCGCCTTGTTCTCGCTGATGAAGCGCTGCTGCGCCTGCACTGCCTCGTTCGGCTTGGCCGCGGAATCGGCGACGCCGAACTTCAGCTCCTTGCCGAGCACGCCCTTGCTGGTCTTGGGCGAGATCTTCTTGATCAGCTCGTGGCCTTCATTGATGTGCTCGATCGCGAGCTGGTAGCCCTTGAGCTCGTCTTCACCCTGCACGGCATAGGTGCCGGTGCGCGGCACCGAGATGCCGATGAAGGCGGTGGAGCCCGAGACCCCTGCGGGGTAGGAGCCGATCGCCGGCTTGTCCTCGGCAAACGCCGGCATCCCCGGCAGAACCGCGCCACCGATGAGGCCCGCGGTGGTCTGAAGCAGGCCACGGCGCGAAAGGCCGCGGCGGATGAGATTGTCAGTCATGATCGTTTCCTCCTAACGTCGTTCTTGTTTGCAGGCAAAGCACGACCTGTCCGACGGCAGCCGGCCTCGAAGGCCTGTCCGCGCCGGGCACGTCACATCCGCGTGTAGCTCTTGGGCGCAAGCATTGCTTGTGAACGCCTTCTGTCAATTTCGTCTTTGGTCGAACGCCGAAAATTATCTCGTGAAAACATATCGCATCACGATATATATTAGCCTTTGTGAGTACGAGGCTGGCGGGTTCGGCGAGAGAAATGGCGCGGCAGACGACAGTGGCGGGTACCCGAAAGCGACGGTCGTGGCCGCAAGGTGCGGAGCGGCAGGAGGCGGCGTGGCCGGAAGAGGTGAGCGGGCAGCGGGCGACACCGCAGTCCGGCGATGCCTCGCGCATGCCCGATCCGCGCAACTGGCCGGCCGGCCGGCGCGGGCCCGCCGTCGGCCCCGTTCAGGCGAAGCGCGCGCCCGGTCCGATGCAGAAGCTGAGCGTGCGCGCCCAGAACGTCCTCAAGGAACTCGCGGTCGAGCTCACTGCCGAGCAACCGCCGAAGGGGAATTGGTCGCCCTCGCGCGAATTGCTGCTTGCGCTGACGGCCGAACGCCTCGCGACCGCGCGCAATTGCGGTCCTCACACGATGAGGGAAATCATCGACTGGGCGCAGGGCTGTGGCGTGACGATCAAGCCGGTGATCCCGCCCGGCGGCTCGCTGTCGCAGATGTGGGCCGAGTTGATTAGCAATGCATCCGCGGGTGCCTTGACCAGCGCCGAGATTGCCGGCGCGCTGCAGCGCTCGATCCGGCGAAAGAGCGTCCGTATCCCGATCGCGTTCCAGGTCATCCTGGTGAAGATCCTGCTGTCCAGCTTCGAATAGGTGGCGATATTTGTGTGTCCGGGGCGCCGGTCGGTTGGTTCGGCTTGGCCTTCCTTGCTAGTCTCGGTGAGGCCGCCCGTTGCACCGGCTGGCTCGACGTCGCAGGCAGGGAATGGCCCCATCGAAGCGGAAGACGACACGCCCGGCGCGTGCTGTGCCCACAAAGGGTGGCGCGATGCGCGAGGCCGACTACGGGGCGCTTGCGCAGTTTCGCTATCAGCTCCGAACCTTCCTGGCCTTCAGCGAAGCCGCGGCCCAGAGCGCCGGCTTGACGCCGCAGCAGCACCAGGCGCTGCTGGCGATCAAAGGATTGGCCGCCCCTGACGGCGCCAGCGTCGGCGACATCGCGCGCTTCCTGCTGATCCGGCACCACACCGCGGTGGAGCTGGTGGATCGCATGGCGAAACTGAAGCTGATTGGCCGGGAAGCCGACCCGGATGATGCGCGGCGCGTCCTGGTCAAGCTGACAGCGAAGGGCGAGCGGAAGCTGCGATCCCTCTCGCGCATCCATCTGGACGAGCTCAGCGCCGCCGCGCCCGGTTTGGGCAAGATCCTGCGAGCGTTTCGAGCCAAGAGACGCTGAGGACACGCTGAAGAAAGCGCGAAGCCGCGAGCTCTACGCCGCCGCGCCCTGAGCGGCGAGCTGCGCGGCCTGGTGCTCGGTGGTCAGTGCGTCGGTCAGTTCGCCCAGCGCTTCGCCCGCCATCACCTGCGGCAGCTTATAGAGCGTCAAATTGATGCGGTGATCGGTGACGCGTCCTTGCGGGAAATTATAAGTGCGGATGCGCTCGCTGCGGTCGCCGGAGCCGACCTTCTCCTTGCGCTCGGCCGAGCGCGCCGCGTCGAGGCGTTGCTGCTCGGCGTCGTAGATGCGCGAGCGCAGGATGTTCATGGCGGAAGCGCGATTCTTGTGCTGCGAGCGGCTATCCTGCATCATCACCACGATGCCGGTCGGGATGTGGGTGATGCGGATCGCTGATTCGGTCTTGTTGACGTGCTGGCCGCCGGCGCCTCCGGCGCGCATCGTCTCGATACGCAAATCATCGTTCCGGATCTCGACGTCGACCTCCTCCACCTCGGGCATCACGGCGACGGTGGCGGCAGATGTGTGGATGCGCCCCTGCGTCTCGGTGTCCGGCACGCGCTGCACCCGGTGCACGCCGGACTCGAACTTCAGCTTCGAGAACGCGCCGCGGCCCTGCACCTCGGCGATGATTTCCTTGTAGCCGCCGACGCTGCCTTCGCTGGCCGAGATCACCTCGACCTTCCAGCCCTGCAGGGCCGCGAAGCGCTCGTACATCCGGAACAGGTCGCCGGCAAACAGCGAAGCCTCGTCGCCGCCGGTGCCGGCGCGGATTTCCAGCACCACGTTGCGATCGTCCATGGCGTCCTTCGGCAGCAGCGCGACGCGGATCTTCTGGACCAACTCCTCGATCTTCGGCGTCAGCTCGCCGCGCTCGGCTTCCGCCATGGCGCGCATCTCGGCATCGGTCGCGGGATCGGCGATCAGCGCCTCGGTGTCGGCGAGCTCCTTGAGGGCCGAACGATAGGTCTTGACCGCTTCGATCAATGGCGTGAGCTCGGCGAGCTCACGCGTGATCTGCACATAGCGTTCGGAGGCGAGCTGACCGAGCGATTCGGCCTCGAGTGAGGCGTGATGCGCGAGCAGGACGTCCAGTTTGGCTTCGGGGAGTGACGACATCGGTTCGGTCTCAAATGCGGAAAAGGGCGAGGCGGCAGGAGGGGGCGACAGGCCCGCTACAAGGCCAGGCCTTCGGCCTCGGCAAATTCCGTCAGCTTCTGCCGGATCGAGACGCTGCCGGCGGGCGCGTCCAGCAACGGCCCGAGCATCGCCTCGGCCTTCTTGGCGTCGAGATCGAGCACCATGGCCTTGACCGGGCCGAGCGCGGTGGCCGAGAGCGACAGCGAGCGATAGCCCATCCCGATCAGCGCCAGCGCGCCGATCGGTTTCGACGCCATCTCGCCGCAGAGCGACAGCGATTTGTTCGCGGCTTGCGTCTTGCGTGCGATGTCGCGAAGCGCGCGCAGGATCGGCGCCGACATGGTGTCGAAGCGCTCCGAGACTTTCGCGTTGCCGCGGTCGACCGCGAACAGGAACTGGAACAGATCGTTGGAGCCGACCGAGATGAAGTCGACCTTCTTCAGGAGCTCGTCGAGCTGATAAAGCAGCGCCGGCACCTCGACCATGGTGCCGATGTCGATCCGCTCCGGCAGCGTGTGGCCGTGCTGGCGCAGATAGGTCAGTTCGCGTTCGACCAGCGCCTTCGCAGAATCGAATTCACCCACCTCCGAGATCATCGGGAACATGATGCGCAGCGCGCGGCCGCCGCCGGCGCGCAGCAGTGCGCGGATCTGGCCGCGCAACAGGCCGGGACGATCGAGCCCGAGCCGGATCGCGCGCCATCCGAGCGCGGGGTTCTCCTCGATTACCGCCTCCATATAAGGCAGCGCCTTGTCGCCGCCGATGTCGAGGGTGCGGAAGGTGACGGGCTTGGTGCCGGCGGCATCCAGCACGGTGCGATAGAGCGCGAGCTGGTCGCTGGTGCGCGGCAGGCTCTGGCCGACCATGAATTGCAGCTCGGTGCGGAACAGGCCGATGCCGGCGCTGCCGGTGTCTTCGATGTGCGGCAAGTCGATCGCGAGACCCGCATTGATCATCAGCTCGACCTTCTGGCCGTCCTTGGTGACGCAGGGCCGGTCGCGCAGCGCCAGATACTGCGCCTGGCGGCGGGCCCGGAAGCGCACGCGCTCGGCGAAGGCCGCTTCGACCTCCTGCGATGGGCGCACATAGATCATGCCGGAGGTGCCGTCGACGATGACGGCGTCGCCGGGATCGGCGATACCAGGCGCGTTCGGGACTTCGCCGACCGCGGGAATGCCGAGCGCGCGCGCCACGATCGAGACGTGGGAATTGGCGGTGCCTTCCTCCAATATGATGCCGCGCAGGCGCTTGCGGTCATAGTCGAGCAGCGCCGCCGGGCCCATCGCGCGCGCGATGACGATGGCGTTGTCGGGCAATTGTTCGCGTGACGGCGCGTGATCCTGGCCGACCAGCTGTCGCATCAGGCGATAGCCGAGATCCTCGAGATCATGCAGCCGGTCGCGCAAATAGGGATCTGTCGAGCGCAGCATGCGCGCGCGGGTGTCGGATTGCACACGCTCGACGGCGGCTTCCGCCGTGAGGCCGGTGGCGACCGCCTCGTGCAGCTTGTGCGACCAGCCCTGGTCGTTGGCGAACATGCGGTAGGCTTCCAGCACCTCGCGATGCTCGCCGCCCTCGGCGACGTCGCCGCGCTCCAGCATGCGGTCGAGATCGGCGCGCAGCTTGGCGAGCGCGGTGTCGAGCCGCTTGATCTCCTTTGGCAGGTCCTCGGCGATGTAGTCCTTGATAACCACGCGCGGCTCGTGCAGCACGACATGGCCGAGTGCGATGCCTTCCGACAGGATGGCGCCGACCTTCTGCGCCGAATGGCGCGCCGCGGGCTCATGGCCTGGCTGGGCCAGCGCAGACAGCTCGCCGGAGGCGATCAGCTCCGCCAGCACCATCGCGGTGGTCTGAAGCGCCTCGAGCTCCTCCTCGACATAGTTGCGCTTGGCGCGATTCTGCACCACCAGCACGCCGAGCGTGTTGCCGGCGCGCAGGATCGGCACGCCGAGGAAGGAGTGGTAAATCTCTTCGCCGGTCTCCGGGCGGAACGAGAAGGCCGGATGGCTTTGCGCATCGCTTAGGTTGAGAGGCGTTGCCTCGCTCGCGACCAGGCCGACCAGGCCCTCATGGGCGCTGAGCACGGTGTGGTGCACCGCCTCGCGGTTGAGGCCTTCGGTGGCATAGAGCTCGAGCGTGTTGTCGACGCGCAGCACATAGACCGAGCACACCTCGGCCACCATGTTGGCGGCGATCAGCACCACGATCTTGTCCAGCCGCTCCTGGGCCGAGACCTGCTCCGCCATGGTTTCGCGGAGCCGTCTCAACAAGACGCGGGGACCTCCCGACGCGCTCCGCATGAACCGTCAATCTCCTCCGTCTGCCGGGGCCGAAAGGACCCGCGGCGGCTCGCCCAGAAATCCAGAAAAACAACAAATTTGCTCGTCCGGCGCCAGCCCCGGCGGTTGCCTGGGCCGAATCAGCACCGCCTCAACTGGGGCACAGTTTCTGGCAGCCCACCCAGTTCGCCGTATAGCGAATTGGGGCTTGTTTTGCCAAGCAAAACGCCTGCCAAACGCGAAAGTGTGGACACCTTCGCGTTTGCTGCGACCGCTAAGAGAAAATTAGCCTAAGCCTGATCGAGACCGTAGAGCGTGTGCAGGGTGCGCACCGCAAGCTCGGTATAGGCGGTGTCGATTAGAACCGAGAATTTGATCTCGGAGGTTGTAATGGCCCGGATGTTGATATTCCGTCCTGCGAGGGCCGAGAACGCCTGGGCGGCAACGCCGGCATGGCTGCGCATGCCGCTGCCGATCACCGAGATCTTGGCGACATCGGTAGCCGTGTCGAGCCGGGCATAATTGATCTGGCTCTTGGCCGCGGTAATCGTCTCCTTGGCCCTGGTGTAGTCGGCGGCCGGGACCGTGAAGGTGAGGTCGGTGGTCTTCCCGTCCTCGGAGACGTTCTGCACGATCATGTCGACGTTGATGTTGGCATTGGCGAGCGGGCCGAAGATCGACGCCGCCACGCCGGGCTTGTCCTCGATCTGGCGTACCGAGATCTGGGCCTCGTCCTTCGAAAAGGCGATGCCGGTGACGATGTGGCTTTCCATGATCTCCTCCTCGCTGCAGATCAGCGTGCCGGGCGGCTGGTTGGCATGCGGGTCGATATCCTCGGGCTTGTCGAAGCTCGAGCGGACGAAAATTGGCATGTTGTGGACCATGCCGAGTTCCACCGAGCGGACCTGGAGCACCTTGGCGCCCTGGGAGGCCAGCTCCAGCATGTCTTCAAATGCGATCTTGTCGAGCCGGCGCGCCTTCGGCACGATTCGCGGATCGGTGGTGTAGACACCGTCGACGTCGGTGTAGATGTCGCAGCGGTCCGCCTTCACGGCGGCGGCGATCGCCACGGCCGAGGTATCGGAGCCGCCGCGGCCGAGCGTGGTGATGCGGTTGGTCTCGGGGTTGATGCCCTGGAAGCCGGCGATCACGGCGACTTCCTTGCGCTCCCTGAAGCGCTTGATGATCTCGCTGCCGTCGATGCCCTCGATCCGGGCCGAAGCATGGGCGTCGCTGGTCGTGATCGGGATCTGCCAGCCCTGCCAGGAGCGGGCCTGGATACCCATGCCCTGAAGCACGATGGCAAGCAGG
Organism: Bradyrhizobium sp. 87; assembly: GCF_023073015.1. Lineage (NCBI taxonomy): Bacteria > Pseudomonadati > Pseudomonadota > Alphaproteobacteria > Hyphomicrobiales > Nitrobacteraceae > Bradyrhizobium > Bradyrhizobium sp. 87. Next base: position 45,675 of record NZ_JADPIQ010000128.1, read on the forward strand.
CCGGACGTCACCTGTTCGCCCGAGGCGACCACGGCGTCGTATTCGCGCGCGTCGTGCATCGGCGAGGCCTCGGTGCACCAGGCCACCAGCTCGTTGGTTTTACCGGACATCGCCGAGACGACCACGGCCACTTCATGGCCGGCGTCGACCTCACGCTTCACATGGCGTGCGACGTTGCGGATACGTTCGATGTTGGCGACGGACGTGCCGCCGAATTTCATCACGAGGCGGCTCATGACGACGCGTGCATTCCTTCATAAGGATCAGTATGGTGGCCCGCACTGGACGGGCCTCGCGGACACCGACCGCGCGTATACATAGCGGCGGGGCCGGGGGCAAGCGGGTTCCTGCGGGGCAGGGTGCGGGGTAGTGGGTTAACCGAGATCATGGCGCGCTATATCGACGAGATCCTGCAGCCTGGCGAGAAGGTGCTGTATTCGACCAATGCGCACTGGATCTTCTATTTTCCGGCGATCCTGGCCTGGATCGTGGCGCTGGTCCTGTTCGTCCTGTCCCGGCAAACCACCGTCGAGGGGCTCGTCATGCTCTGTCTGGTTGCGGCCGGCCTGGTCGCTCTGGCGGCGCTGTACTGGACTGTGAAGGGCTGGTTCCATCGCTTTACCACCGAGACCGACGTGACCAATTTGCGGGTCGTGCACAAGACCGGCTTCATCAAGCGCCGCACCTTCGAGATGGCGCTGGACAAGGTCGAGAGCGTCGATGTCGATCAGACCATTCTTGGACGAATTCTCAACTACGGCGACGTGACGATTCGCGGCGTCGGCGAGGGGATCGAGACGATCAAGACCATCGCCTCGCCGCTCGCCTTCCGTAGTTCGATCACCACGCGGTAGGACCGCGCGTAACCATGAGCATGCAGCAAGATACTTCCGTAACCGCAAGCACCTCGCCGGGCTCGACCGTCGATGCCGCCGAGATCGCGAAATTCTCAAAGCTCTCGGTCGAGTGGTGGGATCCCAACGGCAAGATGGCACCGCTGCACCGGATCAACCCGCTGCGGCTCGGGTATATCCGCGATGCCGCCTGCCGCAAGTTCGAGCGCAACGCGCGCAGCCTCAACTGCCTCGGCGGTCTGCGCGTGCTCGACATCGGCTGTGGCGCCGGCCTGCTCTGCGAGCCGTTGTCGCGCCTGGGTGCGCAGGTCATCGGCGTCGATCCGTCGGTCAGCAACATCGCGGCCGCCAAGCTGCATGCCGACAAGGCGCACCTCGCGATCGACTATCGCTGCACCACGGTTGAGGAGATCGACCCGCGCGAGCGCTTCGACATCGTTCTGGCGATGGAGGTGGTCGAGCACGTCGTCGACGTCGGCGTTTTCCTGAAGCGCTGCGCCGCGATGCTGAAGCCGAACGGCCTGATGGTGGTCTCGACGCTGAACAGGAACTGGAAGAGCTTTGCGCTTGCCATCGTCGGCGCTGAATATGTCCTGCGCTGGCTGCCGCGCGGCACCCACGAGTGGAACAAGTTCGTCACCCCCGACGAGCTGACGAAATACCTGCTCGACAACCGCCTGGTCATCACCGAGCAGACCGGCGTCGTCTACAGCCCCTTCGCCGACAAATGGACCCTCTCGTCAGACATGGACGTGAACTACATGGTGGTGGCGGAAGGCATGGTGTGAGGCGTTGCCGCTTCCAAACATTCGGCGTCGTCCTGGCGAAAGCCAGGGTTTAGTTAGGCGAAAACTGATAATTACGAGTCTTCGCCAAACCACTCCCTGGGGTAATGGGTCCTGGATCTGCGCTTCGCTTGTCCAGGACGACACCGAATTCGTCAGGCAAGCATCGCACCCATGACATCCGCGTGATTGACCTGCTTGAGCGCGAGCGGCACGTTGACTCAACGTCCTCTCGCTCCCAGCGCAGTCCCACCCATGTTGACCATCGCCAGCCTCTGGATTCCCTTCACCGTCATTGCCGCGCTCGGCCAGGTCGCGCGCAATGCGATGCAGCGGTCGCTGACGAAGCCGCTGGGGACCTGGGGCGCAACCAATATCCGCTTCCTGTTCGGCTTTCCGTTCTCGCTGCTTTTCCTGGCGGTGGTGCTGGTCGCCACCGGCGATCATCTCGATATGCCGCCCGGTGTGTTCTGGCCGTGGCTCCTGCTCGGCGCGCTCAGCCAGATCGTCGCGACCGGCCTGATGCTGCTCGCCATGAACGACCGCTCCTTCGTGGTGACGACGGCCTATTTGAAAACCGAGGCGATCCAGACCGCCATCTTCGGCTTCGTCTTCCTCGGCGATCATCTGACATGGCTGAAGGTGCTTGCGATCGTGATCGCGACAATCGGCGTCGTCATCACCGCGCTGCGGCCCGGCGGCGAGAAGAGCTTTGCCGAATTGAAGCCGACCATCACCGGCCTCGTCGCGGCCGCGGCCTTCGCGCTCTCTGCGGTCGGCTTCCGCGGCGCCATCATCAACGTGCCTGATGTCTCGTTCGTGACTGCGGCATCGTTCACGCTGGTGCTCGGCCTGTTCGTGCAGACGCTGATCCTGACGGTCTATCTGCTCTGGCGGGCGCCAAAAGTGCTTCAGTCGATCCTGAGGCTTTGGAAGCCATCGCTGCTCGCCGGCTTCATGGGCGCCTTCGCCTCGCAGTTCTGGTTCCTGGCGTTCGCGCTGACGGCCGCCGCCAATGTCCGCACCCTCGCTTTGATCGAGGTGCTGTTCGCGCAAGGCGTGGCGTACTATTCGTTCAAGCAGCCGATCGCGCCGCGCGAGATTATTGGCATCGTGCTGATCGTGGTCGGCGTGGCGGTGTTGGTGGGAGTCTAATTCCGATCTTCCGGCAGCGTCGGCAGCGGCGACACCTCGATGCCTTCGTCGATCAGCGACTTGGCCTCGTCGGGCGAGGCCTCGCCATAGATCGGACGGTGCTCCTTGTCGCCGTAATGCATCGCGCGGGCTTCGGTGGCGAATCGCTCGCCGACATTGTCGGCGTTCTTCACGATGTGATCGCGCAGCTCTTTGAGCTTGGCGCGCAGCTCGCGCTCCTGCGCCATCAGCAGCGAGGTCGGTGCGGATTGCGCAGCTTCGGGCGCGGTCATCGTGGCGGTGGGCTCAGGCGGGGGCGTGGCGCGTCCGCGGCCCTTCTTGCCGACGATGCGCGGCGCCATGATCGCCTTGTCGACCTTGGCCGAGCCGCAAATCGGACAGGTCACGAGCTTGCGCTTCACCTGCTGGTCGTACGCGGCCGAGCTCTGGAACCAACTCTCGAAGTCGTGGCTCCGGTCGCAGCGGAGCGCGTAGCGGATCATGCCGATCCCCGCACCAGGTGCAGATGATCCGGCCCCGCCTTGGGGTCGGCGACGCCGAAGCGGCGGCCGTGCTGGAGTGAGGGTATCGCGCGGCGCGCGGTCTCGACCTTGGCCGGATCGATTTTTGCCATGATGATGCCGGGCTCGACATCGCCTTCGGCGAGGATCTCGCCCCAGGGATCGATGATCAGCGAATGGCCATAAGTCTCGCGCTTGTTCTCGTGCAGGCCTGCCTGTGCCGCGGCGAAGATGAAGCAACCGGTCTCGATCGCGCGCGCACGCAACAGCACGTGCCAATGCGCCTCGCCGGTCTTGCGGGTAAAGGCCGAGGGCACCGTGATGAAGTACGCGCCGCTTTCGGCCAGCGCGCGGTAGAGCGCGGGGAAGCGCACGTCATAACAGATCGTCAGGCCGACGCGGCCCCAGGGCAGGTCGGAGATCACGGCCGTCTCGCCCGGCTGGTAATTGGCGGATTCGCGATAGCTCTCGCCGTCAGGCAGCTCGATATCGAACATGTGGATCTTGTCGTAGCTCGCGAGCACATTGCCCTCGGGCCCGATCAGGAACGAGCGGTTGACCGCTTTCTCGTCCGAAAAGCGCAGCGCCAGCGAGCCGACATGGATGTGGATCTTCAGTTCCGCCGCGAGCGCCCGGTACGCCCTCAGCGAGCTGTCGTCGTCTTGGCTCTGGAGGTGCTCGAACAGGGCCTTGCGGTTGAGCTGCATCATGTTGCTGACTTCGGGCGTCTGCACGTAGTCGGCGCCATTGGCTACAGCCTGGCGGATCAGCCTGGTGGCCTGCGCGAGGCTGGGCTCGGGCATCAGGCCGGTGCGCATCTGCACCATAGCCGCCGTGAAGGTCCTGTTGTCGCTCATGACTCCGCCTTGACGCTTTCGAGCATGCCGTCGAGCTTGCCTTCGCGATCGAGCGCGTAGAGCTCGTCGCAGCCCCCGACATGGGCTCCGCCGATCCAGATCTGAGGGAAGGTCGAGCCCTCGCCGGCGCGATCGTACATCTCCTGGCGCCAGGACGGGTTCTTGGCGATATCGAACTCCGTGAACGTCGCCTTCTTGCGGGTCAGCAGCGACTTGGCGGCGGAACAATAGCCGCAGCCCGGCCTCGTGTAGATCTCGACAGCAGCGGTCATCTTGTCTGGCGCTCTCATGTCATGAATTCATTGAATTATATGGGACTTCACCGGCTCTCGACAACCCGGGCAAACACCAGCACGTCCACTTGCGCCGCTTTGGCCCGGAGCAGGGCCCGCGCACACGCATCCAGCGTCGCGCCCGACGTCAGGACGTCGTCGATGAGGACAATGCGCCGACCCTGGACGTCCGCCTGGCGGTCGGGGGATACCTGGAATGCGCCCTGCACATTGGTGGCGCGCTGGGCCCGCGACAGGCCGATCTGCTGCTCGGTCGCGCGTACCCGGCGCAGCACCTCAGCCTTCACTTTCACTCCGCTCTGCCGCTCGATGATCCGCGCCAGCGCCCCGGACTGGTTGTAACGGCGGCGCCAGGCCCTTCGCCAATGCAGGGGAACGGGCACCAGCATGTCAGCCTCGGCGAGCAGTTCGCCGCCCGCGCGCGCCATCCAGCGGCCCATGGCGGGCGCCAAATCCGTGCGATCCTGGTATTTCAGCGCATGCACCAGGGTGCGCGCGACGTCGTCATAACGCACCGCGGCGCGCGCCCGCTGGTAGGCCGGCGGGCTCGCGATCGCCTCCATCGACAGCATGTCGGGCCCGGGATCGTACACAAAAGGAATGCCGAGCCGCGGGCAGTAGGGCCGTTCGATGAACGACAGCCGCGCCCAGCACGCCGCGCACACGCCCTCGCCGTCGACCGGCTCGCGGCAGGACACGCACAGCGTCGGCAGCGCGATGTCGAGTGCAAGCCTTGGCAGATGCGCCATCACACCTCGGCAGGCCTGAAGCGCGCCGCGCAAATGGCTGGAAATGGAGCGTGGTGGTGATGCCTCGGCGTCCATTGGGCAAGGCTAGCGCCGTCCTGCGCCACGCTCAAGTCAATGGGCTGTTCTCGTCCGCGCCCGGCCTACGGCTCTTTCGGCAGCACGGGCCGGAAGAACGATCGCTCATAACGGCGAAAGCAGCGCGTTTGCCTTGCGAACTCGATCGCTTTCTGGACGTCCGGATCTTCGGCGCTGTCCTTCCGATATTGTTCGTACGCCGCGAAGCTCGGGAAGCTGAACATCGCGAGGGCGACGTCGCTGGCGCCTTCCGATGGCAGGAAGTACCCGTGGTGGATGCCGCCGAATCTTGGCACTAGTTCCAGCCACATCCTGCCATAGGCTTCGAATTCGGCGAGCTTGTCCGGGGGGATCTCGTATCGCAGATAACAGGTGATCATCGTTTGACGCTCCGGCGCCGCGGGCCTGGTGCGGATTGCTAGTTTGGAACACGGGGGCCGGTGTCGGCTCCATGAGGCAAGGCTAGCGCCGCGCGCAGTGGATTGCCAGAACCAGCATGATCGGCGTAACCAGCGGCATGGCTCAAGACCCACAAACCCCGCCCGCTTTGTTCGATCGTGCTTTGCTGCGCGCGCGACAGCGCCGCGCGCAGGCGCAAGGTGCCGCGAGCTTCCTGCTGGATCGGGTCGCCGAGGACATCTCCGACCGGCTTGCCGCGGTAATGCGGGAGTTTCACACGGCGGCCGATCTCTGGACGCCCGGCGAGGGTCTCGCGGTGCTGCGCGCGCGACTGCCCTCGATCGAGCGCATTGAGCTCGATGCGTCGGGTGCGGAGAAGCTACCCTTTGCACCGGAGAGCCTCGATCTCGTGGTCTCGGCGCTGGCGCTGCAATTCGCCAACGATCTGCCGGGTGTGCTCGCGCAGATCCGTCGCGCGCTGAGGCCGGACGGGCTGCTGCTGGCGGCGATGATCGGCGGCGACAGCCTGACCGAGCTGCGCCAGGCCTTTGCCGCCGCCGAGGCCGAATGCGAGGGCGGCGTATCGCCGCGAGTCGCACCGTTCGCCGATCTGCGCGACGTTGGCGCGCTGTTGCAGCGGGCGGGGTTTGCGCTGCCGGTCACCGATGTCGACCGCGTCGTGGTGCGCTACGCCAACGCGTTCGCGCTGATGCAGGATATCAGGCGCATGGGCGCCGCCAATGTGCTGATCGAGCGGCGACGCACGCCCAGCCGGCGATCGACGCTGCTGCGGATGGCTGAAATCTACGCGGAACGCTTTGCCGACGCCGACGGCCGCATCCGTGCGACATTCGACATCATCTGGCTTTCCGGCTGGGCGCCGCATGCGAGCCAGCAGCAGCCGCTCAAGCCTGGATCAGCGAAGGCGAGCCTGGCGGAAGCGGTGAAGAAGGCCGGAGGGACGTAAGCTCTTTCCGCCGTCATGGCCGGCATGCCGTCCGAGGGACGGCGTCGCTTCCGCTCGCCTATGTCCCGGCCATCCACGCCTCTCGGTTCAGCACGAAGATCGTGGATGCCCGGGACAAGCCCGGGCATGACGCCGAGAGTGTGGTGCCCGCTTCGAATTCACATCAACAAATCAATCAAATGCGGGATCAGCGGAATGTCCGCGGGCGGCATGGGATAGTCGCGCAGCTTGTTGGCGCGAACCCAGGCCAGGGCCTGGCCTTCGCGCGGCGTGACCTGTCCCTCCCAGCGCCGGCAAATGAAGAGCGGCATCAGGAGGTGGAAGGTCTCGTAGCCGTAGCTCGCGAACGTCAGCGGCGCCAGACAGGGTTCGGCGACGGTGATGCCGAGCTCCTCGTGGAGTTCGCGGATCAGGCTCTGTTCCGGCCGCTCGCTGGGCTCGCACTTGCCGCCGGGAAATTCCCAAAGGCCGGCCAGCGTCTTGCCCTCGGGGCGCTGCGCGATCAGGACGCGCTTGTCGGCGTCGACCAGCGCGCAAGCCACCACGAGCGTCAGTTTGAGATCAGCCATGCCGCTTTCATTAGCCGCAATCGCCGTGCGGTTCTACCGGCTCGGCCGGCGATATTTCAGCTGCATGGATACTGTACGGCGGAGGAAACGCGTGGAAACAGGTAATAGTTCTCGCCGATCGGGATAGTCCCGGTGATCGCATAGCCAAGGTTGGGCGTGTATTGATACGTCACCTCGCCGAGTATCAACGATGTGTTGGAAGGTGAGGGCGTGCCGAGGGCCGCTGGCAAAATCACCTGCTGAGCTACTGGCCGCGCGGTGCCGTTGAGTGCTTTGCTCCAGGTCACCGTCGCTTTGCCGCTGGCGTCCGTGGATACTTCCGACACGACTACCGTCGTATTCGCTGAGGCATAGGGAGCGATCGTCACCGCCGATGCTCCAAGCATGGTGCTTAGCGATGCATCGGTGACGCACGCGTTTCGTGACACCAGGTCCGCGACCGTGTGGGCGGTTTCGCTGACCTTGACGCTGATGGCGAGCCCGTTCCCGAGTTCGACGCCGCCCACATAGAGCAGCAGCATGAACGGCACCACAATCGCGAATTCCACCGCGGCCACCGCGCGCGTGTCGGCCCACAAGTTTCGCACGTAATGAAGCATCCGGCTCATGAGTTGACAAAGGCCTCGTTCATGAAAGCCGTGGATGACATGATCAGGCGTTTGCCATTCGACTGGTTCGCCAGATTGAAGCCGAGCGGACCTAGGAAAACCGGCCATTGATACATCACCCGCACGACAACGATGTCGCCCTGATTGCCGGGGTTGAATTTCCAGACGTTCGTCACGTTGCCGCTGCCGTCAAACGTCAGGGCTGGCGCGCCAGTGTTCGCCGAAGACCATGATCCGGCTACTTGGACGTCGATCATCATCTTGCTGCAGTCGAACAAGATCACAACGTTGGAGCAGACTGCAGTGGCAAACTGGGCTTGGGTCATGCTCGCGGCCTGCGCCTGCCCCGTCAGGATCGCCCGGCTCGATTGGTTCACCACTTGCTCCAGGAGCTGCTGGGCAAAGAAAACAAGGAAGGTCTGGATGATTCCGAGCAACAAAGCGATGAATGCCGGACCGATCAGCGCGAACTCGACCGCGGTTGCGCCGTTCCGGTCGGCAAGGAACGCGCGCCAGCGGCGGCGTTTGGTTGTGGGCACGGCGTGCGCGGCGGTCATGACTGCTTTCTCTACTGGGTCAGGCGCGGATCGGACGCGACCTTCAGGAACAGGCTCTGGAGCGCGGACGTAATGTCGTCGTCGGTCGCCACCTTTTTGTACAAATCGGGCGACGAGGCGCAGGCTTGCAGATTTGTCTCGATCTGGCTGGTCGAGCCGGTGGACGTGCTGTTGAAGGGGTAGATCCATGAATCGTACCAGCCGTTGGATGTATGTAGCGCCGAGTCGTCGTATTCGGTGTAGATCACCGCGATACGGATCTTCCTGTTCTTGATGGTGGTGCAGATCGCGGGGTCGAGCGGTTGCTGGCAGCGCTTACCAGTGAGTTTCTTATTGCAGGAGTTCGTGTACGGGTCGGTCGTGATGTTCACGTCCTCAAGGCCGTCGGTAACGAGGAAGACGACTTCCTGTGGCGTATCGTTGGCGACATTGGTGCCGTTCCCCGGAGTCGGCATGATCTTGTTGAGAGCGCTTAATCCGCCCGCAATGCTGGTGTCGGCGTCGCTATTATTGTTCGACGATGTCAGCCAGTTGTTCTTGTAGACCGGCAGGACCTGAATGTTGTCGGCCTTGCTCTGGATGGTCGCTACCGTGTAGCTGGTCGTTGTGGCAGGCGTCGTGGGAGTTCGCACCACCCCAGGTTTTCCGGAAGGTGCGAAGACCGCCGAACTGCTGCCGCTTGTCGGAGAATTGTTTAGAGCAGTATCGAAGGTATAGATCGCAACCCCATACGTATTTCTGTTGATGCTCGATATCTGATAGGCCGTATTCATCAGCGATTTGACCGCTTGCGTTACCCGATCGATCCGTAACGTGAGGCCAAGATTGCGAGCAAGTTGGTAGTTATCAATCCCGCCTGGATTGCCCAGATTGTCCGCGGCAGGATTAGTCTGGTGGCATGCGAATCCGCATCCTTTCGTCCCGGTCGATGAATCGACCTGCTTTTGCGTGTTCGCGATCAGCGTTTTGATGTCGCTCGAGGTCGCGCCGATCGCCATGGAAGGCGAGGCGTCCAGCAAGAGATAGAAATCGATGTTGGGCGCGCCCTGGTTGCGTGTCGCTGCCTGGCCTGCGAACGGCCAACTCACCTGCTTGAGCACGCTCGGGAAGGCGTTGTTTGCGGCCGCAGTGTAGCAAACCTGGACGTTGCGAACGACTTGGTTGTTTGAGTTGACAGGGTCAGCAAAGACAGAGTCCAGGCCGGGGCAGGGAGCGTAGGTACAGTAGCCCGTTGTGGAGTCGGGTTTGCTGCAATTGACGGTGACCGTGAGAGTTGGCGGTGCGGCCAGGTTGTTGTTGCTGACCAGGCCATTCGCGGTGATGTTGAAAACGTTCTTCGCTGTGGTTTGGGCGACCTGCGGGCTCTTCTGCATCATCGTCGAGGTGACGGCGGCGACGGCGGCAGCATCGACGGCAGAGTCGAGATCAACCTTCATGTGCTGCGTATGCGTATAGTCCAGCGCCATCCCGAGCAGAAAGATTGTCGGAACCATCACAATTGCAAACATCACGGCGACGTTGGCCTTGCGATTTCTGGCAAAACGATACAACCAAGCCCGAAGCATGATCTTCATCCTAATCGCCGTGGGTCCCGGCAGAGGCAATTTCTCTGGCCGATCGGGGATCGAGGACCGGGAGCGCAACCGGGCGGCCTCTGACGACCTCTCGGCAGAGCGGAACTTTGAAGATGGGCTGTTAAGTAAAGCTTACGCCGATGTCGCGAACATGGGTGGCCGAAAATCCGACGCTGCCGGATCGAGCGGCATCATTAACGAAAGCTAAAGGCAGCCAGGAAATTGAAGCGAGCTCCTCGCCCGGCTGCATGCTGGACCTCGTTCTCCGGTGGAGAACCAAGAGAGGGACATCAGATTCACGACCTGTAATCCCCGTTGATCGCGACATACTCCTTGGTGAGGTCGCAGGTCAGTACGCGGTCGCGGCCCTTGCCGAGGCCGAGCGAGACCTTGATCGCGATCTCCGGCGCCTTCATCGCTTCCGACACCTGCGCCTCGTCATAGGACGGATCTCGCGCGCCGCTCCTGGCGACGCGGATGCCGTTGAAGGAGATCGAGAGCTTGTCGCGGTCAGCCGGCTCGCCGGCCTTGCCGACCGCCATCACCACGCGGCCCCAATTGGCGTCCTCGCCGGCGATTGCGGTCTTCACCAGCGGCGAGTTCGCGATCGACATCGCGATCTTGCGCGCCGAGGCCTTGGTCTTGGCGCCCTCGACGGTGATCTCGACCAGCTTGCGCGCGCCTTCGCCGTCGCGGGCCACTTGCTCGGAAAGATTGGCGAGCACCTGGTTGAAGGCCTTGACGAAGGCTTTCAGGCGCGGGTCGGTGGCGCGACTGATCTTCGGCGCGCCGTGTTCCGCAGCAGCACCGGTGGCAAAGGCCAGCAGCGTGTCCGAGGTCGAGGTGTCGCCGTCGATCGTGACCGCGTTGAAGGTGTCCTCGACGCCGCTTTTGAGCAGCGCCTGCAGCGCGGCAGGCGCGATCGGTGCGTCGGTGAAGATGAAGGACAGCATCGTCGCCATATCGGGCGCGATCATGCCGGCACCCTTGGCCATGCCGTTGATGGTGACCTTGGCTTTGCCGAGCTTCACGGTCGCGGTCGCGACCTTCGGGAAGGTGTCGGTGGTCATGATCGCCTTGGCGGCGGCGAGATAATCGCCGGCCTCGGCGGTTTCCGCGAGCCTCCCGAGCACGCCGTCGAACTTGGTCGCATCCAGCGGCTCGCCGATCACGCCGGTCGAGGCCAGGAAGATCTCACCCTCGGTGCATCCGACGGCCTTGGCCGCGATCTTCGCGGTCAGTGCCGTGGAGCTGCGGCCGGTCTTGCCGGTGAAGGCATTGGCGTTGCCGGAATTGACCACCAACGCGCGGGCCTTGCCGCCTTTCAGCTTGGCGCGGCACCATTCCACCGGCGCGGAGGGACATTTCGACTTGGTGAAGACGCCTGCGACCGCGGTGCCCTTGTCCATCACCGCCAGCAGCACGTCGGTGCGGTTCTTGTAGCGAATGCCGGCTTCGGCCGTCGCGAGACGGACCCCCGCGATCACGGGCATGTCGGGAACGTGTTTCGGGGCGAGGGGGGAAACGGAGGAGGACATCGGGGCGCCTTGGTGGGATCTGGACATGCAGATGCCCGGCGCGGGGGCCGGGCATCACAAAGGCTTAGATACTCTTCACGTCACCGAAGTGACAGCGAATTCTTACTTCTTCGCCGGGGGCGCCATCTTGCTGTCGGACGGCTTGGCGTCAGCCGGCTTGGCCGCATCGGCCGGCTTGGCGTCCTTTGCCGCATCCGCCGGCTGGTCCAGCCGCTCGACCTTGGCTTCCGCGCGCAGCTTGGCGACGTAATCGGCCTGGGCCTTGCGGGTGACATACTGCTCGATCTGCGCCTTGACCTGCTCGAAGTCCGGCGCCTTGCGGCTGCGCTTTTCCTCGACCTTGATGACGTGCCAGCCGAACTGCGACTTCACGGGGTCGGAGATCTTGCCCGGCTCGAGCGCGAAGGCGACCGCCGAGAATTCCGGCACCATCTGCTCCTTGGTGAAGAAGCCGAGGTCGCCGCCGTCGGCCGAGCCCGGATCCTTGGACTTCTTCTTGGCGAGTTCGGCGAAATCGGCGCCCTTGTCGAGTTCGGCCTTCACCGCCTTGGCCTCGTCCTCGGTCTCGACCAGGATGTGGCGGGCGTGCACTTCCTGCTCGCCGGTGATCTGCTTGGAGGCCTCCTCATAGACCTTCTTCATGGCATCCGGGGTGGTGGCGGCCTTGCCCTCGCCGGCGAGCAGGCTGTCCATCAGCAGGCGGTTGCGGGCGAACGCGAGCCGCTTCTTGAACTCCTCGCCCTCGGCGAGCTTCTTGTCCTCGGCGGCCTTGCCGACGATCTTCATGTCGATCAGGAAGGACAGGACGTTCTCGTCCTTGGTCGCCGGGTCCATCTGGGCGAGGCTCGGCCCGAGTTCCTCTTCGGCCATGGCGACGTCGCTCTTCTTGATTTCCGCGCCATTGACCTTCGCCAGCACCGGATCGTCGGCAGCCCGGCCGGGACCCGCGATCAGCGCCAGCGCAAGGCAGCCCACGAGGGCGGTGGCGAGGCCGAAGCGCAGGCCGGTTCTGGTTACCGGGAACGAGGTGGTCATGGAAAATCCTTTTGTTGAAGCAGGGGGCTGCTCGAGCGGGGCGGACACTCGCCCAATTCAGGGGGCCTTGGCAACGCGAAAAGTCTGTCAAAATGATGAATTAGCCGCAATGCACCCGCCGTTGACAAGGCCCTGACCGGGCCATATCTCTGCCCGGTCGCGTCCATGCGATGGCGTTTATTTTGCTGCGTTTTTGGCCGTTGAACCCAGACTTGCCCAACTCCCACCCATATGGCGGATGGACCCCCCGCAGACGGGGCTCTGGCGCCCAGCAGGCGTCACGGTGAGTTGATAGGCAGGCGGGTGACAACCTCTTGGCTGCAACGCGAACGCGGTTGAATCGCGAACACAGGAACTAAGCATGATCGGCGCGCTCGCCCGCAAGTTTTTCGGCTCCGCCAACGACCGGCGGGTGAAGGGATATCAGTCCCGCGTCAACGCGATCAACGCGCTGGAGCCCGAGGTCTCGAAACTCTCCGACGAGGCCCTCAAGGCCCGCACCGTCGAGTTCAGGAAGCAGCTCGCCGAGGGCAAGACCCTTGACGACCTGCTGGTCCCCGCTTTCGCCACGGTCCGTGAAGCCGCCAAGCGGACGCTCGGCCAGCGCCATTTCGATGTCCAGCTGATCGGCGGCATGGTGCTGCACGAGGGCGACATCGCCGAGATGAAGACCGGCGAAGGCAAGACCCTGGTCGCAACGCTCGCGGTCTACCTCAACGCGCTCGCCGGCAAGGGCGTCCACGTCGTCACGGTCAACGACTACCTCGCCCGCCGCGACTCCGCCTGGATGGGCCAGATCTACGGCTTCCTCGGCCTGACCACCGGCGTGATCGTGCACGGCCTCGACGATTCCGAGCGCAAGACGGCCTATGCCTGCGACATCACCTACGGCACCAACAACGAATACGGCTTCGACTATCTGCGCGACAACATGAAGTACCGGCTCGAGGACATGGTCCAGCGGCCGCACTTCTACGCGATCGTCGACGAAGTCGACTCCATCCTGATCGACGAAGCGCGCACGCCGCTGATCATCTCCGGCCCGCTCGACGACCGCTCCGACTTCTACAACACCATCGACGGCTTCCTGCCCAAGCTCGACAAGTCCGACTACGACGTCGACGAGAAGCAGCGCACGGTGACGCTGACCGAAGCCGGCATGGAGAAGATCGAGACGCTGCTGCGCGATGCCGGCCAGCTCAAGGGTGAATCGCTCTACGACGTCGAGAACGTTTCCGTCGTGCACCACATCAATCAGGCGCTGCGCGCCCACACGCTGTTCACGCGCGACAAGGACTACATCGTCCGCGACGACGAGGTCGTCATCATCGACGAGTTCACCGGTCGCATGATGCAGGGCCGCCGCTATTCGGAAGGCCTGCATCAGGCCCTGGAAGCCAAGGAGCACGTGCAGGTCCAGCCGGAAAACCAGACGCTGGCCTCGATCACCTTCCAGAACTATTTCCGGATGTACGAAAAGCTCGCGGGCATGACCGGCACGGCGCTGACCGAAGCCGACGAATTGTTCGACATCTACAAGCTCGAGGTCGTGGAGATCCCGACCAATTTGCCGGTCGCCCGTCTCGACGAAGACGACGAGGTCTATCGCACCCAGAACGAGAAATACGCCGCGATTCTGGCCGAGATCGAGCGCGCCAATGCGCGGCTGCAGCCGGTGCTGGTCGGCACCGCCTCGATCGAAAAATCGGAAGTGATCGCCGAATATCTCAAGAAGCACGGCTATCGGCAGATCGATTTCGGTAACGAAAATTCGATGCAGAAGCTGTACGCGGCGGCCCGCGCCGGCAAACCGGCAAAGCTGTTCGCGGTGCTCAACGCGCGCTTCCACGAGCAGGAAGCCTACATCGTCGCGGAAGCCGGCGTCCCCGGCGCGATCACGATCGCGACCAACATGGCCGGCCGCGGCACCGACATCAAGCTCGGCGGCTCGCTGGAAATGCGCATCCAGCAGGAGGCCGCTTCGATCGAGGACGAAGCCGAGAAGGCCTTGAAGATCGAGCAGATCAAGGCCGACATCGAGCACTTCCGCGACATCGTGCTGAAGGCCGAGGAAGAGGTCGAGATCGAGCCCGCGAAGGGTTCGAAGCCCGCCAAGACCGTGAAGAAGCCCGGCGGCCTCTACATCATGGGCTCCGAGCGCCACGAATCCCGCCGCATCGACAACCAGCTCCGCGGCCGCTCCGGCCGTCAGGGCGATCCCGGCCGCTCGAAATTCTTCCTGTCGCTGGAAGACGATCTGATGCGCATCTTCGGCTCGGATCGCCTCGACAGCATGTTGCAGCGTCTCGGCCTGCAGGAGGGCGAGGCCATCATCCATCCCTGGATCAACAAGGCGCTCGAAAAGGCGCAGCAGAAGGTCGAGGCGCGCAACTTCGATATCCGCAAGAATTTGCTCAAGTTCGACAACGTCCAGAACGACCAGCGCAAGGTGATCTTCGACCAGCGCGTCGACCTGATGAAGGACGACAGCGTCGCCGAGACCGTCGCCGACATGCGCCACGCCTTCATCGACGACCTCGTCGCCAAGCACGTGCCCGAGCATGCCTATGCCGAGCAGTGGGACGTCGCGGGCCTGAAGGAAGAGCTCAAGCGCGTGCTCGATCTCGACCTGCCGGTCGAGGACTGGGCCAAGGAAGAGGGCATCGCCGACGAGGAGCTGCTCACGCGCATCGAGACCCGCGCCGACGAGCACATGGCCGCAAAGGTCGCGCAATGGGGTCCCGACGTGATGCGTTACGTCGAGAAGACCATCCTGCTGCAGACGCTCGACCATCTCTGGCGCGAGCATCTGATCATGCTCGACCATCTGCGCCAGGTCATCGGCCTGCGCGGCTACGGCCAGCGCGATCCGCTGCAGGAGTACAAGACCGAGGCGTTCAACCTCTTCCAGGAGATGAGCGCGCATCTGCGCGAGGCCGTCACGGCGCAGCTGATGCGGGTCGAGATCGTGCCGCCGGAGCAGGAAGCCCCGGTGCTGCCGCCGATGGAAGCGCACAAGTTCGACCCGAACACCGGCGAGGACGAAATGGCGCTCGCGAGCGTCACGCTCGGAGCGCAGGCCACCGACGCGGCGTTGCGCGATCCCAAGAACCCGGCAAGCTGGGGCAAGATCGGCCGCAACGAGGATTGCCCCTGCGGCTCAGGCAAGAAGTACAAGCACTGCCACGGGCGGTACGCTTAGCGATCAGGTGTGAGGTGCGACGTCGGCGCCGCACATTCCACTGTCGTCGCCCGGTTTAGCCGGGCGACCCAGTACGCCACGGCTTCTCGGTTCAATCACGTCAGTCTCTGGAATACTGGATCGCCCGATTAAATCGGGCGATGACATCGAGTATGGGGCGCGCGGCTCCATCTCCTTCGCCGGGACGACCGTGTGGAGAGAGCTTGCTAAACACGCCAGCTCAATTCGAGCTGTCGATCAAGCTCTCCAGCAGCCGCTTCAATTCGCTCGTCGATTTGTCGCCGTAGCTCTCGAGGATGTGCTCTTCCTGGTCGACCGCGAGCGAGTTGAGCTTCTTGCTCAGCACCTTGCCGCGATCGGAGATGAACATCAGGACCTTGCGGCGGTCGTTCGGGTCCTGCACGCGGTAGACCAGCGTGTCCGAGACCATGCGATCGATCATCTTGGTCAGCGTCGGATGGTTGAGCAGCACGGCATCCGCGAGCTCTCCCATCGAATGGCCGTTGCCATCCGACAGGACTTTCAGAATGCGCCACTGCTCGACGGGCACGCCTTCCTTGCTCAACCGCAGTTCGAGCTGCCGGTTGATCTCCCGGTTGGCTTGCGCGAGCAGGTACGCGAGGTGTTCGGTGATCGGGGTGTTCGGTTTTGCCACGGCTAAGACTTTGTCTTGACCCAAATGAGTGAATGTCTTGCAATCGATGCTGCATCTATATGCACTTCAATTCTTGAATATTCAATATTTTCAAAATAGGATATTGCCCAACAATAGGGCGGGTGCCGCGGCCGCCTGCTGAATGAGCTTTCAAGTCTGGTATCAGACAGGAGTTGGCGTGCGCGCGACGGTAAACTTCCCGGCTCACGGCGGTCCGGCGTTACCGCCGTCCTTGCTGTTCAGGAATCTGTCGCCCGCGGCAGCGGATTTCGACCTGTCGCCGGCTGATGCGCATTTCATGAAGCGCCGCGGCGCACACAACAAGCTCCGCATCGGGGGCTTCATTTGCTGCACCGGCTCGCCCGGTGTCTGGGGCCCGTGCGCGACAAGCAGCGCGCAGCTCGCGGTCGCCGAGATCAACAAGCGCGGCGGCATTCTCGGGCGCGAGATCGAGCTTTCGATCTACGATGCCGGCGGGCCGCTCGACGGGATTCTGAGCCGCGCCGAGCAGGCGATCGCTTCCGATGAGATCGACCTCATCGTGGGACTGCATACCAGCGCGGTGCGTGTGGCGCTGCGCAAGGTCACGACCCGCCACCGTATCCCCTACATCTATACGCCCGTCTACGAGGGCGGCGAGCAGACGCCGGGTGTCATGGCGATCGGCGAGACGCCGCGCTGGCAGAGCCGCCCCTCCATCCACTGGCTTGCCGACGTCAAGAAGGCGGCGCGCTGGTACCTGATCGGCAGCGATTATGTCTGGCCCTGGCAGTCGCACCGCGCGGTGAAGCGCTACATCAAGGAGGCCGGCGGCCATGTCGTCGGCGAAGAGTTCGTTCCCCTCGGCGAAGACAACCACGAGCCGCATCTGGAGCGCATCCGTGCCGCGAGGCCTGACGTCGTCCTGATCTCGTTGATCGGCACCGACAGCATCACGTTCAATCGCGCGTTCGGCGAATGCGGCCTCGGCGCCACGACGCTGCGGCTGGCCGGGGCGATGGACGAGACCGTGCTGCTCGGAATCGGCGCCGACAACAGCGAAAATCTGTTCTGTGCCTCCGGCTATTTCCCGGGCATCGGATCGCGGGCCAACGACGACTTCCAGAGCCGCTATCGCGCGATGTTCGGACCGAACGGCCCCCCGATCGGCTCGCTCGGTCAATCCAGCTATGAGGGACTGCGCTTCCTTGAGGCCGTGGCAAACAAGGCGGGCACGTTGGCGATGGGGCCCATGCTCGCGGCCGGCCGCAACATCGTCTATGGCGGCGCGCGCGGCCCCGTCACCGTCAGGAACGGTCATACCCGGATGCAAATGTATCTCGCCGGCGCGGATGGCCTCGATTTCAAGCTGATCAAACCGATCTGACGCCGGCGCCCCATCTGCAAACGCCCGAATCCAAAATAATACTTGAAAAGGAAAATATTTCCGTCTGTAATATCAAGGTAGAGCCGATGGGCGCGCCCGCACACGCGCGCCAATGAGGCTCCAATGCCAGGGATTCCAATTCCAGGGATCAAGAAGCCTTTGAGGAGAGCGCCGTGACAGTTGTCCTTCCCACGCCAGCCCAATTGCGCAGTGTCGCCGACCAGTGCGGCCTTTCGCTGACCGACGACGATGTCGCCTCGTTCCGCGGTCTGATGCAGGGCTCGATCGAGGCCTACAATCTCGTCGGAGCCATGCCGGACGAGGTGCCGGAGGTCAAATATCCGCGCACGCCGGGCTATCGGCCCTCGCCGGAAGAGAACCCGCGCAACGCCTGGTATCGCAAGTCGACCGTGAAGGGGGCGGCGAGTGGCAAGCTCAAGGGCAAGACGGTCGCCCTGAAAGACAACATCATGCTCGCCGGTGTTCCCATGATGAACGGCTCGGCGACGCTCGAAGGCTACGTGCCCGATTTCGACGCCACCATCGTCACCCGCATGCTCGATGCGGGCGCCGAGATCGCCGGAAAAGTCCATTGCGAATCCTTCTGCATGTCCGGCGGCAGCCACACCAATGCGGTCGGCGCCGTCCACAATCCGCACAAGATGGGCTATTCGGCCGGCGGCTCGTCGTCAGGCAGCGGCGTCGTCGTCGCGCTCGGCGAAGTCGACATGGCGATCGGCGGCGACCAGGGCGGTTCGATCCGCATGCCGTCCTCGTTCTGCGGCACCTATGGCATGAAGCCGACCTGGGGCCTCGTGCCCTACACCGGCATCATGCCGATCGAGGTGTTCGTCGACCACACCGGCCCGATGACGGCGACCGTCGCCGACAACGCGCTGCTGCTGGAGGTGCTGGCCGGCGACGACGGCTACGACCCCCGCATCAAGGCGCCCAAGGTCGAGGAGTACACCAAGGCGCTCGGCCAGGGCGTCAAGGGCATGAGGATCGGCATCCTCAAGGAAGGCTTTGAGCAGGCGACGGCCGAAGCCGCCGTGAACGAGAGCGTGCGCGAGGCCGCAAAGCGATTCAAGGATTTGGGCGCCACGGTCGAGACCGTTTCGATCCCGATGCATCTCATGGGTCCCGCGATCTGGACGCCGATCGGCACCGAGGGCATGACCCAGACCATGATGTATGGCGACGGCTATGGTCTGTCCCGCTCCGATCTCTACTCGACCACGCTGATGGACTTCCATCGCGGCTGGCGGCGGCAGGCGGATTCTCTGTCCGAGACCACAAAGCTGTTCCTGCTGCTCGGCACCTACATCAACAACACCTTCGGTCCGCGCTATTACGGCAAGGCTCTCAACATCTCCCGACGCCTGACCGCGGCTTACGACAAGGCCTTCAAAGACTACGATTTGCTGCTGCTGCCGACGACGCCGATGAAGGCGACGAAGCTGCCGGAGCCCACGGCCAGCCGCGAAGACTATGTCGCGCGTGCGCTGGAGATGATCTCCAACACCGCGCCGTTCGACATCACCCATCATCCGGCGATGTCGCTGCCCTGCGGCATGGTCGACGGCCTGCCCGTCGGCCTGATGCTGGTCGGCCGCATGTTCGAGGAATCCACCATCTACCGCGCCGCCCACGCCTTCGAGCAGATCGGCGACTGGAAGAAGATGTGAGCGAGGGACTCATGCAGACGGACGTAACAGGGAAGCGTTTTCGGACGCGTCAAGACATCAAGCCGGAGCCCCGTTCCGATTCCTTCGGAACGGGAAAGGCTCCGGCGCATGGCTAACGCGTTCGTCGCGGCGTTCGAGATCCTGAGCTTTGGTGCGATCATCGTCCTGATCGTGCTGGGGCTCGGGATCATCGCCAGCATGATGGGCATCTTCAACTTCGCGCAGGGCGAGTTCGTCCTGCTCGGGGCCTACATCACCTATCTTGCCTACGCCAATGGCCTGCCGATCTGGGCCGGCATGGTCGCCGCACCATTCATTGTCGGCGCGCTCGGCTTCGTGCTGGAGGCGCTGATCATCCGACGCTTCTACGCAGCCCCCATCGTCGCCATGCTCGGCACCTATGCGCTCGGCCTGATCATCCGCGAATCCGTGCGCGGCTTGATCGGCGGCTTCTATCTCACCGTGCCGGAGCCGATCGGCGGCTCGATCGATATCGGTGCCATGCACATCTCGGCCTGGCGCTTCACCATCATCATCATCACGGCGCTGGTGATGGGCGGCTGCTATCTGCTGCTGGCGCGCACCAGCTTCGGCCTGCGCGTGCGCGCTACCCTGGAAAATCCTTCGCTGGCCCGCGCCTCCGGAATCTCCACGCCGCTGATCTACGGCGCCACCTTTGCGTTCGGCGCGGCGCTTGCTGGCCTTGCCGGCGCACTGATCGTGCCGGTGTTCAGCCTGTTCGCCGATCTCGGCCTGCGCTTCCTGATCCAGGGCTTTGTCGCGGTCATGGTCGGCGGCGTCGGCTCCTTCATCGGGCCGGTCGCGGGCGCCGGCGTCATCGGCACGCTCAGCGCCGCGCTGCCCTGGGTGATGGCGCCCGTCGTGGCCGATGTCCTCGTCTTCGTTCTCGCCATCGTCTTCATCAAATTCCGGCCGCAGGGCCTCATTGCTGGAAAAGGGGTTTAGTCACATGTCCGATCGTTCTCAGCTCTCCCGTCGCCGGTTCCTTTCGAATCTCGCCTTTGCCTCCGGTGCAGTCGCAACCGGCGTCGGCAGTTGGGTGATCCCGGCGCCCTGGGCCAATGCGGCCGAAGCCCCGATCAAGGTCGGCATCGCCACCGACCTCACCGGGCCGATTGCCTACGCCGGCAATGCCGACGCCAACGTCGCCAAGATGGTGATCAAGGAGATCAACGCCGGCGGCGGTCTGCTCGGCCGCCCGCTCGAGCTCTTTGTCGAGGACACCGCCTCGAACGAATCCGTCGCGGTCGGCAACGTCCGCAAGCTGATCCAGCGCGACAAGGTCGACATGGTATTGGGCGGCATCACCTCGTCGATGCGCAACGCCATCAAGGACCCGATCGTCGCGCGCGGCAAGACGCTCTACATCTATCCGCAGCTCTACGAAGGCAAGGAGTGCACGCCTTATCTGTTCTGTACCGGGCCGACGCCGGCGCAGCAGTGTGACGAGTTCATTCCCTGGCTGATCAAGAACGGCGGCAAGAAGTTCGCGCTGCCGAGCGCCAACTATGTCTGGCCGCACACACTCAACGTCTACGCCCGCAAGGTGATCGAGGCCAACGGCGGCGAGGTCGTGTTCGAGGAATACTATCCGCTTGACCAGGTCGACTTCTCCTCGACCGTCAACCGCATCATCTCCAACAAAGTCGACGTCGTCTTCAACACCGTCATCCCGCCCGGCGTCGGTCCGTTCTTCAAGCAGCTCTACGAGGCCGGCTTTCTCAAGAATGGCGGACGGCTGGCCTGCGTCTACTATGACGAGAACACGCTCAACATCAATCAGGCGGCCGAGATCGAGGGTCTCGCCAGCTGTCTCGATTATTTCAAGGTGCTCACCAAGGAGAACCCGTTCGACGCAAAAATCCAGGCGGCCTACGAGAAGGATTTCCCGGGCAACTTCCTGTTCGCTGCCGGCAGCGCCGCCACCGGCACCTATCGCGGCCTGAAACTGTGGGAAGCCGCCGTCAAGGAAGCCGGCAAGGTCGATCGCGACTCGGTCGCCGCTGCGCTCGATCATGCCAAGATCGCCGAAGGTCCCGGCGGACCTGCCGAGATGGTGCCGGGCAAGCGCCACTGCAAGATGAAGATGTACACCGCTGTCGCCAAAGGCGGGAACTACGAGATCGTCGGACGCAGCGACGGACTCGTCGATCCCAAGGAATGCTAGAGTCGAATGCCGAAAGCGATGGGCGCAGCGAAGCAGGCAGTCCCCGCCGAGATCGGCGGGGAGCAGAACGTTGCCATGGTTGAACACGGATCAGCAGGGCAAGCCGGTTCGGTGCGGAAAATCCTGCCGATCGTGGAGGGCGTCGTGCTCGTCGTGGCGCTGCTCGCCCCGCTGGTGCTGCAGGACTACCTCACGGTGTTCGCGACGCGCGTGATCATCCTCGCGCTGTTCGCACTGTCATTCGATCTGGTGTGGGGCTATGCCGGCATCATGAGCTTCGGCCAGGCGCTGTTTTTCGGCTCGGCCGGCTATGGCGTGGCGCTGCTCGCGCGCGATCTCAACATTACCAACATCTTCCTGGTGCTGCCCGCGGGCACCATGATCGGGCTCACCTTTGCGCTACTGCTGGGCGGCTTCCTGCTGCTTGGACGGCATCCCTCCAGCGTGATCTTCGTCTCGCTGGGCACGCTGACCGGATCCTACGCCGCCGATCGGCTTGCGCGCGGCTGGTACTATCTCGGTGGCCAGAACGGCATCCCCTCGATCTCCTCGATGACGCTCGGCAGTTACGAGTTCTCGGAAGGGCCGCCGTTCTATTATCTCGTGCTTGGCCTGCTCGTCGTGGTCTATCTCCTCTGCCGCTTTCTGGTGCGCTCGCAGTTCGGGTTGGCGCTCGCGGGATTGCGCGAGAACGAGCAGCGCATCGCCTTTTTCGGCTACAAGGCGCAGCATCTGAAGGCGATCATTTTTGCGATCGGAGGCGCAGTGGCCGGCCTCGCCGGCAGCCTCTATGCCTTCCACGAAGGTTTCGTCTGGCCCAACATGGTCGGCGTCGTGGTCTCGACGCAAGTGGTGCTCTATGTGCTGTTCGGCGGCTCCGGCACGCTGATCGGCGCCGTCATCGGTGCCGTCATCGTTGAGGGCGTCAGCTTCTGGCTCTCGGACAATTACCGCGAGGTCTGGCCGATCATCCTTGGCGTGCTGCTCCTGCTGGTGATTCTGTTCCGGCCGCTCGGCCTGATCAGCTTCGTGCTCGGCGAGCGCGAGCGGGTCGGCAGCTTTGGTGGCAAATCCAGGAAGACCGGGAAGGAGAAGCGCGATGCCGCTCCTTGAAGCCAGCGGCGTCAAGAAGATCTTCGGGAAGCTCACCGCGCTCGACGGCGCCGCGCTGACCGTCGGCGAGAACGAGTTTCACGGCCTGATCGGCCCGAACGGCTCCGGCAAGAGCACGCTGATGAAGTGCATCGCCGGCGCCGAGGTGCCGACACAGGGCAAGGTCTCCTTCGTCAACGCCGATATCACCGCGTTCACGCCGACCGAGCGTGCCCGCGCCGGTATGAGCTTGAAATTTCAGATCACATCCGTGCTGCCGACGCTGACGCTCTACGACAACATTCTGCTCGCGCTGCAGGCGCAATCCTCGCTGTTCGATCTCGTGTTCTCGCGCACGCGCGGGCTCTTGCACGATCAGGTCATGACCATGCTGACGCAATTTCGCCTCGCCAACCGCGCTTTCGACGCGGCGGCGGCGCTGTCGCACGGCCAGCAGCAATGGCTGGAGATCGCGATGGCGCTGGCCTGCAAGCCGAAGCTTCTGCTGCTGGACGAGCCGACCGGCGGCATGAGCCTGGAGGAGCGCCGCGTCACCGGTGAATTGCTGCAGCCGATCAAAAAGCATTGCTCGCTGGTCATCGTCGAGCACGATCTCGATTTCATCCGCGACATCTGCGATCGTCTCACCGTGCTCGACCAGGGCAAGGTGCTGGCGTCCGGCACGGTGTCGGAGATCCAGGCCAACAAGGCCGTCCAGGAGATTTATTTGCGCCGTGCCTGAATTTTTGGACATCAAGCATCTCGACGCCGGCTATGGTCGCAGCCAGGTCCTGTTCGACGTCAACCTCGGCATTCCCTGGCGCGGCGGTGTCGCCGTGCTGGGCCGCAACGGCGCCGGCAAGACCACGCTGATGAAGACCATCGTCGGCGAACTGCCGGCGTGGAAGGGCGAGGTCGCCTTCGATGGCCGCGACATCAGCCGCCGCGCGACCCAGGAGCGGGTGCGCGCCGGCATCGGCTACGTGCCGCAGGAGCATTCGGTGTTCGCGCGCCTGTCGGTGCGCGACAATCTCGCGGTCGGGTCGCTCGCGAGCAGGAAAGCCGACGCGGTCGAGCACGTGCTGACCATCTTCCCAAAGCTCGGCCAGCGCCTCGACCAGCCCGCCGGCACGCTTTCCGGCGGCGAGCGCAAGATGCTCGCCATCGGCCGCGCCATGCTGGGCGATCCAAAACTTCTTCTGCTCGACGAGCCGACCGAAGGCGTCTGGATCGGCGTAATCGAGGAGATCACCGAGCGCCTGATCGAGCTTGCGAAAACCATCGCCGTCATCATCGTCGAGCAGCACCTCGACCTCGCGCTCCGCGTCGCCGATTACGCCTACGTGCTGGACCGCGGCCGCGTCGCGCTGCAAGGCGAAGCGGGCGAGGTGAGGGGCAATCCGGAGCTGCTGCGGTATCTGGCGCCGTAGGGCGCGCGTGAAGCGCGTCGCTCTCACACCGAACTCGGCTGTCATGCCCCGCGAAGGCGGGGCATCCAGTACGCCGCAGCTTCTCGATCGATAAGGGGTGCCTCTGGAATACTGGATTCCCCGCCTTCGCGGGGAATGACGGCGTCAGGCTGGGATGGATCGAAGAGATTAAGCGGAGCGCCCGCTTTACTTCACCGCCCCAAACCGGCTGTCGAACGAGTTCGATTGCACCACCGGCGCCGCGCCCATGATCTGGGTCGCTTCACCCGCGCCATCCGACACCGACGGCTTCAGCGTCGGGCGGGTTGCGGCGAGGCGGGTGTCGGGCTTCGCAGCTTCGGCGGGTTTGGCAGCGGCAACAGCCGGCTTCGGTGCATCCTTCGCTGCGTCCTTGGACGTGTCGCGGCCCGGTACGAACCGGGTCACCGCGGCCTTCAGCCGGGACGCTGCGGTGGGCGGCGTCGTGGTCGTCGTTGCAGCCGGAGCGACGGATGCCGTGGCCTGCGGCGGCGGCGTGGTCGCCGTGGCGTCGGCATTGCCCACACCCATCTTGCGGCCGAGATTGGAGAAGAAGCCGGATTTCTCGGGCGGAGCTGCGGTGGCAACGCGGGCGCTGGCGGCGGGCGCGCTGACGGCGACGACCGGCTCTTCCTGCGGCGAGGGCGCGGCTGCATCGAGATTCGGCTTCGGCGGATTGACGTGTCCAGGGATGGTGCCCGGCGCCTTCGCCATCGCCAACATCTGGAGCGTGGTGCCTTCGGCGCCCTCCGACAGGCCGGTCGAGCCTTCCGGAATCTTCGCGGCAAAGATCTTGTTCATGCCGCCGTCGATGCCGGTGTTCATGCGCGCAACGGGCGTGCCGCGCGAAACCAGCTTGTTGTACTCCGCCTGGTCGCGCGCATCCTTCTCGCGCACGGCGCTGGCGATCTCCTCGGGGATCACATAGGCCGGGCACTTAGCGGACGCGTCGAACACCGGATCGCGCTTGGCGTCGGGCGGCTTCGCCGCGTCGAACACGTACTTCTTCTCGCAGAAATCGACCTTCGGCTCCTGCCGCGTCACCTCGAAATGATCATAGCCTTCCTTGATCATCTTCCAGAACGGCATGTTCGGATTGTTCCGGTGCTTGGCCATGTTCACCGGCGTCATCTTGAACGGATAGGCCTGCAACTGGAACGCCTTCTGGCCGCCGAAGAAGGACTCGCGCCCGAGCGAATAGATCTCGGCGATCTGCTCGTCCGTCATCGCGTAGCAGCCGCGCGACGAACAATCGCCATGCACCATCAGCTGCGACCCGCTGCGGCCCAAAGCCTTGTCGAACGCGTTCGGATAGCCCGTGTTGAACGACAAATAGTACGCCGATTGCGGATTCATCTGGCCCGGATTGATCGAGTAGAATCCTTCCGGCGCCTGACGATCGCCTTCGCGCACCTTCGGGCCGAGATCGCCCGACCAGCGACAGATCGGATAGGTCTTGAGCAGCGCGAACTGGCCGTTGCGGGTCTGCTTCCAGACCTCGAGCTCGGCCTCCTGCTTGAACAGGCGCACCAGGATCGGTGATTGCAGATCCATGTTCTTCTCGACCATCGCGGCGAGAAGCTTTGGCGGCACCGGCTGGTTGGCCTTGGCATTGGTCGCAAGCGAAACCTGGTCGGTGTCGCAGCCGGCCAGCACGAAGCTGGCGGCAAGCGCCACCGAAACCAGAAACGCGCGAGCAAGCGAACGAGAAATCAAGATGGACCCCACACCGTCCAAGGCATCGCGCGCAAACCCCAATCTTGAAGCATGATCCGACCGGAGACCGGGACCCGTCGCGACGGGCTTTTTCGCAATCACGCTCCAGCGCTTATGCCCTGAAGCCATTGATTAAAATTCTAACCTCTGGGTCATGTGGTCGCAACCCGCACGGGGATCACGAGCCCGTTGGCCCAAAGGCGTGGTCAACGAAGACTTAAACTGGGCTGAAACTTGGGCCTTTCGGCCAAACCAGCACTGAGATCGCTGATTTGGGCAAAAAAAGGGTTAACGCGGGGTTACCGGGGGCCTCCGGGACGGTTTGGCCGGCCTCAAATTCAGCGTCGTCTCGGCGAAAGCCAGGACGACGGCGGAGGGGGACGCGTCCAACGGGCCCCAAAGCCCGCCCGAATCAGCCCAGTTTCCGGCCAATATCGAGGAATTTCTGCCGCCGATGCTTGCGGATGGCGTCCCCGTCCAGACCCCGGAGTTCGTCAAAGGCCTTGGCAATGGCGTCGCCCGTGGTGGCGATCATGGCGGCGGGGTCGCGATGGGCGCCGCCGACCGGCTCCTTCAGGATGCTGTCGATCACGCCGAAGCGGAGCATGTCCTGGGCCGTGATCTTCATGTTGTTGGCGGCTTCCTGCGCCTTGGAGCCGTCGCGCCAGAGGATCGAGGACGCCGCCTCGGGCGAGATCACGCTGTAGATCGCGTGCTCCAGCATCAGGACCTTGTTGGCGGTGGTGATGGCGATGGCGCCGCCCGACATGCCCTCGCCGGTGATGATGGCGACGTTCGGCACGGTCAGCGCCATGCAGGCATCAGTCGAACGCGCGATCGCCTCGGCCTGGCCGCGCTCTTCCGCGCCGATGCCGGGATAGGCGCCGGCGGAATCGGCGAGCGACAGCACCGGCAGGCCGAACCGCTCCGCCATCTCCATCAGCCGCACGCATTTGCGATAGCCCTCGGGCCGCGCCATGCCGAAATTATGCTTGATGCGGCTCTCGGTGGAATCGCCCTTTTCCTGGCCCATCACGCAGATGGCCTCGCCGCGGAAGCGGCCGAAGCCGGCCACCAGCGCCTCGTCCTCGCCGAACTTGCGATCGCCGGCGAGCGGGGTGAACTCGGTGATCAGGCCCTTGATGAAGTCGTTGAAATGCGGCCGCTGCGGATGCCGCGCGACCAGCGTTTTCTGCCACGGCGTCAGGTTCAGATAGAGGTCGGCCATCGCCTGCGCCGCCTTGTCCTCGATCCGCCCGATCTCCTCGGCGATGTCGCTGCCGGAGGCCGCAAGCGTCCGCAATTCATCGAGCTTGGAATCGAGCTCGGCGACGGGCTTTTCGAAATCGAGATAGCTGCGCATCTGGTCTGGCATCAACTCAATATAGGGAGGACGGGGCGAGGCGGCGAAGCGGATTCGATGTCGCGGAAAGAAGTGTAGGTTCGTCAATGAGTTGGCTTGTGTGCTCGCAACGAGCGCAGGCCAAATCATCGTGAGGCCCCGGCTCTTTCTGCGGAGATGTGGCCGAAGTCAAGGCGGTTTCATCGTTCCAGTACCGTAGCCCGGATGAGCGAAGCGATATCCGGGGCAGGTCGCCCGATCGTCAATCCCGGATGTCGCTTCGCTCATCCGGGCTACTGCAGCTACGGCAGCAACTATTTCTCCGCCAGCGGGTGCAGGTCGCGGACCAGGCTCTTCAGCCGCTCCTCGACCACGTGGGTGTAGATCTGGGTCGTCGAGATGTCGGTGTGGCCGAGCAGCGTCTGCACGATGCGCAAATCGGCCCCGTTGTGCAGCAGGTGGCTGGCGAAGGCGTGGCGCAGCACGTGGGGGGAGACCAGCCGGGCCTGCAGGCCCGAAGCGACCGCGAGCTCCTTCAAGTCGCGGGCAAAATGCTGCCGCGTCAGATGCCCGCTCTCGCCGAACGAGGGGAACAACCATTTGGAGGCCGCCACGCGGTTCTTCTTGTCGGTCTTGTTGTTGTCCTTGGCCGCCTCCGTCGCCGCGAGATAATCGGCCATCGCCTGGCGCGAGGCCTCGTTGAGCGGCACCAGCCGTTCCTTGTTGCCCTTGCCGCGCACCACGATCATGCGGGCGTCGCGCTTCGCGGCCGTACGTGGCAGCGCCACCAGTTCGGAGACGCGCAGGCCGGTGGCGTAGAGCACCTCGAGCAGACAATAGAGTCTCAGGGCGCGCAGCCGTTTCGAGAGCGAAGCATCCTCCGCCTCGCTCAATTCCTTGGCGCGGCGGAGCATGCGGTCGACATCGGCAATCGACAGCACCTTCGGCAGGCCGCGGCCACGCTTCGGCCCGGACAGGATCGCCGCGGGATCGTCGGTTCTGATGCGTTCGTTCAGGAGGAAGCGATAGAGATGCCGCATCGCCGATAGCCGTCGCGCGACGCTGGTGGACTTGAAGCCGCGCGTGTCGAGATCGGCGAGATAGTCGCGCAGCGTCTGTGTTTCCGCGTCCGCGAATGCATGGCCGACGCGGCCGAGAAACTCGGAGAAGTCGGTGAGGTCGCGGCGATAGGCGTCGAGCGTATTGGGGCCGGCGCCCTGTTCCGCCGCGAGCATGTCGAGGAACAGGCCGGTGAGTTTTGTGTCTGAGGACTTGTTATCGGAAGATCTGGCACGCATGCCCGCAGCCTAGCTGCTATTTCTTGAGAAACTTATCCGGCGGGATCGTCACCGTCATTTCCCGCGGCTTGGGATTGACGAAGTTCGCCAGCGCGAAGACCACGCCATAGACGATGCCGGCGATCACGGCGACGACCGTCAGGAAGCGGAACAGGCTGGGCATCGGCAGGATCTCGGAGAGGGTCTCGGTCAGGGGCTTGGCGGGCAAATTAACCAATGAAATCATCCAACACGTTCGCCGTTTCGTGGCAAGAGTCCTCTGGCGAGGGCCCCTGCGGGGTCGTATAGGTGGCCAAAGGATGCCGCCATTGGCGGCAGATCGAGCGAGACCCATTCGAGCGAGACAAATGCCCGACGCCGCGTTGCCGATCCAAGCCTCGCCCGAGGCCGACATCCTGTCGGCGCTGGGGACGCGCTCGATCGTGCTCGTCGGCATGATGGGGGTGGGCAAATCCACCATCGGCCGCCGCATGGCTCTCCGGCTCAAGCTGCCCTTCGTCGATGCCGACACCGAGATCGAGGCGGCGGCCGGCATGACCATACCGGAAATCTTCGAGCGTCATGGCGAGCCGCATTTCCGCGACGGCGAGGCCCGCGTGATCGCGCGTCTGCTTGACGGCGGTCCCATCGTGCTGGCGACCGGCGGCGGCGCCTTCATGCGCGAGGAGACGCGGGCCCGCATCGCCGCGAAGGCGATCTCGATCTGGCTCAAGGCCGATCATGACGTCATCATGCGCCGTGTGCGCCGGCGCGCCGACCGTCCGCTGCTCCAGACCGCCGATCCCGAAGGAACCGTGACGCGCCTGCTCACCGAGCGCGAGCCGGTCTACGGCCATGCCGACCTCACCATCGCCTCGCGCGACGTGCCGCACGACAAGATCGTTGAGGAGACCATCGAGACGCTGCGCGCGCATCTTTGCGGCGAACGGGCGTCCCCGCCACCAGCCGACGTCGCGAGTGCCGCACGATGACCGCGCCTTTGAAACATTCAGATCCCGTCAATGTCGAGGTCGCGCTGGGGAATCGCGCCTATGACATCGTCATCGGCCGCGGCGTGCTGGCCTCGCTCGGCGAACGCGTCGCGCGCCTGCGCCCCGGCGTGCGCACCGCGATCGTGACGGATCGCACCGTCGCGAAATACTGGCTCGAACCCGCCGAGGCGTCCCTCGCAGCCAGCGGCGTTCCGACATCGCGCATCGTCGTCGAGGAAGGCGAGATCTCCAAGACCTATGCCGGGCTCGAAAAGGTCAGCGAAGCCCTGATCGCCGCCAAGATCGAGCGCAACGATCTCGTCATCGCGCTCGGCGGCGGCGTGGTCGGCGATCTCGCCGGCTTTGCGGCGGCGATCCTGCGTCGCGGCGTCGACTTCGTGCAGGTGCCGACCTCGCTGCTGGCGCAGGTCGATTCCTCCGTCGGCGGCAAGACCGGCATCAACTCGCCGCAGGGCAAGAATCTGCTCGGCGCCTTCCACCAGCCGGTGCTTGTGATCGCCGACACCGCCGTGCTCGACACGTTGTCGCCGCGGCAGTTTCGCGCCGGCTATGCCGAGGTCGCCAAATACGGCGTGCTCGGCGACGAGGCCTTCTTCGCCTGGCTCGAGAACAACCATTCCGACATCTCCAAAGGCGGTTCGGCGCGCGAGCATGCGATCGCGACCTCCTGCCGCGCCAAGGCCGGCGTCGTCTCGCGCGACGAGCGCGAGACCGGCGAGCGTGCGCTGCTCAATCTCGGCCACACGTTCGGCCATGCACTAGAAGCCGCGACCGGCTTCTCCGACCGCCTGTTTCACGGCGAGGGCGTTTCGATCGGCATGACGCTGGCGGCGCAGTTTTCGGCGAAGCTCGGCATGATCGGCGAAGCCGATGCGATGCGAGTCGAGCGTCACCTCATTGACGCCGGCTTGCCGACGCGCTTGCAGGACATCGCGGGCTTCGCGCAGGAGGGGCTTGCCGATGCCGACGCGCTGATGACGCTGATGGCGCAGGACAAGAAGGTCGAGCGCGGCAGGCTCACCTTCATCCTGCTGGAGGCCGTGGGGCGGGCCGTCGCCGTGAAGAACGTCGAGCCGGCTCCGGTGCGCGACTTCCTGAAGGACAAGCTCGCGCAAAAGGCATGACGCGAGGCTGAACGGCGCTACAGCGTTTTCGCGCGAAGTGGGTACCGGTTCGCGTAAGTAACGCGTCAAAACAAGAAACCAGAGTGGTTCATGGATTGGCTCGGATTCACCATCGTCATTCTCTGCCTGCTGGTCTCCGGCTTCTTCGCCGCGAGCGAGACCGCACTGACGGGCGCCTCGCGCGCCAGCATGCTGCGGCTCTCCAAGCAGGGTAATCGCGACGCCGACGTGGTTTCGCAGCTGCTCGACATGCGCGAGCGCCTGATCGGCGCCCTGCTGCTCGGCAACAACATCGCCAATATCAGTGCATCCGCCCTGGCCACCAGCATTTTCACGGCCTGGTTCGGCGACGTCGGCGTGCTCTATGCCACCGGCTTGATGACCGCACTGGTCGTGATCTTCGCCGAGGTGCTGCCCAAGACCATCGCGATCAACGCGCCCGACCGTATGGCGCTCGCGGTCGCGCGCCCGATGCGGCTGACGATGTACGTGCTGGGGCCGCTGCTGCGGATCGTGGAAGTCATCGTGCGGCTGTTGATGCGCCTGTTTGGCCTTGCCGGCGAGCACCAGGCGATCCTGTCGCCGACCGAGCGCCTCCGCGGCGCGGTCGACCTGCTGCATCATGAAGGCAAGTTTGAGAAGCACGACCGCGACATGCTCGGCGGGCTGCTCGATCTGCGCGAGCTCCAGGTCTCCGACGTCATGATCCATCGCACCGAGATGACGATGATCAACGCCGACCTGCCGCCGGAGGATCTGGTGCGCGAGGTGCTGGCGGCCGAATACACCCGCATCCCGCTGTGGCGCGAGAAACCGGAAAACATCATCGGCGTGCTCCACGCCAAGGATCTGCTGCGCGCGATCCGCGCGTCCGACGGCGACACCTCGCGCATCGACGTCTCGACCATCGCGCTGCCGCCCTGGTTCGTGCCGGAAATGCGGCCCGTCTCCGAGCAGCTCAAGGCGTTCCGCCGCCGCAAGACTCATTTCGCCCTGGTCGTCGACGAGTACGGCGAAGTTGAAGGCCTCGTGACGCTGGAAGACATTCTGGAAGAGATCGTCGGCGACATCTCCGACGAGCATGACGTCGTGGTCGCGGGCGTGCGCGCCCAGCCGGACGGCTCGGTCGTCGTCGACGGCTCGGTCCCGATCCGCGATCTCAACCGCGCCATGGACTGGCACCTGCCCGACGAAGAGGCAACGACGGTCGCCGGCCTCGTCATTCACGAGGCGCGCTCGATCCCCGACCGCGGCCAGAGTTTCACCTTTCACGGCTTCCGCTTCCGCGTCCTCCGCCGCGAACGCAACCGCATCACCGCGCTCCGTATTTCACCGGTGCCGCGCGAGACGGAAATGGAGGAAGCCAAGCGGCGGCGGGCGGGGACGTCGTTTTGAAGCGGTAGCTGTCATCGTCCGCCTTGTGCGCGCTTGCGCACTGGGGCGGACGATCCAGTAAGCCGCAGCGGCTCGATTCTAGCCGCGCCGCCTCGGAGTACTGGATGCCCGCCTTTGCGGGCATGACAGCCGCATCGGCGAGCTAGCTGCCGCCTTCTCCCGGCGCTTGCGCGTGGATCGCCAGCGCGTGCACGCTGCCGGAGAGTTCCGCGGCCAGCGCCGAATTTATCATGCGGTGGCGATCGACCCGGCTCTTCCCTTTGAAGGCGGAAGACACAATATAAACCCGAAAGTGCGTCTCGCCGCTCGGCCGATGGCCGGCGTGGCCCTCATGCAAATGTGACTCGTCGACGACTTGCAGGCTTTCCGGCGTGAAAGCTTCCTGCAACTTGTTGCTGATAGTGTCTCTGATGGCCATCTGGGTCATTACGGTGCGAGATCGCTCTCCGTATTGGATAGGCCGCCTCTAGCGGCCGTTCAAGGACGCCTCAGCATAGTTTCGGCTATGCTTTTCAGCTAATTGCAATGTCAAGACTTGAAGGTTTTTGCATTGCGTAGTCAAAGTCAGCCATGCCGATCGATTCATCAAAGTTCTTCGACTCCATCCGGATCAAGCCGAAAGGCAAGCAGCCGGAGGTGAAGCCGCGCGACGCCGTGGTCAATTGCGAATGGACCGGGTGTCAGAACAAGGGCGCGCATCGTGCGCCCAAGGGTCGCGACAATCAGCGTGAGTACTGGCACTTCTGCCTGAACCACGTGCGCGAGTACAACCAGAACTACAATTTTTTCTCCGGCATGAATGCCGACGCTGTCGCGCGCTATCAGAAAGATGCGCTGACCGGTCATCGTCCGACCTGGAAGATGGGCGCCAATGGCGGCGTCAAGAAGGGCGCCGAGGCCGAGATCGACGGCGCCTTCGATCCGTTCAGCATGTTCCAGGAGCTGAACGGCCGCACCGGCTGGCGCGCCGGCCCGCAGGCCGCGCCCAAGGCCGAGACGCGCAAGATCATGAACGCCGAGCGCAAGGCGCTTCAGGTGATGGGCCTCGCCCCCGAGTCCACGCTCGCCGACGTCAAGTCCAAGTACAAGGCGCTGGTGAAGCAGCACCACCCCGATGCCAACGGTGGCGACCGCTCCACCGAGGATCGCCTGATCGAAATCATCAAGGCGTATAATTATCTGAAGACCGTGGTGCGCGAGGCGTAGGCTTCGCGCGCGCTTTCTTCCCTTCTCCCCTTGCGGGAGAAGGTGGCGCGAAGCGCCGGATGAGGGGTTTCTCTCGGCGAATTCAACTGCAAGATATGAGGGTGTCGAGACAACCCCTCACCCGTCTCGCCGCTTTGCGGCGAGCCACCCTCTCCCGCAAGGGGAGAGGGGAAGCACGCGCTCCGGGCTACGCATTCCCTACGCCTTCGGCATCGCGCCCACATATGACGAGCTCGGCCGGATCAGCCGCCCGGTCCGCTGCTGCTCCCGCGCATGCGCCGTCCAGCCGGCTGCGCGCGCCACGGCGAAGATCGGCGTGAAGGCCTGCCTCGGAATCGCCAGCGCATCGAGCAGGATCGCGGTGAAGAACTCCACATTGGTCTCCAGCGGCCGGTCCGGATTCTTCTTGCGCAAGGCTGCGCGGATATAGGCCTCGACCTCGCCGGCAAACGGCAGGTCGGCGCCGTCCGAGGCCAGCGCCTCGATCGCGGTCTTGAGCACGTCGGCGCGGGGATCGCGCACGCGATAGACGCGGTGGCCGAAGCCCATCATTCGCTCGCCGCGGGCGAGTGCCGCGTCCACCCAGGGCTGGATGCGCTCGCGCGAGCCGATCGCGTCGAGCATTTCCAGCACCGGCTCCGGCGCGCCGCCATGCAGCGGACCCGTCAGCGCGCAATAGCCGGCGGTGACGGCGGCAAACAGATCTGCGTGCGTTGAGGCCACCACGCGCGCGGTGAAGGTCGAGGCGTTCATGCCGTGGTCGCTGGCGGTCACGAGATAGGCGTCCAGCGCCCTGACCTCGCGTGGTTCGGGCGCGCGCCCGTGCAGCATGCGAAGCGTATCGGCAGCCTGGCTCACGTTCGGATCGGGCGCCACGGGATCGAGACCCCTAGCCCGGCGGACGAGCGCGCCCGCAATCACCGGGAATGCGCCGACGATCGTCGCCTCATGGGCGAGCCCGTGCTCGGCGCGAACTCCCGCGACCGCCGCGCGAAATCCGTCGATGATGCCCATGCCGCGCGTTGCCGGCAGCAGCTCATCCAGCCGCGCGAAGGCGCGCTCGCGTGCGGCGCCCAGGCTCGCGCGCACATCGGCTTCGCTCAGCGTGGTCGTGCTGGCGCCGTTCCAGAGCCGGGCGGTGACGCCCTCAAAGCTCGACTGGCTCGCCAGTCGGCCAACATGCTCGCCGGCGATGATCAACTCGCCGCGCTCGCCGTCGACATGGCTCAGCACGGTTTCGGCCGCGGGAACGCCGTCCAGCCCGATCTGGCTCTTGGTGAGGTGGATGTTCATGGCCCAAATCTCCTTTGCACCAGCCAAAGATCAGGCCTCTCGACAGATTGATCAATCTTGATTACATTAATCAATATGAAAAATTCGGAAGGTCTCTACCTCTCCGCCCGGGAAGCCGCCGCCGAGCTCGCGATCTCGCCGGCCACGCTCTACGCCTATGTCAGCCGCGGCCTGGTCCGCTCCGAGCCGACGCCCGACTCGCGCAAGAACCGCTATCGCGCCGAGGACGTCCGGGCGCTGAAGGAGCGTCGGGTGCCGTCGCCGGAGCCGCGCGGCCTGCGCAGCTTCGATGCCGATCTGCCGGTCATGGACACGGAGATCTCCACCATCACCGAGGAGGGCGCGATCTATCGCGGCGTCAATTGCGTCGATCTCGCGGAGAACGACACGCTGGAGCACACGGCGACGCTTCTGTGGGACGTCTCCGGCGTCGATCCCTTTGCGCCGGACAATTTTCCCGCGGTGTCCGATGAGATGCGCCTGATCGCGCAGGCCGCGCGGCGCGCCGCGCCGATCGATCGCGCCATTGCCGTGCTGGCGCTCGCATCGAGCGCCGATCCCCGCGCCTTCACCCGCGCGCATGATGGACGTGCGATGGTCGGTGCGCGCATCGTCCGGCTCCTGGTCGCGACCATGCTCAATACGGAGCCGTCCGCCGAGCCGCTGCACCAGCAGATCGCCAGTGCCTGGGCTCCCGACAACAAGCACGCGGCCGATCTCATACGCCGCGCGCTGGTTCTGCTCGCCGAGCATGAGTTGAACGCGTCCACCTTCACCGCGCGTTGCGCAGCCTCGACCGGTCTTAATCTTTATGATTCCGTCATCGCCGGCCTCGCCGCGCTGAAGGGACCGAAGCACGGCGGTGCCGGCGTGCTCGCCTCGCAGCTCGTCAAGGCACTGGTCGATCGTGACGTCGAGCCAATGGTCCGGGAGCGTGTCGCGCTCGGCGAACGCTTTGCCGGCTTCGGTCACGGCGTCTACAAGCGGGGCGATCGGCGCGCGCAATCGCTGCTCAACGCGCTCTCTCGCGCAGGCGCACCGCGCAAATTCACCAAGGAGGTGCCCGAGCGGATCGCGGAGGCGACCGGCGAACTCGTCAATATCGACTACGCGCTCGCGGTGCTCGTGCACGCGCTGCGCCTGCCTGGCGGCAGCGAGCTCGCCCTGTTCGCGATGGCCCGCAGCGTCGGCTGGATCGCACATGCGAGCGAGCAGTTGCAGTTCGGCAAGCTGATCAGGCCCCGGGCGAGGTATGTCGGGCCGGCACCGGGGCGGAGGGGAGGCGCTGCTAGCTAGGATCGCTGCTGCGGTCGTCCTGGCGGAAGCCCGTGCTCGGGTACCTGATCAATCCGCAAGCCCTAACACGAACGCCAAAGCAATCCCAATCCGCGCCATATCCTGGCTGCCGAGGCGCCCGATCTTCTGTCCGATCCGTTCGCGTCTCACGGTGATCGGCTTGTCGGCCATCGCCTGCGATCTCAGTCGTAATCCATTTTCGCGGGTTGGCTCGATAGTCACCCGAAAATCCGGGGCGTGCGCCAGTTCGGAAGTCAACTGGCAGATCACGACGGAGGCATGAGTTTCAGGGAAAGCGTCGCTCTGCACGATGACCGCCGGGCGGGGTTTGCCATAGTCGCCCGTTGCAGCGACGGTCACGACGTCACCGCGTTGCATCTGCATCAAACTCGGAGACCGACTCGATCCACTGCAGCGCGTTGCGCTCGCGATCGGGGTCGAGGCTGGCAACTTGCTTCGCCACCCGTCGTCGAACTGACCGCGAGCGAGCATCAGCTACGACGAGGCGCAGTTCGCGCAAGCCCCGCAGCCGCCTCCGCTGGCGCATCATTTTCATTCTTTCAGCGGGTGCAGTCATTGGAAACGATCCCATGTAACGCGTTACAATGTAACGCGTTACGGCTTGGAGGCAAGGGCCGCCACGTTGCGAAGTCCCCAAACCGCAGTGCGCCGCTCGACGCTATCACCCTCGCGGCTTCGCCACCGCCACGCCGCCGCCGTTCCGGCGGCGATAGATCCAAACCGCCAGGCCTACGACGATTGCCACGCCGACCACGGTCAAAATCCACATATGCTTATACGGATGCCCATGGTGCGGCAGCCCGGCATATTCGTGCAGGGCCGACACCGCCAAAACGCCCGGCAGCACATGCGCCGGCGCCCAGACCAGGATCGCCGGGATGTTGATGGCGTAGAAGCGGGCCGGGGGCATGCCGAGCGCGCCCGCCGTGACCGGGACGAAGGCACGGATCGGCGGCACGAAGCGGGCGAAGAACACCGCCCAGGTGCCGAAGCGGTGGAAGAAATTCTCGCTCTGTTCGACCACACGCGGATAATTGGTCAGCGGCCAGGTGTTGAGGATCTCCCGTTGTTGCCGGTGTCCGATCCAGTAGGCCGAACCATCGCCGAGCACTGCGCCGAGCGCCGCCGCCAGCAACACCCATTGCAGCTTGAGCTCGCCGCCCGGGACCAGGGCGCTCAGCGCCAGGATGATCGTCGAGCCGGGGATGACCGACCCCACCACCGGAACCGCCTCGAGCAGGGCCGCCAGAAACAGGGTCAGATAGGCCAGCCACGCATGGGCCGAGACGAATGAAATGAGGGGATCGAGAAAGGACGTCACATCGTCTCTGCGGTGGGATTGGGCCTTGGGGTTCGGACCCTATATTCAGACCCTACATAAGTAATGAGCGGCGGTAAAAGTGCCACCCGCGTCGGCAGGACGGTGCCTTCGGCACGAAATTCAGGCGTGATTCGCAGGGCAGCCTTCCAAAAATCGCGTTCCTTGCCTATCTAAATGAAAAGACAACGGAACTTTGATCGGGGGGCGGGCTTCTGCCCGCCCGTTGTCTCTGATAGGTTCGCAACAGCACCCAGCCGCAGCCAACGTGCAATAACTGGTCTCGGGATCGCCCGGGACCTCGGAGGATTGATGACGACCGCCGCGATGTCCAAAGTTGAGGAAGTTTCCGGTTTGCCCGACATGAAGGTGTCGGTGCGCCAGGTGTTCGGGATCGACAGCGATCTCGAAGTCCCCGCCTATTCCGAAGTCGATCCTCACGTCCCCGAAGTCGATTCCGATTACCGCTTCGACCGCGCCACCACGCTCGCCATTCTCGCCGGCTTCGCCCACAACCGCCGCGTCATGGTCACGGGCTATCACGGCACCGGCAAATCCACCCATATCGAGCAGGTCGCTGCGCGACTGAACTGGCCCTGCGTGCGCGTCAACCTCGACAGCCACATCAGCCGTATCGACCTCGTCGGCAAGGACTCGATCGTGGTCCGCGACGGCAAGCAGGTCACCGAATTCCGCGACGGCATCCTGCCCTGGGCGCTCCAGCATAACGTCGCGCTGGTGTTCGACGAATACGACGCCGGCCGCCCGGACGTGATGTTCGTGATCCAGCGCGTGCTGGAAGTCTCCGGCCGGCTGACGCTGCTCGACCAGAACAAGGTGATCAAGCCGCATCCGGCATTCCGCATGTTCTCGACCGCCAACACCGTCGGCCTCGGCGACACCTCGGGCCTCTATCACGGCACCCAGCAGATCAACCAGGGTCAGATGGACCGCTGGTCGATCGTCACCACGTTGAACTATCTCAGCCATGACGAGGAAGTGGAGATCGTGCTGGCCAAGGCCAAGCACTATCGCACCACGGAGGGCCGCGACATCGTCAACAAGATGGTTCGCCTCGCCGACCTCACCCGCAACGCCTTCGCCAATGGCGATCTGTCGACGGTGATGAGCCCGCGCACGGTGATCACCTGGGCGGAGAACGCCGACATCTTCAGCGACATCGGCTTTGCGTTCCGGGTCACCTTCCTCAACAAATGCGACGAGCTCGAACGTCCCCTCGTCGCCGAGTTCTACCAGCGCTGCTTCAACGCGGAGCTGCCGGAATCGTCGGTGAACGTGGCGCTCAGCTGATCGCTCTCGGTGTGTCGTCCCGGCCGAGTGCGCAATTGCGCACGGGGGCCGGGACCCATACCGCGAGGTCTCTCTGTGAAGCGACGCTGCTAATTTCTCCTGACGCAATGATTGCCGGCGGTTATGGGTCCCGGCCTTCGCGGGGACGACGGGTAAGGGCGAGATGAGCACCACCTCCAACTCCAAATTCCGCAACACCAAGGAAGCCCCGACCGAGCCGTTCAAGCGCTCGGTGGCCTCCTGCCTGAAGGCGATCGCCAAGGCGCCCGAGCTCGACGTCAGCTTCGCCGCCGAGCGTCCCGGGCTCGCGCCGGGCAAGGCGCGGCTGCCCGAGCCCGCGCGAAAGATGACCAGGCGTGATGCCGCCATCGTGCGCGGCCACGCCGATTCCATCGCGCTCAAGCTCGCCTGTCACGATCCGAAGGTGCATCGCAAGCTGATGCCGGGCAATCCGCAGGCGCGCGGCGTGTTCGAGGCGGTGGAGCAGGCCCGTGTCGAGGCGATCGGCGCGCGGCGCATGGCGGGCGTTGCGAAAAACCTCACCGCGATGCTCGACGACCATTTCCATCGCGGCAAGTTCGACGAGATCACCGATCGCGCCGACGCGCCGCTCGCCGACGCGCTGGCAATGCTGGTGCGCGAGCGCCTGACCGGCATGGCGCCGCCGACGGCCGCCAAGAAGATGGTCGATCTCTGGCGCCCTATTCTCGAAGACAAGATCGGCAGGCGGCTCGACCGGCTCGATACCGTGGTCGAGGACCAGACCAGGTTCGGCGATGCCGTGCATGATCTGCTGACGGCGCTCGAGATCGGCGACGAGCGCAGCGCCGACAGCGAAGACAATGACGAGAACGACGAGAACCAGGACGGCGACAACGATCAGTCCGGCGCCGAGGGCTCGCCCGATTCCGACGCCGCGCAGGAGATGAGCGCCGATCAGGCCCAGGCGTCGAGCGAGGAGATGAGCGAGAGCGCGATGGAAAGCGCGCAGGCCTCGACCTCCGACACCTTCGACGACGGCGAGCTCGGCGACGACGAGACGCCGGGCGAGGCGACGCGGCCGAATTCGCACGGCAAGAACGAGCCGCGCGGGCCGGAATATCACGCCTTCGCGCCGAAGTTCGACGAGGTCATCGCCGCCGAAGACCTCTGCGACCATGACGAGCTGGAGCGGCTGCGCGCCTATCTCGACAAGCAGCTCGCGCATCTGCAGGGCATCGTCGCCCGTCTCGCCAACCGGCTGCAGAGGCGCTTGATGGCGCAGCAGAACCGCGCCTGGGAATTCGATCTCGAAGAGGGCATTCTCGACCC
Source organism: Bradyrhizobium sp. 87 (assembly GCF_023073015.1). Taxonomy (NCBI): domain Bacteria; kingdom Pseudomonadati; phylum Pseudomonadota; class Alphaproteobacteria; order Hyphomicrobiales; family Nitrobacteraceae; genus Bradyrhizobium; species Bradyrhizobium sp. 87. Next base: position 85,452 of record NZ_JADPIQ010000128.1, read on the forward strand.
CGCGCGGCTGTCGCGCGTGGTGACCGATCCCTATCACCCGCTGTCCTTCATGCACGAGAAGGAGGCGACGTTCCGCGATACCGTGGTGACGCTGCTGCTCGACAATTCCGGCTCGATGCGCGGGCGGCCGATCACGGTCGCGGCGACTTGCGCCGACATCCTCGCCCGCACGCTGGAGCGTTGCGGCGTCAAGGTCGAGATTCTCGGCTTCACCACGCGCGCCTGGAAGGGCGGGCAATCGCGCGAGGCGTGGCTTGCCGCCGGCAAGCCGGCCAGCCCCGGCCGCCTCAACGATCTCCGCCACATCATCTACAAGTCGGCGGACGCCCCCTGGCGTCGTGCGCGGAAAAACCTCGGCCTGATGATGCGCGAAGGGCTGTTGAAGGAGAACATCGACGGCGAGGCGCTCGACTGGGCGCACAAGCGCCTGCTCGGCCGGCCCGAACAGCGCAAGATCCTGATGATGATCTCGGACGGCGCGCCGGTCGACGATTCCACGCTGTCGGTCAATCCCGGCAACTATCTCGAGCGGCACCTGCGCCACATCATCGAGGAGATCGAGACCCGCTCGCCGGTCGAGCTGATCGCGATCGGCATCGGCCATGACGTGACGCGCTATTATCGCCGCGCGGTGACGATCGTGGACGCCGAAGAGCTCGGCGGCGCCATCACCGAAAAACTCGCCGAACTGTTCAGCGAGACCAACACCGCGCCCACGCAGCCGGCCAACCGCCCGCGACGCAAACTGCATTCGTGAGCAACCATCGGTCCCGCCGCAGCTTTATCGGCCACGCGGCGGCGGGATTTTCCACTCTCGCACTGTCTCGCCTGGCGCAGGCACAGCCGGCGCCGAAGCCGGCGCTGATCGAGCACGCCGTCGCCGCGCCCGTTGGCATCGAGGTCAACGCGCGGCCGATCCCGAATTTCGAGCCGCGCGACCGCGCGCGCACGCGGTTCGGTTCGCTGGACTATCGCGGCGGCCTGGTGCTGACCTCGCCGCATCGCGGCTTCGGCGGCCTGTCCGGCTTCCGCTTTCTCGACAGCAAAGGCGAGCGCTTCCTCGCGATCTCCGACCAGGGCACCTGGTTCACCGGTCGCATCCGTTATTCCGGGCGGATCATGACCGGCCTCGGCGACGTCGAGGCCGCGCCGGTGCTCAATGCGGAGGGGCGGCCGATCACGGACAAGCGGCTGTGGTACGACACCGAGTCGCTCGCGCGTGACGGCGACCTCGTCTATGTCGGGCTCGAGCGCGTCAACCAGATCATGCGGTTCGATTTTGCGAAGGGCGGCACACGCGCGCGCGGCGAGGTGCTGCCGACCCCGCCGGCGGTGCGCAAACTGCCCTACAACAAGGGGCTCGAGGCGCTGGTGTTCGTTCCAAAGGGGCAGCCGCTCGCGGGCACCTTGATCGCGCTGTCGGAGGGCGGCTTCGATGCCGACGGCAATCTGATCGGATTTTTGCTCGGCGGCCCCACACCCGGCCAGTTCAGCATTCGCCGCACCGACCAGCAGCTCATCAGCGACGCGGTGCTGCTGCCCTCGGGCGATCTCCTGATCCTCGAACGCAAATTCTCCTGGTTCACCGGCGTCGATATCCGCATCCGCGCGATCCCCCTGAAATCGATCGCGCCGGGCGCATTGGTCGACGGCCCCGTGCTGTTCAAGGCCGATCTCGGCCACGAGATCGACAACATGGAAGGCATCGACGCCCACGTCACGGCTGACGGCGAGACCGTGCTGACATTGGTGTCGGACGACAATTTCTCGATGCTCCAGCGCACCCTGCTGCTGCAGTTCGCGCTGGTGGAGTAGGGCGGCGCGGCCGCAATGCATCCCCCGCGAGCCGCCATGCCCCCCGCGCGGCTGGCAATCGGCGCATCGCCCACTACACTCTCTCCATCTCCCTGCCCCCCATCCCGGAACTCCCCCGCATGAGCGCCCTGTTTTCCCCGATCAAGCTGCGCGGCCTGACTTTGAAGAACCGCATCGTGGTGTCGCCGATGTGCCAATATTCGGCCGAGGACGGCGTCCCCACCGACTGGCACTTCACCCACATCAACAATCTCAGCCTGTCCGGCGCCGCGATGTTCTGCATCGAGGCGACCCATGTCGAGGCGATCGGCCGCATCACGCCGGGCTGCCTCGGGCTCTACAGCGATGCCGCCGAGGCCGCGCTGAAGCAGATCCTCACCTCGGTGCGGAAACATTCCTCGACCGCCGTCGCAATGCAGCTCGCGCATGCCGGCCGCAAAGCCAGCAGCGCGCGGCCCTGGGACGGCGGCCAGCTGATTCCGCAGGACGCGGGCGGCTGGCAGACCGTGGCGCCGTCGGCGCTGCCGCACAAGGAGGGCGAGGCCGCGCCGCTGGCGCTCGATGCCGCCGGCCTCAAGCGCATCCGCGAGGCCTTCGTCGATGCCGCCAAGCGCGCCGATCGCATCGGCATTGACGCGGTCGAGCTGCACGGCGCGCACGGCTATCTCCTGCATCAATTCCTGTCGCCGATCTCGAACAGGCGCACCGACGAATATGGCGGCTCGCTCGAGAACCGCATGCGCTTCCCGCTGGAGGTCTACGACGCGGTCCGCGCCGTATTCCCGCACGACAAGCCGGTCGGCATGCGGGTGTCGTCGACCGACTGGGTCGAGGGCGGCTGGGACCTGGCGCAGACCATCGCATTCGCAAACGCGCTGAAGGCGCGCGGCGTCGACTGGATCGATGCCTCCTCCGGCGGCGTCTCGCCGCTGCAGAAGATCGCACTCGGCCCCGGCTATCAGGTGCAGTTTGCAGAGGCCATCAAGCGCGAGACCGGTTTGCCCACCATCGCCGTCGGCCTGATCACCGAGCCGAAGCAGGCCGAAGAGATCGTCGCATCCGGCAAGGCCGACATGGTCGCGCTCGCCCGCGGCTTGCTCTACGACCCGCGCTGGGCCTGGCACGCCGCAGCCGAACTCGGCGGCGAGGTCGAAGCCCCGCCGCAATACTGGCGCTCGCAGCCCTCGACCCAGAAGGCGCTGTTCGGCAAGACCACGTTCGGGGCGCGGTGAGAGAGGCGAGTCTGGCGCGAGGACCGCGCCGCAAACTCGTCATTGCGAGGAGCCCTTGCGACGAAGCAATCCAGGCTGTGTCCGCGGAAAGATCCTGGATTGCTTCGCTGCGCTCGCCATGAGGATGGGGAGGCAGCCATGCGACACACGCCAAGGTCGTTGCTCCGCGTACCTTTTGGTCCCGTGCCGTTCCGCCTCACGCATCCGTAAACCCTCTCAGCTTCCACCCCACCCAAATCTGGCCTAACCTCGCGTGCGTCCAACGCCTCGCGGAGGCCCGCCATGCGATTTCGTGTTCGAAAAGCTGCCCACGTCATCGAGCGCGTGGGCCTTGCGATGGCGGGCGCGGCGTGCGGGCTGTTTGTCGGCGCTTATGTGGGATCGGCGATCCCCGCGCTCACCACCGAGGGGTTCCTGCTGCTGATGATGGTGCTGGGCTTCGTCGGCTTCTATCTCGGCATCGACACGCCGCAATTGCCGTTCGACGAGGCCCACGGCGACATCGACGCCGCGGAACTGTTGAGCGCCGCCGGCACGCTCTGCGCCACGCTCACCGCGCTCGCCTCCGTCGCCATCATCGTGCTCCGCCTCGATCCGCACATCGCCTGGAGCTGGTTCGCCTTGTTCGGCTGGATCGCCGGCGTCGCGATGCAGATCGTCGCGGGCGCAAAGGCGCGGATGCGGAAACCGTGAATTTGTTGTGTTGGGAGAGATCGCGCCGCAAGTACACTGCGTTCCCTCCCCCTTGTGGGGGAGGGCTAGGGAGAGGGGTAGCCACACGGCGTGCTCTGTCGAATGAAGCGACACTCTGTTGCCATCGCTTCGCACGTAACTAACACCTTTTGCTGGGCCACCCCTCTCCCCAACCCTCCCCCACAAGGGGGGAGGGAGCCGAGCGGAGTGTGGAGCGCGGCCTTGTTCAGCAGCTGGAAGGAGTCAAAACACCACTCCCACCTTCGTGCCGCGCTTCCACGCCACGCGGCAGCGTTTTTTCGTGTTCACATGCAGCAGCTCGAAGCGATCGGGAATCTTCACCTGGCCGCCGAGATCGACGCAGGCACCTCCGGGCGAATAGTCGATCAGCGTGCAGGGGATCACCGGCGCGCGCGGGTCGGTGATGATCTTGGCCTGGCGGGACACCAGGCCCGCGGGTTTGACGCGGGCATGTCGTCGCGGATGCATTGGCACTCTCCTCCAATTTCCGCGGATGGCGCGGGTGGTCAGGAGATGATGCCCAGGAGTTGATTCGATCCGGCTAAGGCGGGGCGGAGAATTTTAATGAAAAGTATCGGCGAATGGAGAAAGCGGCGGTAGCGGGGTGGGAAGGCTTCCCCCTCTCCCCTTGTGGGAGAGGGTGGATCGCCACGAAGTGGCGAGACGGGTGAGGGGTCTCGCACGGCATACGAAGCTTTCGCGTTCGCGGCGACAACCCCTCATCCGGCGCCATAGCCGATGCGAAGCATCGGCGTTTTCAAGAACGGCGGCCGAAGACCGCCTATGCCACCTTCTCCCACAGGGGGAGAAGGGAAGGCCCTCACCCCACCACGATCTCCCCCGACTCCGCCACCATGCCCACACCCGGCGGCAGCGGCATCGGCACCGTCACATACTCCTTCGGCAAATTCACCGGCCGATAGTCCGGCTCCACCGCCATCCGCTTCAACACGCTCTCATGCACATGCGCGCCTTCGGGGATCAGGCGCGGTTCGCAATCGGGGATGTAGAACCCGAGAAACACCTTCCGCGCCGGCCATTCCCGGTACTTGGCGCTCTTCGGCAGATATTCCAGCACGCGCCAGGGCGCCGTCATCGAATCATGCAGCTCGCCGGTCTTGCCGGTGTAAGCCGGCGGCACGTATTGGAACGGCGAGTTCTTGCGCTGGATGCCCCAGGCGAGCTGGTTCACCGTGCGCGGGTTGAAGTTCAGCCCCGCCTTGGTCGCCTCCTCGATCATCCAGAGCAGCGGATATTTGGACTCGCCGCTCTCGACTTCCGGATAGCCGCCACCGACGTCGCAATGCACGCCGGCGAACCACACCTGCAAAATGTCCTGCGGCTCCTTCTTGTCGTCGGGCACGAAGCGGTTGCGCCAGTACTCCTGCGGCTCCTCATACTGCTTGAGGCGGAACATGCAGCGCCGCTCGTCGATGGCGATCGCCTGGCGGAAGATGTTGACGCTGGGATTGCGCAGCGTGAAGGCGAGCTCCTCGAAGCTCGGCAAATAGCCCCGGTCGGCGCGCGGCACGATCACGCTCGCCACCGTGTCCCAGACGCCGATGAAGTGGATGGTCGGCCAGCGCGACGAGGTGATGCGTGCGAACTGCGCGGCGAGATCGAACTTGTTTTTCGGCAGCGGCCCGCTGTCGTCAAAACCCTCATCGATGAGGTCGCTGACATCGTTGCCGCGCCCGGTGCCGGAATATTGCTTGTAGGCGACGAGGCCACTGCCTGCGAGGTTGGCCTGCTCCGGCGAGATCAGGCCGATCTTGTGGATCAGCCCCGCCAGCACGCGAACCGTGTAGGCACCGCGCGAAAAACCGAACAGGTAGATCCTGTCGCCCGGCGCGTAATGCTCGACCAGGAAGCAATAGGCCGACAGCGTGTTGTCATCGAGCCCGTAGCCAGTGGCGAGCCCCAGCACCAGATTGACGTTGGCTTTCCAGCGGTGCCACGTCGACGGCTCCGTCACCGTGCCGACCCCGGGATCGTAGAACACCATCTGCCGCGGCCGCGTCTTGTCGGTCTTGCGCAGGCAGCGATAGAGCTTCAGGACGTTGGAGATGTTTTCGGAAATCTCGTTGCCGGTGCCGTCACAGCAGATGACAAGGTTCTTCGGCTCGGATGTGTGCTCGGCGTTGCGCTCGTGATCCACAGGATGCCCCTCCCGCTGATGCTACCCGGGCGAGTATAGCGGAAAAGGGCGGGGAGAGGGAGATGACGCTTCTTCTCCTCTCCCCTTGCGGGAGAGGGTGGATCGCCGCGAAGCGGCGAGACGGGTGAGGGGTCTCTCTCCGCGTGCGAATCTCTCGCGTCAGAACTCCCGGAGACAGACCCCTCATCCGGCGCCATAGCCGATGCGAAGCATCGGCGTTTTCAAGAACGGCGGCCGAAGGCCGCCTATGCCACCTTCTCCCGCAAGGGGAGAAGGGAAGGCGCCCGCCGGCTACTTCTTCTTCTGGCCGATCTCCGGCTGCCAGGCCGCGTCCTTGCGGCTTGGCGCTGCGGCGCTGGTCTTGATCTTGTCCTTTTTCGGCTTCTTGGTCTCGCGGTTGCTGCGTTGCTGTCCCTTGGCCATGACGTCGTCTCCTCCTGGGTTTCGAGTTCGTCCGCGTGCGAGATCGGCGCTGCAATGGTCGCTGGGCGGGGCTGTGAGATGCACCCGCCCGAACCAATGAAGATCGCCGCTGCGCACACGAGGCGCGAAAGATGCAGCGCAACATCGACGCGCGGCAATTGCGTGAGCTGCGCTGACGTGGTCGAGCGTACGCCCGCGTCCTGCCGATTGCGAGGACTAAAACGCCGCGCACGAGCACCGCGCTTGCGCCGTAAGTCCCGGCCCACGCTGACATAATGCTGGCTATTGCCGGGTAACAAGCGCATGGTCGTGACCAGCTGGTGTCGGTTGGGGCCCCTTCTTTGCGAAAGGCAGGCGCGCATGACCATCCGCTCGCGGCGAGAAACCATCACCTTCAAGCATCCATTCCACATCCGCGGCCTCGAGCGCCAGTTGCCGGCCGGCGCCTATGAGGTCGTCACCGACGAGGAGATGATCGAGGGCCTGTCCTTCGCATCCTATCGCCGCGTCGCCACCATGATCACGGTGCCCTCCGAAGGCGTGCGCGGTGCGACGGAGATGCTGTCGATCGGCTCGGTCGACCTGGCGGATGCCCAACGTATCGACGCGAGTGCCTGACATGACTGACATCCCGGTCGATCTCGACAGCCACCGCGGCATGGCCGCCCAGAAGGCAACCGATCTGCGCCGCGCGCTGGCCGATGTCGAGGCCCAGGTCAGGGAGCTGCGCGAGCGCGAGGCCGAGCTTGAAAACCGCATGATGTCGGTGCCTGCCACGTCCTGGCCGGAGGCCGCCGTGAAGGCCCGCCATCTGCTCAACCTCTATGCCGCGAGCCTGCCCACCGAGGACACCCGCCACCGCGCGCTGGTGGCCGCCCTGTTCGACGATTTCGCAAGGCTCAACGGCGACGGCTGAAGGCGAGGCAACGCGCGCAAACACCGGCGTCGTCCTGGCCGAGTGCGCAATTGCGCACGGAGCCGGGACCCATAACCACCGAAGTCAGTTTTTGTGCACCCTCGTGCCACAGCCTGCTTCGATAACGCTGACCGGCGCCGCCCCCAGTGCGCAATTGCGCAAGTCCGGCACGACGCGGACGCAAAAGGAGTACCCCATGACGCTCACCAGCAGCCGCTTCATCGCCCACGACCAGGACCGCGGCATCGTCCAGTTCTCGATGCAGGACGGCGCGAAGGAGATCGCCTGCGCGATCTCGACCTCCGCCATGGACGACCTCGAGCGCGGCCCGCGCGCCCGGCCCAGCGAGCGCGAAGAGCAGTTCACGCGCCTGCGCGAACGCATCGAAGCCTGCACCGGACGCAAATATCAGGCGACGGAGTTCGAAGGCACGCCGCCGGGGATCGTGCTGCGGAGCATTGATTTTCGGGGGTAGGGGAACGGCGTGGGCTAGAAGTATGGCGGAGCCGGGCCGTCGGTTCCGTCGCGTGGCTGTCTGGACGAATATGAAGGAACTTCATTTTGGAGAAATGAGATCGGTGAGTTGGATTGGTCTAAACACAATATAGTTTGTTCGGGCCTACTGCCGCTTAGCGATAGAGCAGTAGAAATGGAAAGCCTTCAAGACTGCAATTGTCGCGCTGAGGTCAGCGTGTGTTCCAAACTGCCGTATCATTTTTCGGAGTAGGGCTTTTCCATCTCGCGTGAGCTCCCAATGAACCTTGTCGGCCACTTTGTCTGCTCGGATCACTGCGCTCGGATGGTCCTGAACTAAGAGATCAAAAAAGTGGTTTGGCAGTAGATCCTCTAGTTCCCAATTCAACCCTTTGTAGGCCAGGTTTTCCCGTTCAAAGGCCTTTTGGAGAGTCTTGGGATCGAGATTGCCGCTCGTTGGCATGTGTGGATGAAGCCGGAAGACGTCACGAAACTCCACAATACTTGTGTCCAAAGCAGTCGCAGCTCTTACTGCCTGTTGGCCTGCCTTGTCATTGTCGAATAGTGCAAGAAACCGATAGGCAGGTCGACCGCTTCTGGTTAGGCAGGTGCGCGAATAACTTCGCAAGCTGACCAATTCGCGAATGACGCCCTGTGTACCTCCTCGGTCTCGTTCGCCGGCGGCAATGATTGCTAGATCCGTTCCAATCAAGTCTTGACCGGTAGCCTCCCGTTCAAGGCGAGCAGCAAGCTCAAATATCTCCACATCACTAGTCCCCTCCACAAGAAGTGTTTTAGGCCGAAGCGTCCATCCCAACGCTTGACCGTTCCAGCCATTGGTTCAGCACAGTCTCTGCATTTTCCAACTCAGAAGTGATCGTTAATTGTGTGCGAAAACCGGACTCCCACAAATCGCTCAGTTCTTGAGGTATCGGATAGTCGTTGCCTGCAACTACAAGAACTTGGCGAACTCCCGAGCGGCGGAGGTCCTCCACCATCGTCATTCTTCTCAGCCTATTTTCAAATTCCGAGGTGGAGCTTCCCTCACGTCCATTGAGCAAGTAGATGGGCAAACAGCGCTGGGGAAAAGTGATGCGCGACGGATCGCTATCGACGATCTGCACGAAGCCCCTTCGTCTAGCCATATCGTCGCCGGAGCGCGATCCTTGATCGAGCGCTGAGATCAACCGCTTGTCAGAAACCTCGGATAAGACTAGCCGCCAAGGCAAGCCTAGGAATGATATCAAAGTTTCGAGTTGGGGGCATTCCTTCGGCAGGTCGATCAGCCAAAGTGCAATGTCGCGGCTGTCGAGGTTCGACAGGAGATTGTCCGAAGCTCCGTCGACAAGAAAAAGTTTCTTTTGGTTCATTTTCCCGCTCCCATGCCGTCATGGCGTTGCCTCGATGCCTTCCAAACGGGATGCACCGTTTGATTGTAGGAGGAAGCGCGGTGTTATCAACAAAAACGGCCGGATCTTCCGATCCGGCCGTCACGCAAAACTCTTCCAGCTAAGCCTACGCCTCGCGACGCAAGCCCTCGCCCGATTCGAAAATTCTTAGCTCGCCTTCTTCTCCGGCGCCGGGGTCGGGCCGACCTTCTTCTGGATGGCGCGCTTCAGCTCGAGGGCGCGGGGCGACAGCACGGCGGCCTTGGCCTTGAGCAGGAAGGGATCGAGGCCGCCATTGTGGTCGACGCTCTTGATCGCGTTGGTGGAGACGCGCAGGCGCACGTTGCGGCCCAGCGCTTCGCTGATGAAGGTCACGTTGACCAGGTTCGGCAGGAAGCGGCGCTTGGTCTTGATGTTGGAGTGGCTGACCGTGTGGCCGACCTGGGGGCCCTTGGCCGTCAATTCGCAGCGGCGAGACATGGCAAAATCCTCAATCTTTCCCAACGATGTGCGGCCGCCATTCGGGGCGCCACGGGCAAATTCTCTGTCCTTGCAGGGAGCGGGCGGACGTATAGGGGGGAAGCGGCGGGACGTCAAGGTTTTGGGGCGGGTTTCGTGCTCCAAGGTAGCTGTCATCGCCCGGCTCGCCGCCTTCGCTGAAGCTTCGGCGGGCCGAGCACCCGTGTGGGCCTCGGCGTAGCCTTGGCGGAGCCGGGACCGGGCGATCCAGTACTCCGCGCCGGTGCGGCTGACCAGAGGGGCCGCGGCGTACTGGATGCCCCGGTCAAGCCGGGGCATGACGGCGGTGGAGGTGGCGGGGTGAGGTGCGCTTTCAGTCCCACCCCCGATCACCAAAACGGCAATGATTATCGCGCCTTACCATCACATAAAGGGCGTATTCGCGCCCGAAAAGTCCGGTGGAGTTCCGGACGCCGACAGGCCCGGACGCATTGCTTGGCGCGGTATTTGGCTTAAGTAACAACCGTTCGCGCCCCGATTGGATTGTTTCGTGCTCACAACGCCTCATCTTGCGCCGAGCCTGCGCCCAAAAGAGCTGCGCTCAGCGGAGCGGCGCGCGAGGAATCCGCGCGTAAGCCATCCTCGCTCTGCCGGCCGCTGGGTCATGGCGGCCCTTGGCGGGCTGGTGTTGGCGTGGGCGGCGGAGCCCGCGGCGGCGCAGGGCAAGCTCGAGGCGCAATATGAGGCGACGCTGGCGGGCATTCCCGTCGGCAAGGGCGCCTGGAACATCGACATCCAGGACGATGTGTTCGCGGCCGCGGCCTCCGGCGGCACCTCGGGGCTGCTGAAATCCTTCGCGGGCGGGTCCGGCACCGGCGCCTCGCAGGGCCGCGTGGTCAACGGCGCGCTGGTCGCGACCGGCTATCAGGCCTCCACCACCACCTCGAAGAAGACCGAAGAGATCCGCATCACGCTCGACAAGGGCAATGTGAAGGATTTTGCCATCCTGCCGGAGCCGCCGGTCGATCCCGACCGCATCGTCGTCACCGACGCGCATCGCCGCGGCGTCTGGGACCCGATGACGGCCTCGCTGGTGCGCGTATCCGGCACCGGCGACGTGCTGTCGGCGGACGCCTGCCACGGCAGCGCCGCCGTGTTCGACGGCCGCATGCGCTACGAGCTCAAGCTCGATTTCAAGCGCATGGAGAACGTGAAGGCGGAGAAGGGCTATCACGGCCAGGTCGTGGTCTGCTCGCTCTATTTCGTGCCCATCGCCGGCTACATCCCCGACCGTCCGGTGATCAAATATCTCGCCGCCCAGCGCAACATCGAGGTCGCGTTCGCACCGATCGCCGGCACGCGCATCCTGGTCCCGTTCTGGCTGAAAGTGCCGACCCCGCTCGGGCCGGCCATGCTGGAAGCAACCAGCTTCATCACCAGCGCCCAGCCGCCCAAGGTCGCGAAGACGCAGTAGGGCTGGGTGCCGTAGCCCCGCTGCCGTAGCCCGGATGGAGCGCAGCGTAATCCGGGGTTCTTTGCTTCGGCCCCCGCATTGCGCTCCGCTCCATGCGGGCTACGGACCTCCCTTTTGGTGAAAATAAACATCAATGATTTCAACAACATGTCTACTGTGCATGGGGTTGTTTTCGCGCATTTTGTTTGGAGGGGGTCGAGAACCGGGAATCCATTTGACTCCTCCCCGATTCTGATTCGACTCCGCGCCGTCCCCAGCTTTAACGAATCCGCCATCGAAACGTCGCTTGTGCGGCGGAGCAAAACTCCATCTAGTGCGAACCCACAAGCCTCCCGCGACATCTTGCGTGAACGGAACAGGACTCAAGGGGGAGTCAGCGATTCGGCCGCGATTCGTTCTCAACTCGTTCCGAAGCTTAAAGCCAACGGGAAAAGCGTCGCAAAGTGAGACAGTTGCGCTGGGTTCAGGGAGAGGCGCCGCATTCTCCGCCGTCATGCCCCGGCTTGACCGGGGCATCCAGTACGCCGCGCCCTCTCGGTTTGATCTGCGCCGCCTCTGGAATACTGGATCGCCCGGTCGAGCCGGGCGAGGACAGCAGTGTGTGAGGCGAGCCCTTCGCGCCACCGCCCCAAAACAGCACTGACATTCGCCCCAATCGCCATTACCTAATCCCCCAGATGCCTTTTTCCTCCTCCCCCTTCGCTTCCGAGCGGCTTCCCGGCGCCGGCGTCACTGCGGTGCTTGGTCCCACCAACACCGGCAAGACCCATCTCGCCATCGAGCGGATGCTCGCGCATCCCTCCGGCATGATCGGGCTGCCGCTGCGCCTGCTCGCGCGCGAGGTCTACAACAAGATCGCAGCAAGGGTCGGCCCCGACGCCGTCGCGCTCGTGACCGGCGAGGAGAAGATCAAGCCGAAAGCGCCGCGCTATTGGGTCTCGACCGTCGAGGCGATGCCGCGGGATCTCGACGTCTCGTTCCTTGCCGTCGACGAGGTGCAGATCGCATCCGATCTGGAACGCGGCCACGTCTTCACCGATCGCATCCTCAATCGCCGCGGCCGCGACGAGACGCTGCTGCTCGGCGCTGCGACCATGCGCCCGATCATCGAGCGGCTGCTGCCGGGCGTCTCCATGATCACGCGGCCGCGCCTGTCGCAGCTGGAATTCGCGGGTGATCGCAAGATCACGCGGCAGCCGCGCCGCACCGCCATCGTCGCCTTCTCGGCCGACGAGGTCTACGCCATCGCCGAGCTGATCCGCCGCCAGCATGGCGGCGCCGCCGTGGTGCTGGGTTCGCTGTCGCCGCGCACCCGCAACGCGCAGGTCGCGATGTTCCAGAACGGCGAGGTCGATTACCTCGTCGCCACCGACGCCGTCGGCATGGGCCTCAATCTCGACGTCGACCACGTCGCCTTTGCCTCCGACCGCAAGTACGACGGCTACCAGTTCCGCCGCCTGACGCCGTCCGAATTCGCTCAGATCGCCGGCCGCGCCGGCCGCGCCACCCGCAACGGCACCTTCGGCACCACCGGCCGCTGCGGCCCGTTCGAGCCCGAGCTCGTCAATGCGCTGCAGAACCACACCTTCGATCCCGTGAAGGTTTTGCAATGGCGCAATTCGAAGCTGGATTTTGCTTCCCTCGGCGCGCTCCAGGTCTCGCTGAACCTGGCCCCCGGCCACGAGGCGCTGACGCGCGCGCCGATTGCCGAGGACATGCGCGTGCTCGACCACGCCGCCCGCGACGCCGAGGTGCGCGATGTCGCGCATGGCAAGGACGCCGTGGAACGGCTGTGGGAGGCCTGCCAGGTCCCGGATTATCGAAAGCTGTCGCCGGCCGCCCATGCCGAGCTGGTGACGACGCTGTACGGCTTCCTGATGCGGAAGGGATGCATCCCCGACGCCTGGTTCAGGACCCAGATCGACCAGGCCGACCGCGTTGACGGCGATATCGACACGCTGTCGGCCCGGATCGCGCAGATTCGCACCTGGACCTTCGTCGCCAATCGCCCCGACTGGCTGAAAGACCCCGAACGCTGGCAGGGGATCGCCCGCGAGGTCGAAAATAAATTATCGGATGCGCTCCATGAACGCTTGACTGAGCGTTTCGTTGATCGCCGGACCAGTGTATTGATGCGCCGCCTGCGGGAGAACACGAGCTTGAATACGGAAATCGGCAAGACCGGCGAAGTCATCGTCGAAGGCCATGTCATCGGCCGCCTCGATGGCTTCACCTTTGCACCGGATGCGGCGGAAGCCGGCTCCGATGCGAAAGCGTTGCAGGCTGCAGCGCAGGCCGTGCTCGCCGGCGAGATCAACGCGCGCGCCGAAAAACTGGGCAACGCACCGGACGAGCAGTTCGTGCTGACCTCGGAAGGCATCATCCGCTGGACCGGCGACGCCGTGGCGCGGCTGTCTGCCGCAGAGGAAGCGCTGCATCCGCGCATCCGCATCATCTCCGACGAACGCCTCACGGGCGCCCCCCGCGACAAGGTGCAGGCGCGGCTTGAGCTCTGGCTCAAGACGCATATCGAAAAGCTGCTCGGGCCGCTGTTCGAGCTCAGCAAGGCCGAGGACGTCACCGGCATCGCCCGCGGCATCGCCTATCAGCTCGTCGAGGCGCTCGGCGTGCTGGAGCGCCCGAAGATCGCCAACGAGCTGAAGGATCTCGACCAGCCCTCGCGCGCGACCTTGCGCAAATACGGCGTCCGCTTCGGCGCCTATCACCTCTATTTCCCCGGCCTGCTCAAGCCGGCCGGGCGTGCGCTGGCCGCGCTGCTCTGGGCGCTGAAGCAGGACAATGTCGATCCCTCCGCGCTGTCGGGCGCGCAGCATCTGGCGAGCTCGGGCCGCACCTCGTTCCCGGTCGACAAGCAGCTGCCGCGCGATGCCTATCGCGTGCTCGGCTACAAGCAGGCCGGCGAGCGCGCCGTGCGCGTCGATATCCTCGAGCGCCTGGCCGATCTGATCCGTCCGGCGCTGGCCTGGCGCGAGAACGCGTCTGGCGAAAAGCCCGCCGGGGCATTCGACGGCCGCAGCTTTGTGGTGACGCAGGCGATGACCTCGCTCACCGGCTCCGCCGGCGAAGACTTTGCCTCCGTGCTGCGTGCGCTCGGCTATCGCATGGACAAGCGCCCGCCGCTGCCGGCGAAGCCCGCCGCGGCTGTTGTCGAGACGCCTATTGCTGAGGCGCCTGTTGCTGAAGCCTCCAGCGAAGAGACGCCCGCAACCGAAACGCCGGTCGAGGACGCCGCAACCCCTGCGGATGCCGCGATCGAAGCCGCTGCCGAGCCTGTGACCGTCGAAGACGCGCCCGGGATGGAGCAGCACGACGAGCCCGCGCATGACGAGCCGGCGCTCGAAGCTTCCGTCACGCCGGAAGACGCTCCCGGCATCGCGCCACCTGCGGAAGAGCCTGTTGCCCCCGCTGAAGCTGTCGAAACCGCACCTGCCGAAACCGCGCCTGCAGAGACCGCTGCAACTGAAGCCGCTGCGTCGGCCGATGCGGCAGCGCCGGTGGAAGCCGCGGCCGCGCCCGCCGAGCCCGAGCTCATCGAGGTCTGGCGTCCCGCGGGCCGTCACGATGATCGCAAGCCGCGCCACGAGCGCCATCGCAACCAGCGTCATCACCAGCCGCGTCCACAGGCGGGCGCTGAAGCCGGCGCTGCGCCTGCCGAAGGCGAAGCCCAGCCTGCCGCCGACGGCGAGAAGCGCGGTGAGCGCCATCGCCATGGCGGCGGTCATCGTCGAGATGGTGGCAGGGACTTCCGCAAGCCGCGAGAAGGTAGCGCCGAAGCTGCGCCGCGTCCCGAGGGCCGCGACGACAAGAACCGCCGCTTCGAGGGCAAAAATGGCGGCAACAAGGACCGCGACAACAAGGACCGCAACAAGGGCAAGTTCGGCGGCGATCGCGACAAGGGCCGCGATAACCGTGGCCGCGACCGCGACAAGGGCCGCGACCGCCAGGGCGGACCGTCGCTGCGTCCCTACGCATCGAGCGCCACCCCGCGCGAGCGCGATCGTCCGGTCGATCCGAACTCGCCGTTCGCGAAGCTCGCTGCGCTGAAGGAGCAGCTGTCCGGGCGTAAGGAGTGAGCCCACGACCGAGCGGCAGCGCATCGACAAATGGCTGTGGCACGCGCGGGTGGTGAAGGCGCGCACCTCCGCGGCCGCGCTTGTCGAGTCCGGCCATGTTCGCGTCAACGGTGCACGCGAGAAATCGCCGGGGCATGCGATCAAGATCGGCGACGTGCTCACCATCGCGCTCGATCGCACCGTGCGCGTCTTGAAAGTCATCGCCTTCAACGAGCGCCGCGGCGACGCCGCCTCGGCCCGTGTGCTCTACGAAGAGCTCGGTGAAGGCCCGCCAAGTTCTCAGCGCAATTAATTGCGCTTTGAATTCATTTCTTGGTCGATCAAGCGCATAAAGCCGTCATGATCGGCCGTTCCTGAGCTTGCGGCGCCGGGCCATCCGCGCTACGCAAGCCGCGACTTTTAAAAGAGCTTTTCGGAGCGTTGGATGACTTACGTCGTCACTGAAGCGTGCATCAAGTGCAAGTACACCGACTGCGTCGAGGTCTGCCCGGTCGACTGTTTCTATGAGGGCGAGAACATGCTCGTCATCCATCCTGACGAGTGCATCGACTGCGGCGTGTGCGAGCCGGAATGCCCCGCCGATGCCATCAAGCCGGACACGGAACCGGGCCTGGAAAAGTGGCTCACGGTCAACGCCGACTACGCCAAGAGCTGGCCGAACATCACCCAGAAGAAAGAATCACCCGACGACGCCAAGGATTTCGACGGCATGGAGGGCAAGTTCGACAAGTATTTCTCGCCGAACCCCGGCTCCGGCGACTAATTCGGGTCAAACTTAACCCTATTAGCGGCCTTACCGCCGAAAACTAGGCCTTAACACCCCTAAATCATTGATTTTTGCGGGAAATGTGCTATATTGGGCACATTGAGCCGAACCCTGGTTAGCCCCGTCGGCCCCGTTGGGTTCCCGTGAAACCAAATGTCGAACAGGGGCGTGGCAGTTTCCGCGCGCAGGCTGTGTCACAGAAAACGCGTAAAAAGAGTACTTCAGCGAAGGCTTCCCATAAGGACGCCAAGAAAGTCGCCGCGGCCAGCCGTAGCGCATCCAAGGGTCGGACCGCGACGAAGGCGCCGGCTGCAAAGTCCTCGAAGAACAAAAGAAGCGCAATGCCTAACAAGACTGCCAAGCCGGCCGCGAAAGCGACCGTTGCCAAGCCTGTTGCCGCCAAGCCCGCCGCCAAGCCCGCTGTTGCCAAGGCTCCCGCTGCCAAGCCCGCCGCAAAGGCTCCTGTTGCTGCTGCTCCTGCCAAGGCCCCTGTTGCTGCCGCCAAGCCGGCCGTGAAGCCCGCGGCTGTTGCGCCGAAGGTCGAGGAAAAGAAGGTTGTGACCCAGCGTCAGGGCTTCAAGGCCAACGAATTCGTCGTCTATCCCGCTCACGGCGTCGGCCAGATTCTGGCCATCGAGGAGCAGGAGATCGCCGGCGCGAAGCTCGAGCTGTTCGTCATCAACTTCATCAAGGACAAGATGACGCTGCGCGTGCCGACCGCCAAGGTCGCCAATGTCGGCATGCGCAAGCTCTCCGACCCCGCGCTGGTGAAGCGTGCGCTCGAGACCCTCAAGGGCCGTGCCCGCGTCAAGCGCACCATGTGGTCGCGCCGCGCCCAGGAATACGAAGCGAAGATCAATTCGGGCGACATCGTCGCTATCGCGGAAGTCGTGCGCGACCTCTATCGCTCCGAGTCGCAGCCCGAGCAGTCCTACAGCGAACGCCAGCTCTATGAAGCAGCGCTCGACCGTCTCTCCCGCGAGATCGCGGTGGTGCAGCACTCGACCGAGACCGAAGCGGTCAAGGAGATCGAGGCCCAGCTCGCCAAGAGCCCGCGCCGCACTGGCGCCAAGTCCGAAGCCGCCGAAGGCGAGGCCGATGCGGACGCCGAGGGCGATAGCGACGAGACCGAGGGCGGCGCCACGGTCGCCGACGAGGCCGCGTAAGCGTCTCGCGCGTCGAACGCAACAGATCAAAGCCCGGTCTTACGGCCGGGCTTTTTGTTTTGGAGACGCTGACCGCCCCGGTTCGGGGACGTCAGCGGGCGGAATTGCTTTGAGCCTATGCGGTCCTGAGCAGGATCAAACCCGCGATGCGCTTCCCGAAGCGCCGCGCCCGGTCTCGCGGTCGTCTCCGCGCGCGTCAGTCGCAACCGTCGACCACCAGGCGCCCAACGCATCGATCAACGGCACCAAGGTGTGGCCGGCGGCGGTCAGATCGTACTCGACCCTCAACGGGTATCCGTCGAATTCCGTGCGAGTCACGATACCGGCGTCCTCCAGCTTGCGAAGCTCGAGGGCGAGCATCCTGTGCGAGATGGTCGGATTGTCCCGACGCAAGTCGCTGAACCGTTTGGTGCCCTGTTTCAAATAGTAGATCAGAAGCGTAGGCCACCGGCCGCTCAGGATCTGCATCACTTCCTCGATGGGACATCTCGAAACGAGATCTTTCATCGGCGGGCTCCAGGTTACAAAAATGTTCGCAATTTACTTGATGGAGCGAGCGACTAGGGTTCGGGACCGCTGCGCAGCGTGATCATCAGAAATCACGGAGAATAGATCGATGGATCCAATCCTACTTTACGGCTTCCCGATGGGAAGCTCCATGGGACTCGTTGCAGCTCTTGAATGGTTTGGCAGGCCATATCGCCTGTGTCGCGTCGACATGCTGGGCGAGATGCTGAGCCCGTCATACGCCAGGATCAATCCGCGACACGAGACGCCTGCACTTATAACGGACCAGGGCGATGTGCTGACGGAAACCATGGCGATCGCGGCTTGGCTCGAAGCCAGGGATACCGAACGGCGCATCAGCTTTGATCCGTTGTCGCCGCAAGCCGATCGCATGCACCAGCTGATGGCGTTCGTGAATACCGGCTTTACCGGCGCCTTCGCGCCGCTTTGGGTCGCAATGGAAGGCGTGGCGATGGACGACGCCATGCGTTCGGCCTTGCGGGAGTTCGGAAGGAGAAAGGTGATCGAACGTCACGACAAGCTCGAAGGCATGATCGAGCCGGCAAGGTTCCTGCTCGCCGACCGGCCGACCCTCGCGGACGCCTTGCTGGCAGGTGTGGCGCGCTGGCTCGACTTCCACGCTGTCGCGGACAGGAGCCGCTGGCCAAAGCTGGCCGCGCTGCGCCAACAACTCGAGGCCGATCCCGGGGTCATCTACGCCACCGCCGTGGAGAGCGGCAGCAATGATCCGGGAACAGGATCCTGCGCAGGCCACACCGCCCTGGCCGACGTCATCGCGCGATATGGCAAGCAAGCCTAACCAGTGGAGAGGAGGAGCGGCTTCGATCCGCTCCTCCTCACTTCACCGGCCGCTTCTCGAGCTTCCGCGCCAGCGTCCGCCGATGCATCCCGAGCCGCCTTGCGGCTTCCGAGATGTTGAAATCGGTTTCGATCAGGGTCTGGTGGATGCGTTCCCACTCCAGCGTCTTAATCGATGTCGGCCGGGCGTCGAGCGCGACCTCGGCATTGCCTGCGGCCTTGTTGAAGGCGGCCTCGATGTCGTCGGTGTTCGACGGCTTTGCCAGATAGTGGCATGCGCCGAGCTTGATGGCCTCGACGGCGGTGGAGATGCTGGCAAAGCCCGTCAGCACCACGATCAGCATCTCCGGATCGTGCGTGTGCAAGAGCTCCACGCAGGCCAGTCCCGAGGCGCCGCCGAGCTTGAGGTCGACGACGGCATAGCCAAACGATCGCTCCTCCAGGACTTTCCGCACATCCTCGATCGAGGCGGCGAGCACGACCTCGTAGTCGCGGCGCTCGAACGAACGCTTCAGGGTGCGGGCGAAGCCGGCATCGTCCTCGACGACGACGAGCGAACGATCAGGCGTCAAAGCTGCCTCCGATCGCGAGCGTTGCGAGCGGCAGCGTGAGGCGGACCGTAGCGCCGCGCTTCCTGTGGTTCTCGGCGGTCACGCTGCCCCCTAACTTGCGCACCACGTTCACCACCAGGAACAGGCCGAGCCCGCCGCCGGCGCGGCCCTTGCTCGATTGATAGGGCTTTCCGAGCTGTGCCAGCATCTCCGGCGCAAAGCCGGGGCCGCGATCGCTGATCGACAGCACGAGATGATCGCCCTCGCGCCCGGCAACGAGCTCGACCCAGTCGCGCGAGACCTCGTAGGCGTTGTCGAGCACGTTGAAGATCACCTGCTTCAGCGCGACGTCCGAGACGATTGCGACGTCTTCGCCGAAAGTGTTGACGAAATACAACGTGCGCGCCGAGCGCGCGTCGCGCCACTCTTCCACGAGCGCGGTGACGAAAGCCGCCACCGTCGTCGGCGACGATCCCTCGCCGCGGGCTTCGCCCGCCGACACCAGAATGCCTGTCACGATCGACTTGCAGCGTTGCAGCGAGGTCTCCATCTCCTCGAGGTCCTCGGCCAGCTCCTGATCGGCGGCGAGGTCGGGCATGCGGCGCCAGTCGCCGAGGATGACCGAGAGCGAGGCGAGCGGCGTGCCGAGCTCGTGAGCCGCGCCGGAGGCGAGCAGGCCCATGCGCACGATATGATCCTGCTCGGCGGCATGCTGGCGCAGCGCCGCCAGATGCGCGTCGCGCTCGCGCAAATTCCTGTTGATGCGGGTGACGAACACCACCAGCAGCACGGCGTTGAGCACGAAGCCCAGCAGCATGCCGGCAACCGTGAGGGTGTAGGTCTCGCTCAGCGGGTTCGGCGGCAGATCGAGCGGTCGGTAGGCGACGGTCAGCCAGACGAAGCTCGCGCAGGTCAAGGCGACCAGCGACCAGGTCGAGCGGCCATCGAGCAGCACCGCGCCCAGCGTCACCTGGAGCAGGAACAGCGAGGTGAAGGGATTGGTGGCGCCGCCGCTGAGGTAAAGCTGCGCGGTCAGCGCGGCGACGTCCAGCATCAGGGCGACCAGCAACTCATTGTTGGTGATCGCGGCGCGATGGCGCACCCAGACCAGGCTGGAGATGTTGAGAAATATCAGGGCGCCGATTACCGCGCCCATGCGGGTGAGGGGCAGGGGAATGCCGAGCCACACATGCACGCCGCCGATGGTCACGATCTGGCCGACCACTGCGGTCCAGCGCAGCTGGATCAGCAGCGCCATGTTCTTGCGGTTGGTCTCGTCGTCGGTTGGCGCTGTGCCGATCAGCTCGCTGCGCGCGTCCGCCTGCGATTGCAGCGTGACGGCGCTGTGCGTTCTTCCGTTGTCAGGTGGGCTCGCCGATCGTTCCAGCATCTGATCCCGTCCTGCGGGCGACAGCATCGAGGCCGCCGGCCGCTTCGTGGGCGAAGCCGCTCCAGGGCTCCTTGCGGCGGAACAGCCCGCCGCCGAATGTGACGAAAAGTCTGCCGGCCAGCATGAACGCCAGAGCAAACCACGTCAGCGCGTAGATCAGGTGGTTATTGGGAAAGCTGATCACGGTCAATCCGCCGATTGGGCCGCTGCCGGATTGTGATCGAGCGTCGGCATCGATGAAAAAGGGCGCGACGTGGTCGAGGCCGCGTGCCGTCGCAATCGCTGCGACATCCCGCGAGTACCAGCGATTGTGCTCCGGCACGTTGTTTCTGAGGAATCCGCCTTTTGGCTCCGTCACGCGCAACAGGCCGGTGATCTCGACCTGGCCTTGCGGGTTGCCGTCCCAGCGCGTCGACGCATCGCGCCGGTCGGACGGCACGAAGCCGCGGTTGACCAGGACCAGCGTGCCGTCGTCGCGCCTGAGCGGTGTCAGCACCCAATAGCCCGGGCCTTCTTCGGTGACGGCCTGAGCCAGGGTCTCGCGGTCATGCAGGAACCGGCCGGAGACGCTGACGTGTCTGTATTCGTCGTTTGCGGCGGAGACGGTCGGCCATGCCGCCGGGGAGGGGATCGGCTGGGCCGGGGCATGAACGCGCTGCTCGACGCGATCGATCAGCGCCAGCTTCCAGGCGCGGCGCTCGATCTGCCAGACGCCGAGCGCGATCAGAAGTGCAATGGCCGTGAGCGAGAGGATCGTGAGCCACAAGGGCGGGCGCGCTGCGTTGCTGCGCGTCCCGTTTGCCTCGCTCGTCACGGTCCGGGTCTCGTTCATTTCATCCCGGTCATCTGGTGGATCGGCATCATGTTGCTGTTGAGGTGGTTCATCACCCACAGCGAACCCGACAGGGCGATCACCACCATGACGATGGTGAAGATCAGCGCCATCATGCTCCAGCCGTTCTCTGACGTCGTGTTCATGTGCAGGAAGTAGATCATGTGCACGACGATCTGCACGACCGCGAAGGCCATGATCACCAGCGCGGTGATCTGCTTGCTCGGAAGCGCGCCGCTCATCACCAGCCAGAACGGGATCGCGGTGAGCACGACCGAGAGCACGAAGCCGAGCATATAGGTCGAGAACGAGCCGTGGGCATTGGCGTGGCTGTCGCCGTGATGATGATCGTCCGCGTGGGCGGCGTGAGTATCGGTGTTCATCGCAGAACTCCCAGGAGATAGACGAAGGTGAAGACGCCGATCCAGACCACGTCCAGGAAGTGCCAGAACATCGACAGGCACATCAGGCGGCGGCGATTGGCGTCGATCAGGCCGAACTTCCAGACCTGCACCATCAGGGTCACCAGCCAGATCAGGCCACAGCTGACGTGCAGGCCATGGGTGCCGACCAGGGTGAAGAAGGCGGACAGGAAAGCACTACGCTGCGGCGTCGCGCCCTCATGGATCATGTGGGCGAACTCGGACAGCTCGATGCCGATGAATGCGGCTCCGAACAGGCCGGTGATCGCCAGCCAGATCTGGGTCTGCGCGATCTTGTTCTGCTGCATCGTCAGCATGGCAAAACCATACGTGATCGACGACAGCAGTAGCATCGAGGTGTTGACCGCGACCAGCGGCAGCTCGAACAGATCCTTCGGCGCCGGGCCGGCGGCGTATTTGCCGCCGAGCACGCCGAAAGTGGCGAACAGGATCGCGAAGATGAGACAGTCGCTCATCAGATAGATCCAGAAGCCGAGCGAGGTGCTGTAGCCTTCCGGATGCGGGTGTTCGTCGGCGAGGTAGAAGACCGGCTCGCCGGTTTGCGTGGGATTGACAGCGACAGTCATTTACTTGGCTCCGGCGAGCAGCTTGGTGCGCGCGTCTTCGGCCCGGATGACGTCCTCGGCCGGAATATCGAAATCGCGGTGATAGTTGAAGGTGTGACCGATGCCGACGGCGAGCATCGCGATGAAGCTCGCGGCCGCCAGCCACCAGATGTACCAGATCAGGCCGAATCCCATCGCGGTGGCGAAGCCGGCGAGGATGATGCCGGTGCCGGTGCTGCTCGGCATGTGGATCGGCTTGAACCCGGTGAGCGGGCGCTGATAACCGCGCTTCTTCATGTCCCACCACGCGTCGTTGTCGTGAGCGACGGGGGTGAAGGCGAAGTTGTAGGCCGGCGGCGGCGAGGAGGTCGCCCATTCCAGCGTGCGCGCGTCCCAGGGATCGCCGGTGACGTCCTTGAGCTGCTCGCGCCTGAGGAAGCTGACGGCGAACTGCATCAGCATCGAGAGGATGCCAAGGAAGACCAGGAAGGCGCCAATGCCGGCGACGATGAACCAGATCTGCAGGCTCGGGTCGTCGAACACACGGAGCCGGCGGGTCACGCCCATCAGTCCGAGCACATAGAGCGGCATGAAAGCGAGGTAGAAGCCCGTGACCCAGAACCAGAACGACAGCTTGCCCCAGAACGGGTCGAGCTTGAAGCCGAACGCCTTCGGGAACCAGTAGCCGATACCGGCGAACGCGCCGAACACGACGCCGCCGATGATTACGTTGTGGAAGTGCGCGATCAGGAACAGGCTGTTGTGCAGGACGAAGTCGGCCGGCGGCACCGCGAGCAGCACGCCGGTCATGCCGCCGAGCACGAAGGTCAGCATGAACGCGATCGTCCACATCATCGGCAGCTCGAAGCGGATGCGGCCGCGATACATCGTGAATAGCCAGTTGAACATCTTCGCGCCCGTCGGGATCGAGATGATCATCGTGGTGATGCCGAAGAAGGAGTTGACGCTGGCGCCCGACCCCATCGTGAAGAAGTGGTGCAGCCAGACCAGGTACGACAGGATGGTGATGACCACCGTGGCGTAGACCATCGAGGTGTAGCCGAACAGCCGCTTGCCCGAGAAGGTCGAGGTCACTTCCGAGAAGATGCCGAAGGCGGGGAGAACCAGGATGTAGACCTCGGGATGACCCCAGATCCAGATCAGGTTCACGTACATCATCGGGCTGCCGCCGAAATCGTTCGTGAAGAAGTTGGTGCCGACGTAGCGATCGAGCGAGAGCAGCGCGAGCACGACGGTCAGAACCGGGAAGGAAGCGACGATCAGCACGTTGGTGCAGAGCGCGGTCCAGGTGAACACCGGCATCCGCATCATGGTCATGCCGGGGCACCGCAGCTTGACGATGGTGCAGATCAGGTTGATGCCGGACAGTGTCGTTCCGACGCCCGCGACCTGTAGCCCCCATATGTAATAGTCGACGCCGACATCCGGACTGTAGCCGATGTTCGACAGCGGCGGATAAGCGAGCCAGCCGGTGCGGGCGAATTCGCCGATGAACAGCGAGGCCATCACCAGCACCGCGCCGCCGACCGTCATCCAGAAGCTGAAATTGTTCAGGAACGGGAACGACACGTCGCGCGCGCCGATCTGGAGCGGCACGACGAAGTTCATCAGGCCGGTGACCAGCGGCATCGCCACGAAGAAGATCATGATCACGCCGTGGGCGGTGAAGACCTGGTCGTAGTGATGGGCGTTGAGATAGCCCTCCGAGCCGCCGAAGGCGAGCGCCTGCTGCAACCGCATCATCAGCGCGTCGGCGAAGCCGCGCAGCAGCATCACGATGCCGAGGATCATGTACATGATGCCGATGCGCTTGTGGTCGACGCTGGTGAACCACTCGCTCCAGAGATAACCCCAGACGCGGAAATAGGTCAGGCCGGCGAGCATGATGAGGCCGCCGGTCGCCACCACGGCAAACGTGCCGACGACGATCGGCTCGTGCAGCGGCAGCGATTCGAAGGTGAGCCGGCCGAAGATGAGCTTGAGAAGATCAGGAGACATGCGGGATCTCTTTACGAATCTGACTTCGGACGTTGTCCGAGGAAGAAGGACGAGGACTTCAGCGGCGTGAAACTCGGCCGCTTCAGGCCGGCGCCGAGCAGCGGCGCGGTGTCGACAGGTGCCGTGATGGAAGCGGTGGTCCTGCCCTGCGGCGCATCGGGCGTGCAGGTGCCGGCGACGAAAGTCGGCTCCGGCCCAAGCGCGGTGCCGCGGCGGGCGTACTTGTCGTAGGCCAGCGGCAGGGTGTTGTTCAGGCCCTCATGGCCGAGGCCGCCCTTGGCGTCGATCGCCATCATCTCGCTCTGGCACATCTTGCCGGTCTCGACGCACATGTTGAGGATCAGGCGGTAGAGATCGGAATCCACGGTACCGTAGCGCCGCACCGGCTCGTTCTGGCTGGGCTTTTCGAGCTGGAGATATTCGGCGCGGCCGAGCGAGCCGCCGCCGGACTTGGCGCTGGCGATCCAGGCGTCAAAGCCCTTGTCGTCGAGACCCTGGAAGTTGAAGTGCATGCCGGAGAAGCCGGCCCCGCTGTAGTTCGCCGAAAAGCCCCGATAGCTGCCGGCGTGGTTCACGACGGCGTGGAGCTTGGTCTCCATGCCCGGCATTGCGTAGATCTGGCCGGCCAGCGCGGGGATGTAGAACGAGTTCATCACCGAGGACGCGGTGATGCGGAAGTTGATCGGACGATCGACGGGAGCTGCCAGATCGTTGACGGTGGCGATGCCGTAATCCGGATAGATAAAGAGCCACTTCCAGTCGAGCGCGACGACGTCGACCTCGAGCGGGGCCTTGGACTGGTCGACTGCGCGGTCGGCATGGATGCGGCCGAGCGTGCGATAGGGGTCGAGCAGGTGCGTGCCCATCCAGGTCAGCGCGCCAAGGCAAACAATGATCAGAAGCGGCGCCGACCAGATCACCAGCTCGAGGCTGGTCGAGTGGTCCCATTCCGGCTCGTAGCGGGCGTCGGTGTTGGACTGCCGGTAGCGCCAGGCGAACAGCACCGTCAGGGCCATCACGGGGACGACAATCAGGAGCATCAGGACGGTGGAGATGATGACAAGGTCGCGCTGCTGCGCCGCGATATCGCCGGCCGGCGCCAGCACGACGTAGTTGCAGCCACTTAGCATAACCGCCAAGGGTAGCATCGCCAGGATCTTGAAACGGGACACGGGCCGAGCCTTATGAGAATGAGTTTCTTTTGCGGGGCCAAGGGGTAGCTGCGGCGCAGCAATCCCAACATTGGACAATTTGTCCAATGTTGCAGTGCGGGATGTTGCGCCAGACAGGATTCGATTGCCTGGCGCCTCGCCGGGCAGTCGGCTTTGGTTTCAGAACGTTAAGGGCGCGCGAATGGCGATGGCACAGACCCCCGCAATGGCAGACCACTCGGGCGAGCACGGCCACGACCAGGCCAGTCCCGGCGAGATCGCCATCGGCGTCATCATCGGCCGCACCTCGGAATTCTTCGACTTCTTCGTTTTCGCGATCGCCTCGGTGATCGTGTTCCCGCGCCTGGTCTTCCCGTTCACGAGCGAACTGACCGGCACCCTCTATTCCTTCATGATCTTCGCGCTGGCCTTCATGGCGCGGCCGATCGGCACCGTCATTTTCATGACGGTCGACCGCGAGTACGGCAAGACGGCCAAGCTGATCTCGGCGCTGTTCCTGCTCGGCACCGCCACCGTCGCGATCGCGTTCCTGCCCGGCTATCACGAGATCGGCGCTGCCGCGATCTGGCTGCTGGCGCTGGCGCGCATCGCACAGGGTCTGGCCTGGGGCGGCGCCTGGGACGGCATGGCCTCGCTGCTGGCGCTGAACGCGCCGCCTTCAAAGCGCGGCTGGTACGCGATGGTGCCGCAGCTTGGTGCGCCGCTTGGTCTGATCGTGGCGAGCGGGCTGTTCGCCTATTTCGCCGGGAATCTGTCGGCCGACGATTTCTTCGATTGGGGCTGGCGCTATCCGTTCTTCGTCGCCTTCGCCATCAACGTCGTGGCGCTGTTCGCGCGCCTGCGCATGGTGACGACGGAAGAATATGCCTCGCTGTTCGAGACCCGCGAATTGCAACCCTCGCGCATCTCCGAGACCGTGGCGCGCGAAGGCCAGAACATCATGCTCGGTGCGTTTGCGCCGCTGGCGAGCTTCGCGCTGTTCCACATGGTCACGGTGTTTCCGCTGTCCTGGGTGTTCCTGTTCACCCGCGAAAGCCCGGTGCGCTTCCTGATCATCGAGATCGTCGCCGCCGTGTTCGGCGTCGGCGCGATCGTGCTCTCCGGCGTCATCGCCGATCGCGTCGGCCGCAAGTCGCTGCTGATGGGATCGGCGATCGCGATCGCGATCTACAGCGGCTTTGCCCCGCAGCTGCTCGATGCCGGCGCGTTCGGCGAGACCATCTACATGGTGATCGGCTTCATCCTGCTCGGCCTCTCGTTCGGCCAGTCCTCGGGTGCGATCGCCTCGAACTTCAAGCAGGCGTATCGCTACACGGCCTCGGCGCTGACCTCCGACATGGCCTGGCTGTTCGGCGCAGGCTTTGCACCGCTGGTCGCTCTGTTGCTGGCGACCAATCTCGGCGTCATCGCCTCGGGTGCGTACCTGCTGTCAGGCGCGTTCTGGACCTTGCTCGCGCTCTGGCTCAGCGGCCAGCGCGAGGCCGGCGATATGGACGCGGGCGGTTAGGGCGTGAGCTGCAGCTACAAGCGAATGTCGTCCCGGCCTAGTGCGCAATTGCGCACGGGGGCCGGGACCCATACCGCGTGATCTATCGAACGCGGGTGTTCTTAATCCCGAACGACCAGCGCCCGCCAAATTGCTCCCTGGGGTTATGGGTCCCGGCCGACGCCGGGACGACAGCGGAGTTTGCGGAACCACCGCGCGTCAATCCGCCACGACCTTCACACGATCGCGCACCTTCACCTGCGCGTTGCGATCGAGCCCGTTGAGCACGCGAAAACGCTCGGCCGGGTGGTCGACGCCGGCCATGCGGTGGGAGAGCGATTCCACGGTGTCGCCAGGCTGTACGGTGATGACCTTGATGCGCAGCGGGCGCGCGGCCTGGATCTCGTCGAGCGTCAGGCGGCGGAATGAACCGACGGTCTCGCGCGCATTGCGCTCGCTCTCGGTCGACTTCTGCCGTGCCGCGAAGATGAAGCGGTAGACGTCGCTGCCGAAGCGCAGCGCATAGACCTTGAACTGCCACTGGTCGCCCTTGGCGGTGGCGGACGCAGCCGGAAAACCGTTGATGGTGATGTCCTCGGTGGAGGCCTTCTCGACGCCCTCCATCCAGCCGGAATTCAGGTAATCGCCCAGCGACTGTTCGGCCGGCACCCGCACGACGTCGAAGCGCATCGCCTGCGAGCCGCCGTCGCGCACGCCGATCACGGCCTGCGCGGTGTTGTCGAGCGTAAAATTGTCCGGCGCCTGGAAGGTGAAACCGAGCTTCGGATGCAGGAAGCGCCGGCCACGGACAAAACCTTCGCTGGGGTCTTCGCCGTAGACGAGATTGTCGATCGCGGCGAGATAGGTCTCGCGGTCGCGTTCGCCGCCCTCTGGCGCTGCGTATTGCCGCGCGATGGTCTGCGCGTTCTGCACGCGCTCGGGCGTTGCCGGATGCGACGAGGTGAAATCCTGCGCCCGCGGATCGAGCGAGGTCTTGCCGACCTTCAGCTCGGCATTGCGCTCCATCGCCGAGAGAAAGCGTGCAGCACCATAAGGATCGAAATGGGCCTTGGCGGAGATGCCGACGCCGACGCCGTCGGCCTCGAACTCCTGATTGCGCGAAAAGCTCGCCATGGTCAGCTTGGTCTTGGCGAGCGCCAGCGCGGTGAGATCGGGATCGTTGCTCATGTCGGTGACGACGCGGGTGACGATCGCGGCCTGGCGGGCCTGGTCCTCGCGCATCGCGGCGTGCTTGGACAGCACATGCGCCATCTCGTGGCTGAGCACGGAGGACAATTCCGACGTATCGCTCGCCAGCGCAAGAAGACCGCGCGTGACATAGAGCTGGCCGTTCGGCAGCGCGAAGGCGTTCACCGCGCCGGAATTGAGGATCGTGACCCTGTAACCCTGATCGGGGCGGTCGGACGCTGCGACCAGGCGGTCGACGGTCTTGGTGACGAGCGATTCGAGCCTGGGGTCGTCATATGTGCCGCCGTAGCTCGCCAGGATGCGCTCGTGCTCCTTTTCGGTGGCGGGGGTCTGCGCGACGGCCGGCTTCGGCTTGGGCATTGCGACGGTCGGGGGCGCCGCCGCGGTCTGGAACCGGCCCATATCGCCGCAACCGGCGAGGGCTGAACCCAGCACGAGGCATAGCGCAGCCGGCGCTGCCCGCAGGCGGCGGCGTTCACCTCGTCCGTGCCGTCCTAGCACCCCATTCACGTCGCTTAACCCGTGCCTGGCCCTTTTTAGGGCCTTACCCCTGTCGGCTCGTTTGCGCCCAGCAACTCGATTTGTCCCACGAGGCGTACATCGATACGCGGCCCCGTATTCCCCTCAGCCCAGCCCCTGACACGAATACGCTTATTTTCCAGAGACTTAAGGGCGATCCCGGCGCTTTCGAACGCGGGTATCATGCGCTTTGAAATAGTCACGGCGAAGCCGCGTGTCCAGTTTCGTCCGAAGTTGAGGTAGGTCATTGCCCCAGCTTGCCGGACCGACAGGACTTTGCCCTCGACCACCACAAAACGCCCGATCCCCGCCAAAATATCGTCCGGACTTTCCGCGTTTTTTATGGCCGACAGGTCAGCCCAGCTGCCCTTTTTTGGCGCCTTGCCTCGGCCTCCGCCGCCATCAGGGCGGCCGCGCAGTCCTTATCGGCGATCTCGGCGGAGACGATGGCGTCGCCCTCGGCGAGGAGCGTCGCCTGCACGGAGATGTCGCTCTCGCCGACAAAGACCAGCGCGCCCTGGCGGCCATAGCGGTCGGGCGTGTCGTCGGCGCTGCGCAAAATAACGTCGCGACCGACGAGCAGCGTCGTCAGCGCCTGCTTCGTGGTTGCGGTCGGCTCGATGCCGGTCAAGCGGATTTCCCGGCCGTCATCGAGACGCAGACTGCGCGCATCGATCGCGGTGACGCGGCCTTCGCCCTGGGACTCGAACTGGCACGGCGTGGCGGACGCACCGCGAGCCGCGACCAGAAGACATGCGACGATGAGATGAAGCAGTCGCGTCACGTTGCCCGGAAAGGTTGCGTTGCGCTCCAACCATAACTCAAGCGCGGTGGGGCGCGAAGACTGTTTGTTCATACTCCGTCATTGCGAGCGCAGGGAAGCAATCCAGAGTCCCTCCGAGGAAAGATCCTGGATTGCTTCGCTGCGCTCGCAATGACGGCGGAGGCACTCTTCCGCATCTCGTCATTCCGCTTTGCGGAAAGCGCGTGTTGATCGTTCATCTGCATCGTCCCGTGCGCTTGCTGCGCTGTCGCGCATGCGGCATGATTGCGGTAACAGCAATAACCAAGCCGCCATCAGAGTACGGCGCGATAAGGGAGGTCTTTTCGATGAAGCATGTTTTGTCGGGCATTTTTGCCGCTGCGTTGGCGCTGAGCGCGAGCGCCGTGCAGGCCCAGGACAAGCCGCCACTGAAGATCGGCGGCATCCTCGACATGTCGAGCCTTTATGCCGACATCACCGGCCCCGGCAGCGAGACCGCGGCCAAGATGGCCGTGGAGGACTTTGGCGGTGAGGTGCTCGGCCGCAAGATCCAGGTGCTGGCTGCCGACCATCAGAACAAGGCCGATCTCTCCGCCAATATCGCCCGCGACATGCTCGACAATCAGGGCGTCGAAATGATCTATGACGTCGCGGCCTCCGCGACCGCGCTCGCCGCCGGCGAGATCGCGAAAGCGCGCAACAAGATCATCATGTTCAACGGCCCGGGCTCGATCCGCCTCACCAACGAGGCCTGCGGTCCCTATACCATTCACTACGTGTTCGACACCTACGGTCAGGCCAATGTGACCGGCCTTGCGGCCGTGAAGTCGGGCCTCGACACTTGGTACTTCCTCACCGCCGACTACGCCTTCGGCCAGGATCTGGAAAAGGACACCAGCGCCGTCGTGACCAAGACCGGCGGCAAGGTGCTCGGCAGCGTGCGCCATCCGCTCAACACGTCGGATTTCTCGTCGTTCCTGCTCCAGGCCCAAGCCTCGAAAGCCAAGGTGATCGGGCTTGCGAATGCCGGCGGCGACACCGTCAACGCCATCAAGCAGGCGGCCGAGTTCGGCATCACCAAGGGCGGCCAGAAGGTCTCGCCGCTGCTCGCCTTCGTGACCGATATCGACTCCATCGGACTCGAGACCGCGCAGGGCCTGTTGCTGGCGGAAGCCTTCTACTGGGATCTCAACGATGACACCCGCGCGTTCTCGAAGCGCTTCCAGGAGCGTATGAAGCGGCCGCCGACCTCGGCGCAAGCTGGTGTCTATTCGTCCGTGACTCACTATCTGAAAGCGGTGAAGGCAGCCGGCACGACCGACGCTGCGACGGTGATGAAAGTGATGAAGGAGACGCCGATCAACGACTTCTTCGCCAAGAACGGCAAGATCCGCGAGGACGGCCGCATGCTGCACGACATGTACCTGTTCGAGGTCAAGAAGCCGTCGGAATCCAAGGGCCGCTGGGACGACTACAAGCTGCTCGCCACCGTGCCCGGCAGCGAGGCGTTCCAGTCGCTGGAGCAGTCGCGCTGCCCGTTGGTGAAGAAATAAACACCGTCATTGCGAGGAACGAAGCGACGAAGCAATCCAGACTGTCTCCGCGGAAACATCTCTGGATTGCTTCGCTTCGCTCGCAATGACGAGCGTCGATAGACCGAAGCAAACAACAACAAGGGAGACGTCCCATGAGCAACGACATGGTCCTCCAGAAGCTCGAAGGCGGGCTGCTCACCATCACCATGAACCGGCCCGAGCGCAAGAACGCGCTCAACCCGGACATGGTGGCCGGGCTGGTCGTGGCGGCACGGCGCGCGGCGGATGATCCGGAGGTGCGCGCGGTCTTGTTCAAGGGCGCGGGCGGCTCCTTCTGCGTCGGCGGCGACGTCAAGTCGATGGCGGAGGGCCGGGCGCCGCTGCCGTTCGAAGTGAAAATGGCGAACCTGCGCCGCGGCATGGAAGTGTCGCGTATCCTGCACCAGATGCCAAAGCCCGTGGTGGCACAGCTCGATGGAGCTGCCGCCGGCGCGGGTCTGTCGATGGCGCTGTCGTGTGACCTCCGCGTCGCTTCCGAATCCTGCAAGATCACCACCGCCTTCGCAAAAGTCGGCTTCTCCGGCGATTACGGCGGCACCTATTTCCTCACCCAGCTGCTCGGCAGTGCGCGGGCGCGCGAGCTCTATCTGACCTCGCCGGTGCTGACCGCGAAGGAAGCACATGCGATCGGCATGGTGACCAAGGTTGTTCCCGACGCCGAGATCGATACGGCCGCGCACGAGCTCGCACTGTCGCTGGCGCAGGGCCCGTCGATCGCGCTTGGCTTCATCAAGCGCAACATCAACAATGCCGAGCATCTCGCGCTGGAGGATTGCTTCGACGGCGAGGCGATCCATCACACCCGCTGCAGCGATACCGAGGATCACAAGGAGGCCGCAAAGGCGTTCGTCGAGAAGCGCAAGCCGACCTTCAAGGGCGCATGACGATGGCGCCCTATATGCGGTTGCGGCAGATCTGCCTGGTCGCGCCGCAGCTCGCGCCCGTGATCGCGGATATCGCTGACATCATGGGCCTCGCTGTCTGCTACCGCGACGGCAACGTCGCGAAATACGGCCTGGAGAACGCGCTGCTGCCGGTCGACACGATCCTGCTGGAGGTGGTCGCGCCGTTCAAGGAGGGCACCACGGCCGGCCGCTTCATCGAGAAGAGCGGCGGCCGCGGCGGCTACATGGCGATCTTCTGCTGCAACGATCCCGACGAGCGCGGCCGTAACGCCAACGCTCTGGGCGTGCGCACCGCCAACGTGATCGACCACGCGCCCTATCACGGCGTGCAGCTCCATCCCCGCGACTGTCGCGCCGCCTTCATCGAGTTCAACCACACCGAAGGCAGCGACGACATTTTGGGGCCTTATCCGCCAGCGGGGCCAGACTGGCATAAATTCATCCGCAAGGACGTGACGCAGGCGTTGACGAGCGTGGAAATACAGAGCCCGGACCCGCAAGGGCTGGCCGAGCATTGGGGCAAGCTCATCGGCGTGGCGCCGAGTGGCGATGTCGAACTGAAGCTGACCAACGCGACCTTCCGGTTCGTGAAGGGCGCCAGCGAAATCATGAGCGCGCTGGAGTTTCAGGTGACAGATGTGGCCCAGGTGCTGCATGCCGCCAAGGCCAAGGGGCTCGCGGTGGCGGGCAATGAGTTTCTGCTGAGCGGCGTGACATTTCGGCTCGCTGCTTGACCACTTGCGCTAGTTCTCGTTGTGTCGTCATGGCCAGGCCTGTCCCGCCTGCGCGGCCGAAGCGGCTTCGGCCGCGCAGGCGAGACAGGCCCGGCCATGACGGGGGTAGCGCCAGACCGACAATTGGAATCTGCACATGCCGCATCCGCTCGACAGCTTCTTTGCACCCGCCAGCATCGCGCTGATCGGTGCTTCGCGCGATCACGAGAAGATTCCGGGGCGCCTGCTGTCGATGTTGCGCAAGAACGAGTATCCCGGAAAAATCTATCCGGTGAACCCGAACTACGCCGAGATCGACGGCCTCATTTGCTACAAATCGATCACCGACATCGGCGCGCCGGTCGATCTCGCAATCATCCTCATCCCCGCCCGCGCGGTGCTCGCCGCGCTCGAACAATGCGCCGCCGCCGGCGTGAAGAACGCTGTTATCATCTCCTCCGGCTTCGCCGAGGAGGGCGGGGAGAGCGCGGCGATGCAGGACGCGATCGCGGGGCTGGCGAGGCGCACCGGCATGCGGATTTCCGGTCCGAATGCCGAAGGCTTTTTCAGCCAGAAGCAGCGCGTGGCGGCGACGTTCAGTCCCGCCGTGGACGTCAAGCCGAGCGTGGTGCCGCTGGTCGCCACGACGAAGCGGATCGGCATCGTGGCGCAGAGCGGCGGCATCGGCTTTGCGTATTATCACCGCGCCAGTGCGCTCGGCATTGCCGTGAGCTATGTCGTCAGTGCCGGCAACGAATCCGATCTCGGGGCCGGCGAGTTTCTGGATTACATGGTGCAGGACGCTTCAACGGACGTGATCCTGCTGTTCATCGAAGGCATTCGCGACGTCGACAAGTTTCTCGCGGCAGCGCGGCGCGCCGCCGAACTGAAAAAGCCTGTCATCGTCACGAAGGTCGGCCGCTCCGGCGCCGGGATGCGCGCGGCCGCCTCGCACACCGCGAGCATGGCCGGATGGTCGGCGGCCTACGACGCGGTGTTCGCCAAATATGGCTTCATCGTCTCCAACGATCTCGACGAGGCGCTGACGATCGCAGCTGTGCTTGCGAGCAATCCGTTGCCGAAAGGCGATCGCGTCGCCGTGGTCACCGTCTCCGGCGGCGCCGGCATCTGGGGCGCCGATGCCGTGGCGCTGCAAGGCTTGCAGGTGCCGGAGCTCTCCGAAAAAGTCCAGGCGGAGATCAGCGCGCTGATGCCGTCCTACGGCACCGCGCGCAACCCGATCGACGTCACGGCGCAGGGCGTGACCTCGGGCGGCTTGCAAAAGAGCGTCGATGTGCTCACCGCGTCGGACGAGATCGACGCAATCCTGATCGTGCTGTCGCTGTCGAGCGACGTCCGGAAGCCCTTCAAGGAAGCCGAGCTGACGCCGGTGCTGGCCGCGCAGCACAAGCCGGTGGTGTTCTATTCCTACACGGTACCGTCCGATTTCGCGCGGCGCGAGCTTGCCAAATCCGGCGTCGTGGTGCTCTCCGGCCTCACTTATGTCGGCGTCGCGATGCGGCAGCTCGTCGATTATGCCACCTTCGAGCTGCAGAGGCCCGCGGACGGGGCGCAAGTCCCCGCGCGGGACATCTCAGCACAGCTGAAATCGCCTGCGCTCTCGGAAGCCGACAGCAAGACATTGCTCCGCGCCGCCGGCATCGCGCTGCCGGATGAAGTGCTGGTGAAGGACAAGGGCGAGCTCGATGATGCCGTCGCCCGCGTCGGCTTTCCGGTGGTGCTGAAGATCCAGTCGCCGGACATCGCGCACAAGAGCGAGGTCGGCGGCGTGCGCGTCAATATCACCACAAAGGGCGAAGCGTTTCTGGCGTTCGAGGCGCTGCTCAACAATGTGCGCCAGCACAGGCCTGAGGCGGCCATTCAGGGCGTGCTGGTCTGCCCGATGGCGAAGCAGGGTGTCGAGATCATCGTCGGCACCATGACAGACGCGACGTTCGGGCCGATGGTGATGGTGGGCCTTGGCGGCATCACGACCGAATTGTTCCGCGACGTCGTCTACCGCCCGGCGCCGGTCAGCGCAGAAGAAGCCGGCACGATGCTGGCGCGCTTGAAAGCCGCGCCGCTGCTGACGGGATTTCGCGGGGCGGCGATGGCGGATGTTGCGGCGGTGTCGCAGTTGATCGCGGACATTTCCGTGCTTGCCGCGCAACATGCAGAGGAGATCGCGGAGATCGAGCTCAACCCGGTGCTGGTGCACGCGGAAGGGCAGGGCGTGACGATCGTGGACGCGCTGGTGGTGGGGCGGAGATCATCCCTCTCCCCTTGTGGGAGAGGGTGGCTCGCCGCGAAGCGGCGAGACGGGTGAGGGGTCTCTCTCCACAAGCGCAAGAGAATGGCTTGCGGAGACAACCCCTCATCCGGCGCTTCGCGCCACCTTCTCCCACAAGGGGAGAAGGAAGAAAGGACCTACCGCCCCCTGAAATTCGCGACCCGCCGCTCTTCCGTGGCCTTCACGCCTTCCTTGAAGTCTTCCGTGGCGCGCAGTCGGGTCTGCTCCTCGAGCTCGTGATTGGTCGCGGCCATCACGCGATCGGCGAGGCCAGCGCGCATCGTGGCGCGGGTGGAGACGAGGCCGAGCGGGGAGCATTCGGCGATTTCACCGGCGAGCTTCAGTGCGGCCGCCTTGACCTGGTCCTGCGGCACCAGCTCGTTGGCGAGGCCCCATTTGAAGGCCTCCTCACCGGTGACGCGGCGGCTGGTGTAGAACATCAGCTCGGCGTTGTTCTTTCCGATCAGCTCGGGCAGCGTCACAGTCAGGCCGAAGCCGGGATGAAAGCCGAGCTTTGTAAAGTTCGCGGAGAAGCGCGCTTCGGGGCAGGTGACCCGGAAGTCCGCCGAGACCGCGAGGCCCAGTCCGCCGCCGATGGCGGCGCCCTGCACGGCCGCGACGATCGGCTTCTTGGCGCGGAAGATGCGCACGGCCTGGATGTAGAGATGATTGATCGCCCCGAGGCTATCGGCCGGATCGCCCTTGGCCGTCTTATCGGCTTCGCGCGCCTCTTGCGCCTGTCGTGCCGGGTCCTGGAAATTGGCGCCGGCGCAAAACGCCTTGCCCTGGGCCGATAGCACCGAGGCGCGAATCTCGATGTCGCGATCGAACTCGTCGAGTGCGTCCGCGATCTGGTTGATCAGCGAAATGTCGAAGAAGTTGAGCGGCGGGCGGCGGATCTCGATGGTGCCGACGTGACCAACTTTTTCGACGCCGATATCTTTATAGGTGCTCATGATGTCCTCGAATGATTAGCGCAAACCAAGCCCGCGGGCGATGATGCCGCGCAGCACCTCGGTGGTGCCGCCCTGGATGGTGAGTTTCGGCGCGGTTTTGATGGCGAAGTCGAGCTGCCGCTCCAGCGTCTCGCGGTTGGTCGCGGTCTCCTCGACGAAGGCGGCGAGATCGCGCACGCGGTGCGGCAGCTGCTGTTCCCACACCGTGCCGATGTCCTTGACGATGGAGGCTTCGACGACCGGCTCCTTGCCGGCTTGCAGCATGCCCGCGACCGAGACCGACATGCGCCGCATGGTGTGGAGCTGCGCCACCAGCCGGCCGATGCCTTCGGCGCTGCGGGTATCCGGATTGGGACCAACGGCGCGAACCAGCTCGGTCAGCACGTAATAGGTCTCCAGGAAGCGCTCGGGGCCCGAACGCTCATAAGCGAGCTCGCTGGTCGCCTGCTTCCAGGCGCCGTCCACTTCGCCGAGCACATGATCGTCAGGCACGAAGAAATCGGTGAACACGACCTCGTTGAACTCGTACTGGCCGGTGATCTGGCCGATCGGGTTCACCTGGATGCCCGGCTGCTTCATCTTGACCAGGAACTGGGTCAGGCCGTGACGTCGGTTTTCCTTGGTCGGCTGCGACGTCCGGAAGATCGCGATCATGTAGTCGGCGATATGCGCCGACGAGGTCCAGATCTTGGTGCCATTGATGAGATAGCCGCCGTCGGTCTTGGTCGCGCGGGTCTTCGCGGCAAACAGGTCCGAGCCGGAGTTCGGTTCGCTCATGCCGATCGCGAAGCAGATCTCGCCGCGGCAGATGCGCGGCAGGATGTCCATTTTGATGTGCTCAGGCGCGTATTTGATCAGCACCGGTCCGCTCTGGCGGTCGGCGACGAAGAAGCGCCGCGTCGGCGCGTTGGCGACGCGCATCTCCTCCGTCACCACGTAACGTTCGAGGAACGAGCGCTCCTGGCCGCCATATTTTTTCGGCCATGTCATGCCGAGCCAACCCTTGGCGCCGACCCGGCGGGAGAATTCCGGCGCGTCGGTGTCTTCGCGGTTGGGCTTGTGCGGATCGAAGGTACCGGCGGCGATTTCCTCCGCGAGGAAGGCGCGTACTTCCTTGCGCAATTGCTCGCATTTCTCGGGCAGGCGGATCGGATCGAAACGGAGGGCAGCGGTCATTGTTGTCTCGTCCCTGATCAGCGCGAAGCCACGAGCGGCCACAATTCGTCGGCGCCGCGGTTGGCAATGAGCTTGCCGAGCTCGACGGCCCAGTGGCTTTCCGAACCGAAATCGTCGCGCCAGGCAAGCGCCCGCAGCGAATAGCGGTGCAGGATGTGCTCCAGGGTGAAGCCGATCGCGCCATGGACCTGGTGCGCAATGGCGCCGCCCTTTTCCGCAGCTTCCGCGCAGCGGATCTTTGCGGAGGCGGCTTCGAGATAGACCGCGTCATCGAACGACTTTGCGTTGGCGATGGCGTCGGCCGCGGAAGTCGCAGCCGCAAGCGCAGCAGCCGACTCGCCGGCGAGGCGGGCGAGATTGTGCTGCACCGCCTGGAATTTGGAGATCTTCTTCTCGAAGGCGACGCGCTCGTTGGAATAGCGCACGGAGATGTCGAGCATCGATTCCAGCGCGCCCGCGATCTGAAGGCTGCGCGCGACGCCGCCCATCAGCATCATTGTGGTCTGGTCAAAGCCGCTCGGCGCGGGCTTGATGGTGAGGGGCTGGACCTTGTCGAGCGTGACGGTGTCGCTGTGGTCATAGCCGACATTGAGTCCGGTCTCGATCCGGCCCTTGCTCGCATCCACCAGCGCGACCGCGACTCCGTCCTTGCCGTGGGCCAGCACCGCGAAGTGCTTTGCCGCCTTTGCGAA
Organism: Bradyrhizobium sp. 87; assembly: GCF_023073015.1. NCBI lineage: Bacteria > Pseudomonadati > Pseudomonadota > Alphaproteobacteria > Hyphomicrobiales > Nitrobacteraceae > Bradyrhizobium > Bradyrhizobium sp. 87. The sequence goes on from NZ_JADPIQ010000128.1 coordinate 123,113, forward strand.
GGGCACGCCGCGGGCGCGGCCGGAGAGCGCACCATCGGCATCGCGGGTGATGCGATCCTTGGGCGACGCCGGCAGCACCGTCATCTCCCCCTCCGGGGAAGCGATCTTCGCCTGCGCCAGCAGCCAGCCGGCCAGCATGGTCTCGGCCAGGGGAACCGCGACTGCGAAACGGCCGGCCGCGTTCAGCAGCGCAAAGCCGTCGGCCAGACTCGCGCCGGAGCCGCCGAGATCGTCGGGCACCCAGGCCAGCGGCAGGCCGGCCTCGCTCAGCGCCTGCCACAGCGGCGCCTGCCACGAATCCTTCTTGTCGTTGTTGACGGTCTGCGGATCGGCGAGATCGGCGAAGATTTTCTCCGCGGTCTCGACGACGATATTGTCACTCTCCGCCACAGCGTTCCCCGTGTTTTGCCATTGGCGCATCCGGCCCCAGTGGGGCGGGCGCGCAGGTTCTTCTTGCGCCCGATGATCCAAAAAAGCCATGGCCCTGACAAGCGCTGATCGCAGGTCAACCTGCGGCGCGGGCATGGGCGATGAGCTAATTCCGCTTAGCGGAGTTTGCTCGATTTGCAGGGCGCGGCAAACTCGCTAAACAGAACGTCGATACTCAATCAAGGGGAAGGAAATCCGGATGGCAAAGGACAGTTTGTGCGCAATCGTGACGGGGTCCGCCTCCGGCCTGGGCGCTGCGACCGCGGAAATTCTCGCACGGAGCGGGGCGCGGCTCGTCATCAACTATTCCTCGAGCCAGAAGGAAGCGGAGGCGACCGCGGAGCATTGCCGCAAGGCGGGCTCACCGGAAGTTCTGGTCGCGCAGGGCGACGTCTCGAAGGATGACGATTGCCGCAAGATCGTCGCGGCAGCTGGCGGCTGGGGCCGGCTCGACGTGCTCGTCAACAATGCCGGCACCACCAAGCATGTCGTCCATGCCGATCTCGACGGATTGTCGGCGGAAGATTTCCAGCGCCTGTACGGCGTCAACACCATCGGCCCGTTCCAGATGGTGCGCGCGGCGCGCAGCCTGCTCGAGGCCGGCGCCAAAGCTTCTGGGCGGCCGTCCGCCGTGGTCAACATCTCCTCGGTCGCCGGCATCAGCGGCGTCGGATCGTCGATCGCATACGCCGCGAGCAAGGGCGCGCTCAACACCATGACGCTGTCGCTGTCGCGCGCGCTGGCGCCGCTGATCCGCGTCAACACGGTATGCCCGGGCTATATCGATACACCCTGGTTCACCAAGGGCCGCGGCGAGGCGGGCGCCAAGCAGGTGCGCGACAGCGTCGCGGCGAAGGTGCCGCTGAAGGTCGCGTCATCGGCGGAAGACATCGCGCAGCTCGTCTGTTTCCTGGCGATGCCGGCCTCCAGCAACATGACCGGCGAAGTCGTGCGCATGGATGCGGGGATGCATTTGGTGACGTGATCGCGCGGCACATTCTCTCCACGTCGTCGCCGGGCTTGACCCGGCCTCCGCTCTCTCCACGTCGTCGCCGGGCTTGACCCGGCCTCCGCTCTCTCCACGTCGTCGCCGGGCTTGACCCGGCCTCCGCTCTCTCCACGTCATGGCCGGGCTTGACCCGGCCATCCACGTGTCGCCGCGCGGATCAAAAGACGTGGATGCCCGGGTCAAGCCCGGGCATGACGATGAGGTGGCGGTGTGCCGCTTTCGGCGTTTTGAAGCGTCACCCCTTGATCACGCCGCTCGCCACCAGCCGGTGCCAGATGAACAGCACCACCACGGCGCCGATGGTGGCCATGATGAATCCTGCACCCTGGTCGGGACCGTAATGACCGATGGCCTGACCGATGAAGGTCGCGAGAAACGCGCCGGCGATGCCGAGGATGGTGGTGAGGATGAAGCCGCTCGGATTGTTCGGTCCCGGCGCCAGCCAACGCGCGATGAGGCCGGCGATGAAGCCGACGACGATGATCCACAACAAGCCACCCATGCTCATGTCCGTGCTCCCCTCGTTTGACTAAACCAATCAGACTCTGCCCGCGATCTCTTGCTCGGTCGGCAGCCGTCCGTCCGGCGTCAGATGGTCGACCACCTGCGGCAGATACTGGCTGAGGCCCGAGAGCAGCTCGTCACGCGACAGGCCGCTTTGGGCGGACAGGCTCTCGATCTGGTCGGCGCCGAGCGCATTGGCGAGATCGCCTGGAGCGATCGCCTTGTTCTCGCCCTTGCCGACCCAGGTATTGGCAGTATCGCCATGACCGCTGTGCTGAAGCTGGTTGAGGAGATCGCCGAGCCCGCCGCTGAGCACGCTGCCGGCCGCGCCGCCCGCGAGCAGGCCGCCAAGGCCGCCCTTCAACAGGTCGCCGAGGCCACCACCAGCGCCTGCATTCACCGGCGGGGGGAGATGCGTCGGCTTCGGTGCCGGGGACGGCTGCGGCGCGCTGCCGCTCTGGTTGCCGCTCATATGCTTGAATGCCTTCCAGGCGAGCAGGCCAAGCAGCGCCATGGTCATGGGCGACATGCCGCCACTGGATGAGGATTGTGAACTCGGCGTGCTTGGCCCGCGCGGGCCGTTCTGCATGCCGTTGAGGACGTCGAGCAAACCCATGGCGTTCTCCCTTGGCGCTTTGTTGCCGGTAACAAGCCCCGTTCGAAAACATATGAGGCCGTCATGACGGTTACAAGGCGATTGCGCCGCAACTCCGGGAATGGGCAGCAGACACAGCCTCTGCTATCGAGGGCGGATCGTTGAGGGGGCAAGCCAAGATGATGACGGATCGACCGATCGTGGTGGCCGGCGCGGGCGCCATCGGATGTTTTGTCGGCGGCACCCTGGCGGCTGCCGGTCGCCGCGTCGCGTTCCTGGTGCGACCGCGGGTGAAGGCCGAGATCGAGCGGTTCGGTCTGCTTCTGACCGATTTCGACGGCTCCGAGAAGAAGCTCGATCCGGGCCAACTCGCGCTATCGGAAGATCCCGCGATCTTGCACAGCGCCGGCATCGTGCTGGTCACGGTGAAGAGCGCCGACACGGCAGCTGTCGCCAAGCAGATCGCGCAGCATGCGCCGCAGGACGCTGTCATCGTCTCGCTGCAAAACGGCGTCGGCAACGTCGCGGTGCTGCGCGATCGCCTCGGCGATCGCCGCGTGCTCGCCGGCATGGTGCCTTTCAACGTGGTCGGGATGGGCGAGGGCCGCTTCCACCGCTCGACCTCTGGCGACATTCATGTTGGCCAAGATGACACGAACGCGGCCGCAGCTCTGTCGGTGCCGGGGCTCACGATGCGCGCGAGCCGCGACATCACCGGCGTGCAATGGGGCAAGCTGATCATCAATTTGAACAACGCGCTCAGCGCCTTGTCCGACATGCCCCTCGCTGCGCAATTGGGGAACCGCGAATGGCGAAGGTTGTTCGCCGATCAGATGGCGGAGGGGCTGGCTGCAATGAGGGCCGCCGGCATCACACCGGTCTCGGCGACGCCGATCCCGTCGTCCTGGACGCCCGCCTTGCTGAGACTGCCTGATCCGATTTTCGACCTGATCCTGGGAAGGACCATGAAGATCGATCCCGAGGCGCGTTCCTCGATGTGGCAGGATTTGAAGCAGGGCCGCAAGACCGAGATCGACTATCTCCAGGGCGCGATCATCGCCCTCGCCGAACAGAACAGTGTCGACGTGCCGCTGTCGCGCCGCATTGTTGCGCTGATCAACGAGGCTGAGGCCGCGGGCAAGGGTCCGCCGCGGCTGACGCCGCAGCAGGTTCGCGGCGCTGCATGAGTTCACGCCGGCTGACGGGAGACGTGCGATGAAACGTTGTTTGACGATCGGGGTCGTGCTCGCCGCCTTATGTGCAGCTTCCACGTTTGCTCAGGCAAGGCCGCCGACCGTCACGAATTCGCCCGGCTATGACGCGCGCCTGAAGGAGAGTCGTTCGCAGTTGGGTAGTTCACCGACAACAACGGCGCCGGTGAATGCGCCGGTTGCTCAACCGAAGCGCAGCAAGAAGAAGCACACGAACTGAGGCTAGGAGACGGATCCCCGCCCAGTTCGTCATTGCGAGCGTAGCGAAGCAATCCAGACTGCCTCCGCGGAGAGATGCTGGATTGCTTCGCTGCGCTCGCAATGACGGCGACGCAGCTCAGCCCTTCTTCGCGGGCTTGCTCGGCGTCGGGCTGAACAGCTTCTTGATGTCGTTCAATCCATCCGACAGCCGCGGCCATTCGCAGGAGAACGAGCCCTTGGTGCAGGGTGTGCCCTTCGGCCGCGGCCGCGCGTCGCCGATGGCGGCCTGCTGGACTTTCGGCCGCTCGACCGGCACGGGCACGCGCTCGACCTCGGTTCGCAACGCGACCCGCTGGAGCTGCTGCACCTGTTGTTCCTGCTGCTCGCGCTGCTGGCGCGCGGTGGCCTGCGCGGCTTCATTGCTGCGGCGCTGATTGGCGAGATAGGCGGTGTAGGATTCGTCGATCTTCTTCTGCTCCTCCGGCGTCGGATTGGGCCCGGCGATGTCGAAGCTGCGGTCCTGGAGGAAATCGTAATAGGAATAGCCGCCGCCCGCCTTGCGCCGGCCGGCGAATTTGGCGTTGCAGTCGGCAAGCGCAGCCGTCTTCTCGGATTTGGTCGTAGCTTTCTCGGCGGCGTCGGCGCAGGCCTCGAAGTCAACAGGCGCGCGCTTCCACCATTGTGCCTGGGCATGCGACGGCGCCAGCAGGAAAAATCCTGCTGCAGCAACGACAAGCGCCGCACGACGCGATGCAACTACGTCCGACATTCTACGAGAGCATTCCTTGCAAAACTCAACCCGAACTGAGTCGGGCTGATTTTTGCCCCTTTATGGCCTGCTTGTCACCCATGGAACCCGGGAATTTCATGGCTGTGATGCTGACATTTTTTGCTTGACGTGGCGCAGGAGTCACAGCGTCACTTCATCCTGCGCTCGCCTCATCGGCGACGCCAAGAATACGAAGTGGAAACGCCTCATGCTGCTGCCCCTGTCCGATGTGCCGCGCTGGTACGCCGAACGCAAACCGCAAGGCACGATCGCCGTCCGTCACGGGCAGGATACGCTGACATGGGACGCGCTCGAACGCGGCGCCAACCGGCGCGCGCGGGCGTTCATGGCCAAGGGTGTCAAGCCCGGCGACTTTGTCGCGATCGGTTTGCCCAACTGCAATGCGTTTTTCGAGACCTCGTTTGCAGTGTGGAAATGCGGAGCGACGCCGACCTCGTTGTCATGGCGGCTGCCGCGCGGCGAAGCCGCCGCGGTGCTCGACATCCTGAAGCCGGCGCTGGTGGTCGGCGGCGAAGCCGACTGGAACGCGCCGAACCGTCTGCCCGCGGATTTCGTGCCGGAAGGGTTTTCGGACGAGCCGCTCACCGCACCGGTGGCGCGCTATTGGAAAGCCATGACCAGCGGCGGATCGACCGGCCGCCCGAAGGTGATCCTCGATCACCAGCCGGCGGTGATCGACACGGTCGCCGCGCCGCCGCTCAACATCCCCTTCGGGGTCTCGTTGCTCAATCCCGGTCCGCTCTATCACAATGCGCCGTTCATCGTGTCGCACTACGCGCTGTTCACCGGCGGCCAGCTCACCGGCCTCGTCAAGTTCGACGCCGAGGAGGCGCTGCGGCAAATTGCGCGCGAGCGCGTGCAATGGGTCAATTTCGTGCCGACCATGATGCACCGGATCTGGGCGCTCCCGGAGCACGTGCGCAACGCCTACGATGTGTCGAGCCTGCAAACCGTCTTCCACATGGCCGCTCCGATGCCACCCTGGCTGAAGGAGAACTGGATCGCCTGGCTCGGGCCTGAGCGGATCTGGGAGCTCTATGGCGGCACCGAGCGACAGGGCTCCTGCATCATCTCCGGCAAGGAATGGCTGACGCACCAGGGCTCGGTCGGCAAGATCGGCGAGACGGCGCGCTTGCGCATCATCGGCGAGGACGGCAACGACGTTGCGCCGGGTGAGACCGGCGAGATTTACTTCCTCAACAATGACGGCAATGACGCCACCTATCACTATCTCGGCGCCGAGCCGAAGCGCCGCGCCGACGGCTGGGAATCGCTGGGCGATATCGGCAGGCTGGATGCGGAAGGCTACCTTTATCTCGGTGACCGCCTCGCCGACATGGTGCTGCGCGGCGGCGCCAACATCTATCCCGCCGAGGTCGAAGCTGCCGTCTCCGCCTGTCCGGGCGTGCGCTCCTGCGTGGTGGTGGGATTGCCCGATCCGGAATTGGGCCAGCGCGTGCACGCCATCATCGAGCCGGAGAGCGATGCGGACGGCCAAGCCATCGCCGACGGAATGGCGGATTTCCTCAAAGACAGGCTCAGCCGCTACAAGCACCCGGAGAGCTTCGAGATCGTCACCGTCCCACCACGCGACGATTCCGGTAAAGTTCGCCGCACGCTGTTGCGCGACGAGCGCGCGGCGTGGATGAAGGAGGGGCGCGCGTTCCGGATTTGGCCGGCGAAGGCGCGGGCGGACGCCGATTAAGAGAATTCATGGGAAGGACCGAGATTATGACCATCACCATCGCCGCGAACGCTGTGCCGAAGCCGCCGGCCGCGATCATCGAGGGCTTTCGCGGTGCGCCGACCCCGGTCATTTCGGACAATCTCGGCCGGCTGCCGGGCGCCGTGGGGCTCAAACCCTATCATCGCGGTGCCAAGCTGGTGGGCACGGCCTTCACGGTCCGCACCCGTCCCGGTGACAATCTCGCCATCCACCGCGCGCTCGAGCTGGTGGGCCCCGGCGACGTCATCGTGGTCGATGGCGGCGGCGACGAGACCCGCGCGCTGGTCGGTGAGATCATGAAGAACATCGCGCAATGGCGCAAAGCCGAAGGCTACGTCATCGACGGCGCGATCCGCGACCTCGCGGCGTTCGCTGCCGATGACTTTCCCTGCTATGCCCGCGCGGTGATCCACCGCGGCCCTTACAAGAACGGCCCCGGCGAGATCAACGTGCCTGTTTCGATCGGCGGCAGCGTGATCTCGCCCGGCGACATCGTCGTCGGAGACGAGGACGGCGTGGTGTCGTTTGCCGCCGCCGGTGCCGCGGCGCTGCTCGACGCCGTGCGAGCCCAGGTCGCGCGCGAGGAGGAGACGCTGAAGGCGATCCGCGAGGGCCGTTATCAAGGCTCGTATGGCAAATCCTGATCAGCGAGAATGAAGAGGAGGGCGGCGTGAGCCAGCAGGACGAATTCCACAATCTCGACGATAACGGCGACGGGTTGTTTCGCGAGCTCGCGGCAGGGGTGACCACGCGCATCTTCTCCGGCGAGCAGGCGATGCTGTCGGTGGTGACGCTGGCGCCGCATGCGCAAGGCACGCTGCACCATCATCCCGAGGAGCAGTGGGGCGTGCTGCTCGACGGCTCCGCCATCCGCGTCCAGGGTGATGAGGAGATTGCCGTGAAGAAAGGCGACTTCTGGCGCACGCCGGGTAATGTGCCGCACACCATGCGCGCCGGCCCCGACGGCGCCCGCGTGCTGGACATCTTCAGTCCGCCGCGGCCAGAATACAGAAAAGCGGGATCCGGTTTCGGGACCACTTAAAGCGCCAAAGAGCAAAAGCCGGGCGCGAGAAAACAGGGGAGGGATACCATGACGATCACACGACGGACGCTGCTGGCAGCGCCGGCTATTCTCGCGATGACGCCGGCGTTGGCGCAGGCTTCAAAAATCACACTGGTGGTGCCGTTTCCGCCGGGCGGATCCACCGATGCGATGGCGCGGCTGCTCCAGAGCCATCTGCAAACCAAGCTCAACCGCATCGTCATTGTCGAGAACAAGTCGGGCGCGGCAGGCGCGCTCGGCGCGGCGCAGGTCGCCAAGAGCCCGCCTGACGGCTCGACGTTCCTGGTCACCTTCGATTCCCATGCGGTGATCCCCTCCATCCTCGACAAGCCGCCCGTCGATGTCGAGCGCGAGCTAATGCCGGTGTTGCTGGTCGGCACCGCGCCTTACGTGATCGCTGCCGGTGCAGGCCGCCCCTACAAGAGCTTTGCCGACGTGGTGGCGGCCTGCAAGGCGACGCCCGGCGCGGTGAAATATGCCTCCGTCGGCATCGGCACGCTCGGCCATCTCGCCATGACCGTGCTCGGCAACAAGGCCGGCGTCGAGATCATGCACGTGCCCTATCGCGGCGGAGGCCCCGCAATGAACGACGTGCTCGGCGGCCATGTCGACCTGATCGCGGGATCTGCGGCGCTGGTCGCAGCCCAGCTCGGCACCAACATGCTGCGTCCGATCCTGCAGCTCGGCCGCGAGCGGCTGCCGGGCCTGCCGGATACGCCGACCGCGATCGAGGCGGGCTTTCCGGATTTCGAGACGCTGGCCTGGTGGGGCATCTTCGCGCCCACCGGCACGCCGCCGGACATCGTCGCAGGCCTCGCGACGGCGTCCAAGGAGATCCTGAGCGAGCCCGCGACCGCCGCCCAGCTCAAGGAAACGCAGCAGATGACGCTGCTGCTCGAGGACGCTCCCGCCTTCAAGACCTTCTTCGACAAGCAGGTCGCCATTTGGGGCAAGGTGGTCAAGGACAACAATATCCGGGCATGAGATGACCGGCAGCCCTCCGCATTGAGCAACGCGGAGGGCTTCCGATCCCCCTTCCGCTTTGATATGAAGCCCCGGTAACCCGCTCTGCGGGTTCCGCGGTCCCGTAGCTCAGCCGGATAGAGCGACGGTTTCCTAAACCGTAGGTCGGAAGTTCGAGTCTTCCCGGGATCGCCAGTTTTTCGGTGAGCAATCGTCGCGTTTGATACGCTCGTCGGCGCAAAAATTGCTAGAAGCGCGAAGCTTCCTCCTGGCCCGGGCTGACTGCCGCCCCGCCTCGCTGCCATATCCGGAGACGACAATGCCTTTCGATTTGATCCTGCGCGGCGGCCGTGTGGTCGACCCGTCCCAGAAGCTCGACGCCGTGACCGATGTCGCCTTTTCCGGCGGCAAGGTCGCGGCGATCGGCAGTGGGCTCAAGGCGGATCCGGGCACCGAGGTGCGCGACGTCTCTCGCTACATCGTGACGCCGGGACTGATCGATCTCCACACCCATGTCTATTGGGGCGGCACGTCGCTCGGCATCGACGCCGAGGAGTTCTGCCGTCTTTCCGGCGTCACCACCGCGGTCGATACCGGCAGTGCGGGGCCGGGCAATTTCGCGGGCTTCCGCAAGCATGTGATCGAGCCGAGCCAGGTTCGTATCCTCGCTTATCTGCATGTCTCGCATGCCGGCATTTTCGGCTTCTCGCACCGGATCATGGTCGGCGAGAGCGAGGAGCTGCGGCTGATGAATCCGATCGAGGCGGCCAAGGTGGCCGACGCCAACCGCGATCTCATCGTCGGCATCAAGGTGCGCGTGGGGCTGCATTCCTCGGGCACGTCGGGCGTCGTGCCGCTCGACATCGCGCTCGAGGTCGCGAACGAGGTCGGCATGCCCCTGATGGCGCATATCGATCATCCGCCGCCGAGCTACGAGGAGGTGCTGGCGCGCCTGCGCCCCGGCGACGTGCTCACCCATGCGTTCCGTCCCTTCCCCAACACGCCTGCGACCGCGCAGGGCACGGTGAAGCGGGCGGTGCTCGACGCCCGCGAGCGCGGCGTGCTGTTCGACATCGGCCACGGCAAGGGCTCGTTCGCATTCAAGACCGCGCGTGCGATGCTCGCCAACGGCTTCTATCCCGACACCATCTCGTCCGACATTCATCAGCTCTGCATCGACGGCCCGGCCTTCGATCAGGTGACGACCCTGTCGAAATTCCTGTGCATGGGCATGCCGCTGTCCGACGTCATCGCAACCTCGACCGTCAACGCCGCGATGGCGCTGCGGCGCCCCGAGCTCGGCAGCCTCAAGCCGGGCAGCGTCGGCGACGCCACGCTGATCTCGGTGAGGGAAGGCCAGTTCGACTATGAGGACGTCGTCGGCGAGCACCTGATCGGCGACCGCAAGATCGTCTCCGAAGGCGTCGTGATCGGCGGCCGGTGGTGGCATCCGAATTGAGCGGCAGGCCGTTCACGCCGGCTTGATTACAACGACCTCGCGATCAACAGCTTCATGATCTCGTTCGTCCCGCCATAGATCTTCTGGATGCGGGAATCGATGAAGATGCGCGAGATCGGATATTCCTGCATATAGCCGTAGCCGCCGAACAGCTGCAGGCATTCGTCGGCGGTCTCGACCTGCTTCTCCGAGCACCAATATTTCGCCATCGACGCCGTGACGGTGTCGAGGTCCTTTGCGACCAGCCGCTCGATGCACCAGTCGACGAAGACGCGCGCGATCATCGCTTCGGTCTTGCGCTCGGCGAGCTTGAAGGCGGTGTTCTGGAAATCCATCAGCGGCTTGCCGAAGGCCTTGCGCTCCTTGGTGTAGTCGACGGTGAGTTTTATCGCGCGCTCCATAGCCGCGACCGCGCCGACCGCGAGCGCGAGGCGCTCCTGCGGCAATTGCTGCATCAGCTGCACGAAGCCCTGGCCTTCCTCGCCGCCGAGCAAATTGTCCGGCGGCACCGCGACGTTGTCGAAGAACAGCTCAGACGTGTCGGAGGCATGCAGGCCGATCTTGTCGAGGTTGCGCCCGCGCTTGTATCCATCCGCGCCTGAGGTTTCGACCACGATCAGCGAAATGCCCTTGGCGCCGACATCGCCGGTGCGCGCAACCACGATGACGAGGTCGGCAGCCTGGCCGTTGGTGATGAAGGTCTTCTGTCCGTTGATGACGTAGGAATTGCCCTGCTTCCTGGCGGTGGTCTTGACGGCCTGCAAATCCGAGCCGGTGCCGGGCTCGGTCATGGCGATGGCGCCGACCATCTCGCCTGAAGCCATCTTCGGCAGCCAGCGCTTCTTCTGCTCCTCCGAGCCGTAATTGAGGATGTAGTGCGCGACGATGGCGCTGTGCACGGAGACGCCGGTCGTCAGCTCCGGCACCGTGCTTTCGAGGTCGTCGAGCACGGCGGCATCATAGGCGAAGGTGGCGCCCAGGCCGCCATATTCCTCCGGCACGCTTGCCAGCAGCGCGCCCATCTCGCCGAGCCCGCGCCAGGCAAAGCGGTCGACCATCTTCTGCTCGCGCCATTTTTCGGCATGCGGGGCCAGATCCTTGGCAAGATACTTCCGGAACTGGTCGCGGAAGATTTCGAGCTCTTCGGTCATCCAGGAGGAGCGGTAGGACATGGTCACCTCGGTCAATGCGGCTTGCCGGCCTGGTTAGGCCAGCCTTTGGCGGCAATTATTGTGTTTTCAGGCTGTGCCGGTGACGCTACCAAGGCGGCCGGAGCAGCGTCTATCGGGATGGTTGATTGTGGCTGTCAAAATCCAAACCGTCAAAACCAAAGAGCTCAAGCTCGACATCGCGCGCATCGGCACGGTCTCCGCGATCCTGACGCAGCCGGACAAGGCGCGCGCCTGCTACGTCCTGGCGCATGGTGCCGGTGCAGGGATGCGGCATGCATCGATGGACAAGATTGCGGAGGGGCTCGCTGCTCGCGACATCGCGACCTTCCGCTTCAATTTTCCTTACATGGAAAACAAGCAGGGCCGTCCCGACCAGCCTGCGGTCGCCCACGCCACGATCCGCGTGGCAGTCGAGGAAGCCGCGCGGCTCTGCCCGGGTGTGATGCTCGTTGCGGGTGGAAAATCCTTCGGCGGGCGCATGACCTCGCAGGCGCAGTCCAAGGCTCCGCTGCCTGATGTCAAAGGGCTCGCCTTCCTCGGTTTTCCCCTGCACGCCGACAAGAAGCCGTCGACGGAGCGCGCCGAGCATCTCGCCCATGTCGAGATCCCGATGCTGTTCCTGCAAGGCACCCGCGACGGGCTCGCCGATCTCGGCCTCCTCAAGCCGGTCATCGCCGCTCTTGCCCCGAAGGCGACGCTGCATGAGATCGAAGGCGGCGATCACTCCTTCGCGGTGCTGAAAAAGTCCGGCCGCACCAATGAAGAGGCGCTGACAGAGGTGCTTGATACGCTCGCGGCCTGGATCGACAGCCTCGCCTGAAATCTCACGCCGAATATAGCCCCTTGTCGCGCGCCTTCTGGATCGCGAGCGCGGCGATCAAGTCGAGCGTCGGCGTCGACAGGCCGGCGGTGCGCGCGAAGGCTTGGGGCGCCTTTACCAGGACGTCGATCTCCATGGCGCGGCCGAGCTCGTAATCCTGCAGCAGCGACGGCTTGTGGTTGGGGGCGGGGCCGCTGCGTGATACGCGCTTGACCTCGGGGATAAAATGCTGAGCGATCTCGTTGGCCTCGTTCAGCATCCGCGGAATGACATCCGCAAAGGCGGGGTCATCGCGCACGCCGCGCGCGGTCTGGCCGGTGAGCAGGCACAGCACCGACAGTGACATGTTGGTCAGCAGCTTTGACCAGATCGCCTCGCGGATCTCGGCGACCGGCGGCGATTCCAGCCGTGCGTCGCTGAAGACACCGCGGAGCGTCGTGATGCGCTCGCAATTGCGGTCGTCACATTCGCCGATCAGCAGGCGGTTGCGGTCCGGCGTCAGGTTCTGCACCACGCCGGGCGCGATCACCTCGTTGGAGGAGAAGACTACGCCGCCGACGATCCGCTCTTTCGGAATGCAGGCGCGCAGGCGTCCGCCCGGGTCGAGGAAGGAAATGTCCGGCGGGGTCGGGTGCCGCGGCGGCAGGCCGATCCGGTACCACCAGGGAATGCCGTTCTGCGCGAACACGATCGCGGTGTTGTCCTGCAGCAGCGGCTTGAGACTGGAGACCAGCCCGGTCAACGCGGTCGCCTTCAAGGTGCTGATCACGACGTCCTGCGGGCCGAGCTGGGCCGGATCGCCGGAGGCGTTCACCTTGGCGGAGACCTCGGAATCGCCGACGCGCAGCTTGAGGCCGTTGGCCCGGACCGCCTCCAGGTGCGCGCCCCGCATCACGCACGAGACCTCGTGGCCGGCGCGGGCCAACCGAACTGCAAGATGGCTGCCGACGGCGCCCGCGCCGAAAATGCAGATGCGCATGTGATGTCCGTCCCTGATCCCTTGATGCCGCCCCGCGGCAGCATGACACAAGCCGCCATGCGATGGACGCGGCTGCCCTACGCTCGAAAGATATGGATCAGGGCGCGGAGCCTCGGTCATAGTGCGCGCCAAACAAACGAGCGGAGGAACACCGATGACCGACAGCCCCGTCCTGTGGACCCTGGATGCGCGTGGGGTTGCGACCGTCACGTTGAACCGGCCGGAGGTTAACAATGCCTATGACGGCGCGTTGATCGCAGGCGTGCTCGCGGCCATGGACGATCTCGGCAGCAAGCCCAACCTTCGCGTCGTCGTGCTCAAGGGCAATGGCAAGCATTTCCAGGCTGGCGCCGACCTCAAATGGATCAACGGCGTGCGGCCGCAATCGAGCGAGGCGAACGAGGCCGCGTCGCGGGCGACGTTCGAGGCCGTGCAGCGGCTCAATACGCTGGCTATCCCGACGGTCGCGCTGGTGCAGGGCGGCTGCTTTGGCGGCGGCACCGGCGTGATCGCGGCCTGCGACGTCGTGATCGCGGCCGACAACGCGCTGTTCTCGATCACCGAAGTGCGCTGGGGCCTGACCGCGGCCATCATCATCCCGCAGCTCTGCGATGCCATTGGTGTACGGCAAGTCCGCCGCTACGCGCTGACAGGTGAACGTTTCGGCGCCGAGGACGCCCGTCGTATCGGCCTCGTCCACGAGGTGGTGCCGCTCGCCGATCTCGACGCCGCCGGCGCCAAGGTGGTCGAGCAGTTGCTTGCCAACGGATCGGAGGCGATGGCCGAGACCAAGCGGCTCGCGCTGGAAAGTTCGTTCGGCGGCATGGCGGTGGACGATGCGGCTTACAAGCGGCTCGTGCATCTGCATTCGCTGAAGCGACAGAGCGCGGAAGCCGCCGAGGGGCTGGCGTCGTTCGCGGAAAAGCGCGCCGCGAATTGGGCAGGTGCTAAAAGCTGAACGCGAGTAGCCCGGATTACGCTTCGCTCCATCCGGGCTACGGGCTTTTACAGCGACGTCGCGAGTGACCTTTTCAGCAAAGTGAGCAGCGCCTGTACCGCGGCGGCATTGCGCCGCCGTTCAGGGATCGCAGCCTTCACCCACAATTCCGGAATCGGAAACTCGCGCAGCACCGGCTTGAGCGCGCCGTCGCGCAAGGCGCCCGCGACGAGATAGTCCGATATCAACACAATGCCGTTGCCGGCGATGGCGCTGCGCGCCAGCACTTGGCCCTCGTTGCAGGACAGCAGCGGACTGACCTGGACGCTGATGCGGCCGCGCGGCCCGTCAAAGATCCATTCGGGGCCGGTCGGTAGAAAGCTGAGGCAGCGATGATCGACCAGATCACGCGGATGTTTTGGCGTGCCGTGTTTCTTCAAATAGGCAGGCGAGGCGCAGAGCAGCCGCTTCAGCGGGCACAAGGGTTCGTCGACGACACCGCCAAAGGAATGCGGGAAGGCGCCGATGGCGATGTCAAAGCCTTCGGTGACGGGATCGACCGGACGGTCGAACAGCACGATCTCGAGCTTGAGCCGCGGGTTCTGGGTCTGGAAGGCGGTGAAGACGTCCGCAAGCCGCGCGACCGTCAGCGAGGTCGGGGCCTTGATGCGCAGATGATCGACGAGATCGTGGCCCTTCTCGCCCATGCGCGACAGCAGATCGGCGGCGTCGGTGACGACGCCGCGGGCGCGATGCACGTAGCGCTGGCCGGCCTCGGTCAGCCGCAATTGCCGGGTCGAGCGATGAAACAGTGGCGTGCCGATCCGCGCCTCCAGCTGCGTGACGCGCTTGGCGACCACCGACGTCGAGACGCCGAGTTTTCGCGCGGCCGCGGAGAAGCCGGTGGCGTCGGCGGTCGCGAGGAACGCCTGAAGGTTTACCAGGATGTCCATCTTCGGCCTTTCGCGATTCGAGAAAGGTGATCGCCTATTTTGGCGGATTGTAGCTCGATCCGGGTTAATTCATAGTCCGGCCCAAGCAAAGGATTTCAGGGACAGGACGCGCCATGCAGGCCATGACGATCGAAGAACCGGCGCGCCAGGTGCCGCTTTACGGCGAATATGAAGTCGTCGTCCTCGGCGGCGGTCCGGCCGGCATCGTGGCGGCGGCCTCAAGCGCACGCGCGGGACGGAAGACGCTGCTGATCGAGCGGTACGGCTTCCTTGGCGGCATGGGCACCGCCGCAGGCGTCACCAATTTCTGCGGCCTGCACGGCAATGTCCACGGCGAGGCCCACCGGCTGGTGCAGGGCATGGCGTCGGAGTTGCTGGCGCGGATCGATCGCTTGAACGGCCTCAACGCGCCGCATCTGATTCTCGGCAAGGTCTTCGCCCAGGCCTACGACACCGCCGCCTACAAGATCGCGGCCGACCAACTGCTCGCCAGTCACAAGGTGCACATCCTTTTCCACGCGCTTGGTGCCGGTGTGGTGATGGGCGCTAACAGCCGCATCGATGCGCTGATGGTCGAGACCAAGGCCGGCCGGCAGGCGGTGCGATCGGAGATCTTCATCGATTGCTCCGGCGACGGCGATCTCGCGGTTTGGGCCGGCGCGCCGTTCGAATTCGGCGACGAGCACGGTCATCCGATGTATCCCTCGATGATGCTCCGTCTCAACAACATCGACCCGGAGAGGGCAGGCGAAGCCTGGCGGACCATTCCGCAATTGATGGAGCAGGCCACCGCCGCCGGCACCCACACATTCCCGCGCAAGAGCGCGATCGTGCGGCCGCAGAAGTCCGGCATCGAATGGCGGGTGAATTTTACGCAAGTGGCGCGCGAGGACGGCCATGCCATCAACGGCATCGAGCCTGATGATCTCACCCGCGGCGAGATCGAGGGCCGCAAGCAGGCGCTGGCTGCGTTCGAATTCCTGCGCACCGTGCCGGGCTTTGAAAAATCCTACATCGTCGACCTGCCGCCGCAGCTCGGCATCCGCGAAACCCGCCGCATCACGGGCGGCTATCAGCTCAGCGGCGAGGACGTGCTCGGCTGCGCTTCGTTCGAGGATTCCATCGGGGTCAATGGCTGGCCGATCGAGGCCCATGTCCCCGGCGACGTCGTCTTCACCTTCCCGCCGATCCCGGAATCGCGCGGCTATAACGAGCTGCCTTACCGCATGCTGGTGCCCGAAGGCGTCGATAATCTGCTGGTCGCCGGCCGCTGCGCCTCGATGACCCATGAGGGCCAATCGGCGGCCCGGGTCTCCGGTGCCTGTTTCGTGATGGGGGAGGCGGCCGGTTCCGCGGCAGCGCTGGCGCTCTCCGGAAACCGGATCCCGCGTGACATCCCCGTTGAAAAGCTGCAGGAAACGTTGAAACAACAGGGCGCCTTTATCGGACGGGACCAGCCCGTGCCTGAAGGCCTGTAACCGACTGCAAGATATCGACGGCGGAGGAAACGAAATGATCGGGATTGTGCGGCTCGCGCTAGCTGGCCTGATGGCGATCACAGCAATGGGCACGGCCCGAGCCGAGGACGCGCTGAAGGCCAGGATCGGCGTGCTCAGGCTATCCTCCTCCGCGCCGGTGTTCATCGCGCAGGACAAGGGCTATTTCCGCGAGGCCGGCCTCGAGGTCGAGCTGAAATTCTTCGACGCGGCGCAGCCGATCGCGGTGGCGACGACCTCGGGCGACATCGATTTCGGCGTCACCGCCTTCACCGCAGGTCTTTACAATCTCGCCGGCAAGGGCGTGCTCAAGGTGATCGGCGGCATGAGCCGCGAGAAGGCTGGTTATCCCCTGATCGGCTATTTCGCCAGCAACAACGCCTATGCGAGCGGTCTGAAGACGCCGAAGGACCTCGCGGGCAAGCGCGTGGCGATGACGCAGGTTGGCTCCTCCTTTCACTATTCGCTCGGCCTGCTTGCCGACAAATACGGTTTCAAGCTCGCCGACGTGAAGATTGTGCCGCTGCAATCGCTGTCGAATGCGGCGGCCGCGCTGAAGGGCGAGACCGTGGATGCAGCGCTGCTGCCGATCTCCACCGCGCGAAAGCTGATGGACGACGGTGGTGCGAAGTTTCTCGGCTGGGTCGGCGACGAGACACCCTGGCAATTGGGCGCGGTGTTCGCCTCGCCGAAGACGCTGACCAACAAGGTGCTGGTGACGAAGCTGCTCGGCGCCTTGGCAAAGGCCGACCGCGAATATCACGACGTCATCCTCGCCGCGATGAAGGACGGTGTCGCGCCGATCAATGACAAGACAAAGCCGCTGCTGGAGATCATCGCCAAATATACGAACCTCCCGGTCGAGCAGGTGGTCGGCAACTGCGCCTATATCGATCCCGACGGCAAGCTGGATGTGAAGAACGTCGACAACCAGATCAAATGGCTCCAGGAGCAGGGTTTTGCCGACAAGGGCTTCGACGCGAATGCGATCATCGCCAAGGAATTCGTGAAGGCGGATTGAGAGTAGAACGCAGTCCATGGACCTGATCGCTAACCACATCACCCATCGCTTCGGCGATCTCGCCGTGCTCGACAACGTCTCGTTCACCGTCAGCGCGGGCGAGGTGGTGGCGATCGTGGGGCCGTCGGGCTGCGGCAAGAGCACGTTGCTGTCGATCCTCGGCGGGCTGTTGCTGCCGACCTCCGGCGCGCCCGAGCTGCGTGGATCGCCGCCGGCGGACAGCCTCAATCCGCTCACCTTCGTGTTCCAGGACTTTGCGCTGCTGCCCTGGGCGAATGTGGAGGAGAACGTCGAATTCCCGCTGCTGCACACCCAGCTCTCGGCCGTGCAGCGCCGCGCGCTGGTCGAGGACGCCTTGCGCCGCACCGGCCTGACCGATTTTCGCAAAACCTATCCAAAGCAGCTTTCCGGCGGCATGCGCCAGCGCGTCGGCATTTCGCGCGCGCTCGCGGTCAGGCCGGCCATTCTCCTGATGGACGAGCCATTGTCGGCGTTGGATTCGCAGACCCGCGAACTGCTGATGGAGGATTTCGTCCGGCTGCTCGCCGATGGCGGCATGGGCGCCGTGTATGTCACGCATAATCTCGAAGAGGCGGCGAGGCTTGCCGACCGCATCGTGGTGCTGTCGCGGCGCCCTGGCCGTATTCGCGAGGTCGTGAGCGTGCCGATGACGCGCACTGAGCGCGGTGACATTGCAGCCCGTGAAAAGCTGCTCGCGCTTCAGAACCAGATCTGGTCGCTGATCCGCAACGAGGCGATCGATGCCGAGCGCGAGGTCCAGCATGCTTGATCGCGCTCCGGCGGGAACATCGACGAAGGATGAAGCGGTCCGGCGCGTCCGCTTTCGCGGCGCCGGCTTCGTGCCGGCGAGCAGCCGTTTCGGCGGCTGGATCGCGCTCGCGCTGGTCATTGCGATCTGGCAGGCCGCCGGCAGCACCGGCCTGGTCAATCCGCTATTCCTGCCACCGCCATCGGCGATCGCGCGGGCGATCTACCAGCTCGCGATCTCGGGTGCGCTGTGGCAGCACCTTTCCGCGTCGCTCCTGCGCATCGGTGTCGGCTGGCTGCTCGGCACGGCAGCCGGTGTCGCCGTTGGCTTTGCCATCGGCCTGTCGCGTCTGGCGCGCAGCGTCGGCATCACCTTCATCTCGGCGCTGTTCCCGATCCCGAAGATCGCGCTGCTGCCGCTGTTGATCCTCTGGCTCGGCATCGGTGAAGAGCCGAAGATCGCGACCATTGCGCTCGGGGTGTTCTTCTCGACCGCGATCTCGGTCTATAGCGGCGTCGACGCGGTGCCGCGCAACCTCATCCGCATGGCGCAGAGCTTCAACGTGCCGTTCGCCACCATCGTGCGCAAGGTGGTCTGGCCGGGCGCGCTGCCCGCGATCCTCGCCGGCTTCCGTATCACCTCGTCGGTGGCGCTGCTGCTCGTCGTCAGCGCCGAGATGATCGGCGCGCAGTACGGCATCGGCGCGTTCGTGCTGCAGGCTGGCAATTTGATGCAGACGGATCAGCTGCTCGCGGGCGTGGTGATTTTGTCGGTGTTTGGGTTGATGGTGGGGAGGGTGATCAACTGGCTGGAGACGCGGCTGTTGCACTGGCGGTGAGGTTTACTCCGTCATTGCGAGCGCAGCGAAGCAATCCAGACTGTCGCCGCGGAAAGATTCTGGATTGCTTCGCTGCGCTCGCAATGACGATGCTACCAGCAGCGTACCTCACGCATTCCCGCGATCCTCCCGGAACAAATCCAGCTTCTGCTGCACGGGGCGATCCGAGAAGCTGAACAGCACCGCATCCATATCAGCCTCGTGCGTGACCCATTGCCAGCTCGGCACCACGAACAAATCGCGCGGGCCCCATTCGAACGTCGCATCCCCGATGCGGGTACGGCCGTGGCCCTCGATCGGACAGAACACCGTCGCGTCCGTCGCGCGATAGCGCGCGGTCTTGAAGCCCTTCGGCAGCAGCTGGATGAACGTGCCGATGGTCGGCATCGCGAAGTCGCCGGTCTCGGGGTTGCTGAATTTCAGCTTCAGCCCGTGACAGGCATCCCACTCCTGGCTCGCGCGAGCCTTCTCCAGTGCCTCGCGCGTGTAGGCATAGGGATAGCTGAAGATCGGGGAAGTCTTCGAGCTCCGCTTCACGTCGACCGGCAGCAGATTGTGGCCGTAGCGTGCAAAGCTGTCGCCGGCCGGCCTTGTAATCTTCTGCTGATCCTCGTTGGAGCCTTCCGCGAAAGAGCAGTCGAAGAACTGCACCAGCGGAATGTCGAGACCGTCGAGCCAGAACATCGGCTGGTCGGTCTCGTTGGAATGATCGTGCCAGGTCATCGACGGCGTGATGATGAAGTCGCCGGGCTCCATCGCGGTGCGCTCGCCGTCCACGGCGGTGTGGGCGCCCTTGCCTTCGAGCACGAAGCGCAGTGCCGATTGGCTGTGCCGGTGCGCGGGCGCGACGTCGCCGGGCACCACCATCTGCACGCCGGCATAGAGCGACGTGGTGATTTTCGACTGTCCGCGCAGGCCGGGGTTTTCCAGAACCAGCACGCGCCGCTCGGCCTCTTTCGCCGTGATCAGCTTGCCGGCTTCGGTCATGTAGTCGCGGATGATGTCGAACTTCCACAGATGCGGCCGGCAGGCGCTCTTCGGCTCCGGCGTGATCAAATCGCTCATGACCGTCCAGAGCGCGGTGAGATTCTCGCCGTCGATCTTCTTGTAGAACGCCTCGCGTTCCGGCGT
The DNA here is from genome assembly GCF_023073015.1 of Bradyrhizobium sp. 87. Lineage (NCBI taxonomy): Bacteria > Pseudomonadati > Pseudomonadota > Alphaproteobacteria > Hyphomicrobiales > Nitrobacteraceae > Bradyrhizobium > Bradyrhizobium sp. 87. The sequence goes on from NZ_JADPIQ010000128.1 coordinate 143,179, forward strand.
CTTGGTCACGGCTTCCATGGTGCGGCTCCCGTCGCTTTGTTGATTGACAGTATACTTACGATCTGGGTAGCGTCAACGTGCGAACAAGAACGAAACGGGAGGGTTCCGATGAAGCTGCACGGCTATTTCCGCTCCAGCGCCGCCTACCGGGTACGCATCGCGCTGAACCTCAAAGGCCGCGGTGCCGAGCACCTGCCGCATCATCTTCGCAAGGGCGAGCAATGTGCGCCAGCCTATCTCGCCATCAATCCGCAAGGCCTGGTGCCGGCGCTGGAGAACGATGCGGGCGCAGTGCTGACCCAATCGGTCGCCATCATCGAATGGCTCGACGAGACCCATCCCAACCCGCCCCTGTTGCCGAGGGATGCGTTGCAGCGCGCCAAGGTGAGGGCGTTCGCGCTGGCGATCGCCTGCGACACTCACCCCGTGCAGAACTTGAAGGTGCTGGCGCGGCTGCGCGAGCTCGGCCTTGCCGAGGAGAAGGTTCAGGACTGGGCGGCCTGGGTCAACCGCGAGGGGCTCGCGGCGTGCGAGACGCTGATCAGAAACGAGCCGGGCCCGTTCTGCTTCGGGGATGTGCCGACGCTCGCCGATCTCTGTCTTGTGCCGCAGCTCGCCAATGCGCGCCGCTTCGGCGTCGACGTCTCCGCCTATCCGCGCCTGCTTGAAGCGGAAGCTGCGGCCAAGGCCCTGCCGGCGTTCGTCAACGCCGCGCCGGAGAAGCAGCCCGATGCCGAGTAAGCCTGCCCCTCCAATCACGATAGACGCGGTCTATGCGGCGCCGGGCTATCTGTTCCGGCGCATGCAGCAGATCGCGGTCTCGATCTTCATGGAGGAGTGCAAGGCGTTCGACCTCACGCCGGTGCAATACGCGGCGCTGATCGCGATCCACACCCACCCCGGCATCGACGCGACGCGGCTGTCCGCGGTGATCGCCTTCGATCGCTCCACGCTCGGCAGCGTGATCGAGCGGCTTCAGGCCAAGGATTTCGTCGAGCGCAGGCCGGCGCCGGAAGACAAGCGGATCAAGCTGCTCTATTTGACCAAATCAGGCGCGGCGATCCTGCGCGACATCATTCCCGCCGTCGAACGCGCCCAGGCGCGGATGCTCGAGCCGCTCAAGCCAGCGGACCGCAAGGCGCTTATGGGGCTCCTGGCGCAGCTCGTCGATCTCAACAACGAGGCGTCGCGGGTGCCGCTCCGGGCGGAGGACGCGATGGAGCATCTGGGGAAGGCACCTTAATCCTGGTTGTCATCGCCCGCCTTCGCGGGCGATGGCAGCGGTGGCTCACATCCTCAGCAACGCCTGCCGGTCGATCTTCCCCGTGCCGGTCTTCGGCAGCTCGTCGATGAAGATCACCTCGCGCGGATATTTGTAAGGAAGCAGTTTGCCCTTCACGTAATCCTGCAGCCGCCGGGTCGTTTCGCTTTGATCCGCCGCGCGGGTGTTCATCACCACCACTGCCTTAAGCGTCATGCGCCGGTCCGGCAGCTCGGCGGCGAACACCGCGCATTCGCGGATGTCCGGGTGGTCGGCGAGGCAAAGCTCAACCTCGAGCGGGTAGACCCATTGGCCGGAGATCTTGATGAGATCGTCGGCGCGGCCGCGGAAGAAGTGAAAGCCATCGCCATCGCGGACGAAGCGGTCGCCGGTGTAGATCCAGCCGCCTTCGCGGATGGTCTCGGCGGATTTGTCCGGCCGGTTCCAGTACAGCGGCGTGTTGGAATCGCCGCGCACCCACAAGATGCCTTCCTCGTCGTCGGCGACATCGCGGCCGTCCTTGTCGCGCAGCGCGACCTCGTAGCCGGGCACGCGCAGGCCGGCGGCGCCGAGCTTCTTCCGCTCGGGGCGGTTGGAGAGATAGATGTGCAGCACCTCGGTCGAGCCGAGGCCTTCCACGATCTCGAGACCGGTGAGCGTCTTCCAGCCGTTGAAGACGTCGGCCGAGAGCACCTCGGCGGCCGAGAGCGCCATGCGCAGTGAGGAGAAGTCGGTCTTGTTCGCACCCTCGGCCTTGGTCAGCGATGTATAAAGCGTCGGCAGGCCGAAGAAGACCGTCGGCCTGTACTGCTCGATCGCCGAAAAGATTGCCACGGGCTTCGGCTGGCCGGGCAACAGCAGTGTCGTCGCGCCCGCCGAGAACGGGAAGGTGATCGCGTTGCCGAAGCCATAGGCGAAGAAGATTTTTGGCACCGAGAAGCAGATGTCATCCGGCGTCAGCTTCAAGACGTTCTGCGCAAAGGCGACTTCGCTATAGGCCATGTCGTGCTGGAGATGCACGATGCCCTTGGGGCGGCCGGTCGATCCGGACGAATACATCCAGAACGCCATCTCGTTGCGATGCGTGTCGGCTTCCGCGAGCTCAGTCGGAAACTGGGGGAGCCAGCCGGCGGCGGAAACGGCGTTCGGCGCGGCGTGATCGCTCGCCGGGCCATTGACGACGACCAGGGTATGCAGGGCCGTGTCCTTGCAGGCCTCGGCGTTGAAACGTGCACAGAACTCGGCGTCCGCCACCGCAACAGTCGCGCCGGAATCGGCGAGATAGAATTGCAGCAGATCCGGCGGTGTCAGCGTGTTGATCAGCAATGGCACGAAGCCGGCGCGCACCGCGCCGAAGAACGCGGCCGGGTAGGCCGGAGTGTCATCGAGGAACAACAGCACGCGATCGCCGCGCTTGAGGCCAAGCGAGGCAAAGCCGTTGCCCCAGCGCCCGGCTTCCGCGCAGAGCTCCGCGTAGGTGCGCGTGCTCGCGGGGCCGATGAGCGCGAGCTTGTCACCGTGGCCTTTGCCGACATTGTCGAACAGCACGCGGCTGGCATTGTAGACCTGCGGAACGGAAAAGCCGATCTCGCGCGCGCCCGCGCAGTCGGCGGGCACCTGGTCGTGAATCTGCCGGCTCATGCCTCGTCCCCACCGTTCTTGGCGGCTTCGTAGCGCGCCATGAAGCCCGGCGACATCGCGCGCAGGCGGGAGTCGTCGATGCGGCCGGAGCGGGTGATGTAGCTATAGGCAAAGTCCATCAGGCCCTGCTGCATGTGCTGAGCAAAGTGCTCGTACCAGAAAGCGCTGGTCCGCGCGGCATTGACGAGCTTCTGCACCACCGGCTTTCGCGCGGCCTGGTAGCGATGCAGGGCGGTCGAGAGATGGGCGTCCGATTCCAGCGCCTTGACCAGTGCAATGGCGTCCTCGATCGCGAGCCGCGTGCCGGAGCCGATCGAAAAATGCGCCGAGTGCAGGGCGTCACCGAGCAGCACCATGTTCTTGAACGACCAGTGCTCGTTCCAGACCCAGGGGAAGTTGCGCCAGACCGATTTGTTGGAAACCAGCGAGCGGCCGCCGAGCGTGTCGGCGAACACCTCCTCGCAGACACCTTTGGACTGCTCCACGTCCTTGTAGGCGAAACCGTAGGCCTGCCACGTCGCATGGTCGCATTCGACCAGGAAGGTGCTCATGGTCGGCGAGTAGCGGTAGTGATGGGCGTTGAAGGCACCGCGGTCGGTCTTGACGAAGGTCTGCGACAGCGTCTCGAAGCGCTTCGAGGTGCCGTACCAGACGAACTTGTTCGAGGAGTAGGACAGCGAGGTGCCGAAATCGCCTTCGAAGGCGCGGCGTACCAGCGAGTTCAGCCCGTCGGCAGCGACGATCAGATCGTGCCCGTTGAGCTGATCGATCGCATGAATCGGCGTGTCGAAGCGCGGGGTGACGCCGGCATTGATCGCGCGCTGCTGCAGGAATCGCAAGAGCTCGAGCCGGCCGATCGAGGAGAAGCCGACGCCGTCGATGGCCACGCTGTCGCCGCTCAGGTTCAGCGTGATGTTCTCCCAGCTCTCCATGTGCGGCGAGATCGCGTCGACCGTCTCGGGGTCGTCGGCGCGCAGGAATTCCAGGGCCTGATCAGAAAACACCACGCCAAAGCCCCAGGTCGCGTCGGCCGGGTTCTGTTCGAACAGGTCGACTTGATCCTCGGGGTGACGCTTCTTCCAGAGATAGGCGAAGTAGAGCCCACCGGGCCCCCCGCCAATCACGGCGATCCGCAACGTCTGCCTCCCTAATTGACAGTATACTTACTATCTAGGGGTAGACTAATGTGCTCCGGCCACCCGCGCCAGCGGAATTATCGGCAAGCCGCGCGGCACACCACAGCTCACGTCCGGACGCGCGTTTGGCGCGTGTCCGAAGCAGTGACCTTGCGAAGCATAGCCAAACCGTGGCGGCTTGGCCATCCGCCCCGTCAGACGCAGCGCTTCACCCGTACGCCGCCCACGAGCACGGTGGTGCAGCGGACCGCCGGATGGCACGCTTCTCTAGCGTGCCGCGAACGGCGCCAGCACGTCCTTGCAGGCAGGTGACAGCGACGCGGCGTTGCTGGCGATGCACTGCACGATGCGGCCGCCGCCAGGCGCTACGCCGGCGCACAGCGTGCGGATGTCGGCACCGCAGGCGGAGCGGACGATGAACAGCTCTTCGCGCGGCCGCAGCGGGCGCAACGCGATCACGGCGGGCGCGGCTGCCGGTGCTGCCGCCGCCGCGGGAGCCGCGCCCGGAGGTGCCGCCGTTGCTGCCGTGCCACCGCCGCCGGCCGCGGCGCTCACGGCCTTCTCGCAGGCCGGCGAAACCTTTGCCTTGTTCTTCTCGAGGCATTCGAGCGCAGGCGCGCCGCCTGGCGGCACGCTGGCGCACACCTTGGGATAATCGGCGCGGCACGCGCTCTTGACGGCAGCGACCTGCGCGCTGCTCGGCTGTTTGGCTGCCGCGTCCTTCGGCGCTGCTCCAGATGCCGGCTTTGCGGCGGGGGCGGTTTCAGCCTTCGGCGCGGCAGGCGCGGCCTCCGCCTTGGGTGGAGCCTCTTTGGGTGCAGCCTCGGTCTTCGGCGCCGCAGCAGGCTCGACGGCGCGGACCGCGGTTTGGCATCCCGAGGACAGGCTGGACATGTTCTTCTGCAGGCATTGATAGGCTTCCACGCCGCCGGGCGTGACGCTCGCGCAGTGCGCCATGAAATCCGAGCGGCATGCGGAGCGGATCGCGCTCTTTTGCGCCTCGGTCGGCGCTTGTGCGAATGCGCCTGCTGCAGTTGCGAAGAGAGCCGCCGCCAGCAACGCCCCGCGTGCCGACGCATGTTTCAACGTGTTGAACATCCGAGTATTCCTGCCCTGTCGGCAACGCCGACAATTTTTTCAAATGTGATGCAAACAATCGTCGCGGGTGATGCCGCGCGCGACATCATTGGCCGCCGCGACCTCTACCGCAAGTAGATATTGGCTTTGCAATTGCGACGTAACTACGTCGTCAGAGCTTGATCATCCGCTTGCCGCGGTTCTCGCCCGCCAGCAATCCGACCAGCGCCTTCGGCGTGTTCTCGAGGCCGTCGATGATATCCTCCTGCACCTTCAGCTTGCCGGATGTGACCCAGGCCTGGAGGTCGGCGAGCGCTCGCTGACTCTCTTTCATGTAGTCCATCACGATGAAGCCTTGCATGACGAGCCGCTTCACCACGATCAGGCCGGGCACGCCGCGCGGGCCGTGTGCCGAGGGCGCGCCGTCATATTGCGAGATCGCACCGCAGCAGGCGATGCGGCCGTAATTGTTCATCTGCGGCAGGCAGGCTTCGAGAATGTCGCCGCCGACATTGTCGAAATAGACATCGATGCCCTTCGGAGCCGCCGCGCGCAACGCCTTGAACACCGCGCCGTCCTTGTAGTCGACGGCGGCATCGAAGCCGAGTTCGGAGGTCAGCCAGCTGCACTTGTCGGCGCCGCCGGCGATGCCGATGACCCGGCATCCCTTGATCTTCGCGATTTGCCCGACGATCGAGCCGACCGAGCCCGCGGCCGCGGAGACCACGACCGTCTCGCCCTCTCTGGGCTTGCCGATCTCCAGCAGGCCGAAATAGGCGGTGAGGCCGGCAATGCCGAACACGCTGAGCAGATGCGTCATCGGCTCGAGCTTCGGCATCTTGGTGAGATGCTTGGCGGGCACTGTCGCCAACTCCTGCCAGCCGGTGTCGCCGAACACGATGTCGCCCGGCGCAAGCTCCGGCGCCTTCGAGCTGATGACCTCGGCGATGGCGCCGCCGGCCATCACGCTGTTGGCCTCCACCGCTGAACGATAGGTCGCGCCGTGCATCCAGGCGCGGTTGGCGGCGTCGAGCGAGATGTAACGCACGCGCAGCAAGGCCTCGCCGTCCTTCGGCTCGGGCACCGCACCTTCGACCAGCTTGAAGTGCTCGGGACCGAGCTTGCCGCTGGGCTTTTCCACCAAAAGAATCTGACGATTGATGCTGCCGCTCATGATGTTTCCCCTCGGTCGTTTGACGATTATTGATGCAGCGGCCGCAAGAAAAACGTGCAAGCCGCTTTCGTTGTGCGCTGCATGAAGGCTAGATCGCGGGCGCCAGTTTCGCAACGGGAACATCCGCCCGACGATCGCACGCCAAGCGTGTTGCGCAGTCGTCATATCTGCGACATCATGAAGCGGTCGGTGTAGCGGGGGTGTTCAATGTCGAACAGGTTTACGCAATTCATTCTGGTGGCGATGGTGCTCGGCATCATCATGGGCGCGGCGATCTACAATTTCCTGCCCGACACGCGGGGCGACTGGGCCTCGTCCATCAACCTGATCGCCGTGATTTTCCTGCGCCTGATCAAGATGATCATCGCGCCGCTGGTATTTGCGACCCTGGTCGGCGGCATTGCTCATATGGGCTCGGGCTCCAAGCTCGGCCGCATCTTCGCCAAGACCATGGGCTGGTTCGTCAGCGCCTCTTTCGTCTCGCTGATGCTCGGCCTCGTGATGGTCAATCTGCTCCAGCCCGGCGCGAATTTCCCGGGTACGCTGCCTGACAAGGCGCAGTCGACCGGCCTGCCGGTTTCCGCCTTCTCGATCGAAAAATTCCTGACCCATCTGATCCCGACCTCGATCGCGGATGCGATGGCGCAGAACGAGATCCTGCAGATCGTGATCTTCGCCGTGTTCTTCTCGGTGGCGATGGGCTCGATGCCCGAGCGCTCCAAGCCGATCCTGGCGCTGATCGACGACATCGGCCACATCATGCTCAAGGTGACGGGCTATGTGATGCTGTTCGCGCCGTTCGCGGTCTGGGCCGCCATCACCGCGACGGTTGCCAAGAACGGCCTGCTAGTGCTCTGGAAGCTCATCGTCTTCATGGGTGGCTTCTATCTCTCGCTCGCGCTCCTGTGGGGCATCCTGGTGGTCGTGGGCTTCATCGTGATCGGGCCGCGCTACGCCCATCTGCTGAAGCTGATCCGCGAACCGCTGATGATCGCGTTCTCCACCGCGAGCTCGGAAGCGGCGTATCCGAAAACTCTGGAGGGGTTGAACAAGTTCGGCGCCTCGTCGCGGATATCGAGCTTCGTGCTGCCGCTCGGCTATTCCTTCAATCTCGACGGCACGATGATGTACTGCACCTTCGCGAGCGTCTTCATCGCGCAGAGCTATCACATCGACATGCCGCTCGGCACCCAGCTCGCGATGCTGGCAACGCTGATGATCACCTCGAAGGGCGTGGCCGGCGTGCCGCGCGCCTCCCTCGTGGTGATCGCCTCGACGCTCTCGCAGTTCGGCATCCCCGAGGCGGGGCTGTTGATGATCATGGGCATCGACACCTTCCTCGACATGGGCCGCAGCGCCACCAACGTGATCGGCAACACGCTCGCGACCTCGGTCGTGGCCAAGTGGGAAGGCGAGCTCGGGCCCGAGCACGAGCTTGAACCTGGCGATGCCGTGCCGGGGGACATGATCCCCGGCGAAGTGCCTGCGATGGCCGGCCATTGATCGGAGTGCATCATGCGCCTTTCAATGGCGATATCGGGCGGCCTGTTGCTGGCAGCGTGCCTGCTGGCCACGGGTGCCTCCGCCCAGACCGGTGGCAGCGAAGGGCTTAGCCCGACGCTGTCGGCGATCAAGACCGCGCACACCGTGCGCCTCGGCTATCGCGAGAGCTCGCCGCCGTTCTCCTTCCTCGACCAGGCCAACCGGCCGATCGGCTACAGCCTCGAGCTTTGCGAGGCTATTGTCGAGGAGATCGGCGTCGAGGTCGACGATCCCAATCTGAAGATCGCCTACGTCAAGGTCACCTCCGATGACCGCATCGACGCCGTGCTCCAGAACAAGATCGACCTGGAATGCGGCTCGACCACGGCCAATGCCGAGCGCGGCAAGCGCGTCGCCTTCTCGCCGCTGATGTTCGTCGCCGGCACCAAGCTGATGGTGCCGAAGGCGTCCAGCGTCCAGTCACTGACTGATCTGAAGGGCAAGACCGTCGTGGTGACGAAGGGCACCACCAACGAGCAGGCGATCCAGGCGGCCGACAAGAAGTCATCGTTGGGACTGACCATCGTTGTCGGTGCCGATCACGAACAGTCATACCAGATGCTCGTCGACGGCAAGGCCGATGCGTTCGCGACCGACGACATCCTGCTGTCCAGCCTGATCGTGCGTCACAAGGCACAGGACAAGTTCCGCGTCACCGGCGATTACCTGTCCTACGACCCCTACGGCATCATGTTCCGCAAGGGCGAACCGCAACTGGCGGCGGTGGTCGATCGCACTTTCCGCAAGCTCGGCTCCAACCACGACCTCGTTCCGCTCTACAACAAATGGTTCACCGCACGGCTTCCGACCGGCGAACGGCTGAACGTGCCGATCTCGCTGCAGCTGGAGGAAGCCTTCAAGGCGATGGACGATTCCGCGAGCGCGAATAACTAGCGCCTGTGCGACGAACGAAAGTGTGCCCTCTCCCTTACCGGGGGAGAGGGCGCAGCAACGAGCAGCGCGCGCTCACGTGCCGGCGGGCACCTGGTCCAGAAATCCCGTGATGCTCCTGATACGGCCGTCCTTCAGCACGGCGAAATCCGTACCCTTGATCGGGCTGTCGATGCCGTCAGGACCAAGGCCCCAACTGAAGCGGACATGGTCGCCGTAGCCGTTGGGCTCGCCGATCAGCTTGAATTTGAAATCGGGGAAGCGCTGCTGCACGCCTGCGATCAGCGCATCGACGCCGTCATGGCCGTCGCCCTTCATCAGGGGATCGACATAGCTCGCATCCGCCGTCCAGTTCTGGCTCAGCAGTTCGCGCCGGCGGTCAGCTGCACGTTCGTTCCAGAGATCGATGTAGCGGCGAGCGATGGTGATGGGATCGGTCATTGTCGTCTCCTTCGATGGCGCCGTGTCGTTCGGCTGACATGATTATCGAAGGTTTGCGCGCGCTGATCGATTACCTCGGAGGTCATGCGCATGATGCGGGAAAGTGTGAAGCGGTTTCCCGATCGGATCATGCGCCGACAAGCGCGCGCAAATGTTTGTCGCGAACTTACTTGGCCGCCGTGACCATGATTTCGACGGTGTATTGTGCCGCCGCGAGCTTGGCTTCGACGGTGGCGCGTGCCGGCGTGTTGCCGGGCGAGACCCAGGCGTCCCACACCGCGTTCATCTCGCCAAACGTCTTCATGTCGGTGATGTAGATCGTGGCCGAAAGAAGTTTGGACTTGTCGGTGCCGGCCTTGGCGAGATGGCTGTCGATAGTCGCCAGAATGTCCTGGGTCTGCTTCGTCACGCTTTCGCCGGCGGCGTTGTTGGCGACGACACCGGCGAGATAGACTGTGTTACCGTGCACGACGACCTGGCTCATGCGCGGGCCGGTTTCAAGACGCTGAATGCTCATTGGGGGTCTCCTTTGAATGGCGGCCCTGTCTAGCGCAGCGGCTTGCCCTGTGCCACCCCAGGCACGCATGCGTTGCCGGGCACGCATGCGTTGCCAGGCACGCATGCGTCATCGGCGATGCCTGAGTTGCACTTCAGGGAAACTGGCCGAAGAACGTCCAGATCGTTTCGGCTGCGTCGATGTCGCCGTTCTGCGACCCGAGCAAGCTGGCGGCGACCTTCGGGAAGCGGGCATCCGGAGAAAATCCGGGCATGCGATGACCGCCTTGATTGATGCGATAAAGCACGACGTCGTGCCCTTCAGGACAGCGCGAGGAGATCCGCGTCACCGTGGACTGGTCTGCTGGCGCCCGGTCGGGCAAATCGGTCATGTCGGCATTATCGGTCTCGCAGCCGTTGAGCTTGCGCCAGAACGCAAGCGTCTCGTCGGTGGACCAAAAACTGTCTGCGGCATAATAGCTCGATCCGCGGCCGCCTTCGTAGGGGACCAGCGGATCGGCCGTGCCGTTCATCAGCAGCATCGGCAACGGCCGCGACGGATGGCACGTGACAGCGGTCTCATCAGTGAGGTTCATGCTCACGCTCGCGCCGGCAGCAAACAGATCGGCTCGGGCGCAGACCAGCGTCATTGCCATGGCGCCGCCATTGGAGATGCCGGTGACATAGACGCGGCGAGGATCGGCGGTGCCGTTCGCCACCAGCTTCTCGACGAGCTTTGCGATGAAGGCGACGTCGTCGGTACCCGCGGGCGGGCCACGGAGCGCCGGTCCCGCCTTGGTCCTCGCATCGGCCCATGCGTGGTTGAGGCCATCAGGAAAGACCACCGCAAACCCTTCGCGCTTTGCGACCTGCGGCCACGCTGTCCGCGTCATCATGTCGGCTCCGCGCTGCGTCTTGCCGTGCAGCACGACGACGAGCGGCACGAGCCGCTTCGACGGCAGTTGCACAGTGTAGGACCGCTTCACACCGTCAATATCGATCGTATCCGCGGACGCAGCCGAGGCAGCGGCTAATGCCGCAACAAACGCCCCGATGCGCAGCCGCGGCCGCATCATCTAGCCCACGGCCTTCGCCGCGGCCCGGCCCGCATTGCGGCCCGAGAACAGGCAGCCGCCGAGGAACGTGCCTTCCAGCGAACGATAGCCGTGCACGCCGCCGCCGCCGAAGCCGGCGGCTTCGCCGGCTGCATAGAGGCCGGGGATGACGCTGCCCTCCTCGCCGAACACGCGCGAAGAGAGGTCGGTCTCGAAACCGCCGAGCGTCTTGCGGGTGAGGATGTTGAGCTTGACCGCGATCAGCGGCCCTTGCGCGGGATCGAGGATGCGGTGAGGGGAGGCGGTGCGGATCAGTCTGTCGCCGATATAGCGCCGCGCATTGTGAATGTTCATCACCTGCGCATCCTTGACGTAAGGGTTGGCGATCTCTCGGTCGCGCGCCTCGATCTGCATCCTGATGTGCTCGAGCTTGAGGAGGTCGCTGCCGGCCAGCTTGTTCATGGCCGCAACGAGATCCTCGATCTTGTCGCGCACGATGAAGTCGACACCATGGCTTTTGAACGCTTCCACCGGCGCCGGCGCGCCCTTGTTGGTGGCGCGCTTGATGGTCATACGCCAGCTCTTGCCGGTGAGGTCGGGATTCTGCTCCGAGCCCGACAGCGCAAACTCCTTCTTGATGATGCTCTGGGTCAGGATGAACCAGGAATAATCGTAGCCGGTGGACATGATGTATTGGAGCTGGCCGAGCGTGTCGGAGCCGGGAAACAACGGCGCCGGCAGGCGCGTGCCGGTGGCGTCGAACCACATCGAGGAGGGGCCGGGCAGGATGCGGATGCCGTGGCGCGGCCAGATCGGTGACCAGTTCTGGATGCCTTCGACATAATGCCACATGCGGTCGCGGTTGATCAGCCGCGCGCCTGCTTTCTCGGTGATGCCGATCATGCGGCCGTCGACATGCTCGGGCACGCCGGAGATCATGAATTTCGGCGGCGCGCCGAGTCGCTTCGGCCAGTTCTGCCGCACCAGCTCGTGATTGCCGCCGATGCCGCCGGACGCCACGATCACGGCTTGGGCCTTCAACGCAAACTCGCCGACAACATTGCGCGACGAACTCTTGCCGCGCTCGACATTGTCGGGGGCGAGAATGGCGCCGCCGACGCCATCCACCGTACCGTTGGTGATCGAGAGCGCATCGACGCGATGGCGGAACCGAAAGCTCAGCCGGCCGCTTCTGACCGCCTCGCGCGCCCGGCGCTCGAACGGCTCGACGATGCCGGGCCCGGTGCCCCAGGTGACATGAAAGCGCGGCACCGAATTGCCGTGGCCCATCGCGTCATAACCACCGCGCTCGGCCCATCCGACCACGGGGAAAATGCGATGGCCCATCGCTCGCAGCCATGCACGCTTCTCGCCGGCCGCGAACGCCACATAGGCGTCGGCCCATTGCCGCGGCCAGAAATCCTCGTCGCGGTCGAAGCCGGCGGTGCCGAGCCAGTCCTGCATCGCGAGGTCGAAGGAGTCCTTGATGCCGAGCCGGCGCTGCTCCGGCGAATCGACCAGGAATAATCCGCCGAACGACCAGAACGCCTGGCCGCCGAGCGACTGCTCGCCCTCCTGGTCGACCACGATTACGCGCTTGCCGGCGTCCGCGATCTCGGTTGCGGCCACCAGGCCCGACAGTCCTGCGCCGACAACGATGACGTCAGTCTCTTCAGCCATCTGTTCGGCCATATGTTTCCCCCTCCATGTGTTTCGCCCTCCACAGGTTCCTCCCTGTAGTTGCCCGGATTGAAGCCGGCGGTTGCAACTGAGATCAAGAGGACGGCGCGTAAGACATCGTTAACTTGTTCCACTTCGGGAAAAAGACCGGCTGAGTGCAGCGCCGGCGCAACACTGGATTTGAATTTGTTTTGAGCGAGCCGGCATGCCTAGACAAAACCGCGGTTACGACGGACCCTAGCAGGGCATCACCACCTGACACACAGATTCGAATTCGACTGGGGCGGGGGCCAATGAAGTTTCTGACGGGGTTGCTTGCGGCGGTTCTCCTGATCGCGAGCATGGGCGCTTCTCACGCGGTGGTTCGGATCGCGGATGACCGCGGCGGCCGGATCGGAACCTACGTCGACAAATACCAGGACCTGCGACAGTCGGGCGATACCGTCATCATCGACGGTCTCTGCGCCTCTGCCTGCACCATCGTCCTCGGCGCCATCCCGCCTGACCGCATCTGCGTGACGTCGCACGCCACACTGGGCTTCCACGCCGCGTGGGATTTCGGCAGCAACGGCCGCGCCGTCACCAATACCGAAGCGACCCAGATGCTCTATGCGATGTATCCCTCGCAGGTGAAGCGCTGGATCAATCAGCGCGGCGGCCTCACCCCGCATATGCTCTTCCTGAAGGGCCGGCAGCTCCAGGCTATGTACAAGCCTTGCTACCTCGACGCGCAGGCCTCGGCCAACAAGCCATCGTCGCGGTAGGCCGCGGCAGTCATTCGCCTTTCACTAATCTGTCGTCATGGCCGGGCTTGTCCCGGCCATCCACGTTCTTGGGCCCGGCTGGAAAGTCCGTGGATGCCCGGGCCTTCGCCTCGCGGAAGCGGCTTCGGCCGCGCAAGCCCGGCATGACGGAGAACCTCCGTATCACAAGTTCTCCAGCCCGCCCGCCGCGCTTGCCCGGCCCGGTCCCAGCGCCTATTTGAAAGGCAGGGAACCCTTCACCCCGATCGTTGTCATGGCTCAACCACTGCACCCTACCCATCCTGTATCGGACAATTCGCCCACTGCCGGCCGGACGCCGGTCGTGCTGCTGTTGGCAGGTGCTGGCGTCGGCGGCCTGGTCGTGCTCGGCGCGCTCGCGCTCTGGTTCCACTACGGCAGCCAGGTGTTCTTCGAAATGATCAGGACCGGTCTTGCCGCCTGCTTCTGACACGCGACAGGAAGTTTTCCGCTCATGAGCCCTACCGCCCGTCCGCTGGTGATCGCGACCGCCTTCGCCGCAAGCCTCGTCCTCGGGCTGCTGATCGTATTCTGGGCCATGGGCGGGGTCGGCAAGGTGGCGCAGCCGGCCGCGATCGGCGGCCCGTTCCAGCTCACCGACCAGAACGGCAAGACCGTCACCGACAAGAACCTCAAGGGCAAGCCGACCCTGATCTTCTTCGGCTACACCCATTGTCCCGACGTCTGCCCAACCTCGCTGTTCGAGATCTCGGAAGTGCTGCGCGCGATGGGCAAGGACGCCGACAAGGTCAATGCCGTCTTCATCTCGGTCGATCCCGAGCGCGATACGCCGGCCGCGATGAAGGATTATCTGTCGAGCTTCGACCCGCACCTCGAAGGGCTGAGCGGCGATCCTGCCGAGACCGCCAAGGTGATCACCTCCTACCGGGTCTATGCCAAGAAGGTCCCGACCAAGGACGGCGACTACACCATGGACCACACGGCGCTGATCTATCTGATGGATCGCGACGGCCGCTTCGTCTCGCCGTTCAACCTGAAGCGCACGCCGGAAGAAGCCGCAGGGGAGTTGAAGCGGTATCTGTAGGCTTCCCTATTGACCGCAATCCGCGCTCGCGTTCCCGGCCGGATGGGCTATAAGGCCCTCCGATCCCAACGAAAATCGTTCATTTCAGCCGATGGCTCCATCGCAACAGGCGAAATCGTCCAAATCCGCCCGTGGCTTGCTGACCGGGCTGATCGTCGGCGTCTGCGCGCTCGCTGCTGCGCCGTCCGCGCAGGCGCAGGCCCCGGCCAAGCAGCCCCCAACGGCGCCGCAAGCCTCACCTCAGGTCGCGCCGCAAGCCGCCCCGCAGGCGGTGCCGGGTTTCTGGGACCCGCGGCGGCGGCCGGAGCGGCCGGACCTGTCGCGCCTGACCGTGATCCGTTTCCTGACCGAGACCGACTATCCGCCGTTCAACTACACCGGCGCCGACGGTAATCCGGCCGGCTTCAACGTCGACTTCGCGCGCGCGCTGTGCGAGGAGATCAAGGTCACTTGCACGGTGCAGATGCGGCGCTTCGAGACGCTGGTCGATGCGCTCGCCTCCAACCGGGGCGATGCCATCATCGCCTCGATGGCGGTGAGTCCGCAGCTCCGCGCCCGGGTCGACTTCACCGATCCCTATTACCGCGTGCCTGCGCGCTTTGCTTCGCGCAAGGACGCGGTGATGCCGGAGATCCGGCCCGAATATCTCGAAGGCAAGAAGGTCGGCGTCATCGCCGGCTCCGCGCATGAGGCCTATCTCAAGGCCCTGTTCACCGACGCCGAGCTGCACCCTTATCCCAACGACGACGCTATGCGCGGCGCCTTGCGCAAGGGCGAGGTCGATTTCATCTTCGGCGACGCCATCGCGCTCGCGTTCTGGATCAACGGCACGGATTCCGGCGATTGCTGCGCCTTCTCCGGCGGCCCCTTCGTCGAGAGCCGTTTCTTCGGCGAGGGCATTGGCATCGCCGTACGCAAGGGCAACGACGTGCTGCGCCAGGCCCTGAACTGGGCGATGTTCCGCGTCTGGGAGAAGGGCCGCTACACCGATCTGTGGCTGCGGTATTTCTCGGTGAGCCCGTTCTAGTCCCAGGCGCCGTTGCCAATTCCTCATCCTGACGAGCTTGCGTAGCAAGCGTCTCGAAGGATGACGGCCCCGCTGGTGGCCGGGCCCTTCGAGACCCGCGCTTCGCGGGCACCTCAGGATGAGGATATGTCGTATCCGCGACACCGGCGCATTAACCGTCCGCTCATCCTTTTCGTCAAAATAGCACCGCTCTGGCCGCAGCGTCGCTCGCGGAGCGGCCTTCCGCGTGGTGAAATCGAGCTTCGGCTTCGAGTGGTGTGATGCGTAACATAATGATCTTCGCGGCGATCATGATCGGCCTCGGCACCTTCATGGCGCAGATGGCGGACAGGATGAGCTCCGCCTCGGCGACGTCGGTGCCGCGTACGGTCGCAGTCGCGTCCACCGCGGCGGCCGGCGGCCGCAGCCTCAACATCCCCCGCGACGGCCGCGGCCACTTCCAAACCGAGGGCCGGATCGAAGGCCAGCGCATCGGCTTCATGGTCGACACCGGCGCCTCCGTGGTCGCGCTGAACGAGACCTCGGCCGTCCGCTTCGGCCTGCGTCCCTCGCGCAGCGATTACAACGCCACCGTCTCCACCGCCAACGGCACCATCAAGGCCGCGCGCACTCGCATCGCCATGCTCGATGTCGGCGGCCTAATCGTGCGCGACGTCGATGCCATGGTGCTGCCCGACGAAGCACTGTCCGAGAACCTGCTCGGTCTCTCCTTCCTCTCCCGCCTCAGGCGCTTCGAATACGCCAACGGTCAGATGGTGCTGGAGCAGTAAAGGTCCTCCCAAAGGCGACGGCGACACATATTTCAAGAAAATCTCTATTTCGATCGCTCTCGCGGACAGATTTCCCCGTTACCAAACTGCCGCAATTATCATCCATAAGCTGCCATTCCCGCCTTCCGCTGCAGCCCGGCATTCGCTAAGGCTGCATCAAATCCTGGCTCTTTTTTCACGAGACCGTCTCAATGTTCCCCAAGCCGAAATCCGTGTTGCTGCCCAACACCTATGCCTTCGAATCCGAGCCGATGGTGAAGGCCACGGGCTTTCGCGAATACGACGCGCGCTGGCTGTTCCAGAAGGAAATCAACCTGATGGGAATCCAGGCGCTCGGCATGGGGCTGGGCGCGCTGATCGCAGAACTCGGCGTCAGCCAGGAGATCGTCACCGGTCATGATTTCCGCGGCTATTCGGCCTCGATCAAATATGCGCTGATCTCCGGCCTGATGGCAGCAGGCTGCAAGGTGCACGACATCGGGCTCGCGGTGACGCCGATGGCCTATTTCGCGCAGTTCGACCTCGACGTGCCCTGCTGCGCCATGGTCACGGCCTCGCACAACGACAATGGCTGGACCGGCGTGAAGATGGGCGCCAACCGCCCGCTGACCTTCGGTCCCGACGAGATGACGCGGCTGAAGGAGATCGTGCTGGGCGCCGAGTTCAAGAACAAGGCCGGCGGCTCCTATCAATTCCACGAGAATTATCCGGCGCGCTACATCGCCGATCTCACCAGCCGCCCGAAGCTCAAGCGCAAGCTCAAGGTTGTCGCGGCCTGCGGCAACGGTACCGCCGGCGCATTCGCGCCGCAGGTGCTGGAGGCGATCGGCTGCGAGGTGATCCCGCTCGACACCGAGCTCGACCACACCTTCCCGAAATACAATCCGAACCCCGAAGACATGGAGATGCTGCACGCGATCCGCGACGCGGTGCTGCAGCACAAGGCCGATGTGGGTCTCGGCTTCGACGGCGACGGCGATCGCTGCGGCGTCGTCGACAACACCGGCGAGGAGATCTTTGCCGACAAGGTCGGCGTGATGCTGGCGCGCGACATGTCCGCGATCCACAAGGACGCGCAGTTCATCGTCGACGTGAAGTCGACCGGCCTGTTCATCACCGATCCGGTGCTGCAGAAGCAGGGTGCAAAAACCACCTACTGGAAGACCGGCCATTCCTACATGAAGCGCCGCACCCATGAGACGGGTGCGCTCGCCGGCTTCGAGAAGTCCGGCCACTTCTTCTTCAACAAGCCGTATGGACGCGGCTATGACGACGGTCTCGTCTCGGCGCTGGCGATCTGCGATATGCTTGACCGCGCCCCCGGCAAGTCGATGGCCGATCTCAAGAACGCGCTGCCGAAGACCTGGTCGTCGCCGACGATGTCGCCGCATTGCGCCGACGAGACCAAATACGGCGTCATCGACAAGGTGGTGAAGCACTTCGAGGCCTTGCAGGCCAAGGGCGCCAAGATCGGCGGCCAGTCGATCCGCGATCTCGTCACCGTCAACGGCGTCCGCGTCACGGTCGAGGACGGCAGCTGGGGCCTGGTGCGTGCCTCCTCCAACAAGCCCGAGCTCGTTGTCGTGGTCGAGAGCCCGGTCTCCGAGCAGCGCATGCACGACATGTTCGAGATGGTGAACAGCGTGCTGCGCACCCATCCCGAAGTCGGCGAGTACAATCAGAAGATTTGAGGCGCGAGGCTAGTCTCACCTGCTGTCATGCCCCGGCTTGACCGGGGCATCCAGTACGCGGCTTATCCGAACCCCATCATCGTCTCTGGAATACTGGATCGCCCGGTCAAGCCGGGCGATGACAGTTTGCGTGTGGTGAGCCTTAAGCCGCAACCACAGCCGGGATCGGCAGCGCGGTGACCGACTTGATCTTCTCCATCGCGAAGCGCGAGGTGACGTTCTTCAGCGGCACGGCGCTGATCAGTTTCTTGTAGAACACGTCATAGGCCTGCATGTCCGCGACGACGACGCGCAGCATGTAATCGACGTCGCCGGCCATGCGATAGAACTCCATCACCTCAGGCATGGCGCTGACGGCGTCGGCGAACCTCTTGAGCCAGGCGTCGGAATGGTCGGAGCTCTCGACCGACACGAACACGGAGATGCCGAGCCCGATCTTGTTCTGGTCGACCAGCGCCACCCGCTTGGTAATCACGCCGTCGGCCTCCAAGCGCTGGATGCGCTTCCAGCAGGGGGTCGAGGACAGGCCGACGCGGTCGCCAATCTCGGCGACGGAGAGGGAGGCATCGTCCTGCAGCACCATCAGAATCTTGCGGTCGATGGCGTCGAGGCGGCGGCTGGTCTCGGGGAGTGGGACGGCGAGATCGGTCATTTGAAGAACTTTGTTCCATTTCAAGGGACGTTTTCCCTGATATAGAGAAAATCTTTCTATAGCAAGTCTATAATCTTGGCGCCCGCTCCAACGTCGCCGCCGGCGACGTGCTCAAAAGCTCTTCAACTTCAACGCGTTGCGGGGCGGCCAGGCCGCCACCAGGACGGGTGCATTTCAGCGCCGCGGCGGCCGCGGCGAATCGCAGCGCCTGCCGCACGCCGCCACCTTCGGCGAAGCGAAGCGTGAAGGCGCCATGGAAGACGTCGCCGGCGCCGAGCGTATCGACGGCCTGAACCGGGAAGGCCGGCGTCTGCTCCAATGCGCCGGTCTCGTTCAGCCAGATCGTGCCATACGGACCGCGGGTGGCGGCGAGGAAGGCGGGCGTGAGCGCGGCCAGGCGCTTCAATGCCGCGCCGTCATCGGGGATGCCGGCTGTCTCCTGCAACTGGTCACTGGCGAACAGCAGATGTGAGGCGGCCGTGAGCAGGCTGTCCTGCAACGACATCGCGCGGTCGACGCCGACGATGACGGCAATGCCGCGCCGGCGTGCCTCGGTGCAGAGCGAAGTTGCGAACGCGGCGCAGCGGCTTTCGACGAGAACCGCCCGGCAATCGGCGAGCAGCTTGTCGGCGTCGGGCAGCTCGACTGTCCACAGGGCCGGATCGCGATAGATCGTGAGCGTTCGCTCGCCCGTCGCGTCAATGATGATGGCAGAGACGGGCGTGCTCGCATCAGGTATGCGCACGATATGGCTTGTGTCGATATTTTCGGATGTCATGCGGTCGAGAATGAAGCCGCTCGACGTCTCCTGCGCATCGCCCATCGGACCTGCGAACGCGACGCGGCCACCAAGCCGAGCGATAGCGATCGCGGCATTGAGTGCGTTGCCGCCGCAAATCTCCGCGAGATGCCTGGCATTCGCCTTGCTGCCGCGCGCGGGCACGGTTTCGACACGAAAGGTCAGGTCGCGCACGGGAATGCCGATGCAGAGGATGCGCGGCGCGATCCCTGGTGCAGCCATCTCCGTCTCAGCTCTTGTCGTGCACCCAGCGGCCGAGCAGGTGATGCGCAATCGCAAACGGATGCGGGCCGGCGAGCCCGTCAGGATGCGTCCGCGTCAGCATCAAGGCCGCCTCCTCGCGCGTGAACCAGCGCGCATCCTCCAACTCGGAGTGATCGACGACGATGTCCTCGCTCACCGCCCGCGCGCTGCACCCGATCATCAGCGACGACGGATAGGGCCAGGGCTGGGTCATGTAATATTGCACCTCGGTGCAGCGAATGCCGGATTCTTCGAAAATCTCGCGGCGCACCGCGTCCTCGATGGTTTCGGCGGCCTCGACGAAGCCGGCGAGGCAGGAATACATGCCCGGCGGAAACTGCTTCTGGCGGCCGAGCAGGCATTTGTCGCCGGCGGCGACGTGCATGATCACGACAGGGTCGGTGCGCGGGAAATGCTCGGCCTTGCAACTCGGGCACTCCCGCTTCCAGCCGCCTTCCTTCATCGCGGTACGCGTGCCGCAATTGGCGCAATAGCCGTGGCGCTGATGCCAGCTCACCATCGACTTCGCCATCGCGATCGCCGACAGCTCCTGCGGCGGCACCGCGCCCTGCATCGCCATGCCGCGCAGCTCGCTGAGGGCGTAGTCCTCGCGCCCGATCAGCTTCTCGGACGCGGCCTGCGACAGGCCCATCCCGAACATCGCGGCGCCGCCGCGCAAGCCTAAGAAGATCGTGCCGGGATTGGCGCCGCATTTCAACGCCTCGTCGATTCCGAGCAGCGCGCGCACTTTGTCGCCCTCGCGCTTCACCAGCAGTGAGTCGCGATAGACCACATAGGCGCGCGACGACGGCTTCTGCTCCATCGCGAACAGCTTTTCGTCGTCGCGGCGCAGATGCGCGGCGCGGTCGAGAATGTTGGTGACGAAGGCGGGTTGTCCCAGTGGAAACGAGTCGAATGCTGACATTTCTTGTTCTTTCAACCCAACCAGATCTTGCGGCGAAGCGCGCTGATGAAACTCTGCACCTCGGTGGCGTCGTGCGCCAAGGGCTGCATCACGCCCCAGACCGGCCGCGGCCAGGCGGCGTCACTGGTGCGGCGCGCGATGATGTGGACGTGAAGCTGCGGCACGAGGTTACCGAGTGCCGCGATGTTGAGCTTGTCGCATTGGGTGATCTCCTTCAGCGCGCGCGAGACGCGGGAGATCTCCGTCATCAATTGCGCCTGCTGCACCTCGTCGAGGTCGATGATCTCCACCGCGTCGGCGCGTCGCGGCACCAGCAGCAGCCAGGGATAATGCGCGTCCTTGATGACCAAGACCTTGCACAGCGGCAAATCGCCGATGTCGATAGTGTCCTCTTTCAGGCGGGAGTGCAGCGACCAGGCGGGTTCGGACATAAAGGTTTCCGGATGGCCCGATGGGATCGGGCATGGCGGGGCGGAACCCCTGAATATTTGCTGCGACCATACGATACGGAATCTGATTGGGGAAGGATGGCGCTCCGCAGAGGCGGCATACGCGATCGTCGTCCTGGACAAGCGCAGCGCCGATCCAGGACCCATTACCATCGGATTGGGTTTGGCGAAGATTCGGGGTTACCGACCTCGTGCCGCAACTTCTCTTTGGGGCAATGGGTCCTGGCTTTCGCCAGGACGACGGTGGGGGCGTGCCTTTACCCCTCCGCCAACACCCGCGCATTGGCGCGGACCGAGGCTTCGCTGACGCGGATGCCGAGGCCGGCACCGTCCGGCACCACGACGTGGCCGCCGCGATTGGCGACGCGCTCTTCCAGCACGTCCTCGGTCAGCACATGATGCGGCATGTAGAATTCGCAGCCGAGCGAGATGCCCGGCGTCGCGGCGATCAGCTGCGTGCCGGCGGCAAGCCCGATGCCGCCCTCCCACAGCGTGCCGCCATAGCCGGGCAGGCCCGCGATGTCAGCGATCGCCATGATCGCCTGCGCCTCGAACAGGCCGCCGGCCTTCATCAGCTTGATCGAGACGGCATCTGCCGCCTCGCGGCGCACCACCTCCATCATGTCGCGGCGGTCGAAACAGCTTTCGTCGGCGAGCACCGGCGTTTCCAGCGCCGCGGTGAGCTGCGCCATCACGTCGAGAAATTTGCGCGGCACCGGCTGCTCGATGAAGGTCGGCGCAAACTGCTCGATATCGCGCAGGATTTTGATGGCGCCGAACGGCGCCAGCGCCTGGTTGTAATCGACGCGTAGATCGACCTTGTCGCCGAATTCTTTCCGGATCGCCGCGAGATGATCGAGATCCTCGCGATGCGGCTTCACGCCGGTCTTGACCTTGTAGATCAAATTGCCGTCCGGAACCATCTTCCGCATGCGTTCGAGATCGGCGGCGAAATCCGGATCGGCGATCGAGAACGACAGCGGGATCGTGTCGCGTACGCGCCCGCCGAGCAGGTCGGCGACCGAAAGTCCCGACGACTTGCCGACGATGTCGAGCAGCGCCATCTCGATCGCGACCTTGGCTTCGGCATGTCCGACCAGCGCACGATCGAGCTCGGCCATCAGCGCGCGGATGCGGCGCACCGACTTGCCGAGCACGATTGGCCGCAAATAGATGTCGAGCGCGGCGAACGCCGCTTCCGGCGTTCCCGTGAACACTTCCCATGGTGCCGCCTCGCCCCAGCCGATCACGCCGTCGCTCGACGTGAGCTCCAGCAGCACGCGCTTCACCGTACCCTTGACGTTGCCGACGCCCTGGAGGCGCGCCATCTTGATCGGGCTCTCGATCAGGAACAGCCTGAGACGTTCGATGGTGGCTTCGGTCATGTCAGGCCTCCATTGACGTGCCAGACCTGGCCGGTGACGTAGGATGCTTTTGGGGATGCCAGGAAGGCGATGATCTCGGCGACTTCCTCCGGTCGCCCGCGGCGGCCCATCGGGATCAGCGTCTCGGTCGCGGCGATCTGCTCGGGTGTAAGCCGGCTTTCGCTGGGCTTGTCCTTGACGATCAGGCCCGGCGCGACGGCGTTGACGGTGATGCCCTCCCTGGCGAGCTCGACTGCGGTGAGCCGCACCAGCGCTTCGAGCGCGGAGCGGCTCGCGGCCGTCGCTGCAAAGGGCGCGAACTCCGGCCGGATCGCGTGAGCGACGAACGACGACACCGCCACGATCCGCGAATCTCGCCCTGCACGCAGCAGCGGCAGCGCGGCGTCCACCAACCGTGTGAACGCCAGCGCCGACTCGTCCATTGCCTTGCGGAACTGATCCGCCGGCGTACCGATGGCGCTGCCGCGCCGGGCATGGCCGCCGATCAGGATCAATCCGTCGAGCCGGCCGAAGGCACGTTGCGTAGCGGCGACGGTGTCGGTGGCCGCGGTCTCCTCGGCGAGATCGCCGAGGCATTTTGCGACGATCGCGCCTTGCGCTTCGGCTTCCGCCGCCGTGGCGTCGAGGCCGGCTGCGTTGGAGCGCGTGTGCAGCAGCAGCGCAGTGCCGGGCCCCGCGAGCAGTTTTGCGGTGGCGCGGCCGATGCCGCTGGCGGCGCCGGTGACAAGATAGACGCGATCGATTTCGGACATCACGATGCCGTTGTAACCGGCGGCAGCGCGCCGGTGCGGTGGAAATGGCTGAGGAACGCGCGCGTCGCTCCTTCCTGCGGATTGTCGATCACCTGTCGCGCCGGGCCTTCCTCGACCACGACGCCGTCGCGCATGAAGATCAGACGGTCGGCGACTTCGCGGGCAAAGGCGATCTCGTGGGTGACGATCACCATGGTCATGCCCTCCGACGCCAGCTGCTGCATGACGTTCAAGACCTCGCCGACAAGCTCGGGATCGAGCGCGGAGGTGACCTCGTCGAACAGCATCACGTCCGGCTCCATGGCGAGCGCCCGCGCAATCGCGACGCGCTGCTTCTGTCCGCCGGAGAGCGTTGCCGGATATTGGTCGGCCTTCTCTGCAAGGCCCACCTTCGTGAGTTGGGCCCGCGCCAGCTTCTCGGCGTCCGCCTTGGCCATGCGCCGCACCGTGACCGGTCCCTCCATCACGTTCTGCAGCGTCGTCATGTGCGGGAACAGATTGAAATGCTGGAACACCATGCCGGTGGTGGTACGGAATTTGGCCAGCGTCTTCACATCGGGGAGCTTCGTACCCTCGCCGAACGAAAAGCGGGTGTCGCCGACGCGAACGCTGCCGCCGTCGGGCGTCACCAGGAGGTTGATGCAGCGGAGCAGCGTCGACTTGCCGGAGCCGGACGGGCCGATCAGCGCCACGACGCCGCCCTTCGCGACATCCAGGCTGATGCTCTTCAAAACCTCGTTGCTGCCAAAGCTTTTGCGCAGCGCCCGGATCTCGATCTTGGAAGAGGTGTCGCTCATTCGCCGACCGCCAGTCGCTTCTCGCCGCGCCGGACCATGATGGTCAGGGGGATCAGGATCGCCGCATAGGCGACCGCGACGGCGGTGTAGGTTTCCAGCGGACGGTAGCTGTCATGGGCGGCGACCTGGCTCTGATAGACCAGATCAGGCACCGCCAGCACCGAGACCAGCGAGGTGTTCTTGAACTGGATGATCGACTGGTTCATCAGCGCCGGGATCATGCGCTTGATCGCCTGCGGCAGCACGATGCGCCGCATGCTCTGTCCCGGGGTCATACCGAGCGCGGCACCGGCTTCGGACTGGCCGCGGTCGATCGAGATGATGCCGCCGCGGATGATCTCCGAATAGAACGAGCCGCCATAGAGCGACAGCGCCAGCGCCGACGCCGTGATTGGGGTCATCTCGACACCCGCCAGGATCGGCAGCGCGTAATAGAACCAGATCAGCTGCACCAGGATCGGCGTGCAGCGGAACGCCTCGATGAAGGTGAGCGCGAGCAGGCGCACCGCGCGAAAGCGCGACAGGGTGCCGAACGCGCCGAACAGGCCGAAGACGAGGCCAAGCACGACGATGACCACGGTGAAGCCTACGGTGACGCCGAGCCCGTTGAGAAAGAGCCAGCGATAGCTCCAGAGGATGCCGAAGTCCCACTGATACATGCGTGTGTTACTCGTCGAACGCCTTGACCGCCGGCATTGTCGTCCGGGGCGATGCGAAGCATCGAGCCCGGAATCTCGAGATTCCGGGTTCGCCCTTTGGGCGCCCCGGAATGACAGTGGAAGACTACAGCGAAACGCCCGGCGGAATGTCCGCCTCGGTCACGCCCACCAGCTCCATGTTGGTGATGATGGCGTTGCGAATGAAGCCGAGGCCTTTGTTGAAGTCGATCCAGGTGTTGACGTAGTCGCGCCAGGTCTTGTCGGTCTCGCGGCGGAAGCCGGCGTTCGACGTGGTAGCAAAGATCGGCGTCGGCAGCACGAACTGGCCCAGCGAGGGATTTTTCTTCAGCACCGTGAGCGACAGCATGGTGATCAGGCACTGCGCGTCGACGCGGCCGGTCTGGAGCGCGGCGGTAGCGTCGTCGGCGGTCTTCAGCCGCGAGATCTGCGCCTTCGGCGTCAGGCGGCTCACGACTTGGTCGTGCGAGGAGCCCTGGTCGACCGCGATCTTGATGTCGGGCGAGTTCAGCTCGGCCCAGCTCTTCGGCTTGAAGTCCTTCTTGCAGAGGATGCCGAAGGCGTTGTTGAAGACCGGCACCGAGAAGTCGACCACCAGCGCGCGCTTCGGGGTCGGGTTGAGGCCGAAGAAGATGTCGATCTTGTTGGACTGCAGGTCGAGCACCGAATTGCCCCAGGTGGTCTCGGTGATCTCGAGCTCGGCCTCCATGTCCTCGGCGAGCGCCTTGGCGATGTCGACGTAAAAGCCTTTCCACTGGCCGGTCGAAAGATCCTTCATGTAATAGGGCGCGCCGCCGCCGACCGCGCCGATCCGCATCTTCTTGGTGCGGCGGATGCGGGCGAAGGTCGATTCGTTGGTATCGGCGGTCTGCGCCACGGCAGGGGAGGCCAGCGTCGCCGCGCCAATCGCGCCAAGTCCGACAATCGATGCAACATCACGACGTGTAACCATTGGGATCAATCGCTTTTCTGTTGGAAGAAGTTCCGGCAGCGTTCTTACCAAGGCGCCTCCGGCAGTGAAAGCACAGCCTATCGGCTGGGCAGACCAGGAATTGCCCGGATGCTGGGCAAGCCACCATGAAGCCGCGCCTGTTCAAGCCGATACCCGCTTGCTTTCCGGTCCTTTTGGCCCCAAATAGGGGCCGGGAGATTGGCGGTGGACGAGCCACTCGCCAACCGGGTCAGGTCCGGAAGGAAGCAGCCCTAACGAGGTCCGGATCGGGTCGCTCGTCAGTCTCCTACCTGTTTTTCCGAGCGAATTGCGCCGGCGGCTCGGGCCGCCAGCGCGCTCCTTTCCGCAAAGCCGGCCGAAAGACACTTCATTGCGGATCGACCGATGACCGACGCTGGCGCCCCTCCCAACCCTGACAGCGCCGGCCGGGCCAGCACGCCCTACCGGGTGCTGGCGCGGAAATACCGTCCTTCCTCGTTCGACGATCTGATCGGCCAGGAAGCCGTGGTCCGCACCGTCTCAAATGCGTTCGAGACCGGTCGCATTCCGCAGGCCTGGATTCTCACCGGCGTCCGCGGGGTCGGCAAGACCACCACTGCGCGCATCCTTGCCCGCGCGCTCAACTACGAGATGCCGGATGGCTCGGTGAAGGGCCCGACGGTCCAGATGCCGACGCTCGGCGTGCATTGCCAGGCCATCATGGAAAGCCGGCACATGGACGTGCTGGAGATGGACGCGGCCTCGCACACCGGCGTGGACGACGTCCGTCAGATCAATGACAGCGTCCGCTACGCGCCGGCCAGCGCCCGCTACAAGGTCTACATCATCGACGAAGTCCACATGCTGTCGACGGCGGCGTTCAACGCCTTCCTGAAGACGCTGGAGGAACCGCCGGAGCACGCCAAGTTCGTGTTCGCAACGACCGAGATCCGCAAGGTTCCGGTCACGGTGCTGTCGCGCTGCCAGCGTTTTGACCTGCGCCGCGTCGAGGCCGACGTGCTGATGAAGCATCTGGCCAACATCGCGGCCAAGGAAAACGTCGAGATCGAGCCCGAAGCACTAGGTATCATCGCACGCGCCGCGGAAGGCTCGGTGCGCGATTCGCTCTCGCTGCTCGATCAGGCGATCGCGCATGCGGCAGGCACCGTGAAGGCCGATGCCGTCAGGCAGATGCTGGGGCTCGCCGACCGCACCCGTGTCATCGATCTTTTCGATTCTCTGGCGCGTGGCGACATCGCGTCCGCGTTTAGGGAGTTCCGCGACCAGTACGACGTCGGCGCCGATCCGATCGTCGTGCTCTCGGATCTCGCCGAATTCGTCAATTTCGTCACCCGCGTGAAGATCGTGCCGGCGACCGCCGACAACGTCGCCTATGGCGAGACCGAGCGCGTGCGCGCGCGGGATTTCGCCTCGAAGATCTCGATGCGCGTGCTGTCGCGGATGTGGCAGATGCTGCTCAAGGGCATCACCGAGGTGCAGGCCGCGACGCGGCCCGCCGCAGCCGCCGAGATGGTGCTGGTGCGCATCGCCTATGTCGCCGACCTGCCGACGCCTGACGAAGCGATCAAGATGCTGGAGCAGAACGGCGGTGGTTCGCCGGTCGTGAGCGGCGGCAGTGCCGCGCGCAACGCGCCGGCCGGGCCGGTGGCGTCCGCGGCTCCCGTTCGCATGCCGAATTCGTCACCGTCCTCGTTCGGCGGCGGTGGTGCTCGTCCGCAGATGGCAACACCCGCGCCGGATCCGCAAGCTGCCACGCCCGTGTTGCGCGTCACGAGCTTCACCCAGCTCGTTGCCCTGGCCGGGCAGAAGCGCGACCTCCTGACCAAGGGCGCGCTCGAAGGCGACATGCGCCTCGTTCGTTTCGAGGAGGGCCGGCTGGAAGTCGCGCTCGAGCCGAACGCCTCCAAGACCATGATTTCCGATCTCGCGCGAAAATTCGAGCTCTGGACCGGGCGCCGCTGGACCGTGATCGTCTCCAACGAGCCGGGCCAGCCGACGCTGCGCTCGGTAAGCCAGGCGGCCAAGCAGGAACATGCGCGCACCGCCGAGGCCGATCCGCGCGTGCGCGAGGTGCTGTCGCGGTTTCCGGGTGCGAAGGTCGTCGAGGTCCGCAGGCTTGCCCCCGAGGCGCCGGAATCCGATATTAACGCCGACTATGGCAGTGACGATCCGCCCGACGGTTCCGACGGCGACGATCTCTAGAGCATGATCCGGAAAAAGCGTGCAGCGCTTTTCCGACTGGATCACGCTCAAAACAATCAGCGAAGGCGCGACGATGAGTCATCGCGCCAACCAAGGACAGCACCGATGGTCGATATTTTCGGCATGATGAAGCAGGCGCAGCAGCTGCAATCCAAGATGCAGGAGATGCAGGACCAGCTCGCCAACGTCGAGGTCGAGGGCATCTCCGGCGGCGGTCTCGTCGCCGTGCGCATGACCGCGAAGATGGACGTCAAGGGCGTCAAGATCGATCCTTCGCTGATGAAGGCGGAAGAGCGCGAGGTGCTCGAGGATCTGCTCGTCACCGCCTTCGGCGAGGCCCGCCGCAAGGCGGAAGCCGCCATGCAGGAGAAGATGCAGTCGCTCACCGGCGGGCTCGGTCTGCCGCCGGGGCTGTCGGGGCTGTTCGGCCAGTAGGATGGGCGCTGTTGCGGGTCCTGAAATCGAGCGGCTGGTCCAGCTTCTCGCGCGGCTGCCGGGCCTCGGTCCGCGCTCGGCGCGGCGCGCCGCGTTGCATCTGATCAAGAAGCGCGAAGCGCTGATGATACCGCTGTCCTCGGCCATGCAGGTCGCGCTCGAGAAGGTCCAGGTCTGCAAGACCTGCGGCAACATCGACACGCAAAGTCCCTGCACGGTCTGCACCGATCCGAGGCGCGACCCCTCGATCATCGTCGTCGTCGCCGACGTTGCCGATCTCTGGGCGCTGGAACGGGCCAATGCCACTCAAGGGCGCTATCACGTGCTGGGTGCGACATTGTCGCCGCTCGACGGCGTCGGCCCGCAGGACCTCACCATCGAGGCGCTGGTCGCGCGCGCGCATGAGGCACAGGTGCATGAGGTCATCCTGGCGCTGAATGCCACCGTCGACGGCCAGACCACGGCACATTACATCACCGACCTGCTTCAGGACGCCAACGTAAAAGTAACCCGGCTCGCCCATGGTGTGCCGGTCGGCGGCGAGCTTGATTATCTCGATGAAGGTACGCTATCGGCCGCGATGCGGCAGCGCACCCTGTTCTAGCCATCCAGACTTACGGAACGGACGACATGACGAAACTTTTCGCCACACGATGGGCTTTGGTCGCGACGCTGACGATGCTGGCGACGCCGGCCATCTCCGCGCAACAGGACGACGGGGCTCCGCCGCCGTCGAAGCCCGGCAAGCCGATCAATGCCGGGGAGGTGCTGTCGGGCGAGCTGAACACGATGAAAGTGCGCGACGTCAAGAACGTCGGCAAGCGGGTTGCGACCTACCAGATCACCTCCGAGCCGCGCCGACTGCCGCCGCCGAGCGGGCTGTGCAATCTCGAGACCGGACCCGAAACCTTCCAGCTCGTTCCCAGCGGCGACGCGCAGGCAGCGCAGCTGAAGACGTTTGCCGGCAAGGAGATCTCGGTCAAGGTCGACGAAGTCGCCTGCGCCAGCGATCCCGGCCAGATGAGCGAGGCCGTGATCACGAAATGGAGCCTGATCAAGAAGCAGTAGGGGGCGCCCCGTTTGCTCGCCACACATATAAGCGCATCTGTTTTTCGTCATGCCCGGGCTCGTCCCGGGCATCCACGTTTTTGGCGCCGCGTAGCAAGGCGTGGATGGCCGGGACAAGCCCGGCCATGACGGCGTTGCGCTAAACCCGCACCGGCCCCAGCGCATCAAAATGCCCGCGCTTCTGCAACCAGGCCAGCAGCACCAGGCTCGGGATCGCCACCAGCATGCAGATCACGAAGAACAGCGGCCAGCCGGTGGTATCAGCCACGAAGCCGGCGCCTGACGAGAGATAGGTCCGCCCCACCGCGGCAAGCGCGGTGAGCAGCGCATATTGCGTCGCCGTGTGCAGCGGGTTCTGGCAGAGCGCCGAAAGATAGGCGACGAAGATCACCGTGCCGATGGCGCTGGTGAAGTTCTCACAGGTGATGGCGAAGGCGAGCGCCCATTGGCTGGTGCCGACGAAGGCCAGCCAGGAGAAGGAGAGGTTCGCGAGCGCCTGCACCACGCCGCCGATCCAGAGGCTGGTCGCAAGCGAATAGCGCCGCGCGACGAAGCCGCCGGCAAAGCCGCCGATCAGAGTCGCAGCAAGGCCCACGCCCTTCACGATCGCCGCATAGTCGTTGCGGGAGAAGCCGAGGTCGATCACGAACGGCGCGGTCATCGTGCCGGAAAAGGCATCGGTGAACTTGAACAGCACGACGAAGGCGAGTGCCGCAAGCGCGTCCTTGCGCGTCAGGAATTCCGAGAAGGCGCCGATTGCCGCGTGCAGCACGCGCGCGAGCGCGGTCTGCGTCTGCGTCGCGGCTTCCGCCCGCAATGACTGCTCGGGCTCGGTCGCGACCAGCGCCGTGATCGTCCCGATCAGGACCATCGCCGCCATCACCACATAGCCCCACATCCAGGCGGACGTGCGGGTGATGCCGGTGCTCTCGAAGCCGGAGACGATGAACAGCGCGCCGGCGGTCGAGACCAGCATGCCGATGCGATAGGCCGCGACATAGGACGCCATGCCGGCGGCCTGCTCGCTCTCCGGCAGGCTCTCGACGCGGAAGGCGTCGACCACGATGTCCTGCGTCGACGAGGCCGTCGCCACCAGCAATGCGCCGAGCGCGACGTAGAACGGCGAGCGCGCGGGATCGGTCAGCGCCAGCAGCAGGATCGCTGCGATCAGCAGCAATTGCGAGAACAGCAGCCAGCCGCGGCGCCGCCCGAAGGCGCGCGTGAACAGCGGCACATGCATCGCATCGACCAGCGGCGCCCAAAGGAATTTCAGCGTGTAGGGCGTGCCGACCAGCGCAAACAGCCCGATGGTCTTGAGATCGACGCCGGATTCCCGCATCCACACCAGCAGCGTCGAGCCCGACAGCGCCAGCGGCAGCCCGGACGAGAAACCGAGGAACAGCACGATCAGCACCCGCGGCTGCAGGTAAACGGCAAGGCTGTCACGCCAGGAGGTGGGGGCCGTGCCGGGGCCGGCAGGGGAGGTCGCGTCGGGTGCGGTCATGGGGTGGTGTTAGCAGATTCTGAGAGCCACAAGTGAGGTGTCGTCGCCCGGCTTGACCGGGCGACCCAGTATTCCAGAGGCCGGAGTTATGGAGGGCCCGCGATCTCCGCATAGAGATCGTTCCAATCGGGATTATCCTTCTCGATCAGCGCAATCTTCCAGGCGCGCGTCCATTTTTTCAGGCGCTTCTCGCGTTTTATCGCATTCTCGGGATCATCGA
The DNA here is from genome assembly GCF_023073015.1 of Bradyrhizobium sp. 87. Lineage (NCBI taxonomy): Bacteria > Pseudomonadati > Pseudomonadota > Alphaproteobacteria > Hyphomicrobiales > Nitrobacteraceae > Bradyrhizobium > Bradyrhizobium sp. 87. The sequence goes on from NZ_JADPIQ010000128.1 coordinate 173,947, forward strand.
ATTGCTCGAAATAGACTAGCTTCACAACGCCCTATTCCTTCGTGAAGCTCTCGACTAACTGCAATTTGTGTTCGGCCACACGGCGGATGAGATCGTTCGTTACGCCAATGTAGAGCGTGTCGCCCATCTTGCTGGCGAGAATGTACACGTAGTAGCAGCGCCCGCCCATCTGCCGTCTCTGGGATACTGGGTCGCCCGGTCAAGCCGGGCGACGACAGTGTGTTCTATATTCTACTCCCCCGCCTGGAGCTTCCTCGGGAACAACTCGGCAGCGCCGGTCGCCACGAGATGCGGGGCTTCGGGGGCATCGCTCTTGCTGAAATCGAGCTCTTCGATGCGCCCCGCGCGCTTCTCGATCTTGTCGGCGGAGATCAGGATCTGGCGGACGTCCTCGTTCGCGTCGGCAAAGTGCTTCTGCAATTTCAGCACGCGATCGCGCAGGCGGCCGAGGTCGTCGCCGAGCTTGATCACTTCGGTCTGGATCTGGTCGGCGGCATCGCGCATGCGCGCGTCCTTCATGATCTGCTGCATCACCTGGATTGCGAGCATCAAAAGCGACGGCGACACCAGCACGACGCGGGCGCGATACGCCTTCTGGATCACGTCGTCGAAACCGTCGTGGATCTCGGCGTAGACCGATTCCGACGGCACGAACATCAACGCCATTTCCTGGGTCTCGCCGGCGACGAGATATTTTTCGGCGATGTCGCTGACATGCTTCATCACGTCACCGCGCAGCCGCTGCGTGGCGATGCGCTTTTCCTCGTCGGTGCGCGCATCATGCAGCGCGGTCATCGCCTCCAGCGGAAATTTCGCGTCGATGCAGAGCGGACGCTGGTCGGGCAGGAACACGACGCAGTCCGGACGCTTGCCGGTCGAGAGCGTGAACTGGAACTCGTAGGCGCCCTTCGGCAGACCGTCCTGGACGATCGCTTCCATCCGCGCCTGACCGAAGGCGCCGCGCGACTGCTTGTTGGCGAGCACGTCGCGCAGGGTCGTCACCTGCGTGGTGAGGTCGGTGAGGTTCTTGTGCGCGCTGTCGATGATGCCGAGCCGCTCGTGCAGCGCGTGCAGGCTCTCCATGGTGTTGCGGGTCGAGTGCTCCATGGACTGGCCGACGCGGTGGGTCACCGAATCCAGCCGCTCGTTGACCGCGCGCGCCATGTCGGCCTGGCGGCCGGCCAGCGTCTGGGTCATGGCGTCGACTCGCCCCGAAGCCTCGCTCTGGGCGTGCAGCATCTGGCTGATGCGCTCCTCGAGCTCGTCGGCGCGGATGGCGTTGGCCATCGCGAGTTCCGCGCCGCGCCGCCCTGACCGCGCGATCACGACGGCAATCACGAGCAGCAGGATAAGGACCAGGGCGCCGAAGCCGATCAGCGCGTCCACGGTGCGCACCGGCCAGTCGCCAAGCATGAAAATGATCTCGTTCATGCCCCTGCTTCTAGCCGATTCGCTTCGAGACACGAACGAATAGCGAACATTTATGGTAAATGCTCTGTTAATTTTTATGGTTAACGAAACCTGAAGTTTTATGGTTAGCGGAGGGTTAACGGGGTTCCCGGCCGCATTGACCGCATCGAACGCGCGGCTTAAATCGCGGCCATGGCCCTCAGAGAAATCATCATCCTGCCCGACAAGCAGCTGCGTCTGGTCTCCAAGCCGATCGAGAAGGTCACGCCGGAGATCCGCAAGCTTGCCGACGACATGTTCGAGACCATGTACGACGCGCCCGGCATCGGGCTCGCGGCGATCCAGATCGCGCAGCCGTTGCGGCTGATCACCATGGACCTCGCCAAGCCCGACCAGGACGGCGAGACCAAGCCCGAGCCGCGCGTCTTCATCAATCCGGAAATCATCGCCTCTTCGGAGGACCTGTCGGTCTACGAGGAAGGCTGCCTGTCGATCCCCGAATATTACGAGGAGGTCGAGCGCCCTGCGAAGGTGCGGGTGCGCTACACCGATCTCGACGGCAAGGTGCACGAGGAGGACGCCGAAGGCCTCTACGCCACCTGCATCCAGCACGAGATCGACCATCTCAACGGCGTGCTGTTCGTCGACTATCTGTCAAAGCTCAAGCGCGACCGCGTGCTGAAGAAGTTCGAGAAAGCCGCCAAGCGCGCGGAGTGAGGTTCTCTGTCGATGCCCCTCCGCCTGATCTTCATGGGCACGCCCGATTTCTCCGTGCCGACGCTGCTCGAGCTCGTCGCGCATGGCCACGAGATCGCGGCCGTGTACACGCGCGCGCCGAAGCCCGGCGGACGGCGCGGGCTGCAATTGCAGCCGACCCCGGTGGAAGAGGCCGCGCGAAAGCTCGGTGTGCCCGTGCTGACGCCGAAGACTTTGAAAACGCCGGAGGCGCTGGAAGAGTTTCGCGCCTTTGACGCCGATGCGGCCGTCGTCGTCGCCTATGGCATGATCCTGCCGCAGGCGATCCTCGATGCGCCAAAGCTCGGCTGCTACAACCTGCACGCCTCGCTGCTGCCACGCTGGCGCGGTGCCGCTCCCATCAACCGCGCGATCATGGCCGGCGATGCCGAGAGCGGCGTGATGGTGATGAAGATGGATGTTGGCCTCGACACCGGCGACGTCGCTATGGCGGAACGGCTCGCGATCACGGACAACATGACCGCGCTCGATCTGCACGATCGTCTGTCGCGGCTCGGTGCCGATCTGATGGTGCGCGCCATGGCCGCGCTGGCGCGCGGCGGGCTTCAGCTGAAGCAGCAGAGCGAGGACGGCGTCACCTATGCCGCCAAGATCGACAAGGCCGAGGCGCGGATCGACTGGACCAGGCCCGCGCGCGAGGTGCTGCGCCATATCCACGGCCTGTCGCCGTTTCCCGGCGCCTGGGCCGAACTTGAGAATGCGCGGGTCAAGATCCTGCGCTGCGAGCTGGCGAAAGGCACGGGCGCACCCGGCGAGGTGCTCGACGATCACCTCACCATCGCCTGCGGCGAGGGTGCAATCCGTCTGATCGAGCTCCAGCGCGAAGGCAAGGCACGCATGCAGGCCGCGGACTTCCTGCGCGGCGTGCCGTTGAAGACCGGCGCCAAATTCACCTGACGCTGTCATACCCTGCGAAGGCGGGGAATCCAGTACGCCGAGGCTTCTCGGTCGAACGGATAGGCTGCGGAGTACTGGATTGCCCGGTCGAGCCGGGCGATGACAGCGAAACTGGACAAGATGCCCCGCTACAAGCTCACCATCGAATATGACGGCGCGCCGTTCTTCGGCTGGCAGGTGCAGGAGACGCTGCCCTCGGTGCAGGGCGCGTTGGAGGCCGCTGTGAAGGCGATGACCGGCGCGGATGCGCGCGTCCATGGTGCCGGCCGCACCGATGCCGGCGTGCATGCGCGCGGCCAGGTCGCGCATGTCGATGTCGGCAAGCAGTTTCCGCCGGGCCGTTTTCGCGACGGCTTGAATGCGCATCTGCGCCCGCATCCTGTCGCGGTGCTCGAAGCGGATATCGTGCCTGATAGTTTCGAGGCGCGCTTTTCAGCCATCAAGCGCCACTACCGCTACCGTATCGTCAACACTCGCGCCAATCTCGCACTCGATGCCGGCCACGCCTGGCGCGTGCCGCGCCGGCTCGACGCCGATGCGATGCATGCGGCGGCACAACGCCTGCTCGGCAAGCACGATTTCACCACCTTCCGCGACACCGAGTGCCAGGCCAGGTCGCCGGAGAAGACGCTCGATCAGCTCGACGTGCTGCGCGACGGGCGCGAGATCACCATAGTCACCTCGGCGCGCTCATTCCTGCACAGCCAGGTGCGTTCGATGGTGGGGTCGCTGATGTGGGTCGGCGAAGGCCGCTGGACCGCCGATGATCTCTCCGCAGCGCTCGCCGCACGCAACCGCGCCGCCTGCGGCATCGTCGCCCCGCCGGACGGGCTGTATCTGATGCAGGTGGATTACTGATGGGATGAGGGCGCGTACTCTCGCTACATCCCCCCACTGTCATGCCCCGGCTTGACCGGGGCATCCAGTAGCCGTGGCCTCTCGGCTCAGTCACTGTCGTCTCTGGAATACTGGATCGCCCGATCAAGTCGGGCGATGACAGCGGAGTGGGCAGGCGGAAGAGCCTACCCAAAATACCTCGCCAAAATCCCGCGATACACCTTGGTCAACCGCTCCAGGTCCCTGACCGGCACGCGTTCGTCGATTTGGTGCATGGTCTGGCCGACCAGGCCGAATTCGATCACCGGGCAATAGCTTGAGATGAAGCGCGCGTCCGAGGTGCCGCCTGAGGTCGACAGCTCCGGCTTGCGGCCCGTCACTTCTTCGATCGCGGACACCGCGAGATCGGTGAACGGGCCGGGCTTGGTCACGAACACGTTCGAGTTCGAGGGCTCCCAGACGATGCGGGCGCGAATGCGGTTGCCGCAGGCTTTTGTCAGCCGCATCTCGACCAGCTCGCGCAGGCTCGCCTGAGTGTGGTTGTCGTTGTAGCGGATGTTGAATTTTGCGCGCGCTTGTCCCGGGATGACGTTGTTGGCGGTGTTGCCGACGTCGACCGAGGTGAATTCGAGGTTGGAGGCCTGGAACTGCGCGCTACCATGGTCGAGCGGCTCGTCCGAGATGGCCACGATCAGCCGCGCGATATCAGGCACCGGATTGGCGGCGCGGTGCGGATAGGCGACATGGCCCTGCACGCCGTCGACATACAGCGTGCCGGATTGCGAGCCGCGGCGGCCGACCTTGATGGTGTCGCCGAGGGTCTCGACATTGGAGGGCTCGCCGAGCACGCAATGGTCGAATTTTTCGCCGCGCTCGGCCGCCCACTGCAGCAGCTTGATGGTGCCATTGATGGAGACGTCTTCCTCGTCGCCGGTGATCAGGAAGGAGATCGAACCTTTGCCGTCGCTGCGCGGCTTGCCGTCGTTCGCGGCCAGATGCTCCAGCACCGCGGCGACCGAACAGGCGATGCCGCCTTTCATGTCGACCGCGCCGCGGCCGTGCAGAAAGCCGTCCTTCACCTCGCCCGAGAACGCGCCGACGCTCCAGGCGCTCTCGTCGCCCGGCGGTACCACGTCGGTGTGGCCGGCAAAGGTGATGTGCGGCCCGTCAGTGCCGATCCGCGCAAAGAGATTGTCGACGTCGGCGGTGCCGGGCTCGCGGAAAGTCACGCGGTGGCATGTGAAGCCTGCCGCATTGAGGGCTTTTTCGAGCACGCCCAGTGCACCGGCATCGGCGGGGGTTACCGAGGGGCAGCGGATGAGATCGCGGGCAATCGAGAGAGCATCGGTCATGCGCCCCGCTTAACATGCATGCCGCCGGGTGGGCTAGCACTGGGCGGGACAAATTCGATCTCGCTCTGCTGGTCCCAGCTTTTCGTCGAAGGTGCGGGCGCGGAGCCATCTTCAAGGACGGCCAGTGGATCGGGGCCGAACCGGTTGTCGCCCGAGGTGCCGGGCACAATGAACATTTCCACGAGGCCCCAAAACCACGGAATGTGCACGGCCCAGGCGACGGCAAGAACCCAGTTTGAATTGGTGGGCAGCAGGTCCGAGAACTGGTCGAACAACGCAGGCACGACGAAGAACGGAACCAGCCACCAGCCGCTCCGGTCGCGATCGTGCAGCCGCTTGGTCGCGGTTGCGAGATAGATCCACAGGAATAGCAAAGTGCCGAACACTTTGAGGATGAGGGTCGCGCGATCGGCCGTAGCCAGCTGACGATAGGCCCTGGGATCGACCACGTTGAAGATGTCGTCGACACCGAAATCGAAGTCGACCTTGAAGTTGAAGGCGAAAGTTGCCGCCCCGTTCAGCACCTTGATGGCCTGGTCGATCATCCCGAGCATGCAGGCCAGCATCATGACGAGCAGCAGCGCCTGCCACAGCAGCGCGCGGTTGATGCGGCCGTCGAAGCGGAAGAGATACCAGATCCAGTCCATTCCAAAGGCTCCGGGCGGGAAAGGTCGCCCGGATGTTGGTCGCGATGGGGGGAGGGCGGGTTCGATGGACCCTCGGTGTCGTACGGCAGCTGGTGCCGCGAATCAATCCCGCAGCAGCTCGTTGATGCTGGTTTTGGAGCGCGTGCGCTCGTCGACGCGCTTGACGATGACGGCGCAGGCGGTGCTCGGGCCGATCTGGCCGTTCTTCATGGGCTTGCCGGGCAGCGCGCCGGGAACGACGACCGAATATTCCGGCACCTCGCCGATGAAGATCTCGCCGGTCTCGCGATCGACGATCTTGGTCGACGCCCCCAGGAACACGCCCATCGACAGCACCGCGCCCTTGCGCACGATCACGCCCTCGGCGACCTCGGAGCGCGCGCCGATAAAGCAATCGTCCTCGATGATCACGGGCTCGGCCTGCAGCGGCTCGAGCACGCCGCCGATGCCGACGCCGCCGGAGATGTGCACGCGCTTGCCGATCTGCGCGCAGGAGCCGACGGTCGACCAGGTGTCGATCATGGTGGATTCATCGACGTAGGCGCCGAGATTGACGAAGGACGGCATCAGCACGACGTTGCGGGCGATGAAGGCGGAGCGGCGCACGATGGAGCCGGGGACGGCACGGAAACCGGCATCCCGAAAGCGGTTCTCGCCCCAGCCGTCGAACTTCGAGGGCACCTTGTCCCACCAGGCCGCCTTGCCGGGGCCGCCGGAAATGGCGCCCATGTCGTTGAGGCGGAACGAGAGCAGCACCGCCTTCTTCAGCCATTGATTGACCTTCCACTTGCCGTCGGCCCCGCGCTCGGCAACGCGGGCCTCACCCTTGTCCAGAATCTCCAGCGCGTGATCCACGGCCTCGCGGACCTCGCCCCTGGTCGAGGTCGAGACGCCGTCGCGCGCCTCGAAGGCGCCGTTGATGGTGGATTCGAGGACGGACAGGGACATTTGGCGATCCTTGAGCAGCATTTGCGGGGAATTTGGATCGCTTTTTCGGGACTTGGAGCGAGAGAGTCAAGAACGCAGTCGGCCATGTCCCGGCGCGTTCGGACGCGCCCGGGACATGGCCGGCGGCTATTTTGATGTGCCCGCGAGATCGATGCCGTTCACGATACCCTCGCAGAGGCCGGCGAGCTCATTTCCGAGTTCGGTCAATGCCGGTGAACGGTAGCGCGCGAAGGCCATAGCCGGATCAAGCCATCGCAGTTCGGCTTGACCGTCTGGAAAGCCGATCACGGCGAACTTCAGGGGGGCCTCGAGCAGCGCCGCGCTATCGGCGGTCAGCAGCCGCGACATCAGGCGTGGGTGGAAAAACAGGACCTGACGCGCGGGGCCGATGGCGAAGCCGCCACGACTGAGCAGCATTTGCGGGTCGATCTCGTGCAGGATCCAGAGGTCTGCCGCAATGATTCCCTGCTTCAAGCGGGTGACCACCTCTTCGACGGTCAACGAAGAGGTGACCGACCGTTGAAACGAGCTTGCGGCCGAACCGCATCCGGAGAAGGCCACAGGTTGCGGTGTTTGCGTCATCGGATCAGCCTTCGCCCGGCTTCGGTGCCCGGCTCGCATCGAACGCTTCGAGCGTCCGTGCCGAGTAGACCAACGACGCCCCCGCACCGATCGCAATCGCCACGCCGAGGGCCTCGGCGAGCTCCTCACGGCTCGCGCCGAAACGTGCGGCGGCGGCGGCGTGAACCGCAATACACCCGTCGCAGCGGGCGGTCACGGCCGCCGCCAGCGCGATCAACTCGCGCGTCTTTCCGTCCAGCTTTCCTGTCTGGGGGCCAGCCGCGCCAAGTTCGCGATAGCCCTTCAGCGTCGCCGGGCTTAGGGCACCAATGTCGCCGATCCGCGCCAGCAAGTCGCTCCGATAGGCGCTCCAATCCATCATCATTGTCTCTCTCCTCGAACGGCGGGTTGTTGCCGAGCTCGAGAGATAGACGTGCGGTCTCGCGGGAGCCATCAGCTATGGGCGTATGGCCGCTATACAGCTTGCCGAAGCGTCAGGCGAATTGACGGAATTCTCCCGCGATGAAGTCCACCACGGCGCAACCCGCCGGACCTTGCCGGTGTCGCGATGAAATCCCAGCCACAGCTCGCGGCTCGGGACGGGCGCCGGCGTCTTGATCGAACGAAGCGCGGGATAGGCCGAGGCCAGCCGAGTCGGCAAGCAAACCAGCCCCGCGCCGGCGGCGGCCGCAGCGGCCTGACCATCGCGGCTATTGCTGCAGAATCCAACATGTGCCTGCGGCAAATAGCGACGCAGCCACTTCGTCTCCGCAACGCTTTCGGCGAGCGCCGCGTTCATTGTAATGAGCGCAGCGTCGGCGCCACCGTCCGAAAAATCGGGCGGTCCCTTTGCCTTGAGATAGGCAGCAGCAGCATAAAGCTGGAACGGAATGCTGCCGATCTTCCGCTGCATCAGTCCGTCCTGCTGGAAGCGCCCGAAGCGTAGGGCGACATCTATCTCCCGCCACGTGAGGCTCAGGGCCTCGGCGTCAGTAACCAGCTCGACGGTGACGGTCGGATGCGCCGCGCAGAACTTCGCCAGCAAAGGCGAGAGGATCCGTGCCCCGAGCCATTCGGGCGAGGTCACGCGCACCGTTCCGGTCAGTCCAGCGCTGCTGCCGACTGCGATCCGCTGCGCCGCCAGTGCTGCGTCCTCCATCCTCTCGGCATAATCGAGAATCTGCCGTCCGGTGTCGGAGAGCCGAAGGCCGGACGGAAGGCGGTCGAACAGGATCGCACCGAGCTTGCTTTCGAACAGTTCGAGGCGCCGGCTCATTGTCGGTTGCGTGGTGCCCAGCTTTCGTGCGGCACCCGAGAGGCTTTTTTCGCGAGCCAGGTGCAGGAAGTAGCGCAGGTCTTCCCATTCGATCGCAGCCAAGTCTGTCGGCTTCTGAGGCACGGTCGCTCCTGCGTTGCTGCGGGGGTCAGCCGATCGCGAGCGACTGCAGAAACCCAGTCAGATCGTCGGTGACGTGGTCGACATGGGCCGCATCACGGCCCGCCAGTTCCCAATCTTCACGCACCACTTGCTTGGTGCCGTCCGACACCACGAGTATCGTGGTCATGCCGAGCTCGTGCGGAACGGTGAGGTTGCGGGCGAGGTCCTCGAACATCGCTGCGCGGGTCGGATCGACCGAATGGTCGGCGAGAAACTTCCGGTAGGTCTGTGGCGCCGGCTTCGGCTCGAATTCGGCGGCGATGATGTCGAACACGCCGTCGAAATGCGTGGCAAAGCCGAGTCGCGCCAGCACCGCATCGACATGATCGACCGAGCCGTTGGTCAGGATCAGCTTTCGTCCCGGCAGTTTTGCAATGGCCTCGCCCAGGGCCGGGTTCGGCTCCAGCGGGGAATGGTCGATCTTGTGGACATAGGCGAGATAGTCGTCGGCGCGTACACCATGCAGGGTCATCATGCCACGCATGGTGGTGCCGAAGCGCTGGTAATAATCCTTCTGGATCTTGCGCGCTTCCACCGGTGTCAGATTGAGCCAGTTGCAAACGAACTCGGTGATCCGCGCATCGACCTGCTGCCACAGATTGACGTGGTGCGGATAGAGCGTGTTGTCGAGGTCGAACACCCAGGTGTCGATATGGGCAAAGGCGCGGGAGGAGGTCATTTTCACTCTCTATCCGTTGACCGCGGCGGCGCCCCACCCTCAATCGTCGTCCTGGCGAAAGCCAGGACCCATACGCCGTGACCGATCATTGGGACACTGCGGTCGTCGTTCTTCGCCAAATCCAATCCTGGGGTAATGGGTCCTGGCTTTCGCCAGGACGACAGCGGCGTGCGTGGCACCGGTACCATCACAACAGCACCCGTCACGGCATTGCAAACCGCAGCGTCTTGCCGCCGCTCGACATGTCCACCGCGCTAAAGCCCGTGGCCGCGAAACCGCGCGCGCCGCAGTCGGTCTGCTCGTTGGTCTCGAACTTGGTCTCGCGCGTGCAAAGCTGCTTGTCGCCGCCCCAGTTCAGCGGCTTGTCCTTCAGCTTGACGATTCGGTTATCGGCGTCGATGGCTTCCGCGAAGCTGAATATCTGCTTCGGCTGGCCGCTCACATCAGGGTGCAGGCAGGTCTTGGGGTCGATGCGATACCAGCCACGGCTCGTCACCGATTTGCCGTCGTCGGTGGCGACCGCCGCCATCACCTTGTGCGCGGTGTCGTTGCACCAGGTGAGGCCTGTCGCAGACGGCGTCTGCACGGCATCGACCATGGTCTTGAAGAAGTTCGGCGACGACAGGATGTCGGACGACAATCCGCGGCTCTTCAGGAAAGCGGCCAGCGCGCCTTGCGTCTTCGGCCCGTCGACGCCGTCGATCGGCGCGGCGTCGTAACCTGCGATCACCAAAAGCCGCTGGATGCCGGCGAGGCGGGCCTGCTCGTCGTCATACTCGGAGTCCTCGGCGAGATAGGCGACGAAATTGCCGTCCGCGCCTTGGGTCGGGGTGATCTGGGTGAAGGCGGCTTGGGTCTGGCCGCTGCGGCACTGCCGCGCTGCCGCGATGACGAAATTGTCCTGCGCGACGCACAGCGTGTCGCTGCCGTTCTGCGGGATCGGGGATGCGCCGTAGACGCCGAGCGCGCGGGCGTTGAGCAGGATGCGGTCGGCGGAGAGCGTGCCCTGCACCACCACGCGGCAGGTGGCGGGGTCGATCCTGAACCAGCCGCGCGTCGCGGTCGCCGCCTTGTCGTCGATGCCGATCGCGGCCTCGACGACATAGGACATGCGGTTGCAGATTTTCAGGTCGGCGAAGGCCGGTGCGGAGGAGAACACGAACGAGATGGCTGCGGCAGGGAGCGTCATCAGGAAGCGCGTCAGGACGGAGCGGCGAGGCCGCCGCTCTCCCAGCACTGTTCCTGTCCGCTCTTCTCTCACTTGTGGATCAGCGTGCCCGTGCCGGTATTGGTGAAGAGCTCGAGCAGCACCGCGTGCTGCATCTTGCCGTCGATGATGACGACGCCCTCCACGCCCTGTTCGAGCGCGTAGATGCAGGTCTCGACCTTCGGGATCATGCCGCCCGATATGGTGCCGTCCGCGATCAGCTTTCGCGCGTCCTTGACCGAGAGCTGCGGGATCAGCTTCTTGGACTTGTCGAGCACGCCCGGCACGTCGGTGAGCAGCAGCAGCCGCTTTGCCTTCAGCGCGCCGGCCACGGCACCTGCGAAAGTGTCGGCGTTGACGTTCAGCGTCTGCCCCTCTTTCGAGGTCGCGAGCGGCGCGAGCACGGGGATCAGCTCGTAGCCGATCAGCTGGTTGAGCAGCGTGAGATCGACTTTCTCGGGATCGCCGACGAAGCCGAGATCGACCGCCTTCTCGATGTGCGAGTCCGGATCCATGATGGTGCGCGTCGTCTTGGACGCCTTCACCATATTGGCGTCCTTGCCAGAGAGCCCCACGGCCTTGCCGCCGGCCTCGTTGATGTAGCCGACGATCTGCTTGTTGACGGAGCCGGCGAGCACCATCTCGACGATCTCGATGGTGGCGGCATCGGTGATGCGCAGGCCGGCTGCGAATTCCGAGACGATGCCGAGGCGCTTGAGCATGGTCGCGATCTGCGGGCCGCCGCCATGCACCACCACCGGATTGATCGCGGTCTGCTCGAGCAGCACGATGTCGCGGGCAAAATTCTTCGCGGTCTCCTCGTCCCCCATGGCATGGCCGCCATACTTGATGACGATGGTTTCCTCGTCATACTGCTGCATGTGCGGCAGCGCTTCGGACAGGATGCGGGCCTGGTCGAGCGGGGAGATTTCGGTCATGAGGCGGATCTCGCTGGCGGGATACTCGGGCCGCGTTCTATCCGATTGGCGGGCGGGGCGCAAAGTGATGTTCTTCCCCTCTCCCCTTGCGGGAGAGGGTGGATCGCCGCGATAGCGGCGAGACGGGTGAGGGGTTCTCTCCGCGCGCGCAATAGTGAGTTCGTGGAGAGAACCCCTCATCCGGCGCTTCGCGCCATCTTCTCCCGCAAGGGGAGAAGGAACAAAGAGCCACTATTTCTTTCCCACCACCGCCGCGAGCGTCACTGCCAGCCAGCTCAAGATCATCACCGATCCACCCGTCGGCGCCGCATATGGAAACAGCGAATGGCCGGCATATTGCCGCAAGGTGAGGTCGCCCGCGAACAGCGCGGCGCCGGCTGCGAAGCCGGACGCGGCGATGATGCCAATTCCGCCGTGCAGAAGGCCGCGCCCGAGCAGGGCGACGGTCGCGAGTATGGCGGTTGCATGAAACAGCAGCATGGCGCTTGCGGCGGCGAGCCGGCTCGCATCGCCGCCATGCGCGGAAGCGGCGGCCAGCGCGACGCCGGCGGCGCCCATCATACCGGCAAGCCCGATCAACAGGCGGAACGCCGCCATTACGAGGTGCGCTCTTCCAGCAGCTTGGCGATCGCGGCGCGCAGCTCGGCCATGCCGGTTGCGCTCCGCGACGAGGTCGCGAGCACGTTCGGGAACGCGGCCGGACGCTTGGCGAGCGCGGCCTCGGTCTCGACGATGCGCGATTGAAGCTCGGCGGCCTTGATCTGGTCGGCCTTGGTCAGAACCAGCTGGTAGCTGACCGCGGAGCGATCGAGTGTCTTCAGGACTTCGAGATCGACGTCCTTGAGGCCGTGCCGCGCGTCGACCAGCACGTAGACGCGCGCGAGGCTCGCGCGTCCGAGCAGGAATTTGTGGATCAGCTCGGTCCAGGACGCGACCTGGCTCTTCGGTGCCTTGGCATAGCCATAGCCGGGCATGTCGACCAGGCGCAGGTCACTTTTCCCGGGGACCTCGAAGAAGATCAGCTCCTGGGTGCGGCCCGGCGTATGCGAGGTGCGCGCGAGCGCGTTGCGGCCGGTCAGCGCGTTGATCAGGCTGGACTTGCCGACATTGGAGCGGCCGGCAAAAGCGATCTCCAGCCCCGCCATCGGCGGCAGCGTTTCAGTCGAGGGCGAGGCCCAGATGAACTGCCAGTCGCGCGTGAACAGCTTTCGCCCGACCTCGATCAGCTTCGCATCTTTGTCGTCGGTCATGCGAAGGCTTTCTGTTTGTCCGCGTCATTGCGAGCGAAGCGAAGTAATCCAAAAATGCATCCGCGAAGGGACTCTGGATTGCTTCGTCGCTTTGCCTCGCAATGACGACCGCTACGTCGCCTTCTTCGCGAACGTCGCCTTGAGATTGTCGAACAGCTCCACCTTCACGCCGTTGCGGCGCATGATGAAGCTCTGCTGAAGCACCGAGAGCGTGTTGTTCCAGGCCCAGTAGATCACGAGGCCCGCCGGGAAGCCCGCCAGCATGAAGGTGAAGATCAGCGGCATCCAGTTGAAGATCATCTGCTGCGTCGGATCCGGCGGCGTCGGATTCAGCTTCATCTGGAACCACATCGTGATGCCCATGATGATCGGCCAGATGCCGAGCGCGAGGTAGTGGCCGAACACGGGAATGGTGGTCGGATCGAACGGGATCAGCCCGAACAGAGTGAACAGGTTGGTCGGGTCCGGCGCGGAAAGATCCTTGATCCAGCCGAAGAACGGCGCGTGCCGCATCTCGATGGTGACGAACAGCACCTTGTACAGCGAGAAGAACACCGGGATCTGGATCACCACGGGAAGACAGCCGGCGACCGGATTGATCTTCTCCTTGCGGTAGATCTCCATCATCTCCTGCTGCTGCTTCACCTTGTCGTCAGGGTAGCGCTCCTTCAGCGCCTGAAGCTGCGGTTGGACCGACTTCATCTTCGCCATCGAGGCGTAGGACTTGTTCGCCAGCGGGAAGAACAGGAGCTTCACGATCACGGTCACGAGCAGGATCGAGATGCCGAAATTGCCGAAGAAGCGGTAGAAGAAGTCGAGGCCGAGGAACATCGGCTTGGTGATGAAGTAGAACCAGCCCCAGTCGATCAACAGATCGAAATGGTTGAGGCCGAGTTCCTTGTTGTAGCCGCCATGGCCGGCGAGCGGGAAGTTGATGCCGACAACGCTGGCTTCCTTGGCGCCGGCGAACAGCCGCGCGTTCGCGGTCGCGGAGCCGCCGATCGCGACGGTGACCGGATCGAGCAGATAATCGGTCTGGTAGGTGTGGACGTTGCCACTCGGATTCGACGAGAAGCGCGCCTGAATCTGCGCACTGGTGTCCGGCAGCAGCGCCGAGGCCCAGTATTTGTCGGTCATGCCGAGCCAGCCATTGGTGGCCTTGAAGTTCACCGTCCTGGCTTCGTCGATTTTCTTGTAGGCGTATTCCTGCAAGCCATCGAGATAGCCGATCAGGCCTTCATGCAGGATGTAGTAGCCGGAGACCTGCGGCGTGCCGTGGCGCGAGATCAGTGCGAACGGATAGAGCGTGACCGGCGCGTTGCCGACATTGCTCACCTCGTCCTTGACGGTAAAGAGGTAGTGGTCGTCGACCGAGATGGTGCGACGGAAGTTGAGGCCCTCGCCATTGTCCCATTTCAGCAGCACCGGGGTCGTCGGCGTCAGGCTGCCGCTGCCGTCCTGCTGCCAGACGGTCTGCGCGTCCGGCAGTTTCGCCGTCACGCCCGTCGCCGGTACCCAGCCGAACTCGGCGTAATACGGCTCCGCGGTCCCCGAGGGCGAATACAGAATAATCGGCGGTGACTTCGGATCGACCGTTTCGCGGAATTGCACCAGCGCGACATCGTCGATGCGTCCGCCCTTCAGCGAGATGCTGCCGGCGATCCGCGGCGTCTCGATCTTCACGCGCGGGCTGGCAGCAATGGCGGTGTCACGGCTTTGAACCGGCTGGGCTTGCTGGTTCGCGCTCGGCGTCGACGGCTGGGCCGTGCTGCCGGCCTGCGGCGTGGCGCCCGGCGTAGCGGAAGCCGTCGGCTGCGGCGTGGTCTTCTGCAGCTCGGCCTGCGCCTGTTGCTGGGCGCGCTGCTTCTCCATCGCCGGCATGTTGTAGAAATATTGCCAGGCGATCAGCACGAAGCCCGACAGAATGACGGCGAGGATGGTATTGCGGTTGTCGGTCATCATTCTCTCGTCATCAATCCGGTTTGCGGCTGGTCGCAGGAGCGGGGCCGGGCTTTAAGCCGTCGGTTGTTGGGCTGCTTTTTGAGCCGCGTCCCTTGTGCGTATGCCGCGCGGGCTTCGCGAACGCTATGCGCAGATCGTCGAGCATGGTGGCGAAGCCGCGCGAGAGCGCGTCCCTTCGGCCGACCAGCACATAATCATGATGGGGCTGCATCGACACCGGATCGAGCCGCTTCACCAGTTCGCGAAGCCGGCGCCGGATGCGATTGCGCTCGGGGGCGTTGCCGTTCTTTTTGGTGACGGTGAAGCCGATCCGGATTGGGCCGCTATCGTCGCGACCGCGGCTTTGCAGGACGAACGCGGGGCTATTCACCCGCGCGCCATTGGCAACGGCGAGGAAATCCGCTCGCTGCCTCAGCCGATCCATGATGAAATCCCAAAAAGGGGGTCCGGCTCAGGCGCTCAGACGCTTGCGGCCGCGAGCGCGGCGGGCGGCGAGCACCTTTCGGCCGCCGGCCGTGGCGAGACGGGCACGGAAGCCGTGACGGCGCTTGCGCACCAGTTTGCTGGGTTGATAAGTCCGCTTCACGGGTTTTTCTCCGCTGACCGGGCAATTTGCCTGTAGAATTGATGATAAAGTCCGGAAGATGCTGCCCAAAACGGGCCTTTTTCGGCCCCAAGAGAGCCGCTCCCGGCGGTCACACCGGGTCATCGCGGACAATTGCGCGGCTTATAAGCGAGCGCCTTCTTTTCGTCAACGCCGCACAAGAGCTCAATTCCGGCGAATATCGCTGTTTGTGCGGGGTTTTTAACCCTTGAGGTAGCGACTCGCCAAATCTGCGCTTACATCCGACCTTGGCAGATTGACGATCTGTAATTTGACCGCGCTGGGGGCGGGCCGCATCTTCGTACGCGCCAAACCCTTCACCAGCCAAATCTTCAACCCGGTAAAGGCAGCGAGGGCGAATTTCGTGGCAGCGACAGACCTCCAGCCGATCCAGGATGGGGATCAGCGGGACCCGCCGGCGGCGCTGCCGCGTGGGACGCGCGGACTTGGGCTGTCCGGCAAGCTGCTGCTGCTCACCGTCCCCCTGGTGATGATCGCGGCCATCCTGCTCTACGTGCCGGCCATCGCCAACTTCTGGGTCAACCGGCTCAACGACCGCGTCGCCGCGGCCAACACGGCGGCGCTGGTGCTCGATGCGGCGCCGCTCGGCATGGTCCCCGATTCGCTCTCGCGCGAGATCCTGAAAAGCATCAATGCGCGCGCCGTCGCCATCAAGATGGGCCAGCAGCGCCGTCTGCTCGCCAGCGACAATCTGCCCGCCGCGATCGAGCACGACATCGACCTGCGCGACATGACGGCGTGGGAGGCGATCACCGGCTCGTTCCGGATGATGCTGGAGACCGGCAACCAGGCCATCCGGATCGTCGGGCCCGGCGTCGGCAACGCCCAGTTCATGGAGATCGTCACCGACGAGCTGCCGCTGCGGCAGTCGATGTACCGCTTCTCCCGCAACGTCGTGGTGGTCGCGCTGATCATCGCTGTGTTGACCGCGGGCCTCGTCTATCTCGCCATGCATTATCTCTTCGTGCGCCCGATGCGGCGGCTGACCGCGAGCCTGGTCGGCTTCCACGAAAATCCCGAGAGTTCGGCGGGGATCATCGTGCCGAGCCAGCGCAGCGACGAGATCGGCGTTGCCGAGCGTGAATTGTCGGACATGCAGCGCGACCTGATGTCGATGCTGCATCAGAAGAGCCGGCTCGCCGCCCTCGGCCTCGCCGTCTCCAAGATCAATCACGACCTGCGCAATCTGCTGGCCTCGGCACAACTCCTGTCGGACCAGCTCGCCAGCGTGCCGGATCCGCGGGTGCAGCGCTTTGCGCCAAAACTCGTCCGCTCGCTCGAGCGCGCCATCGCCTTCTGTCAGTCGACCTTGTCTTACGGCCGCGCCCAGGAAGCCGCGCCCGACCGGCGCATGATCATGATCGAGCCGGTGGTGCTTGAGGTGCGCGAGACCGCTGGCCTTGCCTCCGACGCCTCGATCTCCTGGGTCGCCGCAATCGAGCGCGGGCTCGCGGTCGATGCCGATCCCGACCAGCTCTTCCGCGTGCTGCTCAACCTCGTCCGCAACGCCGCCCAAGCGCTGGAAAGCCATGCGTCCGCCGAGGGCGGCGCGCAGCAGATCCGGATCACGGGAAAACGCGAGGGCGCGGTCGCCATCCTCGAGGTCTCCGATACCGGCCCTGGCGTGCCGCAGAAGACTCGCGAACACCTGTTCGAGGCGTTCCAGACCTCCGGCCGCCCCGGCGGCAGCGGCCTCGGCCTTGCCATCGCCGCCGAGCTGGTCCGCGCCCATGGCGGCGACATCCATCTGGTCGAAGGCACCATCGGTGCCACCTTCCGGATCGTCATCCCCGACCGCCCCGTGGAACTGCTCTCCGTCCGCAACGAGCGGGCGCGGGCGTAGGTCGGCCGGCGGCTGAGTGCGGAAACCGTCATTTCCCAGCAAAATCACCTCAATCCGGACCTTGCCAATTGGGGCAAGAGCGGTTAGTCAGGGCGCTCTTTCGCACCCCTCCGGCGTCGCCGGGGGCTGCCTGCGGGCCACGCCCGCAATGTCAGCGAAAAACGCGCCCGTAGCTCAGCTGGATAGAGCATCAGACTACGAATCTGAGGGTCGGACGTTCGAATCGTTCCGGGCGCGCCATTTTCGAATACGCGATCGACGCCGATTTCCCGCATCCATTCGTTTCGTCCGCAGGCGGCGCACCCGTTTCGGCGCGATGACAATCAATTGCACTGTTCGGGATTCTGCGTACCGCCGACAAAGCCCGCTTTAGCGCCGCCCTACATCTTGCGCCGCCGGATCCGAACCAAGCCCCTTGCTCGTCAGCAAACGGTTGAACTGATCGGCGGAAAAAAGCTGCCCGTCCGGAGCCGTGATCGACACCACAAAACCATTCACCGCATGCTTGCGGGCCAGGATCACCGCAACGATCGCGCTGTCACGGAAATCCACGGTGCGGCAGTCGTCTTTTACAGCTTCGATGATGAATGTCATTTGGCCCACGACCACCGTTGGCACGCGCCAATTGCGCGCCCGGCCACTCAATCCCGTATCGGTGAAAAT
This sequence comes from Bradyrhizobium sp. 87, assembly GCF_023073015.1. Lineage (NCBI taxonomy): Bacteria > Pseudomonadati > Pseudomonadota > Alphaproteobacteria > Hyphomicrobiales > Nitrobacteraceae > Bradyrhizobium > Bradyrhizobium sp. 87. The sequence goes on from NZ_JADPIQ010000128.1 coordinate 191,960, forward strand.
GATATTGCCGACAAGCCGGCTATTGACCCGATTGAACCGCAACCATACCCATATTGGGGGAACAGCAGACCGGTCCTGCCTCACGCGTGGTGCGCCACGGATACATAGAACCGGCTTGTGGGCGTCGGACCGGACATCTGTAGAAGCGGGGACTGGTGATGGTTGGTACGACTGAAGGCGAGGACATCGCGTCGGATTTGATCCGAACCGTCTCCCGCCACTCGTTGGCCTACATGCTGTGCGCAGCCAGCGAAATGTTCCGCCACTACGATTTCGATCCGCTGGACTTGATGATCATTCATGCGGTCCTGAACGCCAACGTTCTCAAGATCATGAAGACCCCCGAACTCGACCGGCAATTTGGCAGTATCCAGGCGGTGGAGCCGGACAAGATCAAGCAGGGCGTTTCCCGTGCCGCCCTGTCCCGCTTTTTCGGTCTGCCGATCGAAACCGTTCGGCGGCGCGCCGATCGCTTGAAGAAGCAAGGCATTTTCCGCGAGACCGACCAGGGTCTGATCGTAACCGAAGCCAACCAGTTCAAGTTCGGCAATAATCACGAGTTGCAGAGAACTAACATGCTCCTGGTGCGGAAATTCCTCCGTGACCTGACGGAAGCGGGCGTTGAGCTTCCCGGCGGGATTTGATGGACCATTGGCGCTTCCGAATCGGGACCGCACCAGACGGTGCGCCATTCATCATCCGGCTTTCACGCGCTCTTCGGCCGAAAAGCGACGATGGATCCGCTTGGCTCGTCTTCGCGCATTGCCGCCTCGATTGCCTTCGCCAACGCAGCCTGGTCGAATGGCTTTGATAAACGCGGCAGGCTGGATCGTTCGTTGCTGGGAATCTCTGCGTATCCCGTGCTCAGGAGGATGACCGTCCCGGGGCGCTCCGCGGCGACAGCGCCGGCCAGCTGCAGTCCAGTCATCCCAGGCATGGCAAATTGTCCTCCCCTGACGACGCCGAATCATCCTCGGCACCAAGATCGTTTCCGCCTGACAGGGACCGCGCCGATGAGCGGCCGCGACATCCGTACCTCGTCAGACGAGAATCAGTTGAGAATAATACCGGCCGCGAGCCTGCACCGCAAAGTGGCAGCAAGTCGGCTGTTTCCCGCATAAGATGTAGGTCGCGCGACCGCCCGTGATACGCGAGGGGCACGTCACGCGCTGCTGCGCCGGCAAGAGCGTGGTGCTCTATGAATGGTAAGATCCAGGCACGCTCGGCCGGCGGTGTAAGGTGCAGCACGCAACATCACTTGTAATCTGCTTCACACGCAAATGCGCCCAATTACGCTAGACAAAACAGGTCGCGCCTTCGCGCGGCCTGTTCGGAGCTGGCGATGATGGCTGCACTGGCAAAGGCGATATCCCGCGCGACGAGAACCAACGTTGATGTCGAAACTCTGAAAGTCCTCGTGATCTTTTCGGGCGCGGGCTTGCTGCTCTCTCTCGTGGCCGCAATGATCTACGGGCAGGCTGGCAACGCCGCTTTGTTTTGAGATCCGGCGCGCCGGGTCGTCGAAGCGCAAGAAAGTCTTCCGCAAGCGTCCGCGCCAACCAATAGCGGACTTTATGCATTCGGTGTCGCCCGGTATCCGGACGCACGGAACCCCTCTCCGCGCAGGGCCGTGCGTCGTCTCCTTAACGAATCGTTTACCGAGCTTCGCGGCAGCCGTAACCGCGGGTTAACCATGGATATTTACGGTGCAGCAAGTCTCTAGGCTGTGCCTGTTAGTTGATTTCGAGTCCAACCCCATGGCGTTCGGTAGAAGCGCATCTCCGCGAAGCATCGCCCCGACGGAGCCCGCGGCTTCGTGGGAAGCGCCGCGGGCTGCGGCGGCGACCCCCGACAACACCGCCCCCGCGCTGATCAAGGGATCGCTGACCCTCACCGGCGCGTTCTCTTTTCTGCGTGAGAACGGCCGGCGCATCCTGATGCTGGCGCTGGCACTCTTCGCGCTCGGCGTCGCCGTGCTGATGGTGCTGCCGGTCCGCTATGCCGCGACGGCGCTCGTCGTGGTCGATCCCCGCGAGCTGCGCGTGACCACGGACCAGGACGTGCTGCCTGGCATCGGCCAGGACGCCGCTGCGCTTCAGAGCCAGATCGAGATCGCCAAATCGGACGGCTTTCTCCGGCCCCTGATCGAGAAGCTCAAGATCGCCGACGACGAGGATATCGCAGGCGGTCATACCGACATGACGCGCCTGCTCGAAAAACTCCGCAGCCGCCTCGATATCTCGCGTCGCGGCCTGACTTACGTCATCGCCATCTCGTTCACCTCGAACAGTGCGGAGCGGGCAGCGTATTATGCCAATGCCATCGCAGAGGCGTTCGTCGCGACCCAGAGCCGCGTGCGCAGCGATGCGACGGACGAGGCGGCCGACTGGCTCAAGGACCGGCTGAAGACGCTCAGCGAGCGCCTGCGCGTCTCGGAAGACGCCGTCGCAGCCTTCCGGCTCGAGCACAAGATCCTCAATGCCGGCAAGGATTCCACCACCCAGCAATTGCGGGTGACCGACCTGAACCAGCAGGTCTCCGCGGCTCGTGCGCGCACCGAGGAAGCCAAGGCGCGTTACGAGCAGGTGCAGCGCGATCTCAAGGCCAATGTCGAAGGTCCGGTGAAGCAGGATCTCCTGAGCATGCTGCGCGCGCAGCGCTCGACCCTGAACGACCAGATCGCACAGAAGAAGGCGGTCTACGGCGACCGCCATCCTGATCTTGCGATCTCCTACAGCCAGTTGGCTGACATCAACAGGCAGATCGAGGTCGAGCGGAAGAAGAACATCGACACCGCGAAGTCCGAATACGAGGCCCAGCTCGAGCAGCAGGCCGCGCTGGAAAAGCAGCTCAAGGCGGTCGAGACGCAGATGCTGGTGGACGGCCAGGCGCTCGTGAAGCTGCAGGAGCTGCAGCGCGATGCCGATGCCAACAAGAACATCTACGAGCAGTTTTTGTCGCGGTTCAAGACGACCAACGAGCAGCGTCAGCTTCAGAGCTCGCAGACCAAGATCGCTTCGCCCGCGATCCCGCCGCTGCGCTCGACGCGTCCGCCGCTCGCCCTGCTGCTCGCCGCGCTCGCGATCGGCTCGCTGCTGACGTCAACCGCTACGGTTGCGGCGATGACGAGCATGTCCGACAAGTCCGATCCTGCCGAGGCTCCGGCTCGAACGCCCACGCGTGCGGAGGCGAGGGAGACGCCGAAGCGGCAAGCCAAGCGTCCGGCTCCGGCCGTGCAGCAACCCGAGGCGATGCCGAACCTTCCGGTCTGGTCCCGCATTCCCGAACTGATGTCGGGAGCTGCGCCCAACACTGTCTGGCAACGACCGATTGCCGCCCCAGCCGAGCTCGATCTCGGCGCTTACTTGCGTCCGCTGCTCGAGCGTATCGATCGTGCCCCGGTGCGTGGCTGCAAGGTCGCCCTCGTGCTGTCGGTCGGCAAGAGCGCCGGCGGCAATACCGTTGCGCGCTCGCTCAACCGCGCGGCCGTCAATCGCGGCATGATGAGCGTGCTGATCCGGCTGCAGCCGGAATTCGCGGGCGCCCAGCCGCCGGTGACCGAATGGCAGGACGGCTCGACCACGGCAGGACTCCAGTCGATCGACGAGCTGCTGAGCGCCGGCAGGAAGGCCGATGCGCGGCCGGAGGACGACATTCGCTCGGAGTTCGACCTGATCATCGTCCATGCGAACAATCTTGCCTTGCAGCCAGATGCGATCGCGCTCGCCGCGCACGCGGACCTGATCATCCCGGTGGTGCGCGCCGGCGAGCTCGGTTCGGCGGCGATGCGACGGGTGACCGCCGCGCTGTCGAAGTACGACACCGTGCCGACCGGTCTCGTCGTCAATCATGCGCCCGCCGGCCCTGCCGCGCCTCACCCTGACGGCGGTGCGCTTAGCAGGGCGGTTTGACGATGGCGACGCCGTGCCGTCGTCTGCTCCTTGCCACGATCTTGCTATCCACGATCTTGATGCCAACGTCGCTCGCCTCCGCGACATCGGCCGAAACTTGCGTACCTGCCTCGCAGACCGTCGCGCCGCACAGGCTCGCCGCACTGTCGCGCGGGTTCAATGCCGACGGCTGGATCAATGGCGAAAAATCCGCGCCTCCAACTCGCGAATTGCTGCAGCAGCTTCGCAAGGCGGGGATGAGTCATGTCCGCTTGCCGGTGCCGGCCGAGCGCGTGATGCTGCGCTTCGCTTCGAAAGCGGAACGCGATGAGACGCTGCGTGCGCTCGACAAGGCATTGAAGCAGCTCATCTCGCTCGGCTATTCAATCTCCGTCGATCTTCATCCCGGCGATCGTTTCAATCGCCTGCACAAGGACGACGCCGACGCCTCGCTGCGCGAGCTGGAGGATGCGTGGGGCACGCTCGCCCGGGTCATTCAATCGTTCCCGGCCGACCGCGTGTTCGCCGAGCTGCTCAATGAGCCCGACATCGAAGCCGGCAGATGGCAAAAGCAGGTCGAAACGCTCGCCGCCTTCGTTCGCCAATTGCTTCCCGCGACCACGCTGATCGTCGGCCCGGTCGACTGGCAACGCGCGGACTCGCTGCCGCGGTTTCGCCCGTTGCCGGATCCAAACGTCGTCTACGCCATCCATTTCTACGATCCCATGGTGTTCACACACCAGGGCCACTGGGACGTGCAGGATCCGCTGCACGACATCACGGATCTGCGTTATCCGATCAGCGCCGGCGATCCCGGGGTTCAGGCGCTCCGCCGGGATTTGCAGGACAGAGGCGCGACGAAGGCGCTCCTCATGCTCGACACGGCGATTGCCGCCGCCAGGGACAAGCCGGATGTCAGCCGCTGGCTCGCGCCCGCGGTCGCGTGGCAGCAGCAATTTTCGCGGCCGATCATCATCAACGAATTTGGCGTGTTGAAAGCCGCGGCGCCCCGGGACAGCCGCGTACGCTGGCTCGCGGCCGTGACCGCATATGCGCGGGCGCATTGCTGGGGCTGGGCGCATTGGGAGCTGGCGCAGGGATTCGGCCTGCTCGAAAACGGGACCGGCAAGCCCGATCCCGACGTCATGCGCGCGCTGTTCGGCGCCGCGAAGCCGGGCCGCCGCTGAAGCCGGTCCGTCATCGTTAACGAATCCTTACGCATCCTGCCGCTATCGTGGCCGCCGCGCTGCGCCAAAGGACGAGTCATGAGTGGCGGGACCTCACCGCATCTTCAAGCCGTGCAGGCGGGCTGTCCCGAGCCTTCGCGTTCGCCTTCACGTTCGCCTTGGCGCGAGCTGATCCCGACGCTCTGCATCGCCATCGCAACCATCGGCTTTGTGCCGGTCCTGCACGGGGCGAGCCCGGTCCTGTCCCTGACCGTCGAAGTTCTCGTCGCCATCGCCATCGTGGTTGCGGCTCCAACCTACGCGCCGGCGATCGCGATCTTCGTCCTGTTCTTCCAGAACCTGTTCGTCTCGATCCTGTCGCCGCTGATTTCGGCGCCGTCCGACCTGGACTTCATCAAAGGCTATAATTTTCTCGTCTGCTCCGTGATGTGGCTGACGACATTTGGGCTCTACGTCGCCGGCCAAAGGAACCGGTCGACTGAGGTCAATCAGATCATGCGCTGGGGCGTCGTGACCCTCGCCGTGGTGTCGTTGTATTTCGCGATCGGCTTCGTCCAGGACGGCCAGGCGGCAACGGTCTATCTGCGCAACATCGTGCTGCCGCTGTTCCTGTTTCAGCTCTCGCTGCTGACGGCCGCGACCTATGAGGTTCGCGCCACGCCGTTCCTGGTGACGCTTGGAGTCATTCTGATCCTGTGCGGATACGTCGAGTTTGCGTTTCGGGATTTCTGGCTGGCCGTCACCAACGGCTACACGTTCTGGGGTTTCGACGAGCTCAAGGCGGCCCGCTCCGGCGCTTGGGAAGCCGAGATGCGCGCCACCGGCAACGTGCCGGTCGATCTGAAGGATCGCTTCAGCTTCGACTTTCTCAATACGCCCCTGCTCGAAGGGTTCGGCGTGTCGAAGATCCTCCGCATCCACGGGCCGAATATGCACCCGATCAGCTTCGCGTACGGGATCGCGTTTTTCGGGCTTTTCCTGTTTTCGGTAGGGCGTCCGGTTCTGGCCCTCGTGGCGTTGCCGCTGCTGATCGTTTGCAGCGTGAAGGGAGCGCTCATCGTGGTGGTGTTCGTCGCCACGGCCTGGATATCGACCCGTCTGCTCGGCGCCGTGGTGACGCTATGGCTCGGCTTCGTGGCCTTGATCGTGTTTGCAATTGTCGCGATCCGCGTCGGCTTGCAGATCGGCGACTATCACGTCCTCGGCCTCATGGGCGGCTTGAACGGATTTCTCGAAAAGCCGTTTGGCCGCGGCCTGGGCGTCGGCGGAAATCTGTCGGACGATTATTTCTCGATCGACTGGAGCGCCGCGCAGGCCGCCGGAACGACCAACGGCGCCGTCGAGAGTGCGATCGGGGTCCTGCTGTACCAGATGGGCATCGCCGCCCTCGTTCCGCTGGCGTTTCATTTCGCGGTGGCGCTGAAGGCCTGGCGTCTTTATGCGTTCTCCGGATATCTGACGCAGGGGCTCGCGGGCTTCGGCGTCATGGTCGTGCTGCTGAATGGATTGTTTCAGGAAGAGGCCTTGTTCGCGCCGCTGGCGCTGGGGCTCATGCTCTCGCTCACCGGACTGGTCATCGGCAGCCAGATCAGGGCGCAGACGGTCTCCGTTCCGGATGCCGATCCGGAGCGGCTGGCACACTACCAGCCCGCGACGTAGCCTTTAAAAGCCGTAACCTTTAAAAATTGTGCGGCAGTCCAGGCGTCACCGCCACCCCAGCGCAGGCGCCACATGCGTGAGGATCGCCTCGATGGCGTGCGCGCAATAGTCGACGCCGAGCTGGTTCGGAATCGTCAACAGCAACGTGTCCGCCTCGGCGATCGCCTCGTCCGTTCGGAGCTGCTCGATCAGCACATCAGGCTCCGCCGCATAGGAGCGGCCGAAGATCGCGCGGGTGCGCGGGTCGATGAAGCCGACCTGGTCCTCGCTGCCGCGCTCGCCGCCGAAATAGGCGCGGTCGCGATCGTCGATCAGCGCGAAGATGCTGCGGCTGACGGAGACGCGCGGCTCGCGGGGGTGGCCGGCCTCTTTCCAGGCTGCGCGATAGGTACGGATTTGCGCGGCCTGCTGCACGTGGAAGGCTTCGCCGGTCTCGTCGTTCTTGAGCGTCGAGCTCTGCAGATTCATGCCGTGCCTGGCGGCCCAGACCGCCGTGGCGTTCGAGCCGGCACCCCACCAGATCCTCTCGCGCAGACCTTCCGCATGCGGTTCGAGCCGCAACAGCCCCGGTGGATTTGGGAACATCGGCTGCGGGTTGGGTTTTGCAAAACCTTCGCCGCGCAAGATGTCGAGAAAGACCTCGGCATGACGCCGGCCCATGTCGGCGTCGCTCTCGCCGTCGGCCGGCCCGTAGCCGAAATAGCGCCAGCCATCGATCACCTGCTCGGGCGAGCCGCGGCTGATGCCGAGCTGGAGGCGCCCGCCGGCGATGAGATCGGCAGAGCCTGCGTCCTCCGCCATATACAGCGGGTTCTCGTAGCGCATGTCGATCACGGCCGTGCCGATCTCGACCTTGCTGGTCCTGGCGCCGACCGCGGCCAGCAGCGGAAAGGGCGAGGCGAGCTGGCGCGCGAAATGGTGCACGCGGAAATAGGCGCCATCGGCGCCGAGCTCTTCCGCCGCAACCGCAAGCTCGATGGATTGCAGCAGCGTGTCCGCAGCCGAGCGGGTCTGCGATTGCGGCGAGGGCGTCCAGTGCCCGAAGGAGAGGAATCCGATCTTTTTCATGGAGGCAACATATGGAGGACGGGAGGAGTTTGCGACACTTCGGCCGGAGGAAAGATGACGACCTGGGAAGCGCGTATGGGTAAGTGCCGCTCCTCGAGGGGGAAGCGGACCGAAGCAGACATCGCTGCCAGCTGGCCTTTTGGCCTAACTGAGACATGTGCGCCGCAGGATTGTTGCGTTGCAGAGCGCGTGGATATAAAAGGACGGCGGCGGCAAGATCCTCTGCAACGCCGGCTGCGCTACGCCCCTCCCCGGCATGCGGTACCTGATCCCATGACAAAAGCGCGCGCCGTGCCGATGCCCAGCAACAGCGTGCTTGCGCCGCTTTACGCGGGCGCGGACCTTTTGGACGCCTTTGCAATTCAACTGCCGGCGGGCGCCAGCGATGATGTAGAGGTGCTGGCACGCGCCGCGCTCGAGCGACAGGCGTGGTGGATTCGTGCGCTCACGCGTGTCCGCGATGTGGTGATGGCGGCAGTCGCGGTCAAATCGTCGCGCGCCGTCGGTCTTGCCGCGGCGGCGCGTGGGCCGGTTATCGGCTTCTTCCCGGTGCTGTCAAAGAGTGCGACGGAGTTGGTCGTGGGTGCGGATGACCGGCATCTCGACTTCCGCGTCACCATTCAACTTCGCGCCGATGCAGCAAATGGGCGCGAGCTGGTCGCGGGTACCGTGGTGCATTGCCATAACCGACTGGGGCGCATCTATCTTGCTACGATAGCACCGTTTCATCGCGTGATCGTTCCGGCCAGTTTGGAACAGGCGGCAAGAGCAATGAAGAATTGAGCAGGCTTGGTGGTCGTGACCGGCTGCGGTCGACCAACGAGTCGGCTTCTGGCCCCTCAGCTGACTTGCCGCGCAATCTGTCGAGGACCGCTTGTGACCCGAAGCGGACCTAAGCCGCGAGGAAAACCCCTGGCTGTTTCCGGATGTCTTTCAATCATTGGAGGTTCCCGCGTATGATGGGAGGTCACAAGAGGCCGGCCCATCACAGTACTTGGCGCCGGCCGTCGGGATGAGAATCGCGCCTGAGACGCGATCAAGAACCGGGGGATCGACATGGGTGTGGTGGGTACGACAGCGCGCTGGACGTGGATTTGGCCGGCTCTCGCCTGGGCCATCTTGTTGCTCAGCCTGGTTCTCGGCGGCGGCGGAATTGTATACGCAGCCGCCGGCGCGGCCCTGTTCGGCACGGTCTTCGCCGCCGTATACCACGCCGAGGTGGTCGCTCACCGCGTCGGCGAGCCGTTCGGCACCCTGATCCTCGCGTTAGCGGTGACCGTGATCGAGACGGCGCTCATCGTCTCGGTGATGATCGCAGCGCCTGCCGAGAAAGCCGGACTGGCCCGGGACACGGTCTTCGCGGCGGTCATGATCGTCTGCAACGGCATCGTGGGGGCCTGCCTGCTGTGGGGCGGCGTCCGGCACCGTGAACAGGGTTTCCAGGCGCAAGGCGCCGGCGCCGCTCTCGCCGTGCTCGTCGCTCTCACCAGCCTCACGATGGTGCTTCCGAACCTTGCGGCGCAAGAACTCGGCCCGCTGTACAACACCTCGCAGCTGGTGTTCGCCGCGCTTGCGTCCTTGGTTCTGTACCTGGCGTTCGTTTTCGTTCAGACGATCAGGCACCGTGACTATTTCCTGGCCGCGAAGGGTGCCACGGCGGACGAGCATTCGCCTCCTCCGGACAACAGAACGACCGGTCTGAGTGCCGCTCTCCTCGTCGTCTCCCTTGTGGCCGTCGTGGGCCTTGCAAAGGTCCTGACCCCCAGCGTGGAGAGCGCCATCGATTATCTTCAGGTGCCCAAGGCAGTCGTCGGCACGATCATCGCCGCGCTCGTTCTTCTTCCCGAGGCGGTGGCGGCCGTGAAGGCGGCCCAAAGCGACCGGCTGCAGACCAGTCTCAACCTGGCCCTGGGCTCGGCGCTTGCGACCATCGGGCTGACGATCCCCGCGGTCGCCGCGGTCTCGATCGCGATGGGTTATCGGCTCGAACTCGGGTTGGACATAAAGGATTTGGGCCTGCTGATGCTCACGCTGCTGTTGAGCGTAATCACGCTCGGGACCGGGCGCACCACGGTGCTGCAGGGCGTCGTCCACCTGGTCATCTTCGCCGCGTTTCTGTTTTTCGCGGTGGTGCCGTGATTTGCCGGAACTACGCGGCCGCTCCGAACGGTCGAATTCGGCAGGACTCGAGGAATGCCCGATGATCCGACATCTCGCGCGATTCACCGCTTTGGGCCTCCTTGTCGTCGGCCTGCAGGGCTGTGGAGAGAAGAAGAAGGAAGCGAACGAACAGCCTGTCCGCGGTCTGCGCGCCTACAAGGTCGCTGCGACAGCCGAAAGCCGTGTTCGGCGCTTTCCGAGCGTGCTGCAGCCGGCCGACGTCAGCAGCCTCTCGTTCGAGATCGGCGGGCAGTTGAAGACCGTTGGCCTCACCGTCGGCCAGAAGGTGCAACTCGGGGACGTCCTCGCCGAAATCGACCCGAGATCGCTGCAGAGCCAGGTGGACCAGGCCAGCGCCGGTGTGCAGCAGGCGCAGGCGCAGCTCGACAACGCTCAGTCGGACTTCCAGCGCAAGGAAGAGCTCCTGAAGCGGGGCGTCTCCACCCAAGCGGCTTTCGAACAGTCGAACGCCACCCTGCTCAGCTCCAGGGCCCAAGTTGACCAGGCACGGCGCCAACTCGAATTGGCCAACCAAAACCTGGACCGGAGCAAGCTGCTGGCCCCCTTCGCCGGGACCATCTCCCGGGTCGAAGTCAAATCGTTTGCGCAAGTCGCTGCGGGGCAGCCGGTGGCCACGCTCTACAGCGACGACAGCTTCGAGATGTCCTTTCTGGTCCCGGCCGCGACTTTCCAGAATCTAAAGGTTGGAGCCAAGATTGCGGTCAAGGTCGCCGACAAGCCTGACCTGCCGCTCAAGGGCGAGATCAAGGAGCTCGGGTCGAAGGCGGAGCAAGTGTCGGCCTTCCCGGTTGTCGTCCGGCTCGAGAACACCGCCCCGGGTCTGAACGCCGGCATGTCGGTCGAGGTCACGATCGAAGAGCCCTTGGTCGTGGGTCGCAGCGGCTTCCTCGTCCCGCTCAGCGTGCTTGTGCCCGACGGCGGAAGGGTGCTGCAGAATACCGGGACCGTGTTTGGTTACGACGAGGCAAGTTCGACTGTGAAGAAACGCACCATCACCGTCGGCGGGATCCGGGACAATCGCCTGGTCGTCGTGGAGGGCGTCAAGCCAGGCGATATCCTGGCCTCGGCCGGGGTGTCGTACCTCGCCGACGGACAGAAGGTGAAGCTGCTTCCCTTGGAGGACGCCGCGCCGTGAATCTCCTCACCCGATTCGGACTTGCACGGTCTCGATTCACGATCATGGCCATGATCGGGCTTCTGATCGCCGGGATCGGGCTCTATCCGAACTTCCCGAAGCGCGAAGACCCCGTGATCGTCATCCGGACTGCGGTCGTGTCGGCCCTCTTCCCGGGCATGGCCCCCGAGCGGATGGAAAATCTAGTCGCGATTCCCATCGAACGAAAAGTACGCGAGCTCGCCGAGGTCAAGGACATCAGGACGCTTGCGGGCGAAGGATCCCTGACGATCTATGTCGACTTGAAGGACGAGGTCGCGAACGTCACTGCCACCTGGCAGCGGCTTCGCGACAAGATGGCCGATGCTAAGGTCGAACTGCCCGACGGCGTCGTTGGACCCTTTGTCAACAGCGACTTCGGCGACGTTGCGATCGCCACCATCGCCATCACGGGCGAAGGCTTTTCGCCGCGCGAGCTGAAGGATGCGGCCGAGGATTTCCGGAAGAAGCTGTACCAGATCGCCGGCATCTCCAAGGTCGAGCTTCACGGCGTACAGGACGAACGGGTCTGGCTCGAACTCGATACCCGGAAGTTGGCCGCGATCGGCGTTCAGGTGAACGCTTTGATCAAGGACCTACAGGGGCAGAACGTGGTGCTGCCGTCCGGCAACATCAACGCGGACGGCACGCGCCTCCTGCTGGAGACCTCCGGAGATTTCCCGAACGTGCGGGCGATCGAGACCATGCTGACCCGTGTGGGCAGCACCGACAGCCTGGTCCGGCTCGCTGACATCGTCACTGTCCGCCGGGATTACGTCTCTCCAAAGGTTAAGCCGATCTATTTCAACGGCCGTCCTGCTGTAGTCCTCAGCGTGATCATGCAGCCGGACCAGGATGTCACCCAGATCGGTGTCAAGCTCCGTACGGCGGCACGCGAATTTGAGCAGCGGCTCCCGATCGGCTTCGCCCTCTCCTTCCCCACCTACCAGGCCGATCAGGTCAGCGCCTCCGTCAATTCGGCCCTCTCCAGCGTGGCCCAGACCTTCGTCGTGGTGGCCGTGCTGGTGGTGGTCTTCTTGGGCCTGCGGGCGGGCACCATCGCCGCGATGATCGTGCCGTTCGCCGTGATGTTCTCGTTGATCGGGATGCGGGCTCTTGGGATCGCGCTTGAGCAGGTCTCGATCGCGGCGATCATCATCGCGCTCGGTCTGCTGGTCGACAATGGCGTCGTGATCGTCGAGGACATCGTGAGCCGGATCGGCCGCGGAGTGCCTCCCGAGGAGGCCGGATTGGCGTCCGGAGCACAGTATGCGCTGCCGCTCCTGATCTTTTCGATCACTACGATAGCGGCGTTCTTGCCGCTCATGCTGCTGTCCGGAGCGTCCGGCGAGTATGCGTTCTCGCTCGCGGCCGTGGTGGCGCTCACGCTTGGGGGATCCTGGATCACGGCGCTGTACATCCTTCCCGCTTTGACCGTGTGGCTCATCGGCCGGCGAGCCGGCTCCGGAACGGAGGATGCCGCGCCCTCACGGCTGCAGCGGCTCTATGCCACCGCGCTCGGCCGGGCCTTGCGCTTCTCGCCCATCGTCCTCGCCGGTTGCGTCGCGCTGGTCGTGATCGCGCTTACACAATTCCCACGCATTCCAAAGGAGATGTTTCCGCTCAGCGAACGGAGCCAGTTTCTGGTCTACATGAACATGCCTGACGGGACCGACATCTCGCAGACCGAAGCTCGCGCGCGCGAGATCGAGCGATGGCTGGGCGACAAAACGGCCAACCCTGAAATCTCCAGCCAGATCCTGTACGTCGGAGATGGCGGCCCGAGGTTCTACCTCACCTTGACCCCCGTCCCTCCGGACCCGGCGTCCGCTTTCTTCCTGGTCAATGCCACGGACTATCAAGGCGCGGTGCGTGCGGCCGATCGCGCCTGGAAGTATCTCTACGCCAACCATCCGGAGGCAAGCTTCAAAATCAAGCGGCTGGCCATGGGCGCGGTGGAATCCGGCGTCGTGGAGCTCGAGATCTCGGGGTCCGATGGGGACCGGCTGCTTGGCTTCAGCGAACGGGTCCGATCCCTGCTGCAGGCGGCTCCGGACGTGCGCGAGAACGACGACGATTGGGGCAACAAGATCGTCAAGGTGGTCGTCGAGATCGACCAGGACCGTGCCCGCCAGCTCGGGGTGACCTCGGAGGAAGTGACCCGACTGCTGAACACCTACTTCAGCGGCACCGCGGTCTCGATATACCGCGAAGGCGACAACGCCATCCCCATCGTACTGCGCGCCGGCGCCTACACCTCGCAGAGCCTGGAAGGCCTCACCAGCGCCACCTTCGCGAAGAACGGCGGGCTTATCTCGCTGGCGCAGGTCGCCAGGCTGAAGCCCGGGTTCGACTTCGCGCGGATCCGCCGCAAGAACCAGGAACGGACGATCACGGTCACGGCCCGCAGCACCTCCCTGACGGCCGGGCAGCTACTGGAATCGATCCAGCCCCGGCTCGACGAGATGGACATGACCGGCGGCTATCACGTGACCGTGGGGGGCGAGATCCAGAAAAGCGCCGAGACGAACCAGAAGCTGGCCGCCGGCTTTCCCGTCGCGCTCGCCGTGATGGTGCTGGCGATCATCCTGCAATTCAACTCCTTCCGTCGTACGCTCCTGACCTTCGTCAGCATACCGCTGATCCTGATTGGCATTCCGTTCGGGCTGTTGGCGACGGGACAACCGCTCTCGTTCTTCGGCACGCTGGGCATCATCAGCCTGTCGGGGATCATCATCAACAACGCCATCGTGCTGATCGATCAGATCGACATCGAGCGCGAGACGCTCCCGCTGCGGAAAGCCCTCGTCGCTGCGTCGGAAAAACGGCTTCGTCCGATCCTCCTGACGTCCGCCACCACGGTGCTCGGGCTCGCACCGATGGCACTGGCCGGCGGCGCGTTGTGGCAGCCCATGGCGGTGCTCATGATGTCGGGACTAGCCGTCGCATCCGTCCTGACACTCTTCTTCGTGCCGGCAGGATACTTTCTGCTGTTCCGCTCGGCTAAAGGAGCCTGACTCCCTTGTGGCGCGCGCCCCTCAGCCATGGCGAAACCGGGAAGATCTGCCGGTCAACCCTCGGCCTCATCGTCTTGGCGCTGTGCTGCTGCGCCTGCAGCCGCGTGCCTCTGGACACGCTGCTACCCGTCGGACAGGTCGAAGCGGAAGGCGTGTCGGTCGTCCCGCTGCTGGTGGCAACGACGCGCAACCGAACGGCTGCCGGAAATGCAGCGATGTTCGACAGCGAACGGGCGGACCAGGTGAACTACGCCTCCATCGCCGTTTCCATCCCGCCGGACGCATCGCGCACTGTCGGTCAGGTTCAGTGGCCGACTTCCTCGCCCGGGGATCCACGACTAAACTTCGTGACGGTCTCGGCCGAAGCGGCCGAAAAACCGGCATTTGGCGCTGCGCTGGCGGCGGCCGCAAAGAAGCCGCGAGCACGTGGAAGAGTCCTTGTATTCGTCCATGGCTTCAACAACAGGTTCGATGAAGCCGTGTACCGGTTCGCCCAGATCGTTCATGATTCCGGAGCGCCGGGGGCTCCCGTCCTGTTCTCCTGGCCGTCGCGGGGGTCCGTCAGCCTGGAAGCCTACAAGGAGGATGCGGAGAGCGCGGCGCAGTCTCGAGATGCATTTTCGCAAGTGCTCGATGCGATCGCCGCTACTCCGAACGTCAAGGAAGTGACCGTCCTGTGTCACTCGATGGGGTGCTATCTCACGTTCGAAACCTTGCGCGCGCGAGCGATAGCTGGCCGCATTGGGGCCAAGATCAAGAACGTGCTGTTCGTTGCGCCCGACGTAGACGCCGACAGTTTCCGTACGCAATTGCACGACATGGGAGCGGTACGGCCACGCTTCGCATTGTTCGTGTCGCGGGACGATGCCCCATTGAAGCTATCGAAGTCTCTCCATGGAGGCGCAATCCGCCTCGGCGGCATCGATCCGGACCAAGAGCCGTATGCCGCTGAATTTCGGCGGGAAGGCGTCGAGCTATTCGATTTGACCCGCTTGCATGGACGCGCTCATTCGCGAGCGTTCGACGACGTGACGACCGTCATGAGTATGATCCAGGCACGCCTTGTCGGCGAGCAGCAGGGTACGGGCGGCGTCTCGAGGCGCCAGGGAGCCGCGCTGCGATGATACGGTGGAGTGGACTCGCATTGCTCATTCGGAAGGCATCGGCCGAAATCGAAACCCAATCAGTTGGAAGGCGCCCTTGATCAAGCGCGGAGAAACACCATCCGATTCCATAGCTGAGGAAATCCCTGAGCCCCTGGCAGAGCCGATTTCCCATTCTTCCGCGGGGCGCGGTGTGCTCACCTACCTGCTCTTGATGGCGGTCCAATTGTTCGGATCGGATTTCATCGTATGGAAGGGCCTGCCGGCCTTCCGGGAGCTAGTGCTCGCGCCTGGTCAGCAGCCGGCCAATACGCCCTATGACGACAATCTGACCCTTGCTGTTCTCATGCTTATGCAGGCGGCTTACTGGTACCGCCTCTTGAAGGTGGCGATCCCGTTCAAAGGCGGACGGCTGTCCCTGAGCCACCTCTTCCTGTTCCTAGGCCGGCTGAACTTCATCTTCGGCAGCGCTGTGTTCTCGATCGTGCTGTTTCGCCACCTTCCCGAACTCGGCCCCGATACCGACGTGGTCTTGATGGCCCGACGTGGGGTGTTGATGGTGATTACGCTGTTCGCGCTGTTCTGCTTCACGTTAGAACTCGAGCGTCTGGGGGATGCACTTGGCGAGAACAAACGAGAGTAGCGCATGCGGCTCGACCGCGCTCTCCACCGAGGTCTGCCGGAGACTATCACCGCTACTACCAGGCCGCCGCGATTACTGTCCAATTTCCTCCTGTGCTTCGGAGGGACCAGGGATCCCGAGCGGAGCGACGCGAAGTCACCGTACTCTGCGATCGCCCCCCTTTAAGAGAGCACTGTCATGACCGCTGTTGGCCCCTAGCTGACTCACAAGGCGGGACTGGCTATGTCCGGTTTCGCGGACAGAGCGGACACCGGCTACCCCGCGAGCTATCGGGTTTACGACTACGCTCCCCAGCGCATCCGGGCGCGCATCGACGCCTGCTGTGTTGAATGGATTCAAGTCGGAGGACGGTTGCTTCGAGCCTCCGCGCGGGACGCGGTGTGAAGCTCGAGGATATCGATACGGAGTAGCGGTTGGGGCTCGCCCTGCCACGCGTGCCGCGACAATGGCATCTTGCGCCTGTTTTGCCCGACGAGTCAATATTTCGTCAAAACATAATTTCGGTTTTTCCGTTATCTCACCCCGCGGATTCAACGGATTCGGCAATCGCCTAAGTCATTGATCCCGCTCATGCCGGCTACTGTGCATGGGGTTGTTTTCGAGGTTTTTGTTTTGAGGGCGACAATGCGAAGCTGAACCGGACCTGATCCGGCTCGCCCGCTACTTCATCACCCGCAAATTCTTGGTCGTGAACCGCTGCGTCTTGCCGTCTGGACGAACCGGCCGCCGCGTGCCGGCGGCCTTGCCGGTGCCGGGCGGCTGGTGCGCGGGGACCAGCTGGTCGGGGCGCGAACCGATCAGATCGGCGCGGCCCATCTCTTTCAGGGCTTCACGCAGCACCGGCCAATTGTCGGGGTCATGGTAGCGCAGGAACGCCTTGTGCAAGCGACGCTGGCGCAGGCCCTTGATCGCCTCGACCTTGTCGCTGCCACCGCGCCGCACGCCGCGCAGTGGGTTGACGCCGGTGTGGTACATCGCCGTCGCGGTCGCCATCGGCGAGGGCAGGAAGGTCTGCACCTGATCCGCGCGGTAGCGGTTCTTCTTCAGCCATAGCGCCAGGTTCATCATGTCCTCGTCGGTCGTGCCCGGATGTGCCGCGATGAAATACGGGATCAAATAGTATTTCTTGCCGGCCTGTTCGGCCGCGGCATCGAACATCCGCTTGAACTGGTTGTAGGCGCCGATGCCGGGCTTCATCATCTTGTCGAGCGGCCCGCGCTCGGTATGTTCGGGCGCGATCTTGAGATAACCGCCGACGTGATGGGTGACGAGCTCCTTGATGTATTCGGGGCTCTCGACCGCGAGGTCGTAGCGCACGCCGGAGGCGACCATCACCTTCTTGATGCCCTTGGTCTCGCGCACCTTGCGATAGAGCCGGATCAGATCGTCATGCGAGGTGTTGAGATTCGGGCAGATCTCGGGGAAGACGCAGGACGGCCGCCGGCACGCGGCCTCGACCTTCGGGTCCTTGCACGCCATCCGGTACATGTTGGCGGTGGGACCGCCGATGTCCGAGATCACGCCGGTGAAGCCCGGCGTCTTGTCGCGGATCTTCTCGATCTCGCGCAGGATCGAGCCCTCGGACCGGTTCTGGATGATGCGGCCCTCGTGCTCGGTGATCGAGCAGAAGGTGCAGCCGCCAAAACAGCCGCGCATGATCGTCACCGAGAACTTGATCATGTCCCACGCCGGGATCTTCGCGTCAACGTAGGACGGATGCGGGGCGCGCGCGTAAGGAAGATCGTAGACGGCGTCCATCTCCTCGCTGGTCAGCGGAATCGGCGGCGGGTTGAGCCAGAGATCGCGATCGCCGTGGCGCTGCACCAGCGGCCGCGCATTGCCGGGATTGCTCTCCCGGTGCAGCACGCGTGACGCGCGCGCATAGGCTTCCTTGTCCTGCTCGACCTGCTCCAAAGCGGGCAGCCGGATCACGGTCAAGCCTTTCGTGCGCGAAGCGCCCTCATCGGCGGAGTCGATATCGTCGGCGTGCAGCTCGGTGTAATCGTCGGGCACGCGGCGGAACAGCGCGACGCCCCTGATGTCGTCGAGCTCGCGCGGCGCCTCGCCGGCGGCGAGACGATTGGCCACTTCGACGACGGCGCGCTCGGCATTGCCGTAGAGCAGCAGGTCCGCCTTGGCGTCGGCCAGCACCGAGCGGCGCACCTTGTCGGACCAGTAATCGTAATGCGCGATCCGGCGCAGCGAGGCCTCGATGCCGCCGAGTACGACCGGGACGCCCTTGAACGCCTGCGGCAACGCTGCGCGTAGACGACGGTGCAGCGGTCCGGCCGCTTGCCACCTTCGCCGCCCGCGGTATAGGCATCGTCATGGCGCAGGCGACGATCCGCGGTGTAGCGGTTCACCATCGAATCCATGTTGCCGCCGGTGACGCCGAAGAAGACTTTTGGCTTGCCCAATGCCTTGAACGGCTCGGCCGAATGCCAGTCCGGCTGCGAGATGATGCCGACCCGAAAGCCCTGCGCCTCCAGCAGCCGGCCGATGATGGCCATGCCGAAGCTGGGATGGTCGACATAGGCATCGCCCGTCACCAGCACGATGTCGCAAGCGTCCCAGCCGAGCGCATCCATCTCGGCGCGACTCATCGGCAGGAACGGCGCCGGCTTGTGCGGGCGTGCCTGCGCCATCAGGGGTTTTTCGGCGGCGATGATCTGGATGTCCATGGCGCATACGCATAGGACTCCGGGCCTCCGAATACAACCGACGGGCAGGTGAAAGATCCGGTTCCGCGACCGGCAGCCCGGGCGTGCGACCGCGTTAACCGTTCGCGAGCGCCGCCATCAGCTGTCTGCACCTTCTCGGGTCACGCGCAGGAACCAACTGCCCTCGCGAACATTCTGATGCAGGGTTGCGCTGGGCCCGGCTGGCGCGCGCTCGCCTCCGGGGTGTAATATTGCCTCGATGTTCGCCCCTGGCGGATGGGGGAGCCGTGAGTACAGTCATAGAGAACTTGCTGCTCCGAAAGCAGAAGCTGGTTGAGCAGCTCGAGAAGGCGCCCACGGCCGAGGACCGCGACAAAATCGAACACCAGCTCGAACAGATCAACACCGCGCTGGATTTTCTGGACAGGCCCGGCACGAAAAATGCGCGGTAGCAGCGCTCAATCGACCTGCAGCGCTTTGGCGTAGACCACGCCAGAATTGGTGACGTGCGTGGTCATCAGCGTCGCGAAGGCGGCAAACTCGCCGCGGGCGAACAGATCGAGCAGCTTGCGATGCTCGTCGAAAGACGTGCGCGTGCGCACGTCGATCGGCGAAGTCAAATTGGTGCGGAGTGCCGCGACGCGGCTAGATGCGAGCTGATAGGATTCGGCGAGATAGCGGTTGCCGCAATGGGCGAACAGCGCCTCATGGAAAGCGGCATCGGCGCGGCCATAGGCGATGTTGTCCCTGGCTGCAATCGCCGGCTCCATCGCCGCGATCGCCTCGCTCATCGTCGCGATCGCACCGGCGCGATCATGGCGGAAGGCGAGCTCAGCGGCCTTGGGCTCCAGCGCGATCCTGAACGTGCAGAGCGCGGTGATGTCTTCCGCGCTTGGCGTAAAGACAAAACTGCCGACCTGCGGCCGGATCACGACGAGGCCCTGCGCCTGCAGCTGACCCATCGCCTCGCGCACCGGGGTGCGGCTGACGCCGAAGGAGTTTGCCACCATCTCCTCGGAGATGGCGGCGCCGAGCGCGAACTCGCCGTCGATGATGGCCTGGCGCAGCCGCTGCATCACCCGCTGCGACAGCGATTTCGGCGCATCGAGCTTCAGCGATCGCATTGGCTCTCTCAGATCACCTTGCCGGGGTTGAGCAGATGATCGGGATCGAGCGCGGCCTTCAGCGTTCGCATCAGCGCGATCTCGGCCTCGCTGCGGGCATGACCCAGCCACTTCTTCTTCAACGTGCCGATGCCGTGCTCGGCCGAGACGCTGCCGCCCATCTCGCGCACGAGACCGTAAATGATCGCGTCCATCTCTTCCTTCGGCTGCTGCTCGACGGCAAGGCCGGTGACCCAGGAGACGAGATGCAGATTGCCGTCGCCGATATGGCCGTAATAGACGCTTTCGCATCCCTCGACGCCATCAGCCAGCGCCGCCTTGCAGCGCGTGACGAACTCGTCCATCCGCGCCACGGCGAGGCCGATGTCGTAGGAGATGTGCGGACCCAACACCTGGCCGAACTCGGCGCAGATGTCGCGCACGCGCCAGAAGCTTCGCGTCTGCGCCAGCGATTGCGCCACGGCGGCGTCGGCGAGCAGCCCGCGCTCCATCAGCTCTTCGAGCCAGCTTTGGAAGCGCGGTGCGTCGAGGCTCTCGTCGGTGCCCTGCGCTTCCACCAGCACGTAGAGGCCATGGCCTGCGGCGACCGGCGGCTTGACGCCTGCGCGCGACGTGATCACGTCCCAGTAATCCGGCCACATCACCTCGAACGCCGACAGCAGCGGGCCGAGCCCGCTTCGCGCGGCGCCGAGCAGCGCGATCACCGCGGCATAGTCCTCGAGCGCGCAGAGCGCGGCCATGGTCGAACGCGGTTTTGGAAACAGCCGCAGCACCACGCGGGTGATGATGCCGAGCGTGCCTTCCGAGCCGATGAACAGATGCTTCAGATCGTAGCCGGCATTGTTCTTCATCAGCTTGTTGAGGCTAGTGATGATGGTGCCGTCGGGCAGCACGACTTCGAGCCCGAGCACCAGTTCGCGCGTCATGCCATAGCGGATCACGCGATTGCCGCCGGCATTGGTCGAGAGGTTGCCGCCGATGGCGCAGGAGCCGCGCGAGCCGAGATCGAGCGGAAAGAAGAAGCCGGCTTCGTCGGCTGCCATCTGGATCGTCTGAAGCGGCGTGCCTGCTTTCACCGTCATCGTCATCGAGGCGTGATCGATCTCCTCGATCCCGCTCATGCGCTCGAGCGAGATCGCGACCCAGCCTGCTTCAGGCGATGCGCCGCGGCACAGCCCAGTCAATCCGCCCTGCGGCACGAACGGCAGATGCGCCTGCCGGCAGGTCAGAATCGCGTCGGCCACGCCTTGCGCATCGACCGGGCGGATCACCGCGAGCGGCGTTTGCGGCAGGCTCGCGCTCCAGTCGTTGCAATTGCGCGCGGGCACGTCCGGGCCAACGAGCACGGCGGCCGCGCCGAGGCTGTCGCGCAAGGCGCCGAGCAACTGGGTGGGCCGCTCGACCGGGGTCACCATGTCCATGCGAGACCTCCTCGGAATCTGGCTGCGTGTTATGCGCGCCATGACGGCGGAAAGGATTTGCGCCTTTGTTGTATGTAAGGTACAAGCCCGAAAGTAAAGCAAAAACAAGGCTTGCCAAGCTCTGGTTTGATCGTCCGAGACCAGACGCCTGGTCCGAAGCCACAGCAACGGATGGTGTGTGATGACGGAGGCAATTCGCGGGTTCTGGGTGGCTTCGGCGACGCCGCTGGCGACGGACGGCAGCGTGGACTCCGCCAAGCTCGCCGCCCACGGCAAGCAACTCTTCGGTAAGGGCATCGACGGTGTCGTGCTGTTCGGCACCACCGGCGAGGGCACCTCGTTCAATGTCGCCGAACGCGTCGCGACCATCGAAGCCGTGCTCAAGGCCGGCGTTGCGCCGGACCGAATTGGAATCGGCGGCGGCTTCCCCGCGATCGGCGACAGCATCGCATTGACGCGTGCCGTGCTCGGTCTCGGCCTGCGTCACGTGCTGTATCTGCCGCCTTACTTCGACCGAAGCGTCAGCCCTGAAGGCATCGAGGATGCCTTTGCGGCGATCCTCGACGGCGTCGCCGACGATCGCCTGCGTGCCTACCTCTATCATATCCCGCAGATCTCGGGTGTCGCGATCCCGACCGGCGTCGCCGCGAATTTGCGCAAGCGCTACGGCAAGGTCGTTGCGGGCCTGAAAGACTCTAGCGGCGACTTCAAGCAGTTCCAGGCGTTCCGTGCCGCCGCTCCCGAGCTCGCCATCACCGTCGGCAACGAGGTTGACATCACCCGCGCGATCGCCGCCGGCGGTGCCGGCACCATCTGCGGCATGGCCAACATCGCGCCGGAGCTGGTCAAGGCAATGATCGACGGCAAGGATGTCGAAGCACGCATGCAGGCTGCCGTGGACATCGTGGTGAAATCACCATCCTTCCTCACGACGCTGAAAGCCATCCTCGCGGCACAGACGGGCGACGCGAGCTGGCTACGCGTGCGGCCGCCGCTCCGGGCCTTGTCCGACGGCACCGCGCTCAAGCGCAAGCTCGACGAGCTGATGGCTCCCGCGATCGCGTGAGATCGCGGGAAGCCGCGACACGTTGCCGCGAATTCGCGCGCTGCGTGTCGCGGTCGCTGCGCAATCCATCGAGGATTGTCGAATAGCGATCAAAGCCTAGAACCATTCAACACTAGAGCGATTCAAGGCCGCTTGCGGTTCTCTTCACGAACAACGGCTGTTAGACGCGCCAGCTTCTGCGTCTGACTTGGAAGTGAATCGAAAGTGCGTGCTCATCTGGATGGCCAGCGCGTCAGCGGCCGTCGAACTCCTGCCGGCACGAGCTGCGCAGTCCTCC
The DNA here is from genome assembly GCF_023073015.1 of Bradyrhizobium sp. 87. Classification (NCBI taxonomy): domain Bacteria; kingdom Pseudomonadati; phylum Pseudomonadota; class Alphaproteobacteria; order Hyphomicrobiales; family Nitrobacteraceae; genus Bradyrhizobium; species Bradyrhizobium sp. 87. The sequence continues at coordinate 214,409 of NZ_JADPIQ010000128.1, forward strand.
TCATTGGAGCAGCCGTTCTGCTCGGCGCACCTTCCTTCAGCGCGACGGCCGCCCAAGCGCAATCGGCTCTGCCGCCGGTGACGGTCGAGGCGCCGGCACCGCGGCCGAAAGCGGCGCGTGCATCGGACCAGTCCCCACGCCGCGCTCAGACCGCCGCGCGCCAGCGCAATCGCAATCCCGCACCCGCAGCGCCGACGCTCTCGGAGCGCGCGGCCGCGGAAGCCGCCGCGCAACAGGCCGCCAAGCTCGGCTACCGCGCGATGCCGAGCGCGACCACGCTGCGCAGCGGCGCTTCGCCGCTCGATACGTCGCAGGCCGTCAACGTGGTGCCCGAGCAGGTGCTGAAGGACCAGCTCCCGCGAAACATCGACGACGCGCTGATCAACGTCAGCGGCATCACCCAGACCAACACGCTCGCCGGCAGCCAGGACGCGGTCATCCGCCGCGGCTTCGGCGACAACCGCGACGGCTCGATCATGCGCAACGGCATGCCGCTGGTGCAGGGGCGCAGCTTCAATCCCGCAGTCGAAAGCGTCGAGGTGCTGAAGGGGCCGGCCTCGCTGCTCTACGGCATCATGGATCCCGGCGGCATCGTCAACACGATCAGCAAGCGGCCGGAGCTGTACCAGCACGGCTCGGTTACGCTGCTTGGTTCGGCCTTCAGTGCTTCCAAGACCGGCGCCGACGGCTTGCTCGACATCACCGGTCCGATCGGTGATCAAGGCCTCGCCTATCGCTTCATCGGCTACAGCGTCAGCGAGGATTACTGGCGGAATTTCGGCCGCCACCGCGAGATGCTGGTTGCGCCGTCACTGGCCTGGTATGGCCAGGACACCACGGTGCAGCTCAACTACGAGCATCGCGAGTTCATCTATCCGTTCGATCGCGGCACGGCGTTCAATCCGGTGACGCAGGCGCCGCTGGCAGTTCCCACGACGCGCCGGCTCGACGAGCCCTTCAATAACACGTGGGGCACGTCGGACCTGATCCAGGCGTCGGTCGAGCACCGTTTCAATCATGATTGGAAGCTCTACGCCGGCTACAGCTACAACACCGAGACCTTCAGCGCCAACCAGCTTCGTATCACCGGCATCAACTTCACGACAGGCGCCGAGACCCGCAGCAACGACGGCACGCAGGGTTCGCTCAGCAACGCCAGCTATGGAACGTCCTATATTTCAGGCGGCTTCTGGCTCGGCGACATGCGCAATGATGTGGTGTTCGGTGGCGACGGCCAGTATCGCACCATCTACCGGGACAATCTGATCCGGCAGATAACGCCCGCCTTCAATGTCTACAATCCCGTTTACGGCCTGATCGGGCCGGGAACGACGGTGTCCAATCCAGACAGTGCGCAGACCGACAAGCTCGGCCAGTGGTCGATGTTCGTCCAGGACACGTTGCATCTGACAGAGCGGTTCGCCTTGGTCGGCGGCGTGCGCTACATGGACTACGACCAGATCGCCGGGCGCGGGAAGCCGTTTGTCACCAACACCAATGTGTCCCAGGACAAGGTGCTTCCGCTCGGCGGCGCCATTTTCAAGCTCACCGACCAGATATCGCTCTATGCGAGCTATACTGAATCGTTGAAGCCGAATTCGACCATTGCGCCGATCGGCGTCACGATCGGCTCCAACGTCGCGCCGGAAGAAGGCGTGTCATACGAGACCGGCGTCAAGTTCGATTTGAACAAGCGCATCTCCGGCACGCTGGCGCTCTACGATCTCGACAAGAAGAACGTGCAGACGACGAAGACGAACAGCGCAGGCGTGGTAGAACTCCACACCGTGGGCCGTGCCCATTCGCGCGGTGTCGAGTTGGACGTCACCGGCAGGATCACCGATAGCTGGGCCTTGATCGGCAGTTATGGCTACACCGACGCCCGCGTGACGGCATCCGAGGACATCACGCTGCTCGGCAGGAAGTTGCAGAACGTCGCGCTGAACACGGCCTCGCTCTATCTGGTCTATGACTTCGGCACAGCCCTGCCGGGTCAGCTCCGCCTCGGCGGCGGCGCGCGTTATGTCGGTGATCGTCCCGGCGATTCGATCAACTCCTTCTTCCTGCCCTCTTATGTGGTCGCCGATATTTTCGCGACCTATGAGATGAAATACCAGAACACGCCGGTGATCTACCAGCTCAACGTCAAGAACCTGTTCGACACTGTCTACTATCCCTCCGCCGTCAATAATCTGAACGTCGCCCTCGGCGACGCGCGGCGGGTCTCGCTGTCGGCGACGGTGAAGTTTTAGCGATGGGCATGTCGCGCAGGGACGCCCTTCGGATGATCGCGCCGAGCAGGAGGGCTCGCGCCGATGCGTGAGTCCTGGCGCGCGATCAAGGCCGCTCTGCTTCATGTCCATTCCATCGCGGGCCTCGTGCTGGCGCTGCTGCTCGCCGTGATCGCACTGACCGGTGCGATCATGAGTTTTGAGGACGAGATCGTCGATCATCTCAACGCCGGCATCATGCAGGTCGCGCCGCGCCAGGCACCGGCGCTGATGCCGGACGAACTGGTTGCGCGCCTGACTGCGGCGCAGGACGTCGGCAAAATCTCCGCCGTGACGCTGGCGAGTGATCCGTCCGCCGCGGTGCATGTGCGCTTCGCCCGCGACGAACGAGGCGCGCGGCCGTCCTCGCTCTATGTCGATCCCTATGACGCGCGCGTGTTGGGCACACCGGACGGCGAAGAGTTTTTCGCGACCGTGCGCAAGCTTCATCGCTGGCTGTTGATTCCCGGCGATGCCAAGGGCTGGGGGCGCCAGATCACGGGCGTGGCCGCGCTCGGCCTGATCGTGATGCTGATCTCGGGCCTCGTGCTGCGCTGGCCGCGTCGTGCAGGCAGCGTGAAGATGTGGCTGAAGCCGAATCTCGGGCTCAGTGGCCGCGGTCTGCATCGGTCGCTGCATGCGGTGATCGGCACCTGGGTCCTGCCGGTCTATCTGGTGATGACGTTCACCGGGCTCTGGTACTCGTTCGACTGGTACAAGGATGGCGTCGTCTGGTTGCTGTCGCGCCCGCAGATCGCCGCGGCGAAGATGCAGCCCAAGATGCCCACAAAGGCGTCGCGTGCTGCCGGTGTCAGCGAGACGGCACAGCCGATCGGCTTTGATCGCGCGTGGGCCGCCTTCCTGCACGAAGAGGGCGGCCGTTTCTCCAAGGCGTTGCTGACGCTGCCCGCCGGTCCGGGCACGGTGATACGGATCCGCTCCTGGGGGAAAGACTCGACCCTCGACACCACCCGTGACGAATTCCGCGTCGATGCCATCACAGGCCAATTCGTGTCTGCGGAGCGTTATTCCGATAAGACCCTCGGCGAGAAGACCATCGCGAACGTGCTCGATATCCACCGCGGCGCATTTCTGGGCTGGCCCGGCAAGCTCGCGTTCATGCTCGCGGCTGTGCTGATGCCGCTGTTCGCGGTCACCGGCGTTTTGCTTTATTTGTCGCGTCGAAAGCTGAGGCGGCTGGCGCAGCCACGGCTCGGGCGGCTCGTTCCCGGCGAATGAACGGGCTGCCGCAAAGGCTAGCCAACACTTCTGCAATCGTTCAAAAGCCCATGGCCAATCCTCGTCAGGGTTTACGCCATGAAGATCACCACCGTCACTCCCGCCGACATCCGCCGTGCACTGCTGCTCCGCGAGGAGATCGCGTTGCTTGATCTCAGGCACGAGGCTGGTTTCGCGACGGGACATCCGCTGTTCGCCGCCAACATGGCTGCCGATCGGATTGCGATCGAAGCGGACGTCAGGCTGCCGCGCAAGAATGTGCCGATCGTGCTCTATGATGACGGCGAAGGGCTCGTCACCGCGGGTGCCGAGCGGCTGGCCGCGCTCGGCTATACCAACGTCCGCGCGCTCGATGGCGGACTGAAGGCCTGGCGCGACGCGGGCTATCAAATGTTCGAGGACGTCAACTCCTACTCCAAAGCCTTTGGCGAGCTGGTCGAGTCGCGTAGGCACACGCCCTCGTTCAGTGCCGACGAGGTGGCAAAACTCATCGCGGACAAGGCCAACATTGCCATCCTCGACGTCCGCCGCTTCGACGAATATGCTACCATGAACATTCCGGGCTCGGTCAGCGTGCCCGGCGCGGAGCTGGTGCTGCGGGCAGGACAGGCGGCACCCGATGCCGACACCACCATCATCGTCAATTGCGCCGGCCGCACCCGCTCGATCATCGGCACCCAATCGCTGATCAATGCCGGCGTGCCGAACAAGGTCCGGGCGCTGCGCAACGGCACCATCGGCTGGACGTTGGCGCGGCACACGCTCGACCATGGTGCTAACAGGCGTGGCGCGATCGGGTCGTTCGAGGGCGGCCCGGCCAATGCGCGCGACGTCGCCTATCGCGCCGGTGTCCGCCATATCGGCGCGAGCGAGATGGCTGCGCTTGTCGCGCAGACCGATCGCACGCTCTATCGCTTCGACGTGCGTGACGCCGAGGGATATGCCGCAGGCCATCTCCCGGGCTTTCGCCACTATCCCGGCGGACAGCTCGTCCAGGAAACCGACATGGCCGCACCGGTGCGCGGCGCGCGTATCGTGTTGACCGACGATAAGGGCGTCCGCGCCGACATGACGGCGTCCTGGCTCGCGCAGATGGGCTGGGAGGTCTATGTGTGGGAGGGCGGCTATGACGGCGCGCTCGAAATCGGTCCGCCGCACGTCCTGCCCAAGCCCGACCCCGCCCACCGCTACCGCCGCCCCTATGAAGGCACCGGCGTCGACGAACGCGCGATGCAGGCCTATCTCGACTGGGAATATGGCCTGGTCGAACAATTGCGTCTGGACGGGACGCACGGGTTTTACGTGATCTGACGACCGCTCCGCCATCTTCTCCCCGTATCCGAACCCTATTGTGCTGCGCATCCCCCGCGGTCTATGAGCTGCGGCGAAGCTGTGACCCACGGAGATTTCATGTCAGTCCCAGGCCGAAGCCCTGAGCGGAGCGCGAAGGCGCTGCTGCTCGAAGGCGTCAATGACAGCGCCGTGGACCTGTTCAGAACGGCGGGTTTCACCAATGTCGAGCGCCTGACCAAGGCGCTGGACGGCGAGGATTTGCGGCGGGCGCTCAAGGGCGTGTCGCTGCTCGGCATCCGCTCGCGCACCCAGATCACCGATCAGGTCCTGGAAGCGGCCGACCAGCTTCTCGCCGTCGGCTGCTTCAGCGTCGGCACCAACCAGGTCGATCTGCTGGCGGCGCGCAAGCGCGGCATTCCGGTGTTCAACGCGCCGTTCTCCAACACGCGCAGCGTCGCCGAGCTCGTGATCGGCGAGATCGTGATGCTGCTGCGGCGCATTTTCCCGCGCTCGGTGTCGGCCCATGAGGGCGGCTGGGACAAGTCGGCGACCGGCAGCCGCGAGGTGCGCGGCCGCACCCTCGGCATCATCGGCTACGGCAATATCGGCTCGCAGCTCTCGACCCTGGCCGAGGCGATCGGCATGCGCGTGATCTATTTCGACCGCACCGACAAGCTCCGCCACGGCAACACCGAGCCAGTCGAGAAGCTGGAGGAGCTGCTCGCGCAGAGCGATGTCGTCAGCCTGCACGTGCCGGAGACGCCGGAGACATCAGGGATGATCGGCGAGAAGGAGCTGCGGGCGATGAAGCCCGGCTCCCTTCTGATCAACAACAGCCGCGGCACCGTCGTCGATCTCGATGCACTGGCGGGGGCTCTGCGCGACGGCCATCTCGCGGGTGCCGCCATCGACGTGTTTCCGGTCGAGCCGTCCTCGAATTCGGACCGCTTCAACAGCCCGGTGCAGGGCCTCGGCAATGTCATCCTCACGCCGCATATCGGCGGCTCGACCGAGGAGGCGCAGGAGCGCATCGGCGGCGAGGTGGCGCGCAAGCTGGTCGACTTTTTCATCACCGGATCGACCACGGGCGCGGTGAATTTTCCGGAAGTGCAGCTGCATCTGCGTCCCTCCGGCGCGCGCTTCAGCCACGTCCATCGCAACGTGCCCGGCATGCTGCGCCGGCTCAACGAGGTCTTCCTCCAGCGCGACATCAACATCGCTGCGCAGTATCTGGAGACCTCCGGCGACCTCGGTTACGTCGTGCTCGATGCCGACCTCGGCGGCCAGGATTCAGGCGCGCTGCTCCAGCAGATCCGCGCCCTCGACGGCACCGTCGGCGCGCGGCTGGTGTTTGAGCACTAGCACTGCATTGACGAGCGGCCGCAGGGCGCCTTGAATGCGGCCTGCTGACATAACGAACAGAAACTCAGGGGGAAACGATGGCGCAAATCCATGTGAAGCTGTGCGCATTGCTGGTGGGCGCAGCGGGCGCGCTGGGCGCGAATTCCGCTTCAGCGGTGACGCTGACTGAGGATGCGGACACTGTCTGCAAGGGCCTCGTCGGCGGCGCTGACGCCGTGAAGGTGGATTCGGCGACGTTGCTGGCGCCGTCGCAACTGGCCGTCGCCGAACGCGGCCCGACGCCGTCGGGGCGCGTCACGCCCGCCAATCCCGGCTTCTGCAAGGTGCTCGGCCACATCGATCCCACCGATCCCAAGGCGCCGCCGATCAAGTTTCAGGTCAATTTGCCCGTCGAATGGAACGGCCGTTCGCTGCAATATGGCGGCGGCGGATTCAATGGCGTGCTGATCACGGGCCTGGCGCTGCCGCCGGCCTATCCCTTCGACAAGCCGTCGCCGCTCGCGCGCGGCTTCGTCACCTACGGCACCGATTCCGGTCACGAGTCCAAGCCGGGCGAGCCGCCGCAGCTGTTCGCGCTCAACGACGAAGCCTTCGAGAATTTCGCCCATCGCGCCTACAAGAAGGTGCGCGATGCCGCCGTCGCGCTGATGCAGCGCGCTTACGGCAAGGCGCCGGAGAAAATGTACTTCATGGGGTCGTCCGAAGGCGGCCGCGAAGGCCTCACCATGGCGCAGCGCTACCCTGATGATTTCGACGGCATCTTTGCTCGCGTGCCCGTCATCAACTGGGTCGGCCTGCAGCATGCCGGCACGCGTTCGGGGCTCGTGACCATGGGTGATGGCTGGGTCAATCCGGCGCAGGTGAAGCTAGTCGGCGATGCCGTGCGGGCCGCTTGCGACAAGGCCGACGGCTCCGATGACGCGCTGGTGCAAGATCCCGTTTCCTGCAAGGCGGCCTTCAAGGTGGAGACGCTGCGTTGCGCGAGCGGCAAGACGGGCGATCAGTGCCTCACCGACGCACAGATCAAGGCGATCGAGACCTTGCATGCGACCTACAAATTCCCGTTCGCGCTCGCCAATGGCCTCGACGATTATCCGGGCTGGGGCGTGTCGGGCGAGGACACGCCGGCGGTCGGCCCGACCGGCGGCTGGGTCGCGTGGTGGCTTGGCACGGCGCCTCCCGCGCAGCCGCCCGCGCCCAATAATGGCATCGCCTGGATCTACGGCGCCGGCGGCATCCAATACGTGTTCGCGCGCGATCCCAAGCTCGACGTGACGACGTATAAGCCCGAAGCGCACAAGGCGCGGCTGCTCGAGGTCTCCAGCCTGATGGATTCCACCGACCCCGACCTCAGCCGCTTCCGCGCTCGCGGCGGCCGGCTGATCATGCTCGAACATATGGCGGACTACGCGCAAAGCCCCTATGCCGGCATCCGCTATTTCGAGAACGTCGAACGCAAGGTCGGCAAAGCCGAGACGGCCGAGTTCGCGCGGCTCTACACCGCGCCAGGGGTCGACCATGTCGGCTCCGGCGCGCCGGCCAATGTCGACATGCTGAGCGTGCTGGTCGACTGGGTCGAAAAGGGCAGGGCGCCCGGCGATCTGGAAGTTACCGAGCAGAAGGTCGAGGCGCCGTCGTTTGCGACGCTTCGCGCGCTGCCGCTGTGCCGCTGGCCGGCCTGGCCGCACTACAAGAGCGGCCCAGTGACGGAGGCGTCGAGCTTCATGTGCGCGCCGTAGCAGGCGCGCCACTTCGGAGCGTCACCCGGTGGCCATTGCCTGCGCGCCGCCGAGCAGCTGCGCGTTAAGCCGGCCGCCGGAGAACAGCATGTCGTCAAGCGCCTCGTCGATATCGGCCGAGATCACGGTGTTGCCGCCGTCCCGCGCGATGCTTCCTTGCGCCAGCCGCCGCATCAGCTCCTTGATGAAGGCGCAACTCGTGCCCTCGCTGCGTCGGGCAGCCTCCGCGATCACGGCCCCCTCGAGCGGCAATCCCCTGCCGTAGAGCCGGACCAGCTTGCCGCGGCCGGTCTCGTCTGGCAGCGGCACTTCGATGGCTTGATCGATGCGGCCGGGGCGACCCGCGAGAGCTCCCTCGAGGTCCTCCGGCCGGTTGGTGGTCAGGACGAACAGGATGTCGGCGTCTTCCTTCAGCCCGTCCATCTCGTTGAGCAGCTTGTTCAGCATGGATTCCTCACACGGCCCCATGTCATCGCGGTCGCGGGCGATGAGATCGACATCCTCGATCACCACCATCGACGGCTGGAGCAACCGTGCCAGGCTCATATAGGCGCCGAGCAGACCGATCTGCTCGGCCGTGATGATCAGCGTCGTATGCCCGGGCAAATGCGTTGCGAGATAACGGATCGTGTGGGTCTTGCCAGTGCCCGGCGGCCCGTACAGCAAGATGCCTTTGCGTGTCGATTGACCCAGCCGGCGCAATTGGTCTCGGGTGTTGACGAAGGTCAGAACGTTGCGATCGAGCAGCCGCAGGGTCTGCTCCGGCAGGATCACCTCGTCGCGCGCGACCTGCGGCAAGCGATGCACCGTGATGCCGCGCGAGCGACCGCGATAGTCGGAATCGGCATCGAGCGACAGGATCTTGCCGCGATAGGTCCGCGCAGCCTGTACGGCTTCTTCCAATTCACTGAAGCATTGCTGGACGAGAGCCGCGCCTGCGGAACCTGAGGGTACCAGGACTTCGATCCGAATTCCGGGCTCGCGACTGTATTCGCGGTGTGCGCAGAGCAAAACCGCATAGCGGAGATGATCCTGCTCACACAGCCACAGCCCGTTATCCAGACACTTGACCGGGCTCTTCTCGCCTACGTCGACGTCGGAATATTGCAGCGGGGCAATCGCGATCGCATAGCGGCCCTCCTTGAGCAGTCGTGGAATCGACAGCGTTTCGTAGCGCTGCTCCTCGTTCAGTCCCACCAGCCGGATGGCCTTGCCGAAGAGCCGGTCGACGGCGGCCTGGAGATCGACCCGCATGTGGCCGGGAAATTGGCGGATCGTGGTCACGAGTTTGCTGCGCGCAGTGCTGGCAAGGTGCCAATCGAGAATGTCGCATGCAAAGTCGAAATTCTCCTCTCGCTCGTTCGAGGGCTCATCCGCCGCTTGCATTCGCTGCACAGCCAGACCGTGCGGCTGCCGATACGAACGTCGGTCTGTCCCTCAGGCTTGCCACAGAGTTCGCAAGGACTCTTGACCGCCTCTAGCGTGACCTGCAGTTGGTGGCCGGCCAATTCGATGGATTGTTGCGCAGATTTGAAAAGGGCTTCGGCAACCGATTGCGGGTAAGGTCCGCAAACCGCTTTTTCCTTCTGCTCGATCTGGGTGATCAGCGCGGTCGCTTCACGGTCTGATTTGCCGAAAACCTGCCGAAGCAGATCCATCACGAATTGGTCCGGCGTATCATCGTCATTATGAATTATGAGCTGGGTCGGCTGGTTCTCGCCACGCATACTGTTCATCACGAAAGGCCTCCGGGACAATCTATGATTGAATAGAACGAATAGAGAACATAAAGGGAAGCGGCCGTCAAGCGTGACGGCGGCGGCTAATTGCGATTGGTGGGTGAGGTCCTGGTGCGCCGGGGCGGCCCTGTTCCTCGACGACTGCCGCGGCACATGTCCAGCTGCCGTCCTTTGACAATCTGATCCGCCTCGATTATCTATTTCGCATGCGAAATAAAGACGAGGGCGCGAGACACCATCGGTTGATCTACCTGTTGAGCGTGGCGCAGCGGCGCGTGCAGCGCTGGATGGCGGCGCAGCCTTCGAGCGAGGTCACGCCGGCGCAAGCGGGGCTGCTGTTCATCCTCGGCAAGCAGAACGGCGTCCTGATGGGTGAGGTGGGCGCGGCGCTCGACATGGGGCCGGCCGGCATCTCGGGGCTGGTCGACCGTACGGCGGCGGCTAAACTGGTCGAGCGGCGCGCGGATCACGAGGATGGTCGCGCCTGGCGCGTCTGGCTGACGCCGAAGGGGCGGACGGCACTGGCGCAGGCGAAGGCCAGCGCGGCACGGGTCAACGCGGCGTTGACGGACGGATTCACCAGTGCGGAGATCGATATCGTCGCGCGCTGGCTGACCAGCATTCAGGACAAGTTTCCAAGACAGCTTTCAACAGAGCTTTCTAGAGATCCATAGGAATAGAGGAGAGACCCATGACCGAGCACGTCCGGATCCGGAACGACGGCGGAATTCTCACGCTCACGCTGGCACGCCCCGACAAGAAGAATGCGCTGACGGATGCGATGTACGGCAAGCTCGCCGATGCCATCGAATCAGCCGAGCACGATCCGTCGGTCCGCGTGATCCTGATCCGCGGCGAAGGCGACATGTTTACCGCCGGCAACGATGTCGGCGAGTTCGCGGCGGTCGCGGCGGGCAAGTCGGAAGGAAGCCGCAACGTCGTGCGCTTCATCCAGTCGCTGGCGCGCTGCTCCCGGCCCTTGGTGGCCGCGGTGCAGGGCCGCGCCGTCGGCGTCGGCACCACGATGCTGCTGCATTGCGACCTCGTCGTGCTTGCCGCCAACGCGCAATTGTCGACGCCCTTCGTCAGCCTCGCACTGGTGCCGGAAGCAGCTTCCAGCCTGCTGATGCCGGCGCGCATCGGCTATGCGCGGGCCTACGAGATGTTCGCGCTGGGCGAGACGGTGCCGGCCAAATCCGCGCTGGAATGGGGGCTCGCCAACCGCGTCGTGCCGCTCGACAAGCTCGATGCCGAGGCGCTCGCGCTGGCGCAGCGTCTTGCCCGTCAGCCGGCCGGCGCACTCACCGCCACCAAGAAGCTGATGCGCAACGGCGAGACGCTGGTCGCGCAGATGAATGCCGAAGGCGAGCAGTTCGGGCTGCGCCTGCGCACCGCTGAGGCGCGCGAGGCCTTCACGGCGTTCGCGGAACGCCGCCCGCCGGATTTCACCAAGGTTGCGTGATATCCGGGACTGCGCTGAGGCTCGTCGGGCCGGAAACTCACGCCCATTCGATTAAAACCTTAACGGAACATTGGCATGTCGCGGGCAAGGTGGCGCTCGAAAGAATAGGCCCCCGACCCAGGCCCCCGACACCATGGCAATGTTTAAGAAATCGGTAAGTTCGCTCCTTCTGACCTTGATGGCCCTGCTGGCTGCGGGTGCGCTGGCCTCCACGGCGATCCAGATGGTTGGGGCGTTCGGCCGCTATAGCGACAGCCTCGAGACCGCGCGGCTTGCCGCGGCCGACAAGGCGATCTTCCATGGCGTGCTGGCGCTGCGCAACAATCGCGGCGATGCCCAGAGCGCGATCCTCGGCGAGGATGATCCGCGAGCAAAACTCGAGGCGGCGGAGAAGGCCGAGCAGGGCGGCTATGACGCCATCGGCGCCGCGCTCGCCACCGTCGATTTCGCCCGCCGCGACGAACTCGCTGGCACATTGAAGCAGGGCTGGAGCGCCGCCGCGCCGCAGTTCCAGCTGTTCTACGACGAGGCCAAGCGCCCGCGCGCGGAGCGCAAGATCGAGCGCACCAACTCCTGGTATGATGGCGTCACCAAGGTGATCGAAACGGCCAACCTCGCTTCCACCGCGGTGTCGAACCGCGCCTGGATGGACGACCCCTTCATCGCCCGCATGATCCAGGTCCGGCGCTTCGCCTGGCAGGTGCGCGATCGTTATGGTATCCATTGTTCGTCCCTTCGCTCCAACGTCAACGCCAGCAAGCCGCTCGACGACGCTCAGAAGCGGTCAGTGGCGCAATGGGATGGCACGATCGCCTCCGGTTGGGCGGGCATGGCCGAGTTGCTGGCCGCGCCCGGCGTGGCGGCGGAGCTGGTGACGGCAGCGGCGGACGCGAAGGCCAAGACCGACGGTGCCCTCAAGCAGATCGGCGACCTCACCAAGAATTTCGACGGCAGCGGTAAGCCCGCGATGCCCGCCGCGGAATGGAATACGCTGTGTCAGTCACCCTTTGCGTCCATCGTCGCGGTGGCGAACAAGGCGCTCGACCAGTCGATCGTCCGGGCGGAAACGGTGCAGGCCAAGGCGCTCACCAATCTCGTCGTGCAGTCGCTCGCGTTCCTGCTCGCGCTGGCCGTGACCCTGACCGGCGTGTACGTGGTGCGCAATCGCCTGATGCGCCCGGTGCGCGCCATCCTGGACGCGATCGCCAAGATCAGCGCCCGCGACTACGCGACGCCCGTCCCGCAATCCAGGTATCCCGACGAGTTTGGCACCATGGCGGCCGCACTCGAAAGCCTGCGCGAGAGCGCGGCGACCGCGGAACGCCTGGGCCAGGAGCGCGAATCGCAGCAGGCGCTCCAGCTCGCCCGCTCCGGCACCGTCGATGCGGCCTGCCGCAGTTTCGACGACACCGTGCAAGCCGTCATTCACAGCGTTGCGGCGTCGACCAAGGAGCTCGATGCCACCGCGACTGACGTCCGCTCACTGGTTTCGGAATCGAGCAGCCAGACCGCGGCGGTCTCCTCCTCCGCCGAGCAGGCCACCAACAATCTCGAGACCATCGCAGCGGCGACCGAAGAACTCTCGGCGTCCGTCGGCGAGATCTCCGCGCAGGTGCAGGCCAGCGCCCGCGAGGCCCGCGAAGCCGTGTCGCAGGCAGCGCAGACCAATGCGACGGTCGAAATCCTCGATCAGACCGCTGGCCGCATCGGCGAGGTCGTGAAGATGATCAACGCCATCGCAGGGCAGACCAATCTCCTGGCGTTGAACGCCACCATCGAAGCCGCGCGCGCGGGCGAGGCCGGCCGCGGCTTCGCCGTGGTCGCCGGCGAGGTCAAGAGCCTCGCTTCGCAGACGGCGACGGCGACGGAAGAAATCTCCCGCCAGGTCGCGGAGATCCAGGGCGCGACGGGCCAGGCGGTCGCGGCCATCCGCGCGATCGGCGGCGCGATCAGCGGCATCGACGAAAAGATGACGGCGATCGCGGCAGCGGTCGAACAGCAGCGTGCGGCCACCACCGAGATCTCCCGCAACTTCCAGCAGGCCGCGCAGGGAACCCGCGAGGTCACCGACACCATCGGCAGCGTCGCCAGGCTGAACCAGGAGACCGGCAATGCCGGTTCGGTCCTGTCGGTGTCCGTGACGAAAATGTCCGCCGACGCCGATCGTCTCCGCGTCGCGGTCGAGGGCTTTTTGGGCGCGGTGAGGACCGCATAGCTTCGACAATCTTCCGTCCTTACGTCGCGCGATCGGCATTGCCGCCGATGCGCGCGGCGGGTACATCTGTGGCGCTGTGCGAGCGTCGCGGCAGATGTAAGAGATATCAGGGATGGAGAGTTCGATGCCGGTCACGCCCCACCACAAGGCCCAGCGCCCCTATCGCGGCGTGTTCCCGGTCGCACCCACCATCTTCGACGAGCGCGGCGAACTCGACCTTGAGGGACAGCGTCGCTGCATCGATTTCATGATCGACGCAGGCTCGAACGGTCTGTGCATTCTCGCCAATTTCTCCGAGCAGTTCGTGCTCACGGATGCCGAGCGTGAGACCGTGATGCATGCGGTGCTGGAGCATGTCGCGGGCCGCGTTCCCGTGATCGTCACCACCACGCATTTCAGCTCGGCCGTCTGCGCCGCGCGCAGCCGGCAGGCCGAGGCGGCCGGTGCCGCCATGGTCATGGTGATGCCGCCCTATCACGGCGCCACCTTCCGCGTGCCCGAAAAAGGCGTCGTCGAATTCTTCAAGGTGCTGTCGGGCGCGATCAAGATTCCGATCATGATCCAGGATGCGCCTGTCGCCGGCACCCCCCTGTCGGTTGAGCTACTCGCGCGGCTGGCGCGCGATTTCGCCAACATCCGTTATTTCAAGATCGAGGTGCCGGGCGCGGCTGCAAAGCTGCGCAGCCTGATCGACGCCGGCGGCAGCGATATCGAGGGTCCCTGGGACGGCGAGGAAGCGATCACGCTGCTCGCCGATCTCGATGCCGGCGCCACCGGCGCGATGACCGGCGGCGGCTATCCCGACGGCATCCGCCAGATCGTCGATCCCTATTTCGCCGGCAAGCGTGAAGAGGCCAAAGCCGCCTACGAACGCTGGCTGCCGCTGATCAACTACGAAAACCGCCAATGCGGCCTGATCGCCTGCAAGGCGATGATGCAGGCCGGCGGCGTGATCAAGTCGGACACGGTGCGGCATCCGCTCCAGCCGTTGCACCCGGCGACGCGGGCCGGGCTGCTGGAGTTGGCCAAGGAGCGCGATGCGCTGGCGTTGAGGTGGGGGAAGTAGCGCAACGCTGTCGTCCCGGCGAAGGCCGGGACGACGCTGAGTGTGAGGTGCGCACCCCTGGCCTGATCCCGCCAGCTTCCATCTGGCTGAAGGCGTCGAATTAACGCGGTTCGGGCGGTTTCCCGCAGCCCGGCGATGACATATTGTACGCTCGCCAACCTGGCCCGCGGAGCAACTCAAGACATCGCGCAACAGCTCTTCATTATGCCGCTATTCCGAACCAGGTTGGTGCGAACCAACGAAACAGGGAGGCAGTGCCATGACGATGAGGCCGGATCCCACCTTTCACGCATCGCCCAAGCTTGCGATGGAAGCTCCTGCGGAGAACTTTGCCTACACGTTGCTGCTCAGTCCGGATTTCTCGAAACCGGATGCTCTCGCGGTGATCGACGCCAAGCCGGGATCGCCGACCTACAGCCAGATCGTCCACACCGTGACGATGCCCAACAAGGGCGATGAGTTTCATCACTTCGGCTGGAATGCCTGCTCCTCCGCCTTGTCGCCGCTCACTGGGCATGCCTTCATCGAGCGGCGCTATCTCATCATCCCCGGGCTGCGCTCGTCGCGGATTTACATCATCGATACCAAGCCCGATCCGACCAAAGCCAAAATCCACAAGATCATCGAGCCCGAGGAAGTCTTCAAAAAGACCGGCTATTCGCGGCCGCACACCATCCATTGCGGGCCGGACGGCGTCTATGTGAGCACGCTCGGCGGCGGCGGCAAGGACGGCACCAACGGGCCTCCAGGCGTCTTCATCATGGATTGCGAGACGTTCGAGGTCCTTGGACGATGGGAGATCGACCGCGGTCCGCAGACGCTGCACTATGATTTCTGGTGGAACCTGCCGCGCGACTACGTGGTGACGAGCGAATGGGCATTGCCGCCGCAGTTCGAGAACGGGATCGTCCCGGAAGATCTGCTGGCGAACAAATATGGCCATCGTCTCCACTTCTGGGATCTCCGCGCCCGTCGCAACGTGCAGACCATCGACCTCGGCGCCAATCATCAGATGGCGCTGGAGGTACGGCCGGCGCACGATCCGGTTCGCGAATACGGCTTTGTAGGCGTTGTGGTCGACACCACGAATCTCGAAGCCTCGATCTGGACCTGGTGGCGCGAAGGCGGAAAATTCCATGCGGAGAAGACGGCGACGATCCCGCCCGAGCCTGCGCCAAAGGAGAAGCTCCCGCCGCTGCTTCAGGGCTTTGGCGCCGTGCCGCCGCTGGTGACCGACAT
Organism: Bradyrhizobium sp. 87; assembly: GCF_023073015.1. NCBI lineage: Bacteria > Pseudomonadati > Pseudomonadota > Alphaproteobacteria > Hyphomicrobiales > Nitrobacteraceae > Bradyrhizobium > Bradyrhizobium sp. 87. The sequence continues at coordinate 230,033 of NZ_JADPIQ010000128.1, forward strand.
CGACCTGTCGATGGATGATCGTTTTCTCTATGTCTCGTGCTGGGGCACGGGTGAAATGCGCCAGTACGACGTGAGTGATCCGCGAAAGCCGAAGCTTGCGGGCTCGGTTCACATCGGCGGCATCGCGCGCCGCACCCCCCATCCGAACGGCAAGGCATTTGCGGCCGGTCCGCAGATGGTCGAGATCAGCCGGGACGGCAGGCGGGTGTACTGGACCAATTCGCTCTATTCCACCTGGGATGACCAGTTCTATCCCGATGGCGTTCCGGGTTTGGAAGTCATGGCCAATGTCGGTCGCAATGGTGGCTTCGAGCTCGACAAGAACTACTTCGTGAGCTTCCCCGACGGATATCGTGCGCACCAGATCAGGCTGGAGGGCGGCGATTGTTCGACGGACTCCTTTTGCTACCCGTCGGCCTAGATTGGGCACACGCGAGCCTCGGCTGGCTGTGGCTCGCTCTTGTTGCGAGCGGTCTCTATCACGGGGTCAATCCGGGAATGGGCTGGCCGCTCGCCGTTTCGGCCGGGCTCATGGACAAGAGCCCGCGCGCGCTCTTTCGTGCGTTGTGGGCTCTGGCCGCCGGACATCTCCTGGCAACGCTTCTCGTGCTGCTGCCATTCGCGTTCCTGCTCGTGCTGGCCGAGTGGCAGCGTTCGATCCAGCTCGGCGCGAGCCTTTTCGTCATCGGCTTCGGCGTCTATCGGCTGGTCGAGCGGCGCCATCCGCGCGCGCTGGCACGAATTCCGCCGACGCAATTGGCGCTCTGGTCATTTGCCGTTGCCATTGCTCACGGCGCCGCCTTGATGCTCGTGCCGATCTATCTCGGGCTCTGCCAGGCCTTCGAACTCGATGCCGGCCATGAGGCCGCCGGCGCGCTGATGAAGGCGAGTCTCGGGATGGCGGTTCTGGTGTCTTTGGTGCACGTCGCTGCCATGGTCAGCGCCGGCGGATGTCTGGCGTGGCTGGTCTACCGCCATCTGGGATTGAGGTTCGTCTCGCGAAGCTGGTTCAATCTGGATGTAATCTGGGCCACCAGCCTCATTCTGGTTGGCGTTGTGGCCTTCGGCTTCAATCTCGCGAGCTGGCACTGACACTTACTGGGTCAAAGCCCACTCGCCGATGATGCGGAAGCGAGCCTTGGCGTGGTCCTGTTTGAACAGCGCGACGCGATCGATCGCAAGCGTCTTGAGGCCGAGCGCAGCAAACCTTCCCTGCAGCATTTCCAGAATCGGCCCGCGCCGCTCCACGTCGAGCCGGCCCGTCAACGTCATGTGGAAACGGAATTCCTCCATCACGTAAGGATAGCCCCAGCGGTCGAGATAGTGGCGCTGCCGTTCGCTCAGCTTCTCCGGCTTGCGCCGCGCACGGTCTTCCGCGCTCAGCGGCGCGCGGAAGGAGTCGAAGTCGCGCGCGCAATCGGCGGCGAGCTGCTGGAGTTCGCCGACCGGCTCCCCGGGAATGACGGCGATGAAGCCGCTGATGGAATCGACGACCGGGCGGATCACCGGAATTGCGCGTGCCCTGCCGGCGAATGTCGCGCAGGCCGCAACAAGCTCGACCTCGCGCCTGTCGGACGCCAGCGCCATCGGCGCCTTCAGCGTGGCGTGAAAGCCGTATTTGCGGGGATCGGCGGTGACATCACGCCAGTCCGGCGCGAGACGCGATGCGTCGGCGGGAAACGGCAGCTCGTTGCCGGTATAGGCATCGTAGCCGAGCAACTCCGCGCCGAAGCGGGTGAGCGCGCTGTCGCTGCCTGCGGCAAAATAGATCGCGTAGCGGGGGAAACTCGTCATCGTCCGAGCATAGCGGGTTTATGCCGCGGCGACAGCTTGGCGCGGGGTAGCTGGCATGCCAAGCAACCGCGTCGCCTCGGTGAGATGCACGAGCTTGCCGCCTGATATCACGGCGATCAGCCGCGGCCGCAGCGGCATGCTGTCGTCGACCAGCAGAATGTCCGCGCGCCGGCCTTCCGCGAGCACGCCGCGATCTGCAAGACCGGTCGCGCGCGCGGGCGCGGCGGAGACCAGATTCCAGGCCTCGGTCAGCGGCAGCACGCCATCGGCGGCGAGCCGGAACGCAGCGAGCAGCTGCGCGGGATAGTAGTAGTCCGAGGCCAGAACCGAGCAGAGCCCTTTGGCGATCATGTCGGATGCCCTGGTCCAGCCCGTGTGGCTGCCTCCGCGCACGACGTTCGGCGCGCCGTAGACGATGGCGTCACCGTGGCTTGCTGCCGCCCGCGCTGTCTCCTCGTTGATCGGAAACTCCGCAATCGCCACGCCCATGGCGCGAAAGCCTTCGCGCATCGCCGGCGTCGCATCATCGTGCGAGAGCATCCGCACGTCGGCGGCGCGGGCCGTCGCGGCCAGCCGTGACACGGAAGCCGGCACATCCGCGGCGCGGGACATTATGTGTCCGACCAGCCGGTCGAATTCCTCGCTCGACAGGCCGGTGCGCTCCACCATGCGATTGCGCTTGCGCGGCTTGGCCATGTCCCCAACCGTGCCGTCCATGTGGTCGTTGAAGGCGAACAGGTCGACGCGGCCCTCAGTGAGCCATTGGCTGATCTCGGTTTCGGCGTCGAGATTGTAGGTCTCGTGGCGCAGGTGAAAGCGGGTGTCGGCGGCGAATTGCGGGCGCTGCCGTTCGATCGCCTCCATCAGGCTGCGCGCATTGCCGGCGCTGCGCAGGCCCGGCTCCCACGAACAGGTCGTGGCGTGAAAAACCGTGGTGATGCCGTTGCTGATCGCCTGGCGGTCGCTGTCGGCGAGCGCGACGTCGATCGGGAAATCGACCCCGGCGCGCGGCATCATCTGTCGCTCGAAGGCATCGCCATGCAGATCGACGATGCCCGGCAGGACCAGCAGATCGCGCGCCTTGATCGCCAGCCGCGCCCGGCTGCGCGAGGCATTGATCTCTGCGATGTCCGTTCCGGACACGAGAAGCGACGTTTCGGCGAACTCGGAGCCGATCAGGGCCCGCCCGCCCTCGAGGAATATGTCTGTCACGCGACCGCGCTTCGTTTGCTGGCAGAAGAGGGTGCCCCTGCTTCGTATGCCGTGAGGAAATCCTCAATCCCGAGCTTGCGGAAATTGGGCAGGGCTTCACGCAACTTGTCGTGATCCCAGTCCCACCAAGCGAGCCTCGCAAGCCGCCCCGCAACCTCTTCCGAGAACCGCCGGCGCACGATGCGCGCCGGATTGCCGGCGACGATGGTGTAGGCCGGAACGTCCTTGGTGACGATGGCGCCGGCCGCGATCACCGCGCCGGTGCCGATGTTGCGGCCCGGCAGAACGATCGCGCCATCGCCGATCCAGACGTCATGGCCGATATGGACGTGATGCTGGCGCCGCCAGTCGAAGAATTCCGTGTCGTCGCTCTCGCCTTCGAAATAGGCGCTCGAACGATAGGTGAAGTGCGCCTGCGTGGCGCGTTGCATCGGGTGATTGCCCGGATTGATCCGTGTCATCGCCGCGATCGAGCAGAATTTTCCGATGGTGGTGTAGGTGATCTGGGCGTCGTTCACGACATAGGAGTAATCCCCCATCGTCACCTCGTGCAGCATCGTGCGCGCGCCGACCTCGGTGTAGGCCCCAAGCCTGGCGTCGTGCAGCTTCGCGGAGGGATCGACAGTCGGCTGGACCGAAAGAGCTTTGGCGGCCATGTTGAATCCGAACGAGAGGGCGGGCGTTTCTCTTCGAGCGGCTTGATGACAATGTCATGACGACGCCATGACAGGGGATGAACAGGAGATGAGGTGTGTAGGATCGCCGCACCGCAACGTCCGTGTCACACAAGTGTCAAGCGCCGGCGTTAGCGGTGGGTCCCAGCTACTCTGGAGCCTGCATGCTGGTGGTTGAAGGTCTGACGTGTCGCTTCGGCGTGAAAGCCGCGGTGGACGACGCCTCGTTTCAAGTCTCTCCCGGCGGCTTCGTCGGCGTGATCGGACGCTCCGGCGCCGGCAAGTCGACCCTGCTGCGCACCATCAACCGTCTCGCGACCCCTGCACAGGGCCGCATCCTGTTCGACGGCCTCGACGTCACGGCGCTGCGCGGCAAGGAGCTGCGGCAGTGGCGGGCGCGCTCGGCGATGATCTTTCAGCAGTTCAATCTGGTGGGCCGGCTCGATGTGCTCACCAACGTCCTGATGGGACGGCTTGCGACGATGCCGGCCTGGCGCTCGCTGTCGCAGACCTGGCCCGAGCAGGACAGGGCGCTGGCGATGTCCGCGCTCGAACAGTTCGACATTGCCCCGCTCGCGGCCCAGCGCGCCGATCAGCTCTCCGGCGGCCAGCAGCAGCGCGTCGCGATTGCCCGCGCGCTGGTGCAGCAGCCCGACATCATCCTCGCCGACGAGCCGATCGCCTCGCTCGATCCGCGCAACACCAAGATCGTCATGGATGCGCTGCTGCGCATCAACAAGCACTTCGGCATCACGGTGCTCTGCAATCTGCATTCGCTCGACCTGGCGCGCAGCTATTGCGACCGCCTGATTGGCATGGCGCAGGGCCGCGTGGTGTTCGACGGCGCGCCGGCCGAGTTGACCGACCACGTGGCGCGCGAGCTCTACGATCTCGAAGCCGCCGAAGTCATGGGCGGCACGCCTGCACCGGTGCGACAGGGCATTCCGGCGCTTGGAACGGCGGCCGCCGCCTGAGCTGCGCCGCATCAGGACTTACCAATTTTGCGTCAACCGACCTCAACCAATGAAGAGGCTATCATGATTACTCGCAGATTGATTCTCGCCGGCGCCGCCGCGCTCGCGTTGACGACTTCGGCCTCCGCCGAAGACTGGAAAGCCAAATATCCCGAGCTGACCTTCGCGGTCATTCCGGCGGAAAACGCCTCGGGCGTGACCGAGCGCTGGGCGCCGTTCATGAGCTATCTCTCCAGGGAATTGGGCGTGAAAGTCACGCTGCGCATCGCCAACGACTACGCTGCCGTAATCGAAGGCCAGCGTGCCGGCAACATTCACATCGCGAGCTACGGCTCGGCCTCGTTCGCCCGCGCCCGCCTGACCGGCGTCAAGACCGACGCCTTCGCCAACGACATCAACTCCGACGGCTCCACCGGTTATTACTCGATGTTCTTCGTCAAGGCGAGCAGCGCCTACAAGAGCATCGACCAGCTCAAGGGCAAGAACCTCGGCCTGGTCGACCCGAACTCGACCTCCGGCAACAACGTGCCGCGCTTCGAGCTCGACAAGATGGGCATCGCGGACGCCGACACCTATTTCAGCAAGGTCGTCTTCACCGGAAGCCACGAGAACGCGATCCTGGCGCTGGCGCAGGGCACGGTCGACGTCGCGGCCAACCAGTGGACCAGCGACAACGACTCGACATTAGCGCAGATGCTGACCAAGGGCATGCTGAAGAATGCCGATGGCTCGGCGATGAAGAAGGATGATTTCCGCATCATCCACAAGTCGGCGCCGATCATCAACGGCCCCTATGCCTACAATTCTGACCTGCCGGAAGAGGCCAAGGCCGCCATCGCCAAGGCGTTCTTCGACGCGCCGGCCAAGGACAAGGCTGCGTTCCATCGCCTCCAGGACGGCCAGAAGAAGGGTTTTCATCCCGCGACCACCAAGGATTGGGATGGCACGATCGAGCTGATCAAGTTCGTCGATGCGCTGCGTAAGAAGAAGGCGTCCTGAGTTTCGGGACGATGCCACTGGAGCCGGGTCGATGGACCCGGCTCTTTCTCTTTGATTGACCATTTTCCTGCCCAAGATGACCGTCGCGGTTTCGATCCTCCCCGAGCAACAGCTCGCCGTGCTCAACGCCGCCTATCGCCAGGCGGTGGCGCGCAAGCGGCTCCGAATCCTGTCTGGAGCCGTGATCTTCGCCGCAGCACTGTGTCTGGCCGCGATCGGCGCTGAAGTGAATCTGCGCACGCTGTTCGCCCACTTTGGCAACTTCATCAGCTATTTCGACCGCATCCTCACACTCGACACCGGCCAGCGGGTCTGGACCGATGTCGGCGAGTGGCTGTGGGGCTGGCGCAAATGGCTGAGGATGCTGGGCGAGACTTTGCTGATCTCCTATGTCGGCACGCTGATCGGCGCGACTTTTGCGTTTTGCCTGAACTTCTTTGCGGCTGAAAACACCTCGCCCGCGCCGTGGTTGCGCTTCGTCGTGCGGCGCCTGCTCGAATTCGCCCGCACGGTCCCCGGCATCGTGTTTGCCCTGATCTTCGTGATCGCCTTCGGGCTGGGGCCGATGGCGGGCGTGCTGGCGATCGCGATTCACTCCACCGGCGCGCTTGGAAAGCTGTTCTCGGAGATCGTCGAGAACGCCGACATGAAACCGGTCGAAGGCGTCCGCTCGACCGGCGCGAGCTGGCTGTCCTGCATGCGCTTCGCCATCCTGCCGCAGGTCACGGCGGGCTATGCCAGCTACGCGCTGCTGCGTTTCGAGATCAACGTCCGCGAGGCCTCCGTGATGGGCTTCGTCGGTGCCGGCGGCATCGGCCAGGAGCTCGTCGTCGCCATCCGCAAGTTCTACTACTCGGACGTCAGCGCCATCCTGCTCACCATCATCGTCACGGTTTTCATTATCGACATCAGCACCGGCTGGCTGCGCGGCCGCCTGTTCGGCAAGGAGGCGCGGACGTGACGGGGCCGCAGGACATTGACACATCAGCGCTTCGCGCGCGCTACCCTGATGTGTTCGACCGGCCGGCTTCGGCGCGGCTCCCGATGCCGGCGATGATCGTCGCGGCGCTCGCGGTTCTGATTTATGGCCTCATCGATCTCGACTTCTCGCCGTCGCGGTTGTTCGCGGGGCTCAGCCAGCTCGGTTGGATCAGCCTGATGATGATCCCGCCGGATCCCGGCTCGTCGCTGCCGGTCTATCTGAAGGCGCTGGGCGAGACGCTGTCGATTGCGCTGCTCGGCACGACGCTGGCCGCGGTCTTCGCGCTGCCGGTCAGTCTTCTTGCCGCGCGCAATGTGGTGCCGTCGAGGATTTTGCGGTTTCCGGTGCGGCGCTTCCTGGATTCAATCCGCGGAGTCGACACGCTGATCTGGGCGCTGGTGTGGATCAACGTGGTCGGGCTCGGCCCGTTTGCCGGCGTGCTCGCTATTGCCGTGTCGGATTTCGGCGCGTTTGGAAAACTGTTCTCGGAGGCGATCGAGGGCGCCGACCAGAAGCAGGTCGAGGGCATCCGCGCCTCCGGCGGTAGCGCGCTGCACGAGATTCGCTTCGGCCTGCTGCCGCAGGTCCTGCCCGTGATTGCCGGGCAGGTGCTCTATTTCATCGAGTCGAATACGCGCTCGGCCACCATCATCGGCATCGTCGGCGCCGGCGGCATCGGCCTCCAGCTCGCCGAGCAGATCCGCGTGCTGGAATGGCAGAAGGTGTCGTTCCTGATCCTGATGATCCTGGTCGCAGTCGCCGCGATCGATTTCGTTTCGGGCAAATTGCGTTTTGCGATTATCGGGCGGCGGGCGGTGGCGTAACCTTCTTCCTTCTCCCCTTGTGGGAGAAGGTGGCGCGAAGCGCCGGATGAGGGGTCTGCATCCTCAATTCAGATCAGTGCGCGGAGGCAACCCCTCACCCGTCTCGCCGCTAGCGCGGCGAGCCACCCTCTCCCGCAAGGGGAGAGGGGCAGAGGGCAGCCAGTTCACCCGTTCTCCACCAGAAATTCCACCCGCTCCGCCGCAAAGCGCGAATGCTTGGTGACCAGCGGCTTGCCGTCGAGATCGTGATCGGTGGCGTCGACCACCAGGATCGGCCGTCCCAGCGCCAGATCGAGCCGTGCGGCGTCGGTTGCGTCGACGATACCGGCGGTGATCCGGGTCGCGCCGCGGCGATAGTCCCGGACGCCGTAATGCTCGAGCAATTTCGTCATCGAGCGGGTCGCGGCAAAGACGTCGCCCGCAGCGGGGAATAGCTGTGCCGATAGCCACGTCGTGGAGACACAGATCGGCGTGCGGTCGGCGAGGCGCATCGCCTCGATCCGGACCAGCGGTGCGCCGGTCTTGAGGCCAAGCTCCCGCGCGAGTTCGCGGGTCGCAACGTCAGCGGACGCCTCGATCAGCCGGCCATGCGGTTCGCGGCCGTCCGCGCCGACGATCTCGGAGAAACGGGTCCGCGAGCGCAGTGGATAAGCGAGCTTCTGCGCCTCGACATAGGTTCCGCTGCCGCGTTCTGCCCGCACGATGCCGCGCTCGGCAAGCGCGGCCAGCGCGCGTCGCACGGTGTGGCGGTTGACGCGATAGGTTTCGGCGATCTCCACCTCGCCCGGCAGCTTGTCGCCCGCCGCAAAGCGGCCGTCGGCGATGCCGCGCTCGATGCCGTCGGCAACGAGGCGCCACAACGCGACGCCGGAGGAGGCTGTGTCCTGCATGCTCATGTGGCCGGGAAGCTACTCCAGAAATCACGCCTTTGTCACGAAACAGTCATGGCGCTCCCGTATCAAGTTGTCTAGTATCATAGACAACTTGGATTCGGCAAGTTCTGCAGAGAAGTCGGTGGATGCGGTGACCCAGCACAATAATCAGCAAGCCCAGCGCAAGGCCGCAATGTCCGTGCTGGCGCACGCGGAGGCGGGCGAGATCGCCGCTCGCCTCCACGCTCTCGCTTTGCCGGCGCATCAGGATCTGCGCGCGCCGGAAAACGGCCTCGTCATGCTGCGCGGCCGGGTCGGCGGCGATGGTGCGCCGTTCAACCTCGGTGAAGCCACGGTGTCGCGCGCCGCGGTGCGGCTTGCGAGCGGCGAGGTCGGTTTCGGCTACACGCTCGGCCGCGACGGCGAGAAGGCGCGGCTGATCGCGCTGTGCGATGCCCTGGTGCAGTCCAGCGATTTCGGCGCCGCGGTGGAGCGGGACATTATCGCGCCGTTGCGTGAGCAGCTGATGGTCAGGCGCAAGCAGGTGGCGGCCCAGACCGCCGCGACGAAGGTTGATTTCTACACCATGGTGCGCGGTGAGGGGTGAGATCATGACCACGATTGCGGAACTGCCGCCGGGGTTCGCCGATAAGGTCTTGTCGGCGCAATCGACCTTTCGCTCGGTCATGGACGCGATGGCGCGGCCGGGATCGGTGCAGCGCATCGTGCCGACATCAGGAGCGCCTCGTGTGATGATGCGCGGGACGGCCGCGATCGCGCTGACGCTGTTCGATCACGACACGCCGCTCTGGCTCGATGCGCGCATGCATGAGACTTCCGACGTCGTGAAATGGCTGAAATTCCATACTGGTGCGCCGGTGGTGCAGGATTCTTCCATCGCCAGCTTCGCGCTGATCAGCGACGGCGGGGCGCTGCCTTCGCTGGAGCGCTTCGCGCTCGGCACCAGCGAATATCCGGATCGGTCGACCACGTTGATCCTGCAGGTCGAGAGTCTCGATTCGGGACGCAGCTTCGAGCTGCGCGGGCCCGGCATCGACGGCGTCGCCACGCTCCAGGCGTCGATCAAGCCGTTCGACGTGTTCGAGCGACTTCGTATTAACGAGGCGCTGTTTCCGCGCGGTATCGATGTGGTGCTGGTCGCCGATGACGCCATGGTTGCGATCCCGCGCACCACGCGTATCGTGAGCAGGGGAAGCTAAGCATGTATGTCGCAGTCAAAGGCGGCGAACGCGCCATCGAGAACGCCCATCGCCTGCTCGCCAGTGCGCGGCGTGGCGACCAAAGCGTTCCGGAAATCTCGCTCGACCAGATCTCCGAGCAGCTTGGTCTCGCCGTGGACCGCGTCATGAGCGAAGGCTCGCTCTATGACCGCGAGCTCGCGGCGCTCGCCATCAAGCAGGCGCGCGGCGATCTGATCGAGGCGATCTTCCTGGTCCGCGCCTTCCGCGCGACGCTGCCCCGCTTCGGCGCCAGCGAGCCGGTCGAGACCGGCGCGATGCGGATACGGCGGCGGGTGTCCTCGACCTTCAAGGACATTCCCGGCGGCCAGATCCTCGGCCCGACCTTCGACTATACCCACCGCCTGCTCGATCCCTCGCTCGCCGAGGGCTTTGTGCCGGAGACACCGGCGACGGCCGAAGCATCGTCTGCGCCAACCCCGCGGGTGACCGACATCCTCGGCCGCGACGGGCTGATCGAATCCTCGCCTCAGGCTGAGGACGGCGCCAGCGTCGGCGATCTCACTCGCGAGCCGCTCAATTTTCCCGCCGATCGTGACCTGCGCCTGCAAAATCTCGCGCGTGGCGACGAAGGTTTTCTGCTGGCGATGGGCTATTCCACCCAGCGCGGCTACGGCCGCAACCATCCCTTCGCCGGCGAGATTCGCTTCGGTGAGGTCGAGGTTGAATTCTCCGCGGAAGACGTCGGCTTCGCCGTGCCGCTCGGCTCGATCGAGCTCACCGAGTGTCAGATGGTCAATCAGTTCAAGGGCTCCGCGACGGAGGCGCCGTGCTTCACCCGCGGCTATGGCCTCGCCTTCGGCCAGAGCGAGCGCAAGACGATGTCGATGGCGCTGGTCGACCGCGCGTTGCGTGCGCGCGAGCTCGGCGAAGAGGCACTCGCCCCCGCGCAAGACGAAGAATTCGTGATGTCGCATTCGGACAACGTCCAGGCTACCGGCTTCGTCGAGCATCTGAAGCTACCGCATTATGTCGACTTCCAGTCTGAGCTCGGCCTGTTGCGCAAGCTGCGGAAGGAATTCACTGAGGCCAATGCGCCCGATGCCATGAAGGAGGCCGCGGAATGAACGCGCCCGCCTACAATTTCGCTTATCTCGACGAACAGACCAAGCGGATGATCCGCCGCGCGATCCTCAAGGCGATCGCGATCCCCGGCTATCAGGTGCCGTTCGCCAGCCGTGAAATGCCGATGCCCTATGGCTGGGGCACCGGCGGCGTGCAGGTGACGGCCGCGATCCTCGGGCCCGAGGACGTGCTGAAGGTGATCGACCAGGGCTCCGACGACACCACCAATGCGATCTCGATCAGGAAGTTCTTTGCCAAGACCGCCGGCGTCGCCACGACGACGGCGACGATCGATGCGACCGTGATCCAGACCCGCCACCGCATTCCGGAGACGTCGCTACACGCAAATCAGGTGCTGGTCTACCAGGTGCCGATCCCGGAGCCGCTGCGCTTCCTCGAGGCGCGCGAGACGGAGACGCGGCGCATGCACGCGCTCGCCGAATACGGCCTGATGCATGTGAAGCTCTACGAGGACATCGCCCGCTTCGGCCACATCGCGACGGCTTACGCCTATCCGGTGAAGATCAATGCGCGCTACGTGATGGACCCGTCGCCGACGCCCAAATTCGACAATCCCAAGATGGACAATTGCCCGGCGCTGCAACTGTTCGGCGCCGGCCGCGAGAAGCGCATCTATGCGATCCCGCCCTATACGCAAGTTGTGTCGCTCGACTTCGAGGACCATCCCTTCGAGCCGTACCGCTTCAACGCGCCGTGCGCGTTGTGCGCCGCTGAAAATTCCTACCTCGACGAGATCGTGACCGACGACAAGGGCGGGCGCATGTTCGTCTGCTCCGACACCGATTATTGCGAGGGACGTCAGGCCGCCGGCCATCACGGCAGCCTCAGCGCCGCGCCGTACAAGGACAAGGCGCAGGAGGCATCGAATGGCTGATCAAGACATGCTCGAGAACGACGAGCCGCTGCTGGTCGCAAAATCCCTCAGTAAGTCCTATGGCCGGATCGCGGCGTGCCGCGACGTGTCCTTTGCGCTCTACCCCGGCGAGGTGCTGGCGATCGTCGGCGAATCCGGCTCGGGCAAATCGACGCTGCTGCAGCTGCTGTCGGGTCAGCTCGCGGCCAGCGGCGGTGAGGTGTCCTACCGGATGCGCGATGGCGTCACCCGCGATCTCACCACGCTGGGCGAGGCCGAGCGGCGCTTCCTGTTTCGTACCGATTGGGGCTTCGTTCATCAGGATCCCGCGCAGGGGCTGCGCATGACCGTCTCGGCCGGCGCCAATGTCGGCGAGCGGCTGATGGCGGTGGGGTGGAATCACTACGGCCGCATCCGCGATACCGCGTCGGACTGGCTGACTCGCGTCGAGATCGACATCGCGCGCATCGACGATGCGCCGCGGACCTATTCCGGCGGCATGCGCCAGCGGCTCCAGATCGCCCGCAACCTCGTCACCGAGCCGCGGCTGGTGTTCATGGACGAGCCGACCGGCGGCCTCGATGTTTCCGTGCAAGCCCGTCTGCTCGACCTCGTGCGCAGCCTGGTCGCGGAGCTGCATCTCGCGGTCATCATCGTCACCCATGATCTCGCGGTCGCGCGCCTGCTGTCGCATCGGGTCATGGTCATGAAGGGCGGCCGAGTCATCGAGACCGGCCTCACCGATCAGGTGCTCGACGACCCCCGCGAGCCCTATACCCAGCTGCTCGTCTCCTCGATCCTGCCGCCATGAGCCTTCCAACGTAATGAGCCTTGCAAGAAGAGTTCTCCAATGACCGCCATGATCGACATCGCCGACGCCAACAAGACCTTCACGATGCACCTGCAAGGTGGCATCGAGCTGCCCGTGGTGCGCGGCGTGACCTTTCACGTCAATCCCGGCGAATGCGTCGTGCTGTCGGGGCCATCAGGCGCCGGAAAATCGTCGATCCTGAAGATGATCTTCGGCAATTATCGTTGCGATTCCGGCCGGATCGGCATCCACCATCGCGGCGCGCTGGTCGATCTCGCCACCGCCGAGCCGCGGCAGGTTCTCAACATCCGCCGCGCGACCATTGGCTATGTCAGCCAGTTCTTGCGCGCGGTGCCGCGCGTCGCGACCCTCGACGTGGTCGCCGAGCCGCTGATCGTCAACGGCCTGGCGCGCGCGGAGGCGCAAGCCCGTGCTGGCGAACTGTTGCATCGCCTCAACATCCCCGAGCGGCTCTGGCAGCTTCCGCCCGCGACCTTTTCCGGCGGCGAGCAGCAGCGCGTCAACATCGCGCGCGGCTTCATCTCGGATCTGCCGATCCTGCTGCTCGACGAGCCGACCGCGTCGCTCGACGCCGCCAACCGCGCCGTCGTGGTCGGGCTGGTAGCCGAAAAGAAGCGCCAGGGCGTCGCCATGGTCGCCATTGTCCATGACGACGAAATCCGTCATCAGATTGCCGACCGCACCGTCGACGTCACCAGCTTCGCCGCCGCGGCCTGAAGGAAATGGACATGAACGCCAAGAAGGACATCGTGATCGCCAACGCCAGGATCGTGCTGGCGGAACGGGTGATCGAGCAGGGCTGGCTTGCCCTCGCCGATGGACGCATTGCCGAGATCGGCGAGGGCAGGGCGCCCGCGGGGGCAGAGGATGCCGGCGGCGATCTGATCATGCCCGGCTTGATCGAGCTCCACACCGATCACCTCGAGGCGCATTACGTGCCGCGACCAAAAGTGTTCTGGAATCCAGTCGCCGCCGTCGTCTCCTATGACGGCCAGCTCGCGACATCAGGCATCACGACGGTGTTCGACTCGCTCCGGGTCTGGCGCGAGGATGGCGCCGAGGAAGTCGACGGCCGCGCCGGCACGCTTGCCGCCGCAATCACGACCGCTCGCGATGCTGACCTGCTCCGCGCCGATCACTTCCTGCATCTGCGCTGCGAAATCCCGATGCCGAGCGTGGTCGAGGAGGCCAGGGAGCTGATCGACCGTCCCGACGTGCGGCTGATGTCGCTGATGGACCACACCCCCGGCCAGCGCCAGTTCCGGGACGAAGGCAAGCTGCGCGACTATTATCGCGGTAAGGGCGGCGGCAAGACCGACGCCGAGCTCGACGAGCTGTTCGCGAAGCGCTTCGAATATCAGAAGGCCTATGCCGCGACCAACATGCGCGAGATCGTGGCGCTGGCCCACAAGTACAAGATCCCGCTGGCGAGCCATGACGACACCACTGAGGAGAACGTCGTGGACGCCGTGCGCGATGGCGTTTCGGTGGCGGAATTTCCGACCACGCTGGAGGCCGCGCGCGGCCTGCACGAGGCCGGCATCGACATCCTGATGGGCGCGCCGAACGTCGTGCGCGGCGGCTCGCATTCCGGCAATATCGCCGCGGTCGATCTCGCCCGCGAGGGCCTGCTCGACATCCTGTCGTCGGACTACATCCCCTCGAGCCTTCTGATGGCCGCGCTGCACTTGCCCGAGCACGTGCCCGCCATCACTCTTCCGGCGGCGATCCGCACCGTGACGAAGGCGCCCGCGGAGGCAGTCGGCCTGTCCGACCGCGGCGAGATCGCGATCGGCAAGCGTGCCGATCTGATCCGCGTGCATGTCGCGGGCCGCGTCCCCGCGGTCCGCAGCGTCTGGCGCGAAGGAAGCCGTGTCGCATGAGCGAGGCCGTCACCGTGGCGGGAAAGACAACGGGTGCGATCGGGCCCGGGCGGCTCGTGCTCGTGGTCGGTCCCAGCGGTGCCGGCAAGGACACGCTGCTGCGGCTGGCGCGGGCAGCCTGCATCGAGGATCACGACATCGTCTTCCCGCGCCGTGTCGTGACGCGGGAATCCTCGGCCGACGAAGACAATATTGCGGTGAGCCCTGACGAATTCCGTCGCGCGCGCGAGCATGGCGAATTCGCCGTGCATTGGGAGGCGCATGGGCATTGTTACGCGCTGCCGCTCGACCTCAACGACGATATTCGTGCCGGACGCGCCGTCGTGGCCAATGTTTCGCGCACGGTGATCGGCGTGCTGCGCCAGACCTATGCAAACGTCGTGGTGGTCGCGATCACGGCGCCTCCGGATGTGCTGGCGCAGCGGCTTGCCGCTCGCGCCCGGCACAGCGACGGCAATATCGCGGAACGGCTGACGCGCAGCGTCGACGACGCATCGACTCAGGCCGACGTCACCATCCTCAACGCCGGCAGCGCTGAGTATCACGGCCGCCAGCTTCTGCGCGTGATCAGGAACCAGGGCTGGCACGAATAGCCCGCACAACAAGGAGACTGGAATGTCGGTGATCGAAACGGTCGAGCAGCTGGAGGCCATCTACGGCGTCACCAACGACGCATCGATCGTGAAAGTCGCCGACCACGTCACCCCGCTCTATCGCGTCTTCATCGAAAAGGCGCCGTTCGCCGCGCTCGCTACCATCGGACCCGAGGGGATCGACTGCTCGCCGCGCGGCGATCTCTCCGGCTTCGTCCGCATTCATGACCCGAAGACGCTGATGCTGCCGGATCGCCGCGGCAACAACCGGGTCGATTCCTTGCGCAACATCGTGCGCGATCCCAGGGTATCGCTGATGTTCCTGATCCCCGGCTCCGGAAATGCGGTTCGGGCCAATGGCCGGGCGCATCTGTCCATCGATTCCGAATTGCTGGCCTCGTTCAAGGTCGACGGCAAGGCGCCGCGCAGCGTCATGGTGATGACGGTCGACGAAATTTACTTCCAGTGCGCCCGCGCCATCGTCCGCTCCGATCTCTGGAATCCCGACAAGCGCATCGACCCCAAGACGCTGCCGACGCCCGGCCAGATCCTCGCCGAGATGAGCGAGAACAAGGTCGGCGGCGCGGAGTATGATCGCGCCTGGCCGGAGCGTGCGGCCGCGACGATGTGGTGAGTTCGTTCTTCCCCTCTCCCCTTGCGGGAGAGGGTGGCTCGCCGCGTAGCGGCGAGACGGGTGAGGTCTCTCTCCGCGTGCGACTCTCTTGAGGATTCGCGGAGGCAAACCCCTCATCCGGCGCTTCGCGCCACCTTCTCCCGCAAGGGGAGAAGGAAGAACTCATCGCGAGATGAATTCGTTTGTCGGCGCTCGCACCCGGAGACGCGCCCCTGCGCGCTCATCGCAATTATGGATAGACATTTCATTGACCGTTCGCGCTAAACGCTCGATATTCGACGCATCGACACTGCTCCTTCGAGCCGAAGCCGCGATATGAGAACCGATCACCCGCGCAGTAACAATGACATGCATGCGTGCATGACGCGCCGCTGTTTCTCGGCGGCCACCGGCGCATGTTGTTGTTGCTGACCGCCGCCTCCTAGCAGCACCTCACCCAGCAAATCCCAAGAAGCAAATCCAAAGACAGGAACGCCGAGACCCGGCGGACGAGCAGTCATGTCCCGAACTCAATCGAATGCCTACGTCATCGAGATCCACGACCGCGCCGCCGGCATCGTCACGAGGGATACGCGCGGCTTCCGCTTCTTCTCCTCCGAGCGTCTGTTCGACAGCCTCGAAGGCCGCCAGTTCCGCTCGGCGCGCGAGGCGGAGCGCGCCGCCCGTGCGGTATTCTCCGAGCGGGGCCGGCGCGCGAACTGATCAGCTCCGGCGGCGCGCCCTGGTGCGTGCCGCCTTCTTTGCGGCGCTGGAGCGGGCCTTGGCGCCCTTGGTGCGGCTCGCCTTGCGCGCGGCGGCTGAACGCGACGCGGCCGTTCGCCGGCTCGCGGCACGTTTGCCCTGCTTCGACAGTGCACTGCGCGAGGCGGTCGAGCGCGGCTCCTTCTTCAAAACCTTTTCGACTGCTTGCGACACGCGCGGCCGGCGCTTCGGGGTGCGCTTGCCCTGACCGACCTCGTAGGCATATTTGGCGCTGCGTCGCGTCGATTTCTTGACGCTTTCCTTGCGCGGTGGCGGCAGATCGATGCCGGCGCGGCGCGCTTCGGAGAGACCGATGGCAATGGCCTGCTTCGTCGAGCGGGCGCCATGCTTGCCCTTGCGGATCTTGTCGATCTGGTCCTTGACGAATTCGCCGGCCTGCGTGCTTGCCGATTTACCGGCACGCTTGTCTTGCCTGGCTTTGCGAATGACTTCCTGTCTTGGCATGGGTCCTGTTCCCTCGATCTTCACAGGGATATCTGACCGCAACGCGCAAGATGGATGATTGATCCTGTCAGTTCCGGAGCGCAGCCAACAACTCATCCGGGCGTTCGGCCATGATCATGTGGCCCGCGCCGGGCACCACGACGGTCTTCGCATGCGGGATCGCGGCGGCAAGTGCCTTGCCGGCCTTCACCGGCGTCATCATGTCCCGTTCGCCGAGGATGAGCGTCGTGGGCACCTTCACGCTTGCGGCTGCTTGCAGCGCATTCGCGTAAGCATTGCAGGCCGACAAATCCCGGAACAGCACGCCCGGCTCGCAGTGTTTCAATACGGCCTGCGCCCCGCCATGCATCCACAGGCCCGGTGCGAGGCTGCCACCGAGCTCGGCGTTGAAGCCGAGGCCCCAGATCGAGACCATGTCGTTTGCATCCTGCGAATTGGCTTCGGCCGCCTTCAGCAGATCCGGGCCGACCGTCATGGTCGCGGCCGTGCCGATCAGGCTGAGCGCGGAAACCTTGTCGGGGTGACGTGCGGCCGTCTCCAGCGAGATCAGCGAGCCCATGGAATGGCCGATCAGATGCGCTTTCGTCACTCCGGCCGCATTGAGCAGGGCCGCCGTCCAGTCGGCCATCTCGGCGATGCTGCCGAGCGAAGGTCCGGGCGAGCGGCCGTGGCCGGGCAGATCCGGCGCCAGCACGCCAAAGCCATGATGGGCGAACCAGCGCGTGTGCAGCGCCCAGGTCGAATGATCGAAGCCGGCGCCGTGGAGGAAGGCGACCGCGGGCAGGGATCTGTCGAAGTCGCGGCCGCCGGTTGCGACCAGCACCTCGGCGCCGTTGACGGAGAGCTTCATGGTGTCAGACCTTTTGCGAGATGCGCAGCGCTTGGGTGAGATCGTCGACGATGTCGCTTGCGGTCTCGATGCCGACCGAGAGTCGCACCAGCTCCTCGCCGATGCCGGAGGCCTTGAGCTGCTCGGCGTCCATCTGCTGGTGTGTGGTCGAGGCGGGGTGGATCACCAGCGTCTTGGCGTCGCCGACATTGGCGAGATGGCTGATCATGCGCAGCGATTCGATGAACTTGCGGCCGGCGGGCCGCCCGCCCTTGATGCCGAAGGAGACGATCGAGCCGGCGCCGCGCGGCAGCAATTGTTTTGCGAGCTGGTAGTCCGCATGATCTTCCAGCGAGGGATGCAGCACCCAATCCACGGCCTTGTTGGACTTCAGTGCTTCCAGCACGAGCTGGGTGTTTTGCATATGGCGGTCCATGCGCACCCCGAGCGTCTCGACGCCCTGCAACAGCTGGAACGCGTTGGTCGGGGATAGACAAGCGCCGAAATCGCGCAGGCCTTCGGTACGCGCGCGCATGATGAAGGCGGCGGTGCCGAACTGCTCGTCGAAGACGATGCCGTGATAGCCGCCATAGGGCTCGGTCAGCACGCCGAATTTTCCGGATGAGCGCCAGTCAAAACGACCGCCGTCGACGATGGCGCCGCCGATCGCGATGCCGTGGCCGCCGATCCATTTGGTCGCCGAATGCATGACGATGTCGGCGCCGAGCTCGATCGGACGGCTGAGATAGGGCGTGGCAAAGGTGTTGTCGATCAGCAGCGGAATCTTCGCGTCATGCGCGATCGAAGCGACTTTCGGAATGTCCAGCACCTCGAGCCCGGGATTGCCGATGGTCTCGCCGATCATCAGCTTCGTGTTCGGCTTGATCGCCGCGCGGAACGCGTCGAGATCGCGCGGCTTGACGAACGTTGTGGTGATGCCGAAGCGCGGCAGCGTGTGCGCCAGCAAATTGATGGTGCCGCCATAGAGCGAGCTCGATGCCACGATATGGTCGCCGGCGTTCAGAAGCGTGGCGATGGCCAGATGCAGCGCCGCCATGCCGCTCGCGGTGCAGATCGCGCCGACGCCGCCTTCCAGCGCCGCAAGCCGTTCTTCCAGCACGCCGGTGGTCGGATTGGAGATGCGCGTATAGATGTGGCCGGCGCGTTCGAGATTGAACAGCGCGGCGGCGTGATCGGAATCCTGGAACACGTAGGACGTGGTCTGGTAGATCGGCACCGCGCGGGCGCCGGTCGCGGGATCCGGATGCTGGCCCGCATGCAGGCTCAGGGTCTCGAAGGCAGGCGGTTTTGGCGCGGGCATGCGGGGCCTCGTTGCTCGGTCGGCGGAGGCGGCTCTTGTGCCATAAAATGGCGCGCTGCGTCAGCCCATTGACAGCGTTGTCTAACCCCGGATCGCCTGCCCGATGATCCGCGCCTCCCGCAGCAGGATCTCCGCGACCTCCTGTTCGCGTCGTGGGCCGAGCCTGGTGCGAACGGCGGAGACGGTCATCGCGGCAGCGGGACGGCCGTCCGGGGTCTCGATCCAGGTCGAGATCGACTTCGTACCCTGCACGAGACCAATTTCCCTCATGCCGTATCCCAGCCGTCTTGCGGCGGTGACCTGGCCCAGCACCGTCGCAACATCGGTCCGGTAGGCCTCCAGTCTCTTCTCGTTGGCTGCGACGATTTTTCGCGCGTCCTGCGCCGGCATCGCGGCGAGGATGGCGACGCCTGCGCTGGAGACGCCGAGCGGTCGGCGCGCGCCGACCTCGATCGACAGCACCTGGATCGGATAGACGCCAATCCGGCGATCAACGCACAGCGTGTCGTTGCCGGTCCGCACCGTCAGGAACAGCGTGTCGCCGATCTCGGCCGAGGCGCGTTGCAGCGACGGATTTGCCGCGATCAGCAGCCGCGACGGCCGAGGCCGTGCGAGCGCGAGCTCCGGCACCTGGTTGCCGATCGCGTAGCGGCCGGTCCGGTCATGCCGTTCGACGATGCCTTCCTCGATCAGCACGTGGACGATGCGGTGCACGGTCGGGCGGGTGAGGCCGGTCGCCCGCACCACCTCGGCCAGCAGCACGCCGTCTTCGCGGCCTGCGGCAAGGATGCGCAGCACCGCGAGCGCGCGCCGGATCGCCTGCGCGCCCTGTCGCGGTCCCGTGATGCGGCGGGTGGATTTCGCGGAAGTCGTCTTGTCCATAATATGGACGAGAACGCCACAATTCACTCGACAGGTAAAGCGCCCATCTGGAGATTGCGCTCCGAATCGACATGCCGTGTACGACGTCAGGCAAATCGACGTAAAATTGGAAGCGCCGCCGGGAGGTTAACATGCGATTAATCTGGATTGCCCTAGCTGCCGCAGCGGCGATGTTGACGGGACCGGCGTCGGGCCAGCAATGGCCGGCGCGCAACGTCAAGCTGATCGTGCCCTATCCGGCCGGCGGCAATGTCGATAGCGCCGCGCGCATCATCGCGGACAAGCTCCAGGAAAAGCTCGGCCAGCCCTTCATCATCGAGAACAAGGCGGGCGCCGGCGGCATGATCGCGGGCGAGGCGTTCGCGAAATCCGCGCCCGACGGCTACACGCTGTTCGTCGGCGCCAACGGCCCGGTGCTGTTCGCGACCGAAATCAACAAGCGCGACGCCTACAATTGGAAGAAGGACTTCCTGCCGATCACGACGATCTCGATGACGTCGTTGGTGCTCGAGGTGCATCCGTCGGTGCAGGCGACCACCTTCAAGGAATTCATCGACCTCGCCAAGCGCGAGCCGGGCAAGCTGACGATGGCCTCGCCCGGCCCCGGCACCACCAATCATCTGCTCAGCGAGCTGATGCAGTCCAGCCTCGACCTGCAATGGGTCACCGCGCATTATCGCGGCAATGCGCCTGCCGTCAACGATCTCTTGGGCGGGCAGGTGCAGTTCGCGTTCGACCAGCTCACGGTCAGCCTGCAGCACATCAAGGCCGGTCTGTTCCGGGCGCTGGCCGTCACCAGCCCGCACCGCCTGAAGTCGCTGCCCGACGTGCCGACCTTCGCCGAGCTTGGTTACAAGGATTTTGACGGCCAGACCTTCACCGGCCTGTTCGCACCGGCAGGCACGCCGGCGCCCGTGATCGACAAGCTGCACGAGGCACTGACCGCGATCCTGAAGGACCCCGCCGTGGTCGACAAGTTCGAGAAGCTCGGCGGTGAAGCCGTCGCGATGACGCCCGACGAATTCAAGGCCTATCTCGCGCGCGAGGACGCCAAATGGATTCCGATCGTGCGCAAGGCCAACATCAAGGCGGATTGATCGATGCGGATCGACCCCAGCGAGCTCGGCGCCGAGCGCATCTACCGGCTGATGACCGGCATCGTGGTGCCGCGTCCGATCGCCTGGGTGACGAGCCTGTCGCGCGCAGGCGTGCTCAACCTCGCGCCGTTCAGCGCCTTCACCTTCGTCTCGCAGAAGCCGCCGATGCTCGCGATCAGCGTCGGCCGCAAGGGCGCGGACTACAAGGACACCGCGCATAACATCCTCGATACCGAGGAATACGTGATCCACATCGCCGATACCCCGCTGATGCAGGCGGTGCACGACTCATCGGTCGAGCATCCGCCCGAGATCAGCGAGGTCGCGGAGCTCGGCCTTGAGACGCTCCCGAGCGAGCGCATCAAGGTGCCGCGGCTCAGCGTTGCACCCGTTGCGATGGAGTGCCGCTTTCGGCAGTGCCTCGAATTCGGCGACGCCCGCAGCCGTCTCATCGTGGGCGAAGTCGTGATGTTCCACCTCCGCGACGGCCTCGTGAACGACGGCAAGGTCGAAACCGTCGCGCTCGATCCGATCGCGCGCATCGGCGGGCCGCGCTACGCCCGGCTCGGCGAGATCGTGACGCTGCACGGCGTGTTCCAGACTCCCAAATCGAAAGACTGAGCGCGCCGCCCCCGCGCGCGCCCCAAGACCATTGGAGAACGACCATGCGACTCCTAAGCTATCTCGTGGACGGAGAGCCGCGCTACGGTGCCGTCATGGAAGGCGGCGTCGTTGATCTGACCCGGCGGATCGGCCGCGACTTCTCCGATGTCAGGGCGCTGATCGCAGCCAACGCGCTGGCCGACGCGCAGGAAGCCGTCGCCGGACAAAAGCCGGACTACGCGCTGGAAGAGCTCGTGCTGCTTCCGCCGGTGCTGGCGCCGGAAAAGCTCTGGTGCATCGGAGTCAATTACGCCGAGCGCAATGCGGAGTATAAGGACAGCTCTGACCTGCCCAAATATCCCAGTCTGTTCGTGCGCAGCATGTCCTCGATGACGGGCTCAGGCCAGCCGCTGGAGAAGCCTCACGTCTCCGAGCAGCTCGACTATGAAGGCGAGCTCGTCATCGTGATTGGCCAGGGCGGCCGCCACATTCCGCGCGAAAAGGCCTGGGCGCACATCTTCGGCATGACGCTGTGCAACGAGGGCACGATCCGCGACTGGCTCCGCCACGGCAAGTTCAACGTCACGCAGGGCAAGAATTTCGACCGCTCCGGCAGCATCGGTCCGTGGATCGTCACCGCGGACGAGCTCGATCCGCGCGGGCCTCATGACATCGTCACGCGCGTCAACGGCGAGGTGCGGCAGCAGGACACCACCGAGCGGCTGATGTTCCCGTTCGATTTCCTGATCTCCTATCTCTCGACCTTCGCAACCCTCAAGCCCGGCGACATGATCGTGACGGGCACGCCGACCGGCGCCGGCGCCCGCTTCGACCCGCCGCGCTGGCTCAAAGTCGGTGACGTCGTCGAGGTCGAATCCAGCCGCATCGGCGTGCTGCGCAACACCGTCGCGGCGGAGCAATAGGTCATGCTGGATACTGCCACGATCGAACGTCTTGCCACGCGGCTCGACGAAGCCGAACGCACCAAGACGCTGATCACGATGTTTTCGAAAGACCATCCCGATTTCAGCATCGAGGATGCCTATGCCGTTCAGCGCGCCTGGACCAGACTCCAGCTCGGACGCGGCCGGGTCATCAAGGGCCACAAGATCGGCCTGACCTCGAAAGCGATGCAGAACGCGGTCGGCATTTCCGAACCCGATTACGGCGTGCTGTTCGCCGACATGTTCTATGCCGACGCCACGCCGATTCCGTTCGACCGCTTCCAGGCGCCGCGAATCGAGGTCGAGCTCGCCTTCGTGCTGAAGGCGCCGCTGCGCGGGCCCGATTGCACCATCTTCGACGTGCTCAACGCCACCGACTACGTCACCCCGGCGCTGGAGATCCTGGAGACGCGCATGCACCGCGTCGATCCCGAAACGGGCAAGGCGCGAAAGGTCATGGACACGATCTCGGACAACGCGGCGAACGCCGCGCTGGTGCTTGGCGGCCGGCCTTTCCGTCCGATGGACGCGGACATGCGCTGGATAGGCGCGCTGTTGTTCCGCAACGGCGAGGTCGAGGAAACCGGGCTTGCCGCCGGCGTGCTCAACCATCCCGCCAACGGCATTGCCTGGCTCGCCAACCGCCTCGCGCCGCATGACGAGCATCTGGCCGCCGGCGAGGTGGTGCTGGCGGGATCGTTCACGCGTCCGGTCGACATTCGCCGCGGCGACACGTTTCATGCCGATTATGGCGCGTTCGGCTCGGTGTCGTGCCAGTTCGTCTGAATCAACACATGAAAGGGAGCGCATCATGACCGGTCACACGCGGCGCAAGAGCATCCATATCGGCGGCTTCAAGCATGCCAACCCGATTCCGAACGCCTGCCGCATCGGCAATCTCGTGATGTCGGGCGTCATTCTCGGCCGCGATGCGACTGGTGCGATGCCCGAGAGCCTGGAGGCGCAATGTGCCAACATGTTCGCGCATATGAAGGCGACGGTCGAGGCTGCCGGCGGCACCACCGACGACATCATCAAGATGACGGTGTGGCTGAAGGACCGTACGCAGCGCGGCCCGGTCAATGTCGAGTGGCTGAAGATGTTTCCGGACGAGCATTCGCGCCCGGCGCGCCACGCGCTGCCGATGGACAACATGGACGGCGGCGCGCTGGTGCAGTGCGACTTCACCGCCGTAATCGACTGAGGGAGTTTTGCGCATGCCGACCTATCTTCCGTTCGACCCGAACCCGCGCCGCCCGGTCAAGGGGCCGCCGCCCAAATCCCTCGACAGCCAGTTTCACGTGCTCGGCCCCCTCGACAAATATCCGGAGCGTCCCGGTGCTGCCTATCGGATGCCGACCGCGACCTGGGAGGCGGCGCTGCGCGTGCACAAGACGCTCGGCATCGAGCGCGGCATCATCGTGCAGACCACGACGTATGGCGCCGACCATGCCGTCGTGCTCGACGGTCTCGCCGCGATGGGCCCGAACTATCGCGGCTGCGCCAACGCGCTGGTGTTCGCCGAGGCGAACGATTCGTATCTTGCCAAGCTGCATGATGCTGGGGTCCGCGGCGCGCGCTTCAGCTTCCGCCAGGAGCTCGGCGCTGTGCTGTCGGATGCCGATTTTGCCCGCGCGATTGCGCGCATCCGCGAGCTCGGCTGGTACGTCAAGATCCAGCCCGAGAAGGACGGCATCGTCTCCAGCGTCGCCAAATACGAGAATCTCGACGTGCCCGTGCTGATCGACCACATGGCACGGCCCGATCCTGAAGCCGGCAGGAACGATCCGAACCTGCGCAAGATGCTGGAGCTGCTCGGCAAGGGCAATTTCTGGGTGATGCTGTCGCTCGGCGAGAAGTCCTCGAAGCTCGGGCCGCCCTACGACGACGTCATCCCGATCGCGCGTGCCTATATCGAGGCAGCAGTCGACCGCTGCGTCTGGGCCAGCGACTGGCCGCACCCGGTCTCGGTCAAGCAGCCGCCCAACGACGCCGATCTGCTGGAGTTGATGTACCGCTACGCGCCCGACCAGTCGACGCTGGAGAAGATCCTGGTGCACAATCCGGCCAAGCTGTTCGGCTTTCCGGATTAGGGCGCTCACGGCCTGCCACGAGCGCAGCTTCACCGTCGCAACAATCGCACCCGCTCACCCCGCCAACCGGTCCCTTACCCCGGCTGCGATCTCGAACGAGCGCAGCCGTGCGGCGTGGTCGTAGATCTGCCCCGTCGTCATCAGCTCGTCCGCGCCGGTGTCGGCGATCAGCGCCTTCAGCTTCGCTTCGACCATGTCAGGCGTGCCGACCGCCGAGCACGACAGCGACTGGCCGACCATCGCCTTCTCGGCTGGCGACCACAGCGCGTCCATGTCGTCGACCGGCGGCGGCAGCGGGCCGGGCGTGCCGCGGCGCAGATTGATGAACTGCTGCTGCAGCGAGGAGAACATGCGCTGCGCGTCCGCGTCGCTGTCGGCGGCGAACACGTTGACGCCGACCATCGCATAGGGCTTGTCGAGCTGCGTCGAGGGTTCGAACCGCGCCCGATACTCCCGCAGCGCCGGCATCATCATTTGCGGTGCGAAGTGTGAAGCGAACGCGAACGGCAGGCCGAGCATCCCTGCGAGCTGCGCGCCAAAGGTGCTGGATCCCAGGATCCACAGCGGCACCTTCGTCCCCATGCCCGGCACGGCCCGGATGGCCTGGTTCGGCTGCACGTCGCCGAGCAGCGCCTGCAACTCCAGCACGTCCTGCGGAAAGTTTTCCGAACTCGTCGCGAGGTCGCGCCGCAGGGCGCGTGCGGTAAATTGGTCGGTGCCCGGTGCCCGCCCGAGCCCGAGATCGATCCGCCCGGGATAGAGCGAAGCCAGCGTGCCGAACTGCTCGGCGATGACGAGCGGCGAATGGTTCGGCAGCATGATCCCGCCGGACCCGACCCGGATCGTCTTCGTCCCGCCCGCGATATGCCCGATCACCACCGACGTCGCCGCGCTCGCGATCCCCGTCATGTTGTGATGCTCGGCCAGCCAGAACCGCTTGTATCCCCAGCCCTCCGCATGCTGCGCGAGATCGAGCGAATTGCGGAACGCTTGTGACGCATCGCCGCCTTGGCGGATGGGCGCGAGGTCGAGCACGGAGAAGGGGATCATGGAAGGGTCCGGATGGAGCGTGCGGTGGTAACGTGGACTCGACATGTAGGAGCCGGTCGCAGGAATACCAGCCGAAACGATCATGGTGCTGCGCCGGCGGCTCCATCGCGCGGAGACGGGGCCATCGCTGCGCTGCATGCGGCAAATTCGCCTGTATGGAAACCGCGGGCCGCATTGCCGCGTTGCCGGCCGGTTTGATCAACGGCGACGATTTTCATTTCGGGGGCTTTCTTTGGACAGATTCAACATTGGTGTTCATGTCGTTGCGCTGGCTGCGGCCTTCGCACTCGCCGTTCCCATTGGCTGGGACCGCGAGAAGCGGGCGCGAAGCGCGGGCTTGCGCACCTTTCCACTGGTCGCAATGGCAAGCTGCGGCTTCGTGCAGGCCAGCGAAAGCCTGCTCGTGCATTCGCCTGACGGAATGGCGAAGGTGATCGAGGGCCTCATCACCGGCATCGGCTTCATCGGCGGTGGCGCAATTCTCAAGCAGGGGAATTCGGTGCAGGGGACCGCGACGGCCGCGAGCCTCTGGGCGACCGGCGCCATCGGCGTCTCCGTCGGGCTCGGCGCTTTTGATGTCGCGGTGACGGTCGCCGTATTCACGTTCCTGACGCTTCGCTTGTTGACGCTGGTCAAGGAAGAAGACGATCACTGATGCATGTGCGAGCGGCCTGCACCCCGTTCACAACAACGTCATCGCGACCCGCTGCGTCCCCCGGCCCAACTGTGCGTCTGGCGCGTTTTCTTGTACACTCACTGAGCCTTTGGACGCTCGCCAGGAGGAACCGACATGACCACGGTCGTACTCAATCGCCGGAGCCTCCTCGCCGCGGGCGGCTCGATCCTCGCAACCGGGCTCTTGGCGACCGGCGTCCCCGGCCTGCTGTTGCCTGCACGCGCGGACGGCCTCGCACCGACCGAGACGATGTCTGGCGGGGCGAACAACTACCGCAAGGGCGCGGCGATCGTGGAGCGGATCGGAAAGGGTGGCTTCTGGATGAGCGGCACCGTGCGCCGCGCCGGCGACGGGACTCCCTTGGCCGGGCAGCGCATCCAGATCTGGGCGCACACGGTCGAAGGCCAGGAGCACGAGCCGCAGAGTCATGGCGCCACGCTCACCGACAAGGACGGCAAGTTCCGGCTCGAAATGCCGCAGATCATTCCCATCTTCGGCCAGCCGCATGGCCACCTCGCCTATGACAGCGGTGAATTCAAAACCGTCTTCCTGCGGCCGATAATGCGGAGCGCAAAGGAAACCAGCCTCGAGGCGCACTTCGTCCTGCAGCCGGCCTGATCGCATTGGAGATGAAGGGGCGGAGATCGGCCCGGGCGCCCCTGATCTGGATCGCCCTTGCCTTGGCCATCGGCGTGCCGATCGCGCTCGCTGCGGGAAGCGAACAGCTCACATGGCGCGGCCCGGTCTACATCCTCGCCGGCTTCGCTGGCATCATTGCGCTCGGTCTCGTGCTCGCTCAGCCCCTGCTGATCGGCGGATATCTGCCGGGACTGTCGGCCTATCGCGGCCGGCGCGCCCACCACTGGATCGGCGGCACGCTGGCTCTGGCGGTGGTGATCCACGTCGCCGGCCTCTGGATCACCAGCCCGCCCGACATGATCGACGCCCTGACTTATACGTCACCGACACCGTTCTCCCCCTTCGGCGTGACCGCCATGTGGGCCATCTTCATTGTTGCGCTCCTGGCTCTGCTGCGCCGGCGGCTGGGATTGCGGTTGCGCACGTGGCGCATCGTCCATATTCCCCTCGCGATCGTCATCGTCGCAGGCAGCGTCGCCCATTGCCTGCTGATCGAGGGGACGATGGAGACGATCTCGAAGGCTGCGCTTTGCGCAGCTGTGCTGGCGGCGACCGTCAAGGTGATGGTTGATCTCTGGAGAAGGCGGACGTTGCGCGATAGCAGCATTGCGCGGCCGTAAGCGTAGGGTGGGCAAAGGCGCGTAGCGCCGTGCCCACCATCTATCTATCAATGGTGGTTGGTGGGCACGCTTCGCTTCGCCCAGCCTACGAGCTCCGAAACTTTCGCTGACCCCCTTGTTCCAACACGTTCGGCGTCGTTACCGCTGGTATCGGCTCCGCTTGCCCGGGAAGGCGGTCAAGATTATCCTCGCGCGATGGCCGTCAGTGTCCCCGACCTGAGAGCATTCCTGCTCGCCACACCGTTCTTCGGCGGTATCCCGGATCAAAGTCTCGACCTCCTGATGTCGATGCTGGTTGAGTGCCGATTTGATACCGGAGCAACCGTCGTGACGGAGGGCGAGCCCGGACGCTCGCTGTTCATCGTCAAATCCGGCCGGCTGGCGGTGAGCAAGCGGGCGAATGCGGGCAACGTCATCCCGATTTCCGTTCTGGAGCCCGGCGATTTCTTCGGTGAGATGACGCTGATTGAAATGCAAAATCGATCCGCCACGGTGGTCGCGGAGAGTCCGACCGTGCTTTACGAGCTGACCGCCCAGAAGCTCTACGCTTGCTACAAGGCCGATATCCACACCTATGTGATCGTCCTGCAAAACATCAATCGCGAGCTATGCCGACGGCTGCGCCGTTCAGACGATCGGTTAGCGGGGCATCAGGTGGGTGACGAGAGTTGACATGCGTAGCATGGGTAGAGCGAAGCGAAACCCATCATGTCTCGTCACCGCGCAAATCTTCCATGGATTTTCGTTTCGCTGTACCCATCCTACGAACTCCCCGGCACCGTAGGCTTCGAATAGGAAACTAACATGGCTCAAGCCGGAGATAATGGACGGTTCGCGGCGTTCAAGCACCACGCCAAGGTGCACTCCTTCAGAGTCAGCACTGCTTTTCTGACTTGGATTCTGCTCGGCGCGACGCTCTTTTACAAGCCTGAGTGGGTCCGATGGGCCCTGCGAACAGGCACGCACGCTATTGAAGCTGTCGGCGATGCGCTTCCTGGTTATTGGGGCGCTCAGGCCGAAATTGTCTTGCGCGAACTCGGTGGTTTCCTTTGGATCCAGATCACGGCCGCGATCCTGTTTGTCCGGTTCGTGTTCTGGCTGATCGGGGCCTCGTGGCGACGTGGTCGGCGGTAGATCCAGTCAGCTCGCGTAGGATGGGTAGAGCACTTGCGAAACCCATCATGCTTCGTCACCGAGCAATGCTATGCAATTCCTGGCCAAAACTGACTGGAGCTCTCGCTCGGGCGATGCCCGCAAGTGACCCCGAAGCGGCGGTCGCGGGGAAGTTGAGGTTCGCTAAGGCCCCACAGGCCTAAAATGTGCTTTAAGGAATATAAGAGACATCCTCAGCTGAGGGAGCCAACCTCAGCGGCGATTTCTTCCGTCAACCACGCAATGCCCGCATCCATCATTGCTGCCTTGGTCGTAATGGCCATGATTGCATCGGACTTCCGCTTCAAAGGAAGCTCAACCAATTGCAGCGCGAAACGAGCCGCGTATCTCTCGACGAGACGGCGCGGCAATGTTGCTATCAAGTCCGAGTTTGAAATTTGCGTGAGTGCCATCATAAAGGTGGGCACGGTCAGGACAATGCGGCGCTGGAGGCCGCGCTTCTCCAGGAGTTGGTCGACAAAACCTCGCGGATCGCCGTCGAGCGACACAAGAAGATGCTGTGCTCTGCAGAATGCAGCAATCGTTGGTGCGCGGGCGAATCCGTTTCCCTTGCGCATTGCGACCACGAAACACTCATCGTAAAGCTTTCTTGCCTGGAAGCGGGTTGGCACTGTGCCCAGGGGCAGGATGGCCAAGTCGATTTCGCGCTTCTCCAGCTTCTCCAGGCTTGACCGCCAAGGGTGCTCCACAGCGCTTGCATGCCTCCCTGGCATCAGATGGATCAAGCTCAGGTCGGCACGGGGTGCCTTTCTCCTGAGCCGCCCCGCAAATGGTCCCATCACCGTGTCCATGATCGCATCAGGAGCGCCAATGGAAAAACGGCGGCTACTTGTAGTCGCGTCGAAGGGCGTAGCTGAAGCAAATACGCGCCCTACGCGAGAAAGGATATCTGCTACTGGCTCGCCGAGTTCCAGCGCACGCTCCGTCGGCACAACACCCTTCGGCGTCCGTAAGAACAGGGGGTCATTAAATAGATGCCGTAGCCGCCCAAGTGAATGACTTACGGCAGAAGGGGTGATGTTCAAGCGGCTAGCCGCTCGCGCCACGTGGCTCTCCTCCAGCACAGTGTGGAAGACCAGCAGCAAGTTAAGATCGACTTTTGACAAGGAAATGTGGTTCAGCATATTGCTGAGGTTATATCACTGGATTCATGTCTCTGAAAGCTCCATGGATTGCGCAACGTTAGCCACAGGAGCTGAAATGACCAAACACCATGCAAACTGGCCAGGAACGCTGTCACGGCGGTCCGCGATCACGACAGTCGCTGCGGCATCGTTGACCCCTCGATTTTGCGCTAGTGTGGCTGCCAGTGACGACGTCGCTCACCTTATCGAGCGCGCCGCTGCGAAAAACGCGGCCTTCATGCGCGGGGACATGGATCGTTGGCTGGCCCTTGTTCGCATCGCCAGTGACTTCACGTTAATGCAACCATTCGGCGGCCCAACTAGCCACGGGTTCGACGCAAGTCCTGAACGTTTGGCGAAGCTATCCCAGTTTTTCAAGAACGGTGAGACGACCTTGGAGGTCGTGCAAACCTATGCATCGGACAAGCTGGTCGTTCTCGTCATGGTCGAGCGGCAATATGCCGAAGTCGGGAGCTTACCAAAACAAGACTGGTCGCTCCGAGTTACGGAAATCTATCGCAAGGACGGTTCTGAATGGCAGTTAGTCCATCGCCACGCAGACCCGCTGGTTCATGGCGTTACGTTGCAGGAGGCGGCGACGATTGCTCGCGGCGGACGTAAGGATGAATGACCGCGGCAACTGGCGTCTTATCAGAAGAAGGATCGATTGCGCCGAAGACTGCATTACATGCAGGTCCACTTCCCCTTTTGGCCCCATAGCGGAAGTCTGCTCGACGTCGGCTTGTATCCCCTTCCATAGGTTGGGCGATATACGTGCTTAGGCGCGCGCTAGGCAGGCAAATCTGACCCGTCGGGCAAAACACCTCTCTCCTGCAAAATCTCGTCAACCCTCCCCCACAAAAATATTCCACTTTACCGAAATTCGGAATCGCAGTATCAATCCGCCATCCCGGTCCAGGGAGAGGGGCGATCGTCCGTCGTAACGTGCGTGGGTCGGGGGGCGGTGGACGCGGCAGTGTCGGGCACGCGAAGGCGGAACCAGGGCGAGATGAACCTCGTGAGGTCCTGTTGCGTGCGGACGAACGGCGCCTGTGTCCGGCGAGCCTCTTGGCGAAGCCGGATCGCTGCGTACGGCAAAATCGTGTGGTCCTGGCCGTCGTTGCTACGGTCAAGCCTTGCGGAGATGGATCGAGGCTCAACCGGGTCTCAATGCATCGTCAATTCGCAAGGCGACGGTGACAAAAAGGAACTCGTCGCCGGGGAGAGCGCGGCATAAGCCGTCAACCCACTGCGCAGGGAAGGCCGAGTGTTCGGCGTCACCTGTATGCTGCTGTGCGGTCTTTTTGCGCTACATTTTCGCGCAGCGGACCGCGGGTGCTAAGCCGGCACCCGGTCTTCCCTGCGCCTCTTCACAGAGGAGGGTCAAGGTAGAAGCAAAACTCGGGCATCTCATGCCGCGAGAAGGCTGTTTCATGTGTGATTTGAGCGAGGGAATGGTGCTGCCAGACAGGATTGAACTGTCGACCTCTCCATTACCAATGGAGTGCTCTACCACTGAGCTACGGCAGCATGTGCTGGGATAAGAATCGGCCGCCACGAGGGGCCTACCAAGCGGGCCGATATCTGCCACAAGGCCCCCTCCTGTGCAAGCTTGCTAGCTCCGCCAAAGCGATAAAAACGGGTCGATATCGGGGCCAAAATGCCTGTTCTGGCGCGAAACGGCCGACTTTCCGCGGAATAGGTTCCGATATCCCCACCCAACTGGCCAGTTGCCCGATACGCCGGATTCGATCCATTTCGATTTTCGCACGATCGGATCGCGCGGGCCTCTTGAGCCGCCTTATTCCTCGGGCATGTTATCGCCGATCGCTGTAATGGACCGGTGATGGCAGACGAGAACGACAAGAGCACGAAGCAGGACTCCAGACAGGCGAGGGCGTTCCGCGACGACCGGCTCAAATCGGCGCTGCGCGAAAACCTGAAGCGGCGGAAGATGCAGGCGCGCGAACGCGCCGCAAGCACCGACCCCTCGCAGAATGAAGATGGTTCCCTAGATGAGGGGGCCGCCGGCGAGATAGCCGGCAAGACCGGCGACTAGAATTTTTGGAGTGCATGGACGTGGCAATGGGGCAGGACGAATCGCAACGACCCGAGAGTGACGCGCAGATGTCGCGGTTCACCCGCCCTGAACAGACCTTTCCGGCGCTGACACCAGCCGAGATCGGGCGTGTCAGGCATTTCGGCGAGGTCCGCAACTATGCCGATGGGGAATTCCTGTTCGAGACCGGTAAGCCGGGACCCGGCATGTTCGTCGTGCTCAAGGGCCACGTCGCCATCACCCAGCGCGACGGCCTCGGCCATGTCACGCCGTTGATCGATCAGGGGCCGGGGCAATTTTTGGCCGAGCTGAGCCAGCTCTCCGGACGGCCGGCGCTGGTCGACGGCCGCGCCGAAGGCGATGTCGAGACGCTGCTGTTGCCGCCGGAGCGGCTGCGCGCGCTGCTGGTCGCCGAGGCCGAACTCGGCGAGCGCATCATGCGCGCGCTGATCCTGCGCCGGGTCAATCTGCTCCAGGGCGGCGTCGGCGGCGTGGTGCTGATCGGTCCGTCGCATTCGGCAGGCGTGGTGCGGTTGCAGGGCTTCCTCACCCGCAACGGCCAGCCGCATCATCTGCTCGATCCCGCGCGCGATCGCGACGCCGCCGACGTCATCGCGCGTTATTCGCCCAAGCCGGACGACTGGCCGCTGGTCGTCACACCCGATGGTGCGGTGCTGCGCAATCCCGGCGAAACCGAGCTTGCGCGCGCGATCGGCATGATCGGCGGTCCGCGCAACGACCGTATCTACGACGTCGCGATCGTCGGCTCGGGGCCAGCCGGGCTCGCCACGGCCGTGTATGCCGCGTCCGAAGGCCTCTCCGTCGCCGTGCTCGACACCCGCGCCTTCGGCGGCCAGGCCGGCGCCAGCGCGCGCATCGAAAACTATCTGGGCTTTCCGACCGGCATTTCCGGCCAGGCCCTGACCGCGCGCGCCTTCAACCAGGCACAAAAGTTCGGCGCGGAAATCATGATCCCGGTGACGGTGAAGTCGCTCGACTGCACGCGCAAGGACGGCGCGTTCTCGGTGGCGCTTGACGGCTGCGATCCCCTGCATTCGCGCGCGGTGGTGGTCGCAAGCGGCGCACGCTATCGCCGGCCCGAGATCGAGAACCTCGACAAGTTCGAAGGCCGTGGCGTCTGGTATTGGGCCTCGCCGGTCGAGGCGAAGCTCTGCGCCGGCGAGGAAGTGGCGCTGGTCGGCGCCGGAAACTCGGCGGGGCAGGCCGCTGTGTTCCTGTCGGGGCACGCCAAAAAAGTGCTGATGATCATCCGCGGCGGCGGTCTCGGCGCCAGCATGTCGCGCTATCTCATCGAGCGCATCGAAGCCACGCCGAACATCGAACTGATGTTCAACACCGAGATCACGGCGCTCGAAGGCGACGAGGCCTCGCTGCTGCGGCGCATCCGCTGGAAGAGCCGGCTCTCGGCCGACGAGGATTTCGCCGACATCCGCAATCTCTTCCTGTTCGTCGGCGCCGATCCCGCCACCAGCTGGCTCGACGGCTGCGGCATCACGCTCGATCGCGGCGGCTTCGTCGTCACAGGCGCGCAGTCCGAGCAGAACCAGGGCCGGCTGGTTGCGCCGCTGGAGACGTCGGTGCCCGGCGTGTACGCCGTCGGCGACGTCCGCTCCGGCTCGGTCAAGCGCGTCGGCGGCGCCATCGGCGAAGGCGCCCAGGTCGTGGCCTCCCTGCACGGCTTCCTCGGCGACGCCGCAAAACCGGCGCTTTAGTCAAGGACAAGGCAAGTAAATGGCAAGTCGAATGAGGCTTGCCATCTTGCGGTGTGATGCGTGACTATCTCCTCATCCTGAGGAGCGCGCATTGCGCGCGTCTCGAAGGATGAAGGCCCAGCTGCCAAAGTCGGGCCTGCATGGTTCGCGCGGCGATGCGCAAGCATAGTCCGCAGGGGCGCTCGCGCGCCTCCTCACCATGAGGATCGACAAAGAAGCGCTTAACGGGAGGACTAAATGGCTGAAATCGTCGTGCTGTATAAAACGCCCACGGATGCTGCGGCCTTCGACAAATACTATGCCGAGACCCATATTCCGCTCGCCAAGAAACTTCCAGGCTTGAAGAAGTACGCCATCAGCAAGGGGCCGGTCGGCTCCCCCGCTGGACCTTCCGGAATCCATCTCGTCGCCATTCTCACCTTCGACAGCACAGCCGACATCCAGGCGGCATTCGCTAGCCCGGAAGGCAAGGCGACCGGTGCCGACGTGCCGAAATTCGCCAGTGGCGGCGCCGACCTGTTGATCTTCGACACCAAGGAAGTGTGAACCGCGATTCGACTTCGTCGACTCGTAGCCCCGGATTTCGCTTCGCTCCATCCGGGCTACAACTGCCGTCGTTTGTGACAGCGGTGCAAATAATTCAGCCATGCGTTTTCTATTCGCACGACGACGCATGGCTGCGCACGCATGTGTGACGCCAGCGCGTGTGGCAATTCGATGAGGACCGTAATATCAATCCCGACCTCAATATGGAGAGTAGGAGAGATGTCATGGTTCTTGGGTTGAGCTTGCCCGCCTTCACGCTGGTTCATGTCATCATCAGCCTGATCGGCATCGCCGCCGGCCTTGTCGTGATGTTCGGCCTGCTCGGCTCGAAGCCGATGCCGCGCCTCACCACGATTTTCTTAGCGTTCACGATCCTCACCAGCGCCACCGGCTTCCTGTTTCCGTTCAAGGAGCTGCTGCCGTCGCATATCATCGGCATCATCTCGCTGGTCCTGCTCGCGATCGCCTGCGTCGCGCTCTACGGCATGAAGCTCGCTGGGGTGTGGCGCCCGGTCTACATCGTGACCGCGATGATCTCGCTCTATTTCAACGTCTTCGTGCTGGTGATCCAGTCGTTCCTGAAGGTGCCGGCGCTCGCCGCGCTCGCTCCCGCCGTGGCGCCGGCGCCGCCCGGAGGTCCGGTGTTCGCCGTGGTGCAGGGCCTCGTGCTGGTGTTCTTCGTGGTGTTCACCATCGGCGCCTGGCGCCGCTTCAAGCCGATGGCGGTCGCCTGAACATACAAGGAGCCTAGCAATGCCCACCATCACCACCAAGGACGGCGTCGAGATCTTCTACAAGGACTGGGGAAGTGGCCAGCCGATCGTGTTCAGTCACGGCTGGCCGCTGTCGGCTGACGACTGGGACGCGCAGATGATGTTCTTCGTCACGCGCGGCTATCGCGTCATCGCGCATGACCGTCGCGGCCATGGCCGTTCGTCGCAGGTCGCCGACGGCCACGACATGGATCATTATGCCGATGATCTCGCAGCCGTGACGGCCCATCTCGATCTCAAGAACGCGATCCATGTCGGCCACTCCACCGGCGGCGGCGAAGTCGTGCATTACATCGCGCGCCATGGCGAGAGCCGGGTGGCGAAGGCCGCGATCCTCTCCGCAGTGCCGCCGCTGATGCTGAAGACGGAGGCTAATCCCGGCGGCCTGCCCAAGAGCGTGTTCGACGATTTCCAGGTGCAGCTCGCTGCCGGCCGCGCCAGCTTCTACCGCGACATCGCGGCCGGCCCCTTCTATGGCTACAACCGTCCCGGCGCAAAGCCGTCGGAAGCGGTGATCCAGAACTGGTGGCGCCAGGGCATGATGGGCGGCGCGAAAGCCCATTACGACGGCATCGTCGCGTTCTCGCAGACCGACTTCACCGAGGATCTGAAGAAGATCAATGTGCCGGTGCTGGTGATGCACGGCGACGACGACCAGATCGTGCCCTTCGCCGATTCCGCGCCGCTGTCGGCCAAGCTCTTGAAGAACGGCACGCTGAAGACCTACAAGGGTTTCCCGCACGGCATGCCGACGACGCACGCCGAGACCATCAACGCGGACCTGCTTGCGTTCTTCAAGGGGTGAGCGGCCTCAGTCCACGCGCGGACCGATCTGATTTCGAACCGGCCGGGTGCGAACACGTTCCAGTCGCGTGTGAGCCGGTGGTTGCAGCCTTTCATTAGTCAGTCTGCCGCGGAAGGCGCGCTGCGGGGAGATCCCGATGCAGATCATCATCTTCGGCGCGACCGGCATGGTCGGGCAGGGCGTCTTGCGCGAATGCCTGATCGATGCCCGCATCGATCGCGTGCTCGTGGTCGGCCGCAGCCCGACCGGCGTGCGCCACGCCAAGCTCACCGAGATCACACACGGCGAGTTCACGGACTACTCGGCGATCGAAGCGCAGCTCACCGGCTTCGATGCCTGCTTCTTCTGCCTCGGCGTCTCCTCGATCGGCATGAGCGAGGAGCGCTACCGCCATCTGACCTATGACATCACGCTCGCAGCGGCGACCGCGCTGGCACGGCTCAATCCGCAGATGACATTCGTCTATGTCACGGGCGCCGGCACTGATTCCACCGAGCAGGGTTCGCGGATGTGGGCGCGGATCAAGGGCAAGACCGAGAACGACCTGCTCAAGCTGCCATTCAAGGCGGCCTACATGTTCCGGCCCGGTGCGATCCAACCGCTCCACGGTGCCCGCTCCAAGACTGCGTGGGTGCAGGCCGTGTATGCAGCAAGTTGGCCGCTGTGGTCGGTGCTGCGCCGGCTCTCGCCGCGGCTCGTTACCTCGACCGAGCAGATCGGCCGCGCCATGATCCGGGTTGCGCGGGAGGGGTATCCGCGAAAGGTGCTGGAGATGGAGGATATCAATAGCCTCTAGTCCCGTAGGGCATTAGTTCTAGGGAAATTTCGCCGCCCGCGCGCGTTGAGCCCTATCCGCCCGAAGGAGAAAGCGCCGTCGATGTCTCCCCAGCTCAAACTGATCGCACTCGACGCCGACGACCTCTCCGTAATCTCGGCCCACGTCCAGGACGCCCGCGTGCAGCCCTCGGACATCATCTGGCGGCAAAGTGAAAAGCGGCT
Organism: Bradyrhizobium sp. 87; assembly: GCF_023073015.1. NCBI lineage: Bacteria > Pseudomonadati > Pseudomonadota > Alphaproteobacteria > Hyphomicrobiales > Nitrobacteraceae > Bradyrhizobium > Bradyrhizobium sp. 87. The sequence goes on from NZ_JADPIQ010000128.1 coordinate 266,676, forward strand.
GGTCGTCGGCATGAGCCGGTTGGACTGGGAGCAGACGCTGGACGGCGAAGCCGAGCCGCGCAGGCTGGTGGCGGCTCTCCGGTTCGACCGCGTGCTCGCCTGCAAGTCGCGCGACATCGACCTCGACGCGCCGGACACTGTCCTGGACCTTGTCGGCATCGAATTCCACGGCCAGGACGCCCCCGGCGGGAGCGCCCTGCTGCTGTTTGCCCAAGGCGGCGCCATCCGCCTCGACGTCGAATGCCTGGAATGCGAGCTGACTGATCTGGGGGCGGATCAGCTGGGGACTGGGTTGGAGGCTGAAGGCGAGGGGTGAGGTGGCATGCCAACGCCACGCCTTCCGGTTTCGCCAGGACGACGCCGGAGGGGAGCGGCCCGGCTCAAGGGTTGACGCAGCTTCCCCGCCGCGCCATTGAGCAGGGGCCTGGTGAGCCAAACCGCGCCCCCAAAAACCAGTTAGAAGCCAAGATGCCCGTTCGTCTCGACCGCAGCAGCGCCGATTTTGACCAGCGATTCGGGGCCTTCCTCGCCGCCAAGCGCGAGGCCTCGGCCGATGTCGAGGCGGCCGCGCGTGCCATCGTCGACGACGTGGCGAAGCGGGGCGATGCCGCCTTGCTCGAGGCCACGGCAAAGTTCGACCGGTTGACGCTCGATGCATCCGACCTGCGCGTCACCGCCGCCGAGATCGAGGCCGCGGTGAAAGCCTGTGATGCAGCGACGCTGGATGCGCTCAAGCTCGCGCGCGATCGCATCGAGACCTATCACCGCCGCCAACTGCCGAAGGACGAGCGCTTCACCGATCAGCTCGGCGTCGAGCTCGGCTGGCGCTACACCGCGATCGAATCCGCCGGCCTCTACGTGCCCGGCGGCACCGCGGCCTATCCGTCCTCGGTGCTGATGAATGCGGTGCCGGCAAAGGTCGCCGGCGTGACGCGTCTCGTCATGGTGGTGCCCTCGCCCGACGGCAAGCTCAATCCGCTGGTGCTGGCGGCGGCAAAGCTTGGTGGCGTCACCGAGATCTATCGCGTCGGCGGTGCGCAGGCGGTGGCCGCGCTCGCCCATGGCACCGCGACGATCGCGCCCGTCGCCAAGATCGTCGGCCCCGGCAATGCATATGTCGCCGCGGCAAAGCGGCTGGTCTTCGGCAAGGTCGGCATCGACATGATCGCGGGTCCCTCCGAGGTGCTCGTCATCGCCGATGACACCGGCAATGCCGACTGGATTGCCGCCGACCTGCTGGCCCAGGCTGAGCACGATGCCAGCGCGCAGTCGATCCTGATTACCGATTCCGCGCGCCTTGCCGCCGATGTCGAAAAAGCCGTCGAGGCGCAGTTGAAGACGCTGCCGCGCGCCGTAATCGCCAGCGCCTCGTGGGCCGATTTCGGCGCCATCATCATGGTGAAGAACCTCAACGACGCCATTCCGCTCGCGGATGCGATTGCCGCCGAACATCTCGAGATCATGACGCAAGATCCCGACGCGCTCGCCGCAAAAATCCGCAACGCCGGCGCCGTGTTCCTCGGGCCGCATACGCCGGAGGCGATCGGGGACTATGTCGGCGGCTCCAACCATGTGCTGCCGACGGCGCGCTCGGCACGATTCTCGTCGGGGCTCTCGGTGCACGATTTCCTCAAGCGCACCTCGATCCTGAAATGCGGCCCGGATCAGCTGCGTGCGCTGGGACCAGCCGCGATGATTCTCGGCAAGGCGGAGGGGCTAGATGCCCATTCGCGCTCGATTGGATTGCGCCTCAATTTGTCATGACCCAGCCGCCCGAACAGGACGACTCGACCAATCGCATCGTCGGCGTCACGCTCGACGAGGACTCGATCGGCCGTTCCGGGCCTGACATCGAGCATGAGCGCGCGATCGCGATCTACGATTTGATCGAGCAGAACCTGTTCGCGCCGGAGGGCGCCGACGGGAAGGGGCCGTTCACGCTGCATATCGGGATCACCGGCAGCCGGCTGATGTTCGACATCCGTCGCGAGGACGGCACGCCCGTGGTCGCGCATCTGTTGTCGCTGACGCCGTTCCGGCGGATCGTGAAGGACTATTTCATGATCTGCGACAGCTACTATCAGGCGATCCGCACAGCGACGCCGGACAAGATCGAGGCCATCGACATGGGCCGCCGCGGCATCCATGACGAGGGCTCGCGCACGCTGCAGGAGCGGCTGAAGGGCAAGGTGCGGGTCGATTTCGAGACCTCGCGCCGGCTGTTCACGCTCATTACCGTTCTGCACTGGAAGGGTTAAGCGCGATGGCGGGTCCGCCACGCGCACGCGATCCGCAATCGGTGCTGTTCGCTTGCGCCATGAACAGCGTGCGCTCGCCGATGGCCGAGAGCCTGCTGCGGCACATGTTTCCGCAAGGGCTCTACGTGAAATCGGCCGGCGCCAGGCGCGGCGAACTCGATCCGTTCGCGGTGTCCGTGATGGCCGAGCTCGGCCAGGACATCTCCGCCCACAAGCCTCAGACCTTCGAGGAACTGGAGGATTGGGAGGGGTTGAATTTCGACCTGATCATCACGCTGTCGCCGGAGGCGCATCACAAGGCGCTGGAGCTGACCCGCACGCTTGCCGCCGACGTCGAGTATTGGCCGACGCATGATCCCACCACCATGGAAGGCAGCCGCGACCAGAAGTTGGCTGCCTATCGCGACGTCTGCGACCAGCTCCTGCTGCGCATCCGCCGGCGGTTTTCGAAGGTGGGCGCGGCGAACGGGTAGCATTCGGCGCCCGTAACACCCGCGTCACAGACTGCAGGCACACGCATCCTGTACCCGTCGAATCAGTAAAGTCCGGGTTCCCGGGTTGTGAAATCAGCCCCCGTCCGATAGGTTCCGCGCGCAATTCACCCCCTGCTTCATTCCCCAAATCACCTGATGCTCGGCCGCCCCAAATTCGTTCTCGCCTCCGGTTCGCCGCGGCGCCTGTCGCTGCTCAACCAGGCCGGCATCGAGCCGGACGCGCTCCGGCCCGCCGACGTCGACGAGACGCCGAAGCGGGGCGAGCTGCCGCGCGCCTGCGCCAACCGGCTCGCGCGGGCCAAGGCGGATGCGGCGCTCAAATCGGTGCAGCTTGACGACGAGCTGCGCGGCGCCTTCATCCTCTCCGCCGACACGGTGGTGGCGGTCGGCCGCCGCATCTTGCCCAAAGCCAACCTCGTCGACGAGGCCGCGCAGTGCCTGCGGCTGCTGTCGGGTCGCAACCACCGCGTCTACACCGCGATCACCCTGGTGACGCCGCGCGAGGCCTTCCGCCAGCGCCTGGTCGAGACCCGCGTCCGCTTCAAGCGCCTCTCGGAGGACGACATTCAGGCCTATATCGGCTCCGGCGAATGGCGCGGCAAAGCCGGCGGCTACGCGGTGCAGGGCATCGCCGGCTCCTTCGTGGTCAAGATGGTGGGGTCCTACACCAACGTGGTCGGCCTGCCGCTCTACGAGACCACCACGCTGCTGGGCGGCGAAGGTTTCCCGATCCGCTTCGGCTGGCTCAACGCCACCGCCGTCTGAGCCGAAAAGCCGCTCCTGCAAAAATCGCGAAAACAACCCCATGCACAGTAGAATTGCCCCGCGGAAATCTGGCCGGGACGCCTGCGCTTCCGCCGGAGGAACCCCTTTGGCGACGGGCTCTTGAACTCTCTCACCTCGTGTAAGCTGAGCACCCTATGGACGACCAGGTGAAAAAGCCCGCAAGCCCCCTCAAAACCTGTCCGATCTGCGGCAAGCCGCAGTCCGAGGCCACCCGCCCGTTCTGCTCCTCGCGCTGCCGCGACGTCGATCTGAACCGCTGGCTGAAAGGCTCCTATGTCATTCCCGGCCGGGATGACGAGGCAGACGGAGAGGAATAACCCTGTTCTATCAAGCATTTAAATTGTAGATGCACCGCTACGCGGCGTTGCCTCCGAGCCACGTCCTGCCTTGTGCACAGCCGGGCCACGCCCCGCGAAGCCATCGGCGAAGCGTGGGTGGACAGGCAGCCTTCAGCCCACTATAAACCGCCCGCTCGATGGGCTTTGGCCCCTCTTTGGAGCACGCCCAGGTAGCTCAGTTGGTAGAGCATGCGACTGAAAATCGCAGTGTCGGTGGTTCGATTCCGCCCCTGGGCACCATTTTCGCTCTCCACGGGCAACATCTTGCCCAGCGCCAAGCCTTGAGCGCCAAGCCTTGACCAGCCGGCTCGCGCAGCAATCCGTTCCGGAACCAGATCGCGCCCGCCGTTGCTGGCACTCTGCTTGCTCAGCCAGGACCAAAGTCTGGCCTTGGAAGAGAGGCCGTTTCAGGTTGAGGCAAGTGATGCAAGAAATGTCCCGTTCTGGTGCTGCCGGCGAACTCCGGCTCGATGCGTTGGTCGCCGATTTGTGGTGGCGCGTTAGACTCATCAACACCGACATTCTCGAGGAAGAGGCGAGAGCAGGGGTGTTTGACGTGCTTCAGCCGACCTATCCGCTTCTTGCGCTGAATCTTCGCGCGCGACGCGACAATTTGGTCTCGACGATCGGCGTGCTCGAGCAGCGTGCGCGATCAACGTCGGAAGCGGCTTGAGCGCGGTCTTCTGTTACACCGGGAACGTCAGCGATTTCGCGAGCCTGACCAGATCGACCTGGCGCCGGCAGCCCGTCTTTTCGAAGACGTGAATGAGATGGCTCTTCACGGTGCTGACGGAAACGCGGAGCAAGGCCGAGATTGCGTCTCGTGTGTGTCCCTCGCAGATGAGCTCGAAGATGCGAATCTCGGCCGGCGTCAGGTCATAGAGCTGGTTGAGCGCATCGTGAAGCAATCGCGGCGGCCCGGAGGCTGACGTCACGAACACGGCGGCAGCGGCGCTCTGGATCAGACCGGATCGTGTGTGGCTGCGTCGCAGCGGCAGAACGTGGATGACGAGAGGCTCACCGCTTTGGCGAGGGATCGGGATGCCGATGCCTTTTTGCCCGAGCGTCGCCTCGTCCTTTGCCGCCTGCGCGACGGCTGATTGCAATGTGGCCGTGCTCGCCGCGGATTGAACCGCGATCCTGCCATGCCTTGCCACGATCGGATCGCCGGCCGCGAGCATCGCCGCGGCTGCGGCGTTGGTGTGAACGATCTTCGAATCCTCGTCGGCCAGGACGACGCCCACCGTCAGGGCCTCCACCGTCGCCGCGAATGTGTTGGCTTCCACCGCCTTCATGTCGAACAGATTGCTGATCGTCACGGCGCGGCGGATGTGAGGCGCCAGAAGGCGCAATCCGTCGACCTGCGCATCGTCGATCCGGCCTGCCGACTCATGCTGGCTGAATATCGCATTTCCAACCATCGTCCTGTCGCGAACGAGGCCGACGGCAACGGCGTCGAACAGGCCCCTGGGCATGGCCCATTCGCGATAGTAGCGGTTGCTGGAAATAACGTCCGGCCGGACGGCTTGGGATTGAACGACCGGCTCGCCGAGCGGGTATTGCCGAATGCGTTCGGCGCCGCCCCAGAGCTCGATGATGTCGGGGCCGTAGCCGACCCCGTTCTGGGCCATCTGGGCCAGGTCGGACCCGGAGACCGCATTGACGACGGCCTTCATGTTGGTGAGGCTGGCGACCGAGAGCGCGCCGGTGGCAAAGCCGAACTGGGCGCAGATCTGATCTAGAACTTCGGTCCAGCCTTCCGGCGCGATCACACAATCATAGACACTGCCGATGAGGTCCGAGAACTTCTCGACCGAAGCCTGCTGCATTCCAAACCACTCACTTGAAAATAACGGACGTCACGTGAACGCTAGTTTAGGAGTGGCTTCGTCGCCTATGGTGTATTTCACAATCCTGAGGTGATCTTATCATCGTGATTCCGTGGCGCAAACGGGAACACCGAACACAAATGCTTATGACGCTCTCCTGGGCAGCTGCCATGATTTTCACGAATTACGGAACGTCAACGCCTTGGCTGCATAAGCCCGACGCTCGGGTGTCTGATTAAAACTGCGGCAGATTCGACGTCGATTGCAAAATCTACCTTGTTGTCAGGTAGCTCGCAGTGATCCACCAAGCGAAAGGCAGAACTCCATGCACAACTCCATCCAGCGATCGCATTGGCGACGTGGTTACACCCTCGAGCGCGACGACGCATCGTCTGCGACCATCGCGACCAGCCCATCGTGGGCGACCATCGCAATCAACCCATCGTCCGGGACCACCGCCACTAAGCGTCCTGGCGACGGAGCCGAACTGAGGAGGTTCGGCTCCGCTTCGCGTCATGCATCGTCTGCGCGTGGCGCCTATGTCCATTCGCGATTGTGAGGCTGGAGAACGAGCCACGCCCGCGCTCTCATGCTATTGCTGCCTCGCAACGACGCGAGGACACCCATGCTCCCCCTTCCCGCCGATATCTTCACCGAGCCCGAGGACGTCTCGCCCGACGGACTTGCCAATCTCGGCCCGCTCCGCCGTCTCGCCGGTGTCTGGCAGGCCGACAAGGGTATCGACATCAATCCGAAGGCCGAGGGGCCGGAGCGGCGGACCTTCATCGAGCGCATCCGGATGGACCCGATCGATCCGCAGGCCAACGGGCCGCAGCTGCTCTATGGGCTGCGGTATCACATCCACATCAACACGCCCGAGGAAGACATCACCTTCCACGACCAGGTCGGCTACTGGTTGTGGGAGCCCGCGACCGGGTTGATCATGCAGACGCTGGCGATTCCGCGCGGGCAGGTGCTGCTGGCGTCGGGCAAGGCCGGGCCGGGCGACAAGGAGATCTCCGTGACCGCCAAGCGCGGCGACACCGCTTACGGGATCTGCTCGACTGATTTTCTGGAACAAGCGTTCCGCACCGATGCTTACCGCTGCGACATCACCTTCAACGACGACGGCAGTTGGACCTATCTGATCCAGACCGAGTTGTTCGTGCACGGCGCGCCGTTCAACCATCGCGACACCAACACGCTGAAACTCATCGCGCCGCCAAAGCTCAATCCCCTCGCTTTGATCGTGAACGATCGCGCCACGGGGAATGAGAAGGGCAATGAGCCGGCTGCCTGAGCGCGGCCCGGAGATACGCATGAAGCCTTACGTCATCTGCCTGATGCATTCGAGTCTGGACGGCCGCACCCATCCGAGCCGCTGGCGCCCGAAGGGGGCAGGAACGGACTGGTTCGAGAAGATCCACGACGAGCTCGGCGGCGACGCCTGGGTGATCGGCCGCATCACCGGCTCGGAGTTCGCCAAGGGCGATGCCTATCCCACGACGGCGGACGCGAAATTTCCGCGCGAAAACTGGTTTGTGCGACGCGACGCGAAAACCTATGGCGTCGTGCTCGATGCGCAGGGCAAGATCGGCTGGGGCCGCTCCGATATCGGCGGCGATCCGATCGTCGTCGTGTTGACCGAGAGCGTCGCCGATTCGCATCTCGCGGGGCTCCGCGGCGAGGGCGTGTCCTATATCTTTGCCGGCAAGTCCGAGATCGACCTCGCGCTGACGCTGGACATCCTCAACCGCGAGCTCGGCGTGAAGCGCCTGCTGGTGGAGGGCGGCGGTGTCGCCAACGGCGCGTTCCTGCGTGCCGGCCTGATCGACGAGTTCAACCTGATCCTCAGTCCCGCGATCGACGGTGCCAAGGGCGCGCCCTTCGTGTTCGATTCCACGGACTCGGACGGCGACCGGCGCGCACCGCTGAGCGCGATGACGCTGGAGAGCACGCGGGATCTCGGTGGCGGCGTCCTGCTGCTGCGTTATCTGATCCAGAACGATCCGCAGGCCGTGGGCAAGTAACAGCACCGAGATGTCGGCAACATCCGAGCATATCGTCATTGTCGGTGCCGGCGCGGCCGGTCTGATGGCGGCGCGCGAGCTGGCGCGCGCGGGCAGGACCGTGACAATCCTGGAGGCGCGCGAGCGCTGCGGCGGCCGCATCCACCCGCTGCCTGCTTCGGAGTTCGGCTACCCCGCCGACGGCGGCGCCGAATTCGTCCACGGCGAGGCGCCGGTCACGCGCGCGTTGCTGCGTGAAGCCGGGCTGTCCCTACAGGAGATCGAGGGCGAGCGATGGGGCTTTGACGGCGCTGACATCGTGCGCGAGGATCGCCACGATCCGCATCAGGCTGAGCTGCACGCCGTGGTCCGGGAATTGAACGACGACCTCACTGTCGCCGATTTCCTGCGCCGGCATTTTGCCGGGGATGAGCATGCGCGGCTGCGCCATTCGATCGAGCGAATGGTTGAGGGCTATGATGCGGCCGATCCCGAGTCCGCCTCCACGCTGGCGCTGCGCGAGGAATGGATGGCTGGCGGGCACTCTCCGCAGGCGCGCATCAAGGGCGGCTATGGTGGGATGATCGACTTCCTGGCAGCCGAGTGCCGCAAGCTTGGCGTGACGTTTCGCTTCGGCTGCGTGGTGTCGGCGATCGAGGAGGAGGGCGGCGCGATCGTCGTTCGCTGTGTCGGCGGCGACGTGCAGGGCTGCGATCGCGTGATCATCACCGTTCCGTTGCCGTTGTTGCGCGAGATCGGGCTGCCGAGCCGCGCGCGCGCGAAGGCGGCGGCGGCCGACGATATCGGCTTCGGTAACGTGATAAAAATCCTGCTGCGCTTCAGGCGGCCATGGTGGCGTGAGCGCAAGGAAGAGCTCGCGGACATGGCCTTCCTTTTGTCCGACCAGGCCATCCCGGTGTGGTGGACGCAATATCCGAACCGGCATCCCGTGCTGACCGGATGGTTCGGCGGCCCGCGCACGGCAGCGCTGTCGCGTCTCGACCCGCAAGCGCTGATCGATACCGGGCTCGATTCGCTTGCGATCGTCTTTGGCCTGTCGGGCCAGGACCTCGCACGCGAACTCGTCATCGCGGTCGCGACAAACTGGGCGCACGATCCCTACGCCCGCGGCGCTTATTCCTGGGCGACGCCGCGAACGCGCGAGGCGCAAACGATCCTTGCGCGCGCCGACGGTCCGGTGCTGTTCTCCGGCGAGGCGCTCTATCGCGGAGCCGACATGGGTACAGTCGAAGCGGCGCTGGCGAGCGGTCAACAGACGGCGGGGATAATCTTGCGGGAATAGGCTGACGAGCAAAGAAAGGCCCGCGTTTCGCGAGCCCTTCGTCTTGCTGCCTTTCGTCTTACCAGCGGCTGCCGCCGAAGCCGAACGTCACGCTGGGACCGCCGCCGCCGTAATATCCGTACGGTCCACCGCCGTAATAGCCGTGGTGCCGCGGATAATAGCCGTAGCTCCGGTAGTGCGGACGATGAAATCCGTGATGGTGGTGAGGACGCCAGTGATGGCGATAGCCGTGATGGTGGTGCCTGTGCTGCGCGCTGATATCGGTTGACTGGGCGGCTGGCGCGTTCTGTTTCGCACTTGAATGATTGGCCGCGTTCGCCGCGGATCCGCCGACAAGCGCCGCAGCACCGACGGCCATCGCGACAAAGAGATACTTCATGTCATCACTCCGGTTGAATGTCGTGTGACAACACATGGTCATCCGGCACGTTCCGGCCAGTGCGGGCGTCGAAACGACGCAGTTACATTGGTCCGGTTCGCGCGGCTGCGTGCGTCTCTTGAGATCTATTGTCGCATCACCGGCGTGATCGCAACTCTGCCATCACTCTGCCGCGAATGACGCAATCACGTCATCGGTGGTGACGATGCGCGCGAATTCGTCGGTGAGCAATCTCGGCTTCGACACACAGCTGGTGCGCGGCCATCTGAATTCGACCCTGGCGTCTTCGAGGATGCGATCTGCATTCCCTGCCGCATGCCCTACATCACCAGCATGTTCATGCCGCGCAGCGCGGCCGACCGCTGCCGGTGCCCAGGAATTCCGTCAATCTCGCCTTCTTCGCGACGCTGGAAAGGCGTTCACGTAACGGATGGAGCTATTTGAACGGATCCTGGATCGACGGCGCCGACTGCCTGATGCGGCGCACGCTCACCGGCGTGCCGTCGGAGACGAACAGGAGTTCGTACTTCCGGCCCTCGCTGTCGGTCGCGGAGCAGGTGACGTCGTTCACCTTCTTGGCGGCGAAATTGCCGGTCTGGCGGCAGAGGCCGGTGGAGGTCTGCTCGGCCGGCACCGGCAGCCCGTCGACCTTGGGGCGGTCCTTGGAGTTGAGCAGCATGCGGTCGATCGGCAGCTCGTAGGAATTGTCGTCGGCGCGCTTGCCGTTCTCGCCGGAGAACGACACGACGTGATTGTCATCAGCGGGATCGTCGACCGCGACCGTGAAATTGACCCGGCCCTTGTCACCATGAGCGTAGGCGACCGTCTTGCAGGGGAAGGTGCGGCCGGCAACCTTCAACGTCTTGCAGTGGCCGGACATCAGCGCCAGCAAGTCGATAAAGGCGGTCTGTTGCCCGGGCGGATTGTTGACGGGAATCGGCGCGGAAGACTCGGCAAAACAAGGGCTTGCCAAGAGGACCAAGGTGGCGACGAGGGCAGCAGCGAGGATGGGGCGGCAGAGGCGCATCGGAAGGCTCACATGCCAGGGAACGACCGAAAAGTCCCGTCGGATAACCAGCGAACCGTAAATTGGTTGCGATCCCGTTTGTTCTGCCGGACTCGTCTGAAATACCACCGCGCCACCCCAACGGCAATTCGCCCATATCGCCCAACCCATTCCCGGCCAGCACTTGCCGTCAGGCCGGTGTTTTTTTCGTGGCGGGCTACCCCATAGCCGCCCGCCAGCGCGTATCGCGCAAGGATGGGCGGCGGTGCAGGCGGGCGTCGAGCAGGGCGCGGGCGCGCGGCAGGTCGCCGCTGCGCATGAGGGCAACGACAAAAGTGTCCTCGATCAACTCGCGCTGGGCGTGGCTGCCGCCGAGACGCACGACCTCGTCGAGGACCGGCGCGAGCATTTGCACGCATGCCGCGTAATCCTCGTCCGCAAAGGCTGCCAGCGCGCGGCAGACCGCCGGCACGACGGGGCCGGCCGGCAGCTTGCCATCGGCGAGCCGCTGCTCGATCGCGGTCAACCGCGCGACAAGCGCCTCGCGATTTTGCGTTGCGGCTGCGAACAGTGCCATGTGGATATCGGCGAAGGGCAGGCTCGATTTCGGAAACAGTCTTTGCGCGGTGGCATCGGCTTCGACCCAGAGCGCTCTCGGCACGACGTGGCCGTAAGCCGACAGGCGCCAGAGCAGTGACGCACCGTCGGTGACGAGATTGAGCGGCGGCGCCTGTGTGGCCTTTGGCTGCAGCACATCGGCATAGATCGCGAGCGCCCGCGCGGCATCGCCATGCTCCAGCGCGCCGAGCGCCTGATGCCAGCGGATGTGGCCGTGCAAGATCCCGGCGCGGTCGTAACAGGGGATCCAGTCGTCGACGAGCCGGTCGGCCGCTTCGATCGAACCGTCCTCGAACATCGCATGCAGCACGGCGTGCACGGCATGGGCATTCTGCCGGCGCAGCTCGAAGCCGCGCTCGGTGACACCGCGGCCGCGACTGACATTGCCGTTCTCGGTCATCGCCCAGCCGTACATGGTGAGGAACCACCAATCCTCGCCATAGTCATGCGCGACGCGCTCGCACAGCTCCTGCCGGGCGCGGTCGTGATCGGCCATGCCGGAGAACGCGAACAGGCCGAAGGCGCCGAGCGGCAGCGACAGCACCAATGCATCGCGCGGCCACGCCTCGACGTGCTTCATCGTCGCCGCGATTGCCTCGGGCAGCCGGCCCTCAATTGAAAGCGCCAGCGTCTCGACATGCGAACGCTCGCGTTCCGTGCCGCGTGTCGCCACGAGCTCACGGGCGAGTGCCGCCTTCTGCCGTGCCAGATCGCCTTGCTGATAGAAGCCATGCAGGCGGGCGCGGGCGATATGGGCCAGCGCAAAATCCGGATCGGCCGCAATCGCGCACTCCAAGGTTTCCGCCGTGCCGGTCCAGCCCGCGAGCATGAGGTCGACGCCTTCGCGATAAGCGGACGCCGCCTTGGGCGAAGAGGTAGAGAGCGGCAGGCCGTAGCGATCTTCGAGGGCCATTCTTGTCTCCGGCTCAGGCCGTCCGCGCGCGACGTCCTTCAATCGGATAGGCCGGGTCGTTGTAGCCTGGCGTCGAGGGATGACCCGGCACGACCAGTCTGTCGATCAGCGCCTCGTCCTCGGCGGTGAAGCGATAGTCGAGCGCGCCGGTATAGCCGTCCCATTGCTCCTCGGTGCGCGGGCCGGCAACGATCGAGGAGACAAAGGCGGAGTTCAGCACCCAGGCGACCGCGAACTGGCCTGCGGTGATGCCATTTTTCTCGGCGTGGGCCTTGATCTCCTGCGCCAGCTGGAGCGATTCCGGCCGCCATTCGGTCTGCATCATGCGGGTGTCATTGCGGCCCGCGCGCGTCTCCTTGTCGGGAGCCGCGTCGGGCGTGTATTTGCCGGTCAGCACGCCGCGCGCCAGGGGGCTATAGGGCACGATGCCGAGGCCGTAATAGGAGCAGGCCGGGAAGTGCTCGACTTCGGGCATGCGATTCATGGCGTTGTAATAGGGTTGGCTCACCGCGGGCCGGTCGATGCCGAGCCGGTCGCAGATGTTGCAGATTTCGGCGACGCGCCAGGCGCGGTAGTTCGAGACGCCGAAATAGCGCACCTTGCCGGCGCGGATCAAATCGCCCATCGCGCGCACCGTCTCCTCCAGCGGCGTCGAATGGTCTTCCTTGTGCAGATAATAGATGTCGATGTGGTCGGTGCCGAGCCGCTTCAGGCTCTCATCCGCCGCTTGCAAGACCCAGCGTCGCGACAGGCCGACACGGTTGGGATCGTCGCCCATGGGATTGGCGAGTTTCGTGGCCAGCACCCAGGCGTGACGGTTGTTGCCGATGGCGCGTCCCACGACCTGTTCGGATGCGCCCTTGGAATAGGCGTCGGCGGTGTCGATGAAATTGACCCCGGCCTCGTGCGCCTTCGCGATGATCCGCTTTGAGGTGGCTTCATCGGTCGGCCCGCCGAACATCATGGTGCCCAAGCAGATCGGCGACACTTTCAGGCCGCTGCGGCCGAGTTGGCGGTATTGCATGGGCGCGTCCTTGCTGCTTCTTCTGGCGACAGCATAACCGTCTCACTCCGTCATTGCGAGCGCAGCGAAGCAATCCAGAGATGCGTCTGCGGCGGCAGTCTGGATTGCTTCGCTGCGCTCGCAATGACGCGGTTGGCGGAGATGCTTGCTACGCTCTCAGCTGTCATCGCCCGGCTTGACCGGGCGATCCAGTATTCCGAGAGGGCTGTAGTTCAATCGAGAAGCCGCGGCGTACTGGATTCCCCGCCTGCGCGGGGAATGACAGCGGTGGGTATCGCTCCTACCCCGGCCCCTTCAAGATCTTGAACACACCATTGGCCATCACCACGCAGCGGCCGTCCACCGTCACCTCGGTGCTCATGAAGATCAGGCTGCGGGTCGAGCGCACCACGCGCGGGCGGGAGATCAGGATGTCGCCGATCTGGCCGGCTTCGACGAAATGTGTGTCGAGCTGCACCGTCGCCATGAACTCCTTGCCCGAGACATAGCGGGCAGTCATGCCGCAGGTACGGTCCGCGAACGTCATCATCACGCCGCCCTGGACCATGCCGCGGCGATTGTGGTGCTTGTCCTCGGTCGCAAGTGCGAATTCGTACTGGCCGTCGACCTTGCGCTCCCACAATGGGCCGATCAGGTGCATGAAGCCCGTGGTCTCCAGGATGGTCCAGCCGTCTGCTTTCAGCCTCGCGGCGGTCTTGTTGGTCATGTCGTCCATTTCCTGAGCGGGTCGTGCGATCTCGTTTCATCGGGGCCGGACGTGGTGTAGTCAAGCATGATGAGACCGTTCGACGATGCCACACGGCGGAATATCGCGGCTGCCTGTGCGGCCTTCACGCGGCTGCCGGAGGATGAGGCGCCGGCGGCGTTGAAGCGTGCCGCTGTGGTGATTGCGCTGACCGCAGCCAGCGAGCGCGATGACACGGCGTTCCTGCTCACGCTGCGCGCATCGCATCTGCGCGCCCATCGCGGCCAATGGGCTCTTCCCGGCGGACGCTGCGATGCCGGCGAGACGCCGGTCCAGGCGGCACTGCGCGAGCTCGACGAGGAGCTTGGCCTGCGCCTCACCGGCGCGGAGGTGCTCGGCACGCTCGATGACTATCCGACCCGCTCCGGTTATCTGATCACGCCGGTCGTGGTCTGGGCCGCCGATAGTGCCGCGATCAAACCAAACCCGGACGAGGTCGCCTCCGTCCATCGCATCGCGCTTGCGACGGTCGAGCGCGCCGACGCCTTCGATTTCGTCGCGATCCCCGAGAGCACGCGCCGTGTGAGCCGTTTCCATCATCAGTCGAGCTTGATTCACGCACCGACGGCGGCCCTGATCTACCAGTTCCGCGAAGTGCTGGCAGGACGGCACACCCGCGTCACCGAGCTGGAACAGCCGGTATTCGCCTGGAAATGATGCGAGGGGCGAAAACGAGGTAAACGGCGCGTTAACGTGACAGTTACCGGATGCCTGCTAAGAGGGCAGCATGCATCAATCGATTCGAAATGCCGTGAGACTGGTTCCACTCGCGCTCGTCCTGCTCGCGCCTGCCGTGCGCGGCGGCGAATCCGACGCGCTGCCGCCGGCCGTCCGCAATGCCAATGCCCAGCTGTTGTCGCAGTTCTTTGCGCAAGGCGGCGTGTCGCCCGCCGTGCTGGAATATCGCCGCAAGCTGCAGGAGTATCAGGCGGCGCGCGCGGCCTTTGACGAGGAAGCCGGCGCCTATTGGAGTCAGATCTCCGAGAAGCGGAAAGGCCGTAATGCCAAGCGGCGCAGCGGGCAGCAGGTCACGCTCGACGATTACGTGCTGGAGCATCCGCCGCTCTATAACGGGCCGAAACGGCCGGTGAATCCGGAGCCGGAGGAAACCCCGGACCGCCCGACGAAAAAGCCGATCCCGGTGGTCGCCGATCTGCTGCGCGCGGCGCAGGAGCTTTATCAGTTCACGCCACAGCGGCCGGCCAACGAAGTCGAATTCAAGCGCGTCTATGCACGCTACGCGCTGGCCTCGGGGCTGACGCGCGAGCAGGCGGTGCGGGTCTACGCGTTCGAGACCGGCGGCACCGGCAGTTACGACGTGCAGGCGGGAATCGAACATGGCGGCAAGCGCGCCATTTCGACCGCGATGGGCTACAACCAGCTGCTGACGACCAACAGCGTCGAGCTGCTGGCCGAGCAAGGCCATGAATTCATCCGCGCTCTCTCTGACAAGGTGGCGCGGACCTCAGGCCCGGCGCGTCAGTCGCTCGAGCACAAGCTCACTGTGCTCAAGAAAATGGTGGCGCACGCCAAGTCGGTGCCCGACACCTGGTCGGAGCACGAGAAGATCGGCAACACCGCGCAGGGCTGGGCCATGCATGCCATGGTGCTCGACATCGATATCGGGCCGATGCTGCAGACTCACAAGCTGCTCACCTCGGTGCTGTTCGCGCGTGCCAAGGGCTACAACCGCCCGCTCAGCGCGGCCGAGCTCGAGATGATGAACCTCACCGGCGACGGCACCGGCCTCGACATGGTGACAATGCCGCAGGTAATGCGCGAGCAGGTGCCGACTTCGAACTTCTTCCAGCGCGGCGGCTACGAGCGTAACCCGGTCGCGATCCGCCACAACACGGTGGCGAAGCTGCTGGCGGTGACGGATACGAGGATGGACAGCAACAGCAACAACGCCGGCGCGCGCGAGCTGGCGGGGGCGTTTTAGGCGGCGTCGTCCGGCGAAGGCCGGGACCCATTACCACAGGGCATAGTTTGGGAGGACGGTCGTTCGGTACTGCGGCCGTACGCAATCGAGGGATCACGCGGTATGGGTCGCGGCCTTCGCCGGGACGACAGCAGTGTGTGGCGTCGCCGCGACCTCGCCCTACTGATCCGACCCGAACTTGAACTTGCCGTCGCCTTCCAGATACGGGCCGCTGCGCATGTAGAGCTGGCCGTTGTGGCCGAGGAAGAACAGCGTGCCCTTCGGCACCTTCTTGGCGCCCTTCAGAAGTTCGCCGGCATTGCTGGTGCCCATCTTGTAGGAGAAGGTCTTGCCGTCCTTGTCATAGGCGTAGCCGGTGTCGGGCTTGAGCTCCCAAGGTGTTGCAGCGGTCTGCGCCAATGCGGGTGCAGCGAACGCGCCGAGCACGGCCGTCACCAAAAATATCCTTGTCGAAAATGCCATCACCCTATCCTCCCCATCGAGGCTCCCGGCTTGAACAAATCACGAACGGCGCTTCCAGGTCAATTTGCGAAAGCGCCGCAGCGCATCACGTCTTGCCGAGCAGTTTGTGATTTTCCCTTCGTCCCCGCGCGACTATGTTCCGCTTTCCGTCTAGAACGCAATTCGACAAAAACATTGGGTAGGGGATGATTCGAATGAACCTCGTCATTAAAGCTTGCTGGGCCGCCGGCCTGTTGCTGACGGTGCTCGCGCCGGCCGCCCGTGCCGATGATTACCAGCTCAGCCACAACCAGAGGATCTCGTGCAGCCGCGGCCTGGCCCCGGGCAAGCTGAACACCGCGACCTGCAAGTCATACACCTACCTCTTCAACACCAAGACCTCGGAATATTTCCGTTGTCAGGTCTCGCTGGCGCTGACCCGGGACAACAAGGAAGTCATCAACGTCCAGACCGACGGCGGCTGTACCAAGAAGCCGCGCATCTTCGACACCGACGGCCATTACGATTTCGACGCGACCGAGACCGAGCCGCCGAACACCAATTCGTTCTTCGGCCCCGGCGGCTACTCGGTGTGGGCCGCCGACGTCGGCGCGCAGAAGGTGCGCGGCTGCATCATCATCTCCTCCGGCCTCGGCTCCGACATCTCCAAATGCCTGGACATGACCTTCCAGTGAGGGGCTGACCAGACCTGGCTGCGCCACCTCGCCGCACCTGGCGAGTTCCCCAAAAATCGAACCAGCACAGCCATTTACTGCAGTCCTGTTTTGACTTTTGGATGGGTTGACCCGCCCCCCTCATCCGGCCAACTTCCGGCCGGTTTGGGGAGTAGAAAGATCATGAAACGAACGATTTTCGGCGTGGCCGCGGCTCTTGCTCTGGCGGCCTCGGCACCTTGCGCGCAGGCGCAATCCTTTATCAATGTGCTGACCGGTGGCACCTCCGGCGTCTACTATCCGCTCGGGGTCGCGATCGGGAAGATCTACGGCGACAAGATTCCTAACGTGAAGACGCAGGTGCAGGCCACCAAGGCGTCGGTCGAGAATCTGATCCTGCTCCAGCAGGGTCGCGGCGAGATCGCGTTCACGCTGGGTGACTCGCTGAAAGCGGCCTGGGATGGCGACGAGGAAGCAGGCTTCAAGTCCAAGCTCGACAAGCTGCGCACGATCGGCGCGATCTATCCGAACTACATCCAGATCGTCGCGACTGCCGAGAGCGGCATCAAGACGCTTGCGGATCTCAAGGGCAAGAGCCTGTCGGTCGGCGCGCCGAAATCGGGCACGGAGCTGAATTCGCGCGCCATCCTGGCGGCGGCCGGCATGAGCTACAAGGATCTTGGCAAGGTCGAGTATCTGCCGTTTGCCGAATCCGTCGACCTCATGAAGAACCGCCAGCTCGGCGCGACGCTGCAATCGGCCGGGCTCGGCGTGGCCTCGCTGAAGGATCTGTCGACCTCGAGCCCGATCGTGGTGGTGTCGGTGCCGAAGGAGACCGTCGACAAGATCGGCCTGCCCTTCATCGCGGCGACCATTCCCGCCAACACCTACACCGGGCAGGACAAGGACGTGCCGACTGCGGCGGTGGTCAACTACCTCGTCACCAGCTCGGCGGTGTCGGACGATCTCGCCTACCAGATGACAAAACTGGTCTACGAGTCGCTGCCCGAACTCGCCAACGCGCATGCGGCCGGCAAGGAGATCAAGCTCGAGACGGCCGCCAGCGGCAGCCCGGTTCCGCTGCACCCCGGCGCGATCCGCTATTACAAGGAAAAGGGGCTGATCAAGTAACGTCGGCCTCGTTATCGGACGTCATGGCCGGGCTTGTCCCGGCCATCCACGTTCTAAGGCCAGGCGAGAAAGATCGTGGATGCCCGGGACAAGCCCGGGCATGACGGCGCGGATGGACCGTGCCAATGCTATAAGCGCTCGACGATTGGGGATGGGTTGAAATGCTGGAGAAGGCAGAGGGCGCTCAAGAGCCCATCAAGGTCGAGTTCGACAATTTCGAGCACGGTTTTCCGGAAGGCTTTGGCCCGGGCTGGTGGGGCACGCTCGCCTACTGGATCGGCATCGCCTTCGCGATCTTCCAGCTTTATGTCGCGGCCTTCAATTATCTGCCGAGCCAGGTGGTGCGCGGCGTCCATGTCGGCTTCCTCATTCTCCTCACCTTCGGCCTGATCGGCAACTTCACCGCCAAAAGCGATTTCGGCCGCGCGATCGGCTGGCTGATCGGCGGCATGGGCTTTCTGTGCGGGCTCTATCAATGGATCTTCTATGCGGATCTGATCGCACGTGACGGCGATCCGACGCGCCTCGATCTGGTGGTCGGCACGCTGCTCGCCGTCCTGATCTTCGAGGGCACGCGGCGGCTGATGGGCGCAGCGCTCCCGCTGATGTGCGGCGCCTGTCTCGTCTACTGGTTCTTCGGCCAGTATCTGCCGTCACCGCTCAACCATCGCGGCTATGATTTCGACCAGATCGTCACGCATCTGTCGTTCGGCACCGAAGGTTTTTACGGCGTGCCGATCTACGTCTCGGCGACCTACATCTTCCTGTTCATCCTGTTCGGCTCGTTCCTGGAGCGCGCCGGCATGATCCAGCTCTTCACCGACGTTTCTCTTGGGTTATTCGGCAGGACCCGCGGCGGCCCGGCCAAGGTCGCGGTGTTCGCCTCGGGCATGATGGGCACGATCTCCGGCTCCGGCGTCGCCAACGTCGTCACCGTCGGCCAGTTCACGATTCCGCTGATGATCAGGTTCGGCTATCGCCGCGCGTTCGCGGCCGGCGTCGAAGCGACAGCGTCGATGGGTGGGCAGATCATGCCGCCGGTGATGGGCGCGGTCGCCTTCATCATGGCAGAGACGCTCGGCGTCCAATATTCTGAGATCGTGAAGGCGGCCGCGATTCCCGCGATGCTCTATTTCGCCTCCGCCTTCTGGATGGTGCATCTGGAGGCCGGCAAGCACGGGCTCACCGGCATGAAGCGCTCGGAGATTCCGAGCGCCTGGAAGGCCCTGGTGACGCGCTGGTATCTCGTGCTGCCGCTCGCGGCGCTGGTCTACATGCTGTTCGAAGGTTTTACGCCGCTCTATGCCGGCAGCATGGGCCTCGCGCTCACAGTGGCGCTGATCCTTGGCACCGCCATCACGACAGGCGCGTCTTCGATGGCGATCCGCTATGTCTTCTGGATCGGGCTCGCGCTCGTCGTCGCGGCGCTCTCGCGCGACGGCCTTCAGATCGTGCCGGTCGCAGGCGTCGTCGTCGCGCTGATCGTGATCACTGCGTTCGTGCGTGGCGGATTTTCCGCCCTGCGCGCCTGCCGCGATGCCTTGGCTGAAAGCGCCAAATCCGCGATCACCGTCGGCATGGCCTGCGCCATCGTCGGGGTCATCATCGGCATGATGTCGCAGACCGGCGTCGGCACCATCTTCGGCGGCTGGGTGATCGGTCTCGGCGAGAAGAGCCTGTTCCTGGCGCTGATCATGACCATGCTGCTGTCGATCCTGCTCGGCACCGGCATCCCGACCATCCCGACCTACATCATCACGGCAGCGCTCGCGGCGCCCGCGTTGGCCAAACTGGGTGTGCCCCTGATCGCAAGCCACATGTTCGCGTTCTATTACGGCATCATGGCGGACCTCTCGCCGCCGGTGGCGCTGGCCGCGCTTGCCGCAGCACCGATCGCGAAGGAGAATCCGGACAAGATCGGCTGGGAGGCGATGCGCATCGCGCTCGCCGGCTACGTCATCCCCTTCATCTTCGTCTATTCGCCGGCGCTGATGCTGCAGGGCGGCGATCCCATGGCGGCCAAGCTCGGCTTCTACGGCGCGGTGGCATTGGCGACTGTCAAGGCGCTGGTGGCGATCGCGCTGTTCGGCATGGTCGCGATCGGATTCCTGTTCACGCGCCTGACGTTCCTCGAACGTTTGGTCGCGCTCGGTGCCGCGCTGTGCCTGCTCGGCGACTTCCCGTTCAGCGACACCGCGGGCTTCCTGCTCGCCGCTGCGATCGTGCTGTGGCAGTGGCGGCGGCGGCCGCCGGCGCCGGTCGAGGCGGTGTGAGCCTCTGCCTCGTCACAGCCTCAGGCCTGAAGGCGCTGGCGCTGTCCGCGTTCACACTGGTGTGGACGCATTCGATCGCGAAGGTCGACTGGCAGGAAGACTGGCGCGTCACCCCCGCCGGGCTCGAACTGGTGCAGGCACGCGTGAAGGGCACCGGCCCCGGCATGGAGCCGCCGCCCGAGGCGCGCCTCGTCGACGGCTGGTTTCAATGGAGGCCCGCGCGCGCGCCGATGCCGGAGGTCGTGCTGGGCAATTCGGACGCGGCTGGCGAATGGCGGCTATGCCATGACGGCAAGTGCCGGACGTTGTCCGAGATTGTCGGTCATCCCATTGGTGCTAACGTCACAAAGATGATCGTCTGCAAAGAACAATAATAAGGGAGACACGCGATGGGTCGGCTCAAGGGCAAGGTTGCGATGGTGGTGGGTGCCGGCTCGATCGGGCCTGGTTGGGGCAACGGCAAGGCCACCGCGGTCACCTTTGCCCGCCAGGGTGCGCAGGTGTTTTGCGTCGATCGCAACGGCGCGGCCGCCGAGGAGACCGCGAAGATCATCGCGGACGAAGGCGGCCAGGCGAGCGCGTTCACGGCCGACGTCTCGCATGCGCGCGAGGTCGAGGCGATGGTCGCGGCATGCCTCAAGGCCTACGGCCGCATCGACGTGCTCGACAACAATGTCGGCATCGCCGAGATGGGCAGCGTGGTCGAAGTGACCGAGGAAAGCTGGGACCGGGTCTTCAGCGTCAACCTCAAGAGCGCCTATTTCGCCATGAAGCACGTCATCCCCGTGATGGTGAAACAGGGCGGTGGCTCGATCATCAACATCTCCTCGATCGCTTCGATCCGCCACATGGGCATCTCCTACGTCACGTACGGCACCTCGAAGGCGGCGATGAACCAGATGACCCGCACCACCGCGATCGAGTTCGCGCGCCACCATGTCCGCGTCAACGCGATCCTGCCCGGCCTGATGAAGACGCCGATGGTGGAACATTCCGCAGGTCTTGCGAACAGCTATGCCAAGGGCGATGTTGAAGCGATGTGGCGGGCGCGCGATGCGCAAGTGCCGATGGGCCACATGGGCGACGCTTTCGACGTCGCCAACGCCGCGCTGTTCCTGGCCTCGGACGAAGCGAAATATGTGACGGGCATCGAGCTCGTGGTGGACGGCGGGATCACGTGCAAGGCGGGGGCCTAGGCGTCGTTCCGTGTTCGCCGTCGTCCTGGACAAGCGAGCGTAACGAGCGCTGATCTAGGACCCATAACCCCAGGGAGAAGTTTGACGAAGGCTGGCGGCTCCGGCTACTTCAACATTCGGCATTCGGGGTAATGGGTCCTGGCTTTCGCCAGGACGACATCATTGCGCCAGCGCCAGAATCCCGCCGGCGAATGAATGCCATGCCGCCGTTTCGCTGATCGGCCAGTTCAGCACCTTCACCGCCAGCAGCGCGAGCGTGCCGGTGATGTAGACTGGATGCACTCGGCCCGCGGTGCGCCAGTCGCGTACCATGGCGACGACGAGCAGCAGCGAAGCGACCATCGCGGGCGCGATGGTGACGGGCACCGGCGGCGGCCCTGGCGGTCCCGAAGGCGCGAGGAAAGTGAGAAACCAGCGCGCGATCGCGGCATCGAGGATGGAGACCGCCGCGAGCAGCATCAGGCGTTTGTGAATCTCCGGCTTTCGCGTGTTCATGATCGCGAGCACGAATACACCAGCGAAGAACGCGATCCCGCTCATCGGCACGATCGAGAAGGCGATGCCGGCCTCTTTCTGGCCGAGCGCCGCGGAATGCTGCATCACATGGACGGAGGCGAGGAAGCCGAAGATCGTCATCGCGGTCGCGAGCGAAACGCCGGCTATGCCGAGCGCACGGTGATTGACCATGCGGCCTGAGGCGGCGAGCCACGTCTGGATCACGAAATAGAGAGACCAGGTGAAGAACAACAGGCCGTGGAAATGAATGACGGGGCTTGCGGACAATGTCCGGTTCGCGAGCGGCACAAAATAGGTCGGTGCGAAGCCGAGAAAGGCGGTGGCCGCGCAGGCCAGTGCCATGTGGAGATAGAAATATCGTGCGGGCGACGCATCTCGCGCGCGCACACGACGGTCGTCGATCAGGGTCGTCATGAGGGATGAGTCTGGAGAGGCGGCGTTTGGTTCAAACCCCTAGCCACCTGTGCAGGGCGCTTGTCGGGATGACGAAATCTAACCCCCCGCGCTCAGTTCCGCGCGATCGAGCTCCTCCTCGATCCTGTGAAACGCGTCGTCACCGATCACCTCGGTGGCCCGGAGGTCGAAGATCGATTTTCGCGCGGCTTCGATGGCGCGGCGGCGCAGCGGATCGGCGGGCAATTCGCCGTTGGTGATGCCACCATGGGGATCGTCGTCGGCCTGCATCAGGATGGCACGATATTCGAGCCGCAGGATTTCGGCTTCCTCCGACGGATCGTCCTCGATCGCGTCGAGCGCCGCGCGATAGGCGACGGCGCGGGCGCGCGCGACCTCGATGCCGACGGGATTGTCGTCCTTGAGGCCGAACGCCAGGATCAGCGGCCGCAAGGTCAGGCCCTGCACGACCAGCGTGCCGAGCACGACCGCAAACGCCGAGAAGACGATGAAGTCACGATGCGGAAAGTTTTCCGGCAAGGCAAAGGCGGTGGCGAGCGTGACGAGGCCGCGCATGCCACACCAGGAGATGATGAGGCCGCCCTTGGCGGAGGCGACCTGCTTCGGATCCTTGGGGTGATAGATCCCGTGCGCCACCAGCGTGCGCAGCGTCGTGCGGTAGAGCGTGACCCAGGCCAACCGGACCAGGACCACGGTGAGCAGGATCCAGGCGGCGGCCAGGCAATAGTCCCAGCGCACGTCCGCGTCCAGCCGCGTCCAGATCGGTCGCATCTGCATGCCGATCAGCATGAACGCGAGCACGTTGAGCACGAACACCATCGTATCCCACACCGCGTAGGACGGCACCCGCAACCGCGCCGGCATGCGAGCGGGTGCAGCGCGTGCCATCGTGATGGCGTACACGACGATGGTGAGGATGCCGGAGAGGCCGAGATGTTCAGCGCCGATCCAGACCATGAAGGTAGTGGCGAATTGCATGATGATCGAACTGGGAGCCTCCGTGATCCGCACGATCACCAGTGGCATGACTCGCGCGGCGAGATAGCCGGCAACGACGCTGCCGACCAGGGCCAGAGCCATGGTTGGCGCGACCTGGCTCCATGCCAGATGCTCGGTGGCGGTCGCTCCGACGGCGATGCGATAGATCAAGAGCGCGGTCGCGTCGTTGAGCAGGCTCTCGCCTTCCAGGACCTTCACCATGCGGTGAGGCAGCTTCACCTGGCTCAGGATCGCGACCGCGGCGGCCGCGTCCGGCGGGGCCACGATGGCGCCGAGCGCAACCGCGGCGGCCCAGGGCATATCAGGCATCAGCCGGTGCGCGACGTAGGCCACAGCGGCCGTGGTCAAGCCGACCGCGGCGACGACGAGGGTGGAGACCGGAACCCAATTGTTGCGGAGATCGCGCAGCGAGGTGTCGAAGGCGGCATCGAGCAGGACCGGTGCGACAAAAAGAGCCAACGCCAGGTCGGGCTCCAGCGTCCAGGACGGGCTCGACGGCACAAAGGCGATCAGTGCGCCCCCGATTGCGAGAAAGGTCGGGTAGGGGACCTTGATCCGCCGCGCCAGCGCCGATAATGCAACGGCGCCGAGCAGAAGCACGATGATCCATTCGAATGTCGACACGTTGATCCCCGAACCCGATTTGAGCGGCGCCACAAGCTAGCACCAATCCGGTCGTATGATGGATGGTGCAGCCCCAAGGCAAGACCTCAAGGCGGACCTTAACTCAAGACTTTCCAACTGTGGCGAGCATGCGTTTTCTCATTCAATGGTCCGGCGCCGGGTTGCTCTTTGCGCTCTCGTTCGTTGCGGCTCATGCTGCGACCGGCGGCGAGCCGGCCGCGGTGCCGCAGGTCGACATCGCGCCGTGCCTCGCGGCTGCCGCAGCCGACGACATCGACAAGGCCGCCACGGCCTGCGCCGCCGTGATCGACAACGAGAAGACGGCGAAAGGGGACCTGATCAAGGCGCTGATCGCGCGCGGCGGGCTTTATGCGCGGCACGACCAAGTCGACCGCGCGATCGCCGACGACAGCCGCGCGCTGGAGCTCGATTCCGGTCTCGCCGATATCTTCAACGCGCGGGGCGAACTCTGGCTAAGGAAGGGCGACAAGCCCAAGGCGGTGCAGGATTTCGGTGCGGCGTTGAAAATCGATCCGAACCACGAGAAGGCCAAGCCCAATCACAAGGCGATGGCGCGCGAGATCGAGCGGATCGGCGCGCAGATGGCAGTCGCGGGCAAGCCCAGTTTCATTTGCAAGGGTGTGCGCCGTCCCGTCGAGAAGGCGATCTGCGCCAACCGCGAGCTCGCAGATCTCGACCGCGAGATCTTTGCCGCCAACGCGCGCGTGTTGCGCGAAGCCCGCAATGCAGGCGAAGCGAAGGCGCTTCAACGCGAGCAGGACGATTTCATCGCCGGCCGCAACGCCGGGTTCGGCCGGCCGGGGTACGATTTGAAGAAGGCGATGCAGGAGCGGCTGCAGCGGCTCAACGGGGTGGACGGGTATTGAGGCTCCTCGTCTCGCTCGTAAGAGCGGGACGAAGGAGGGAAGGGATCGGTGCGCCGCTGGCACGCCTCGATTTGAACCGATTCTTTGGCTGCCGCGACAATGGTGAAAGCCTGATGTCCCGGAGCCCTATGCCATGTGCGGCACGCATCCTTCCGCGCAAATGCTCTCGTTTGCAAAAATCTCGTTTCGCTCGCTCCTGCTCAGCGCGGCAATGAGCGTCGTTCTCGTCGCCCCTGCTTCGGCCGGCGTCGATTGCGTAATCGGGAGCAAGGCCGCTCCGGCTGAGCTGATCCCGGCCTGCAGCGCCATCATCGACCAGGCCTCGAATCCATCCCTCGATCGCGCCGCGGCATTGCTGGTGCGCGCCGACGCCAATGCGCGAACCTCGGGCGCCCTCACGCAGGCGCTGCGAGATATCGATCGCGCCATCGCACTCGATGGCAAGAACGCAAAAGCCTGGCGCCTGCGCGGTGATCTCCTGCGCGAGGCCGGCGGCGATCTCAACCGCGCCGCGGCGGACCTCAGCAAGGCCATCGAGCTCGATCCGCAGGATTCGGAATCTTACGAGCTGCGCGGCGTCGTCTACACCAACCAGCACCGGCTCGACCGCGCGCTTGCCGATTACGACCAGGCGATCAGGCTGAAGCCTGACAATGCACAGGCCTGGTCCGACCGCGGCGTGACCTATTATCTCGGCGGCGACAACGAGAAGGCGATCCGCGATCTCAGCGAGGCGTTGCGCCTCGATCCGAACCGGCCGCGCAGCTACACCAATCGTGGCGCCGCCTACAAGAAGCTCGGCCAGCTCGACAAGTCGGTTGCCGACGACGGCGAGGCGATCCGGCTCGATCCGAAAGTGCCCGAATATTACGACAATCGCGGGCTGGCGCTGGCCGCGATGGGGGAGTACGACAAGGCGATTGCCGATTACGATCAGGCGCTCCGGCTGGCACCGCGGCCGAATTTCTTCACAAACCGCGGCGATTCCTACCACCTGAAGGGCGAGCTTGGCGCGGCGCTGAGCGATTACGAGGCCGCGCTGAAACTCGATCCGAATTTCGCGCTGACCTACAACAACCGCGCCGTGCTCTACAAGAAGATGGGCGAGCGCAAGAAGGCGCTGGCCGACTACGAGACCGCGCTGCGGCTCGATCCCGGCAACGACAATGCGGCCGGCGGCCGCCGAACCATGATCGCGGAGATCGCGAAATTCGGCGGCGAGCCGCTGCGGCCGCTCGCGGCGAATTCCGGCAATGGCCCGTCGTTCGATTGTGCCACCGCGAAGCGCGAGGTCGAGAAGGTGATTTGTGCCGATCCGCAGCTGGGGGTGCTCGATCGCCAGATCGCCGAGACCTACGAGCGCGTGCTGAAATCGGCCGGGTCCCGCTTCGCCGGCGGCCTCCGTCGCACCCAGCGCGATTTCCTCACCACCCGCAATACGAGCTTCGGCCGCCCCGGCTATGATCTCAGGAAGGTCATGCAGGAGCGGCTGCAGCGGCTGAATGCGATGGATAGCTGAGCATTGTTCTTTTCAGCTTGAACCGCGGCCCGTTCCCGGGAAAATACCCCTCAAACAAGGCCGGTACTTGATCCCTGTCATGGCGGGACGTCTGTCCTGCAACAAGGTCAAGGCCAGGCGAATAAGGGAACGGGAGCGCGGGAATGAACGTCCGAGGAAACATCGACGGAAAAAGTCTCTATCACGAGGTTTATGCGCGCTCGCTGGCTGACCCCAAGGGCTTTTGGGCCGAGGTGGCCAAGGAGATCGACTGGATCGAGCCACCGAAAAAGATCTTCGATCCCTCGCAAGGCGTCTACGGCCGCTGGTTCAGCGGTGGCGTCGTCAACACCTGCTACAACGCGCTTGACCGTCAGGTCGAACGCGGCCGCGCCGACCAGGTCGCGCTGATCCATGATTCGCCGCTGGCAAATAGCGTCACCAAATTCACCTACGCCGAACTGCTGGCCGAAGTGCAGGCGCTTGCCGCCATCATGCAGGATTTTGGTGTCGCCAAGGGCGATCGCGTCATCCTGTATATGCCGATGGTCCCCGAGGCCGTCGTCGCGATGCTCGCCTGCGCGCGCATTGGCGCGGTGCACTCCGTGGTGTTCGGTGGCTTTGCCGCGAAAGAGCTCGCCACCCGCATCGACGATGCGCAGCCAAAGTTGATTCTGTCGGCGAGTTGCGGCATCGAGCCCGGCCGGATCGTGCAGTACAAGCCGCTGCTCGACGAGGCGATCAGGCTTGCGGGGGCAAAGCCGAAGGCCTGCATCGTGCTGCAACGTCCGCAGCTCGTCTGCGCCCTCACGCCCGGCCGCGACTATGATTGGGCGGGCCTGCGCCGCAAGGCGATGAACGACGGCAAGAAGGCGCCTTGTGTGCCCGTCGCCGCTACCGATCCGCTCTACATCCTCTATACGTCAGGCACGACCGGCATTCCCAAGGGTGTCGTGCGCGACAATGGCGGCCATCTCGTCGCGGTGAAATGGTCCATGTTCAACCTTTATGGCGTCAAGCCGGGCGAGGTCTGGTGGTGCGGCTCCGACATCGGCTGGGTGGTCGGCCACAGCTACATCGTCTACGGCCCGCTGCTGCATGGCGCGACCTCGATCATGTATGAGGGCAAGCCGGTCGGCACGCCCGATGCCGGCGCGTTCTGGCGCGTGATCAGCGAGCACAAGGCCGTCGCCTTCTTTACTGCGCCGACCGCGTTCCGCGCGATCCGGAAAGAAGATCCGGAAGGAAAATTCATCCGGCAATACGACCTCTCGACGTTCCGCACGCTGTTCCTGGCCGGCGAGCGCGCCGATCCGCCGACGGTGGAATGGGCGGAGCAGCAGTTGAAAGTGCCTGTGATCGACCATTGGTGGCAGACCGAAACCGGCTGGTGCATCGCCGGCAATCCGGTTGGCTTAGGTCAGCTGCCGGTGAAGCACGGGTCGCCGACGGTGCCGATGCCGGGCTATCAGGTCGACGTGGTCGACGAAGCGGCAAAGCCGGTCGGTCCGAACACCATGGGTTCGATCGTCATCAAGCTTCCGATGCCGCCGGGCTGTCTGCCGACGCTGTGGACTCAGGACGAACGGTTCAAGGAAGCCTATCTCACCGAATTCCCCGGCTACTACAAAACGTCGGATGCCGGCTACAAGGACGACGACGGCTATGTCTTCGTCATGGGCCGCACCGACGACATCATCAACGTCGCCGGCCATCGGCTCTCCACCGGCGGCATGGAGGAGATCCTGGCTTCGCATCCCGATGTCGCTGAATGCGCCGTGCTCGGCGTCAAGGACGCGATCAAGGGCGAGGTGCCCTGCGGCTTCCTGGTGCTCAAGGCGGGTGTGAAACGGGCCCCGGCCGAGATCGAGAAGGAGATCGTCGCGCTGGTGCGCGACAAGCTCGGTCCCGTTGCCGCGTTCAAGCTCGCCATCACCGTCGGCCGCCTGCCCAAGACGCGATCCGGAAAGATCTTGCGCGGCACCATCAAGAAGATCGCAGATGGTGAAGCTTGGACCATGCCGGCGACGATCGAGGACCCCAAGGTGCTGGACGAGATCGGCGATGCGCTGAAGGGGCGGGTGTGAGGTTTGCAATGGGGCTTGAATAGGCCGCATTTTTCCGCTCAATCCTCATCCTGAGGACCTGGCGCGCGTCTCGAAGGATGAAAGGCCCCGCTGCGGCAGCTTGGCCTGCATGGTTCGAGACGCCCGCTGCGCGGGCTCCTCACCATGAGGATGAAGGGCCTGCCATGAATTCGAAGCCGTTTCTAGCGATTGCATTTGCGGGCCTCATTCTCTCCGCCTGCTCCGCGCGCTACCAGACGCCGGTGGCGATGGGCGGCGATGATGACGACGCGGTCTGCCAGAGCCGCGGCTATGCGGCCGGATCGCCCGAATACGTGGCGTGCCGCAAGGACCGCGACGTCCAGCGCAGTTCCGCGACCACCCGCGCCGACCGCCGCCAGCGCGACCTCGGCGAATACATGCTGAACCATCCGGACCGGCCATAAAGGCTGCGCTGCGCCGCTGCGCTCGCAATGACGAGGTTGCTGAAGCTTCTTGCGTCAGACTAAAAACGCGGCGAGTTTCCCCGCCGCGTTTGCATTCGATGACGACTGAAGTGGAAGGATTACTCCTCCTCCTGGTCCTGCTTCTTGCCGCCGAGCGTCTTCAGCTTGGCGAACACAGCATCGACGTTGAGATCGTCGCTGGACCTCTCCGCGGGTTCGTACTCGTCCTTCTTGGTGGTTTCTGAGGCCGGCAGCAAAGTGGCGCCGCCATAGGCTGCGTCGATCGGCTTTTCCTTCGCCGCGCGCGCGACCTCGAAATCGAGCTCGATCTGCGAGCAGAGGCCGAGGGTGACGGGATCGATCGGCGTCAGCTGGGAGGTGTTCCAGTGGGTGCGATCGCGGACACTCGCGATCGTACTCTTGGTCGTGCCGACCAGGCGCATGATCTGGGCGTCCTTGAGCTCGGGATGGTTGCGCAGCAGCCAGAGGATGGCGCTCGGGCGTTCGTGGCGGCGCGAGACCGGGGTGTAGCGCGGGCCCTTGCGCTTGGGCTGCGGCGGCAGCACCACCTTGCTCTCCTGGAGGCGGAGCCGGTAGTCCGGGTTGTTCTCGCCCTTCTCGATTTCCTCGCGGGTCAGCTGGCCATTGGAAAGGGGATCCATGCCCTTGATGCCCTGGGCGGCGTCGCCATCGGCGATCGCGCGCACCTCGAGGGGGTGCATTTTGGTGAAATCGGCGACCTGATCGAAGGTCAGCGCGGTATTGTCGAGCAGCCAGACGGCGGTCGCCTTGGGCATCAGAGGTGCGTTGCTCATGGCAAATCTCCTTTGTGCTTCGCCCACCCCTTTGGAGGCGAAACCGGTGGTCATCAGCGATGACTGGGAATTCGCGCTATATAAGCCCGGAGGGGCTAGCCACGCAATGGTTCTGCTATAGATAGTGCCTTGACAGCGCCCGAAAGGGGGCCCAATTCCCTCTGAAGTCTCTGTAAGACCGTACCCAAGCCCTGTTCATCCATCGACCGCTTCCCGCCCATTTGGCGAGGTGATTCGGTCCCGAGATCGCTCAATGTCAGCCAAACCAGACCTCAAGATCGTGCTTTGTTCTCCCCGTGGCTTCTGCGCCGGGGTGGTCCGGGCGATCGACACCGTGGAACGGGCGCTCGATAAATACGGCGCCCCCGTCTATGTTCGCCACGAGATTGTGCACAATAAATACGTCGTCGATGGGTTGAAGAAGAAGGGCGCGATCTTCGTCGAGGAACTCGCCGAGATCCCGGAAAACACCACCGCGCCGGTGGTGTTCTCGGCCCATGGCGTGCCGAAATCGGTCCCGGCCGACGCCACCTCCCGCAATTTGTTCTCGCTGGATGCGACCTGCCCCCTGGTCACCAAGGTGCACCGCGAGGCCGCGATCCATTTCAAGCGCGGCCGCGAGATCTTCCTGATCGGGCATTCCCATCATCCGGAGGTGGTGGGCACGCTCGGCCAGCTCCCGACCGGCGCCGTGACCCTGATCGAGACTGCCGAGGACGCCAAGACCATCGCCCCGAAGGACCCGAACAACCTCGCCTTCGTGACCCAGACCACGTTGTCGATCGACGACACCGCGGAGATCGTGGCGCTCCTGAAGGAACGCTTCCCGAACATCAACGGGCCGCACAAGGAAGACATCTGCTACGCCACCACCAACCGCCAGCTCGCGGTGAAGAAGGTGGCGCCGGTGGTCGACGCCCTGATCGTGGTCGGTGCGCCGAACTCGTCGAACTCGCAGCGCCTGCGCGAAGTCGCCGAACGCGAGGGTTGCCCGATCGCCGTGCTGGCGCAGCGCGCCACCGAAATCGACTGGAAGCGGTTCGAGAACATCACCAGCCTCGGCATCACCGCGGGTGCCTCGGCACCGGAAGTGATCGTCGAGGAGATCATGGACGCGTTCGCCGAGCGCTTCACGCTGCATGTGGAGACGGTCTCGGCCGCGGAAGAGAACGAGTTCTTCCCGCTGCCGCGCCAGGTGCGCCCCGAAGCCGCCGCCGAGTAGACGTTCATGGCGGTCTACACCGACGTTGCCGCCGACGAGCTTGCGGACTTCCTCAACCAATACGATCTCGGCGAGTTGCTCTCCTACAAGGGCATCGCCGAGGGCGTCGAAAATTCCAACTTCCTGCTGCATACGACCAAGGGGTCGTTCATCCTCACGCTCTATGAGAAGCGCGTGGCGAAGAACGATCTGCCGTTCTTCCTCGCGCTGATGACGCATCTTGCCGAGCACGGCGTCAACTGCCCGCTGCCGGTGAAGGGAACGGACGGCGAGGCGTTGCGCGAGCTGTCGGGCCGGTCGGCCGCGATCATCACCTTTCTCGAAGGCGTCTGGCCGCGCAAGCCGAACGCGGTCCATTGCGCCGGCGTTGGCGAGGGGCTCGCCAGGATGCATCTGGCCGGCGCGAATTTCGCGATCAGGCGTGCGAACGCGCTGTCGGTCCCGGGCTGGCGGCCGCTGTTCGATGCCGCATCACACCGGGCCGACGAGGTGCAGCCCGGCCTGCGCGCGTTCCTGAGCCAAGAGCTCGACTACCTCGAGAGCGGGGTCTGGCCGACGCTTCTGCCCGAAGGCGTGATCCACGCCGACCTCTTCAACGACAACGTCTTCTTTCTCGGCGACAAGTTGTCAGGGATCATCGACTTCACTTTCGCCTGCAATGACTGGCTCGCCTATGATGTCGCGATCTGCCTCAACGCCTGGTGCTTCGAGCCGGATCATTCCTTCAACGTCACCAAGGCGCGGGCCTTCCTCAATGCCTATGGCCGCGTGCGAAAGCTGTCCGAGCCGGAAGAGGCAGCGCTGCCGCTGCTCGCGCGCGGCGCTGCGATGCGCTTCCTGCTGACGCGGCTGGTCGACTGGCTCAACGTTCCGCCCGGCGCGCTGGTTCGGCCGAAGGATCCGCTGGAATATGTCCGCAAGCTGCGCTTCCACCAGAGCGTTTCCAGCGTGCGCGACTACGGGCTGATGCCGTCGGGGCTGGTGGCGTGAGCGAGCTTCCGATTGTCACGATCTACACCGACGGCGCCTGCTCGGGAAATCCGGGGCCCGGCGGCTGGGGCGCGATCCTGAAGTTCGGCGACAAGGAAAAAGAACTGAACGGTGGTGAGCGCCACACCACCAATAACCAGATGGAATTGATGGCGGCGATCTCCGCGTTGGAAGCGCTGAAGAAGCCGTGCACGGTCGATCTCTATACCGACAGCCAATATGTCCGTCAGGGCATTACCGGCTGGATCCACGGCTGGAAGCGCAACGGCTGGCGCACCGCCGACAAGAAGCCGGTGAAGAATGTCGAGCTATGGCAGCGCCTGGATGCCGCGCTGAAGGCCCATGACGTGCGGTGGCACTGGGTCAAAGGTCACGCAGGCCATCCCGAGAACGAACGCGCCGACCAGCTCGCGCGCGACGGGATCGTGAAGGCGCGGTTGCAGCAGAGGCTGGCGGAGTAGGCGCGCGGTCGGCGCTCCTTCCTCATGCTCCGCCGTCATCGCCCGGCTTGACCGGGCGATCCAGTACGCAGCGGCCTCTCAATTCAACAACAACTGCTCTGGAATACTGAATGCCCCGCTTTCGCGGGGCATGACAGAGTCGTTTGTGGCTGAAAGCGGCGTCTAAAGCTTACAGCTGCCCGAGCAGCGTATCGCCGCCGGACACCTCGACCTTGCCGGGCATCGCCTCGAGGTTCAGCTTCTTGACCACGCCGTCCTCGACCAGCATCGAATAGCGCTTGGAGCGGATGCCGAGACCGTTGCCGGAGGCGTCGAGCTCCATGCCGATCGCCTTGGTGAAGTCGGCATTGCCGTCGGCGAGGAAGATGGCCTCGTCGCGCTGGTCGGTATCGCGCTTCCAGGCGTTCATGACGAAGGCGTCGTTGACGGAGACGATGGCGATGGTGTCGACGCCCTTGTCCTTCAGGGCGTAGGCGTTGAGGAAAATGCTCGGCAGATGCATCTTGTGGCAGGTGCCCGTATAGGCGCCGGGCACCGCGAACAGCGCCACTTTCTTGCCCTTGAAGATGTCGTCGGTGGTCTTCACCTGCGGGCCTTCGGCCGTCATCACGCGGAATTTCGCCTCGGGCAGTTTGTCGCCAGTCTGGATCGCCATCGTCAGTCTCCCTGAAAATCGGTCCCGCTTTTTAGACCGTGCGGCGGCGCTGCACAATGTTGCCGGTAGGGCAGGCGGTGAGGGCGGGACCCTTCACCGTTATGTCATCAGCCGGCGAACCCGCCGCCGTCGAGGAAGGCCTGCTCGTCCGGGGTGGTGTCGCGGCCGAGCAGATGGTTGCGGTGGGGGAAGCGGCCAAACCGCCGGATGATGTCGGCGTGCTCACGCGCGTATTTCAGATTTTCGGCATTGTCGGTGTTTTGAAACAGCGCGACGCAGTGCAATTGGTCGGGCAGGTGCTCGGAATGCATGAAGGGCAAATAGAGGAATTCGAGCAGGACCGGATCGATCCTTTGATCTGCGCCCCGCGCAATGGCGCGGCGGGCGACGTCGCGCGCCAGCGCATCGCTGGCAAAGGCCTGCGACGTGCCGCGAAACATGTTGCGCGGAAACTGGTCGAGCACGATGACGAGCGCGAGTGCGCCCTCATCGGTCGCCTCCCATGACGAGAGTTCGCCGGCGACCGCCTTCTGCCACAGCGCGAGAAAGCGGCGCCTGATCTCCGCGTCGAATGCGTCGTTGCGCTCGTACCAGGCATCGCGGCCGGCCTCGCGCCAGAAGGCGAGGATGCCGGCCGGACTGATGTTGCCGTCGTCGGTCATGAACGAAAGAGGCGCTTACGCCGCCTCCGCCTTCTTCTCGTCGCGCAGCTGCCGCCGCAGGATCTTGCCGACATTGGTCTTCGGCAGGTCGGTGCGGAATTCGATGTGCTTGGGCACCTTGTAGCCCGTCAGCTGCTCCTGGCAGAACTTGACCAGGGCCTCCGCCGTGAGGTTCGGGTCCTTCTTGACCACGAACGCCTTCACCGCCTCCCCCGACTTGGAATCGGGAATGCCGATGACGGCGCATTCGAGCACCCCGGGGTTGCTCGCGATCACTTCCTCGATCTCGTTCGGATAGACGTTGAAGCCGGAGACCAGGATCATGTCCTTCTTGCGGTCCACGATCTTGGTGTAGCCCTTCTCGTCCATGATGCCGATGTCGCCGGTGCGGAAATAGCCGTCCGCGGTCATCACCTTGGCCGTCTCCTCCGGCCTGTTCCAGTAGCCCGACATCACCTGCGGGCCCTTGGCGCAGATCTCGCCGGGCTGGCCGAGCGGCATCTCGTTGCCGTCGTCGTCGCGGATCGAGATCCAGGTCGAGGGCACGGGGATGCCGATAGTGCCGTTGAACTCCGGATTGGTCGTGGTGTTGCAGGTCAGCGTCGGAGATGTCTCCGACAGGCCGTAGCCTTCGGCGATGGAGCAGCCCGTGATGGCCTTCCACTGCTCGGCGACGGGGCGCTGCACCGCCATGCCGCCACCGTTCGAGATCTTCAGCTTGGAGAAGTCGAGCTTTTTGAAGTCGGGATGATGCATCAGGCCGTTGTAGAGCGTGTTCACGGCAGGGAAGTTGTTGACCTGGTACTTCGCCAATTCCTTGATGAAGCCCGGGATGTCGCGCGGATTGGGGATCAGGAGATTGCAGCCGCCGGCGCGCACCGCGAGAAGGTAGCAGGCTGTCAGCGCGAAGATGTGATAGAGCGGCAGCGCGCAAACGACCATGAGTTGATCGACATGCGGCGGCGCGGCCATCGCCGGCTGCAGCCAGGCGTCGTTCTGCAGGACGTTGGCGACGATGTTGCGATGAAGCAGGGTGGCGCCCTTGGACACGCCGGTGGTGCCGCCGGTATATTGCAGGAAGGCGACGTCGCCGGGTGACAGCTTCGGCTTGTTGAAGGCCAGAGAGCGGCCGGCGGAGATCGCGTCGTTGAAGGACACCGCGCCCGGCAGCGACCATGCCGGCACCATCTTCTTGACGCGGCGGACGACCAGATTGACGATCACTCCCTTGAAGCCGAGCAGGTCGCCCATGCTGCCGACGATGACGTGCTTGACTTGCGTCTTGGCGATCACCTGCTCGACGGTGTGGGCGAAGTTCTCGAGCACGATGATGGCTTCGGCGCCGGAATCCTTGAGCTGGTGCTCGAGCTCGCGCGGCGTGTAGAGCGGATTGACATTGACCACCGCGAAACCGGCGCGCAGCACGGCTGCGGTCGCGACCGGATATTGCAGCACGTTCGGCATCATGATCGCGACGCGGGCGCCGCGTTGCAGGCCGCGCCCTTGCAGATAGGACGCCATCGCCAGCGACATCTGGTCGAGGTCGCGATAGCTGATCGACTTGTCCATGCAGATGAACGCCTTGCGGTCGGCGAACTTGGCGAAGCTCTCCTCCAGGAGGTCGACCAGCGATGAATATTGCGTCGGCTCGATATCGGCGGGGACGCCGGGCGGATATTGCTTAAGCCAGATGCGCTCCATGGAAACTCCCCTCATTGACCAGAGCCCGTTGTGTCTCGGGCTTGCCTCGTTGCCGTCAGTATCGAGCCTGCCGGAACGGGTGGCAAGCGGTCGAGGCTTAGGACAAACGTCAGGGAGTGGCTACCGGAATCCTTGCAAATGGCGCTGCCGCAACTGCGAAGTGCGGCGCGGTCTCGCCTCGCGTCGGCTGTTAACTGTTGTTGGCGGGCTTGGCGGGCTTGGTCGCGGCCTTGGGCTTGGCGGGCTTGGCCGCCTCGCCGCTCACCGCAGGCTTTGCCACCGCATCGGGCTTGGCTGCGGCATGCTTGGTACCGGCCGGCTTAGCTGCGGACTTGCCGTCGGCCGGCTTTGCGGCCGCCGCCGTCTTGGCATCGGGCTTCGCCGCCGCCGTCTTGGCATCCTTCGGCTTGTCTGCCGCGTCGGGCTTTTTGGCGACGCGCGACTTCTTGCCACGCGGCTTTGGCGTGGCCTGCTGGTCGGCATCGGCCGCGACCGCCGCGATCAGGGCGGTCCCGGTGCGGGTCGGACCGGTATACACCAGCACGGGCTCGGCCGCCGCCGGGGCCGAGGCCATCAGCTCGGAGGCCTTCATCAGAGGCGGCTGAAGCCCGGCCGTGAAGAAGGTGACTTGGGCTTCGCCGCCGGTGGCCGAGGCGGACCCGGACGTGCCGCCATTGGCCGCGATCAGCGCGTCGTCATCGTCGCTGGCCGGCCGCTTGCGATGGCCGCCGCACATGTCGTCACGCAGGTTCGGCGGCGAGGCGTCGACCGGGACCAGCTTGTCAACGGTGCCGAGCGAGGGGCGGAGCCAGGTGAGATTATCTTGCGAGAAGCCGCGCTCCAGCAGCTGCGCCGCCTTCACCGCGCGCGCGGTCCCGGAGTTGGCGCCCAGCACGACGGCGATCAGCCGGCGGCCGTTGCGGGTGGCCGACGCGACGAGATTGTAGCCGGAGGCGCAGATGAAGCCGGTCTTGAAACCGTCGGCGCCGGGATAGCGGCCGATCAGCTTGTTGAAATTGCCGGTGACGCGCTTGCCGAAGCGGATTGCCGGAATGTGCACGAAGTACTCGTACTCGGGCAGGTCGCGCAGGAACGAGCGCGCGAGAATGCCAAGATCCCGCGCGGAGGTGATCTGTCCGTCGGCGGGCAGGCCGTTCGGATTGACGTAGCTCGTCTGCGTCATGCCGAGCTTCTGCGCCGTGTCGTTCATCAGCGCCGAGAAACCATCGATCGAACCGCCAACGCCTTCGGCGAGCACGACGGCCATGTCGTTCGCCGATTTCACCATCATCATCTTGAGCGCGTTGTCGACGGTAAGCTGCGTTCCCGGGCGAAAGCCCATCTTCGAGGGCGACTGCGAGGCTGCCGTCGGCGAAACCGTGAGCAGTGTGTCGAGTGTGAGCTTGCCGTCCTTGACCGCCTTCAGCGTCACATAGGCGGTCATGATCTTGGTGACGGAAGCCGGATACCAGGGAATGGTCGCGTTCTCCGCCTGCAGCACCTTGCCGCTATCGGCCTCGATCAGGAGCAGCGCTTCGGCGCTCGCCGCGCGCGGCGCGAGCAACGCGGCACACGCGAGTGCCGCGGCGAACAGGTTGAACAGGGATTGACGAAGCAGCGGGCGAAGAGCGTGCACTATCCGATTCCGGTCCTTGGAGACCCGCCGGTTCCGGTCGGCTCTCGTGATCTGATGTTCGGTTCTGAAATCCAGCGCCGCCGCTTGCGGCGCCGCAAACCTATACCGGCTGGTGCGTCGGGAATAGGGGCATCAGCCGGGTATTCCGCAATGAAATGGGCCGAATTTCGACGATACGATGGGGACTTGCCAAGGCGGCTTGTTAAGGCGACTTGGCGGCCGTCGCGGCAGCCTCAGCCGCTGTCACGCTGGCCCGTGCGTTCTCCTGAACCATGAATTGAGCCCTGGCGAGGTCGGCGAAATGGCCGCCTTTGGCCACGAGTTCATCGAAAGTTCCGCTTTCGATCACGCGCCCGTTCTCGAACACCAGGATACGCGTGGCATTGCGGATGGTGGAGAGACGGTGGGCGATCACGAAGGTGGTGCGGCCCTTCATCACTTCGTCGAGAGCGGTATTCACCTTGGCCTCGGTGACGGCGTCGAGTGCGCTCGTCGCCTCGTCCAGGATCAGGATCGGCGGATCCTTCAGCAGTGCACGTGCGATCGACAGCCGCTGGCGCTCACCACCCGACAGCATCCGGCCCCGCTCGCCGGCATTGGTCTCGAAGCCGCCGCTGCGCTCGATGAATTCGAGCGCCTGCGCGCGCTCCGCCGCCTTGCGCATCTCGGCCTCGGTGGCGTCCGGCTTGCCGACGCGCAAATTCTCCGCGATCGAGCGGTTGAACAGCAGCGCCTCCTGAAAGACCACGCCGATGTTCCGCCGCAGCGATGTCAGCGTCACCCCGCGCACGTCCATGCCGTCGATCCTGATGAAGCCGGACTGCGGATCGAAGGCGCGATGCAGCAGCGCAATCGCCGTCGACTTGCCGGCGCCCGTCGCGCCGACCAGTGCGATGGTCTGGCTGGGAAGCGCGGTGAAGGAGAGGTCCTCGACCGCCGGCCGCTTGCCGTCATAGGAGAAGGTGACGTCG
Organism: Bradyrhizobium sp. 87; assembly: GCF_023073015.1. Classification (NCBI taxonomy): domain Bacteria; kingdom Pseudomonadati; phylum Pseudomonadota; class Alphaproteobacteria; order Hyphomicrobiales; family Nitrobacteraceae; genus Bradyrhizobium; species Bradyrhizobium sp. 87. Next base: position 304,598 of record NZ_JADPIQ010000128.1, read on the forward strand.
TTGAATTCGACGAGGCCGGAGAGCCGACCCGCATCGATCGCGTCGTGCCGGTCGTGCACCGCAGGAACCGCATCGAGCACGTTGAAGAACTCGCGCAGGCGCGGGGCTTCCATGAACACGTTGTTGATGAAGCTCACGACCTGCTCCAGCTTCTGGATCAGAAGCGTCGCGAAGCTCACGAACATGACGATCTCGCCGACAGAGGTCAGCCCCTGGTCGTGCAGCGCGATGCCGAAAGTGAAGATCGCGAGCACGGTGATCGTGGTGGAGGCGCGCGTGATGACGGTGACGAGTGCCCACCACGACAGCACCGGCATTTGCGCCGCTAGCAACTCGTCGGCGACGGAGCGCAGGCCCTTCACCTCGGATTCGACGCGGACGAAACTCTGCACCAGCGCGACGTTGCCAAGGGCGTCGGACGCGCGCGCGGAGAGCTCGCTGTAGTGCTCCTCCACCTCCATCTGCATGCCGAAGGTTCTGCGCACCACGAAGGTGGTCAGCGCGGTGAAGACGATGCAGAGCACGAACAGCAGGATTGCAAGCCGCCAGTTCAGGTAGAGCGATAGCGGCAGCAGCACCACGACCGAGAGGATCGCGGCAAAATGCTCTCGAAAGAAGCCGACCCATAACCGCCACAGCGCATCTGTGCCGTTCAGCATCACCTTCATCAACCGGCCCGAATGGGTGCCCGAATGGAAGGTCAGAGGCAGCTGCAGGATGTGCTCGAAATAGTCCGTCAGGACCGCCTGCCGCTGGCGGTGGGAGAGCCGGTCGGCCTGCAACGCTACGACCGCGCTGCAGACGATGGTGAACAGTCCGAACGCGACCCATGCAACCAGGAACGGCCAGGCCGAGTTGGAGCCTGCGACCGTCTTGCCGGAGAGCACATCGACGATCCGGCCGAACAGCACCGGTTCGGCGAATTGCGAGCCCGCAAGCAGGAGATTGACGACCGCAAGCAGCCAGCCCAGCCGTGCCTCCTTACCGAGCAGCTCGAGAACGCGGGTGTAGAGGCGGAGAATGGGCATGGGCGAGGAGCTCGGGCGGCTGGAACGGAGTGAGCGCATACTCTAATCAGGGATCGCCCGTGAGATATAGCGGAAGCTGTCGGTTTTGCTCAGTTGATCAACCGCCCTGCAACTGGCGGCAAGAACCCGCTGTCGAAGATGTCGCCCGCCGCCGGCCGGTTGCGGAATTTGAAATCCTGCCCGATCTGGTCGATCGCGCGATCCATGCGCGCCGGGTCGATGTCGCCGAGGCCGTTGCGACGGACCTCGTCCGTCAGGATGTTGTCGACGAGGACGGTGCGCAGCCGCTCCAGCTCAAGATCGCGATCGCCGCCGTCGATGCGGCTCGCGGCTTCGTCCGCCGCACGCGCCGGGTCCTTGACGGTCGCGTTGATGCCGGCGATCAATGCGCGGACGAATCCCTTCACGGTGTCCGGCTTGGCCGCGGCGAAAGCCGGGTTGACCACGACGGCAAAGCCATAGGCCTCGCAACCATAATCGGCATAGCGAAGCGCGACGAGATCGCCGCCTGGCACGCCGCGGTCGCGCAGGTTCACTGCCGAGAGATAGCTGAAGCCGGCGACGGCATCGACCTGTCCCGCGGAGAGGATCGGCTCGCGCACCGCGGCGCTGATCTTGTGGAATTTCACGTGAGCCGTGTCGATGCCGTTCTGCTGCGCCAGCGCCGGCCACAGCCGCATCGACAGATCGCTATCGGCAACGCCGACGGTTTTGCCGTCCAGGTCGGGCAGGAGGTGGATGCCGCGGCTCCTGCGGGCGACGATCGCGTAGGGCGCGCGGTTGAACAGCACGAATACCGCCTTGACCGGGGTCGCATCCTTGTCGCGGAAGCGGATCAGCTCGTTGATGTCGACGAGCGCGAGCTCGCTGTTGCCCTTGGCGACGCGCGCAAGCGCCTCCGGCGATCCGGCCGCGCTGCTGAAGGAGACGTTGAGACGTTCGGCGCCGAAGCTGCCGTCCTTGGCGGCAAGAAAGAACGGCGCCATGCTCGCATCGATCGGGCGGTCGAAGGTGAAGTGGATCGCAATGGAGGGCACGACGGTCTCGGCCGCGGTAGCATCGCGCGCAGTCAGCACCGCAAGCGAGATTGCAGCGGCCAGCAGACCGCGAAGAGCAATTGTCGTGAATTCGAACATCAGTCGCGCCGGTCCGGTGTTGTTATGGCTTGGTGACGCTCGGAGCGCCGGCTGGCGACAAGCTTGTTCGCGCCAACATGAACGGCGGATGAGCGGCGGTTGCGTCACGATCACGCAACCCCGTTCAGCTTGTGTTGGGGTTGGGGAACCCAACATGGGATGCGGGTGTTTGAGAGACACGAGCCTGTCATCAGGCACCATTCGAGGTCCCAAGGAGGGTCCAGGACATGTTTGACAGATTTTCAGGATTTGCCGGCCGTAAGGCCGTTCTCGCTACCGCCGCGGTGCTGGCGCTGACCGCAATAACCCCGACCGCTTCCTACGCGGGCGGCCGTCATTGGCATGGTGGCGGCGGTGGCGCGGCGGCTGCTGCAGCGTTTGCCGGCATCGTCGGCACCGGTCTTGCGATCGCCGCGACCCGCAACGCCTACGCCTATGACGATGGCCCCTATTATGGCGGCCCCGCCTATTACAGCGGCCCTGCCTATTACGGCGACGGCCCGTATTACGGACCCGGCCCGAACTACCAGTATCAGCGTTACGGCGGCACGGCTCCGTCGGAGCTCTGCGGCCAGGGCCACCGCACCAACTGCTACTAGTTTTGGCCACAACAAAAGGTTGACCACAAACGGGCCGTCGTGCTTGCCGCGGCGGCCCCTTTTTGGGCTCTACTATCGCGCGTTAACGCGCTGGCCATGGGTTTAGAGTAGCGTCGCGTACATGAGTGATTCGCTTGAGCGGCTATATTTGGCTGTGCTCGCGGCCAGGGACCTTGATCCGGCAACATCGCGCACAGCGCGGCTGTTTCAGCGCGGCCCGTCAAAAATGGCGAAGAAGCTGGCTGAAGAGGCCATCGAGGTCGTCATCGACGCGGTCAACGGCGATAGCGAAGCCGTGATCCGGGAAAGCGCAGATCTACTCTACAATCTGACCGTGCTCTGGGCCTCGGCCGGCGTGCGCCCCGAGGACGTCTGGCGCGAGATGACGCGGCGTGAAGACATGCTCGGCATCGCCGAGAAACTGCCGAAGTCGGCTATGAAACTGCCCAAAGTTGCGTCACCGCGTGTCGCCGCCAGGCGGCCAATCGTCGCGCTCGAAGGCCGCACCGCGCGCAAGCGCCACTAGTATTGGCACAAATCGGTCCCATCTCGGCATGGACAAATCCGTCCCATGGTGCTTCATCGCGGCGCCATGCTGAAACGTATTTACGACTGGTGCATCGACGCCGCTCACAAGCCTTACGCGCTCTGGATCATGGGCGCCGTGGCTTTCGCTGAAAGCTCCTTCTTTCCCGTCCCGCCGGACGTGATGCTGATCCCGATGTCACTGGCGCGCCCGCAACGCGCCTGGGTCTATGCGGCGATCTGCACTGCGACGTCGGTGCTGGGTGGCCTTCTGGGCTACGCTATCGGTGCGCTGCTCTTCGACTCGGTCGGCCATTGGCTGATCGAAGTCTATGGCCTCGGCGGCAAGGTCGACGCCTTCCGCGCCTCCTATGCCGAATGGGGCGCCGTGATCATCCTGCTCAAGGGCCTCACGCCGATCCCCTACAAGCTCGTGACCATCACGTCCGGCTTTGCCGGCTACAATCTCGGGCTCTTCATCCTGTGCTCGATCGTGGCGCGTGGCGGGCGCTTCTTTATCGTGGCGATCCTGCTAAACCGCTACGGCGACTGGATCCGGATCAAGATCGAGAAGCATCTCGGATTGGTGGTGGCAATCGGCGCCGCGGTGCTCGTGCTCGGCTTTGTCGTCGCAATCAAATTGATCTAACGCCCAAGGCGCTTTGCCACCGCGCCTCGTTCGGCTACGGTTGCCGCCATGATGCTTCGATCCGGCAATCCGGTCCTGCGACTGGGCACGCTGACATTTGCGGCGCTTTCGGTCCTGCTCGCTGCCGGCGGTACCGGATGGCCGCAATCCGCACCGCCGGCGCTCGGCTTGCAGGAGCAAGGACCGCAGGCCGCACCGGCGCCCTCGACAGCTCCTTCGTCGCCGCCGGCGCACGAGGAAAACCCCGGGCTGATCAACGAAATGGGCAAGCTGTTCGAAAAGCTGCCCTCGATCCTGCCGCCGATCAAAAGCCCGAGCGAGACCATGAACGATTTGTCGCGCCTGGCGAAGCCGTCGACCATGGTGTCGGGACGCGTGGCCTGTCCGGCCTCGTCGAACGGCGCGCCCGACTGCAAGCTCGCCGCCGACAAACTCTGCCAGAGCAAGGGCTACACGGAAGGCAAGAGCCTGAATGCCGACTCCGCGGAAAAGTGCTCGGCCAAGGTTCTGATCCCGGGCAGGCAACGCAAACCGGATGACTGCCGCACTGATACCTTCGTCACCAGCGCGCTGTGCCAGAACTGAGGACGTCGCGCGAGCAAGCAAGGAGCGCCCATGAGCCGCACGGAGCAGGACTTCCTCGGACAGCGTGAGATCGCCGACGACATCTATTACGGCGTCCAGACCATCCGCGGGAAGGAGAACTTCCACATCACCGGCATTCCGATGAACCAGGAGCCTTACTTCGTGAAGGCGCTTGGTTACGTCAAGAAGGCCGCCGCCATGGCCAACCGCGATCTCGGCGCGGTGGACACCAAAGTCGCGGAAGCCATCATCGTGGGCTGCGATCGCGTCATCGCCGGCGATATGATGGACCAGTTCGTCACCGACTTCATCCAGGGCGGGGCCGGCACCTCCACCAACATGAACGCCAACGAGGTGATCGCCAATCTCGCGCTGGAATCGCTCGGCTTTGCCAAGGGCGACTACCAGCACGTCAGCCCCAACGATCACGTCAATTACGGCCAGTCCACCAACGACACCTATCCGACCGCCTTTCGGCTGGCGCTGATCCTGCGGCTCGAGAGCTACATGACGGCGCTGCGTCAGCTCCAGGAGGCGTTCTTCGCCAAGGGCAGGGAGTTCGAGCGCGTGCTGAAGATGGGCCGCACCCATTTGCAGGACGCGGTGCCGATGTCGCTCGGCGCCGAATTCCGCGGCTGGGGCACCACCATGGGCGAGGAGGTCGATCGAATCTCCGAGGCCCGCGCGCTGCTGCGCGAGATCAATCTCGGCGCCACCGCGATCGGCACCTCCGTCACCGCGGCGCACGGCTATCCCAAGCTCGCGGTCCGGCATCTGAGCGCGCTCACCGGCGTCGACTTCATCCTAGCAGGCGATCTCGTGGAGGCGACGTCGGATACAGGCGCCTATGTGCAGCTCTCCGGCGTGCTCAAGCGCACCGCGAGCAAGCTGACCAAGATCTGCAACGACATCCGCCTGCTCGCCTCGGGCCCGCGTGCCGGCTTCAACGAGATCAACCTGCCGCAGCTTCAGCCGGGCTCCTCGATCATGCCCGGCAAGGTCAATCCTGTCATCCCCGAGGTCGTCAACCAGACTAGCTTCCTCGTGATCGGGCTCGACACCACCGTGACGCTCGCGGCGTCCGCGGGTCAGCTCCAGCTCAATGTGATGGAGCCGGTGATCTCGTTCGCGCTGTTCTTCTCGATCCGCACCATGGAGCGCGCGGTCAACAGCCTGCGTGAGAATTGCGTCGTCGGCATCACTGCCAACGAGGAGCACACCCGCAACATGGTGCTGAATTCGCTCGGTATCGTCACGGTGCTGAAGCCGCTGCTCGGCTACAAGGAATGCGCCGAGATCGCGCGCGAGGGCTACAAGAGCGGCAAGTCGCTGCATCAGATCGTCGTCGTCGAGCGCAAGCTGCTGACCCAGGAGAAATGGGACGAGATGTTCTCGTTCGAGCGGCTGATCAATCCGGATTTGCTTGCGTGATGTCGTCGGTCCGCGCTGAATTCCGCGGCTTGGAATTGCGGTAACGGCGTCCCTCCACGGCGCTAAAACGCAATACTTGACAGTGGAAAGATTGCCTTGTTGGTATGGCTCCCAACTTCGATGTGACCGCCAACAGAGGATCGTCTCGCAATGTCCATGCCTGCCTTGTTCAAGGGACGCCTGTCGATCCCCGTGATCGGTTCGCCGCTCTTCATCATCTCGGTGCCCGATCTCGTGATCGCGCAGTGCAAGGCGGGCGTGGTCGGCTCGTTTCCGTCGCTGAACGCGCGGCCGCCGGAGCTGCTTGACGAGTGGCTGGCGCGCATCACCGAAGAGCTCGCGGCCTATGATCGCGCGCATCCCGACAAGCCGTCGGCGCCGTTTGCGGTCAACCAGATCGTGCACAAGTCGAACAACCGGCTCGATCACGACATGCAGCTTTGCGCCAAGTACAAGGTGCCGATGATTATCTCCTCGCTCGGCGCACGCGAGGAGCTCAATCAGGCCGTGCACGGCTGGGGCGGCATCGTCTTCCACGATGTGATCAACCAGAAGTTTGCGCACAAGGCGATCGAGAAGGGCGCCGACGGCCTGATCCTGGTCGCCGCGGGCGCCGGCGGCCATGCCGGCACGATCTCGCCATTGGCGTTCGTCGCCGAGACGCGAAAATGGTTCGACGGCCCGATCGCGCTGTCGGGCGCGATCGGCAACGGCAAGGCGATCCGCGCCGCGCGCATACTTGGCGCCGACTTTGCCTATATCGGCTCGGCCTTCATCGCCACCAAGGAAGCCAATGCCGTCGACAAATACAAGGAGATGATCGCGGGCGCGACGGCTGACGACATCGTCTATTCCAACCTGTTCACCGGCGTGCACGGCAACTATCTGAAGCCGTCGATTCTCGCCGCCGGTATGGATCCGGAGAACCTGCCGACGTCAGATCCCTCCAAGATGAACTTCGGCACCGACGCCTCCGGCGAGCGCGCCAAGCCAAAAGCCTGGAAGGAAATCTGGGGTTCGGGCCAGGGCGTCGGCAGCATCGACGGCATCGTGCCAGCCGCCGAAATGATCGCGCGCTTCAAGAAGGAATACGACGAGGCGGTCGATCCGCCGTTGTGAACTTCGCCGGGACGACAGCTTTTGCTCAGCACCGAATGTGCATCACGGAGAAACGATGCCTCCCATCTACCGCATCGACGGCGACAGCGTCGTCACCAGCCCGGATGCCGCGGGCCCGTGGGACCGGCGTATGCAGCACGGTTCGGCGCCGGCCGCGCTGGTGACGTGGGCGGCTGAGCGCATTCCGACGCCAGTTGCAATGGACATCGCGCGCGTCACCATCGACCTGATGCGCCCGGTGCCGGTGGCACCACTCACGATCGCGACCGAGATCTTGCGCGAGGGCCGCAAGATCCAGCTCTGCGGAGTCAAGCTGCTCGCCGACGGCGTCCAGGTGGTCGGCGCCACCGTGCTCAAGATCAAGCGCCAGGCGCTGACGCTGCCCGAGCACGTCAAGGCGCTGCCGGTTACGCTGCCGTCGCCGGAGGACTCGCTGCTCGAGGACGGTCATGCCGCTACCAGCCCGTTCGTACGTTCAGTCTCGATGCGCGCTGCGCGCGGCCGCTTCGGGCAAGCCGGCGCCGGCGCGATCTGGTTTCGCGTCGACCATCCCCTGATCGCGGGCGAACCGCTCTCCCAGGCGACGCGCGCCGTGGTCGCGGCCGATTTTTCCAACGGCACCGCCTCGTCGCTCGATTTCCGCGCCTGGACCTACATCAACGCTGACCTCACCGTGAGCTTTGCGCGCCAGCCGGTCGGCGAATGGATCCTGCTCGACGGTGATTCCTGGATCGGCCCCGATGGTGCCGGGCTTGCGATGTCGCGGCTCGCCGACCGGCAGGGCTATTTCGGCCGAGCCGTGCAAAGCCTGGTGATCGAGAAGCGGTGAGGCACCTTATCTATCCCACCATCCGGCCCCGCCCGCTCCAAAAGCTCGCGCGCAGCATCTTCTTGTCGACCTTGCCGACGCCGGTCATCGGGAGTTGCTTGACGAACTGGATCTGCTTCGGTGCATGAGCCGAGCCTTTTCGCGTCTTCACCAGATTGATCAGTTCATCGGCGTCAGGTTTTGCGCCTTCGCGCAGGACGACGACAGCGGTCACGGCCTCGCCCCATTTCTCGTCGGGGATGCCGACGACCGCAACCATGGCCACATCGGCGTGCTGTGACAGCACGTCTTCGATTTCCCGCGGAAAGATGTTGAAGCCGCCGGAGACGATCATGTCCTTCTTGCGGTCGAGGATGAACATGTAGCCGCGATCGTCCTTACGAGCGATGTCGCCGGTGTGCACCCAGCCGTTCTTGAGCGTCTCGGCGGTGGTGTCGGGCCGCTTCCAGTACTCCGCCATCGCATGCGGAGCGCGCACGCAGATTTCGCCGGCCTCGCCCGTCTTCACCTCCTGGTCGTTGTCGTCGAGGATCTTGACCTCGCACGCCGCGATCGGGAAGCCACAGGACAGGAACAGTTCGGGCGTTTTGGGATCGTGATCCGCCTTGCGCAGCACCGAGATTGGGTAGCATTCGGTCTGGCCGTAGAGCTGCGAGAACACCGGCCCGATCCGTTCGATGCCCTCGACCAGCCGGCTCGGCGACATCGCGGAGGCGCCGTAGAGCACCAGCTCGAGCGAGGAGAGGTCGGTCCTGCTCAATGCGGGATGATCGAGCAGCACATAGACCATGGTCGGCACGAACAGCGTGAAGTTGATGCGCTCGCGTGCGATAGTCCCCAGCACCGCCTCGGGATCGAAACCCTTCAGCATGTGCACGGTGCCGCCCCGCATCAAGGTCGGTAGCACTTTCGTGCCGGCGACATGGCTGATCGGTGCCACCGCGAGGTAGCGCGCGCCATCGGGAATCTCGAAGTCGGCGAGGATCGCGGCCGCGGCTCCGGCATTTTCGCGGTGGTAGCGCAACGCGCCCTTGGATTTGCCGGTGGTGCCACCGGTGTAATTCAGCGTGGAGAGGTCGTCGGGTCGGGCGAGGCAATGCGCGCTGGCATGGCCTTCGATCTCGATCGCCTGCAAGAGATCGACGCCATAGTTGGCCGGTCCCGTGGTGAACACCGCCTTGAGCCAGGTCGCCTGCGCGGCGAGCTCGCCGCCGCGATCGTGGAAGGCGGCCGCATCGACCACCAGCACCTCGGCCTCGGAATCCTCGAGCTGGAACATCTGGTCTCCCGGCGATCCCAAAGGATGCAGCCAGGTGACGCAGAGCCGCGACAATTGCGCGGCAACGCCGGCGCACCAGGTGTCGGCGCGGTTCGCGGTGAGGAAGGCGACCCGCGCGCCGGGCTGCAATCCAAGCCGCATGAACACGCCCTGGATGCGCCCGATCAGGTCGATGGTGCCCTGATAGCTCAGCGATCCGCCGGGCCACGCGAACGCGGTTCGGCCCGGATAGCGCGACAGCGCCCGCAGCGCCTGCGCGCAAGTCGGGGACGATGCATGGAGCGGATCGGACATATGTTTCCTCGCTGCTTTGTTATCGGCTTCCGGCGTGCCAATGTTTACCGCGACGCTAGCACAGGGAATGCGGGATGGAACGACTAAGCCCGCGCGAGGGAGGCACGCGTGACGTCAGATCGGCTGCAACATTTCCACGGTCGTCTCGCCCTGCCGCTGATTGCCGCGCCGATGTTTCTGGTGTCGGGCGTCGAGCTCATGGTCGCGGCCTGCCGCAACGGCGTGATCGGCAGCTTCCCCACCGCGAATTGCCGTAGCACCGAACAACTCGATGAATGGCTCACCGACATCGAAGCGCGGCTGCGGCGGCATGAAGATCAAACCGGCCGAAAGGCCGCGCCGCTTTGCCCAAACCTGATCGTGCACCGCTCCAATGCACGGCTGGAGCAGGATCTCGCCGTGTTGCTGCACCACAGGCCGGAGATCGTCATCACCTCGGTCGGCTCGCCCACGACGGTGCTCAAGCCGCTGCACGACGTCGGCGCATTGGTGCTTGCGGATGTTGCCTCGATCCGCCACGCCGAACGCGCGGCGGAAGCAGGTGCCGACGGGCTCGTGCTGCTTACCGCCGGCGCGGGCGGGCAAACCGGCTGGCTCAACCCGTTCGCCTTCGTCCGCGCGGTGCGTGCGTTCTACGATGGCATCATCGTGCTCGCGGGGGGCATCAGCGACGGCCACGCATTGCGCGCGGCCGAAGTGCTCGGCTGCGATCTCGGCTACATGGGTACGAAGTTCATCGGGACGCGGGAGAGCATGGCGGATGAGCGTCACAAGCAAATGCTGGTCGACGGCAGCGCGGACGACATCTTGCTGACCACCGCGTTCACGGGCCTGCAGACCAGCATGCTCAAGCCGTCGATCCTGGCAGCCGGTCTCGACCCCGACGATCTGCCGGCGCGCGGTGCAATCGACGTCGGCAAGGACATCGAAGTCAACGCGCGCGAGAGCCGCCCCGAGCGCTGGCGCGATATCTGGAGCGGCGGGCATTCGATATCGGGTGTAACCGAAGTGATGGAGGCCAACGATCTCGTCGCGCGGACGGTCGCGGAGTATCGAGAGGCGGGTGGCCGCCTCTCCCCGTAAAAACCGGAGACCGACAGGGCCCGTCCCCTCCATCACAGTTAGTCGAGCGCTCCTTAGAAGCGGTCACTTAACGGCAGATTAACCATCGATCGCCCAGAATCCCCTCAGGCGCCAATCAGGACCGAGAGGGACAGGCGATGGACTTCGACTTTCTCAACGCCAAGACGGCGGCTTCGCTGGACGAAATTCGCGTTCGCGTGGCCCATGCGCTGGCCCGCCACCCGCTGTGCCGCAATGTTCGCTTCGACATCGTCAGCGTCCCCCGCACCCGCCGGGGCGGCAATTGGACGGTGGCGCTGCAATCGGTCGAGCCGCGTGGAGTCTGGGAGGCCTCGGAGATCGTGGCCGACATCCAGGACGCTTACGATCTGGCGCTAGCTGCTTGATTTTGTTGACCTTTCCAGATCATGTCGCCGCAGTCCGCGCGATTGCCGCCGCGATGGCACGGTTAAGCCTTAATTTTCGCCCAGTTTGCGGGCAGTGATCACGTGGACTTGAAGCCGGTTGCGGAGAGACGTTTGTCGAAAGCCATCACCATCGTCGTGCTGACCTGCTTCCTCGTCCTCGGCGCCGCCACCACCGCCATTCTCGGCCGCGATAGCGTGCCCAGCGTCAGCGCCGAAATGATCACGCAGGCGCCGGCGCCCAAGCTGCTTGCAACCAATCGGGCCGCCAAGGCCGACCGTCTGGTTCCGACGCTGGCGCTAGCCTCGGCCGCCATCGACCCGGTTCAGGTTCCGGCGGACAAGCTCTCGCAAATGCCCGTGCTGACCGAGCCGCTGCGTCAGGCGTTTGCCGCCGCCACGCCATCCGATTTCCCGATGCCCAAGGCGAGCGTGAACGAGGCTCCGGCCGCTGCAGAGATTCCTGCCGTCGAAGTCCCGGCCAAGCCGAAGGTCGTCGCCAAGCCGCAGCCGCAGAAATCCTATTCGCTGTTGTCCGACGTACAGATTGCGGGCATCAGGGACCGTCTGAAGTTGTCGTCGTCGCAGGAATATTACTGGCCGTCGGTCGAGACCGCGCTGCGCAACGTTGTCCGCAAGATCTCGGCAAACAAGCTGTCCAATCCGAACGTGCAGGGCGTGCCGATCGATCCCAATTGCGACGAGGTCCAGCAGTTGAAGTCGGCCGCGATGCCGCTGCTGTTCCAGCTGCGTGACGACCAGAAAGAGGAAGTGCGCAAGCTCGCCCGCATCATTGGGCTCGAGAAGGTGGCGCAGCAGATCTGACGCGCAAGTTCCTTCCGGAACTGCGGCTATATCGGGAACATCCTGCAATTGACAAGCGTTGCCCGCTCCAAAGAGGGAGTGGACCAATGCGCGCCTCGACAGCCTATTTCGTCGGTGCAGGAACCATCGTCGCAGCCATCGCCATTGGTCTCGGCGGCGGCATTGTCGCCGGCAATATCATGAATCCGGTCTCGCCCAAGCAGGGGCCTGATACCAGCAAGATCGCGCAGCGCGCTGACGCCAAGCCCGCCACGACGGAAGCGCCATCCGAGCGCCTGCAATATCTCACCGGCTCGCAAGCCTTCGGCGCCATGGTCGCCGCGCCAGCGCAGGCCGAAGCCAAATCCGACGCCAAGGCCGAGTCCAAGCCTGAGGCAAAGTCCGAAGCGGTGAAGCCCGACACGCAGACCACTCAAGCCAACGCTGAACAGCCAGCGCAACAGCCTTCGCAGGCGGCAGCGGTGGAGCCCCCGAAACCGCCACCGGCGTCGCCTCCGCAAGTCGCAAAGCCTGCCGAGCGGCAAGCATCGACAGAGCCGTCATCCTCATCCGACAACGCCTATGCCAAGGCCAGGGATTCTGACGTCAAGCGCGCCACGTCTGAACGGCGCCGGACGGAGCGCCGTGAGCGCTGGGCCGAGCGCCGCCACTACGATTTCCGCGATCCGCGTGGGATGCGCGACCGCACCGATTGGGACGACGTCGCGCGCAACATCCGCGAAGATGCCGATGCGCGCGAGGTCCCGAGCAGGCCGCGCGGCGGCTTTCCGCAGATCAGGCTATTCGGCGACGACGATTAGCGTCCATCCTCGCCGTCGTGCGCGCGCCCGACCTATGACCGGCGCATCGACGTCTATGGCCTGACGGCTTTGACGCCGCCGAGATTTGTGTTGTGGACGCGAGCACTCACCCGCCGTGTGACTCCACGACCTTGCGGCAGCCGTCCGAAAGCTTCGACTTGTTCTCGCGCAGGCAGGCATTCATCTGTGGCGGCTTGCCGATATGTTCGGCGCAGAATTTGTTCGCGTCGCTTCGGCAGGTCATCTGCTCCTGCGGCGTCGGACCGGATTGCGCAGCGGCGGTCTGGGCGGTAGCGGCGAGCAGCAGCACGGCAAGAACCGAGATCTTCATAAAACACCTCCTTGGGAATGTCGTTGGTCCCGCCTGGGATCAAGCGGGCCGGACCATCTCGCGAGCGCCGGGCGCAGGTCCATGCCATGTTCATGGCATCGGCCAGCCCCTCCCGCCGCCGTACCCCCATTTTCATGGCATGTATCAGCGCGCCGTCTTTTGTCATTCAGGCTGCACGTCGGCCGCGAGACCCGGTGATTGCATCGGGACGCCGAACGGGAAGCAGGAGAGCAAGATGTCGAAAAGAGCGGGAGCGCTGAGCGCCGGGCTGACAATTTTGGCGCTGGCAGGTGCGGCGACGGTCTCGCTGGGCACGAGCCCGGCGCAGGCGGTGGTCTATTGCAAGACGGTCGGCATACCCAAGGGCTGCGTGGTGCGGCCGAGAGCGGCAGTGGTCGCTGCGCCGGCCGCCGCAGTCGCGGTCGCGACACCCGGGGTCGGTGCGCCCGGTGTCGGCGTGCGCGCGGGCACGCCGATGAATCGCGGTGGTCCGGTCAATCGCGTCGGCGTGCGCTGAGAAAGACGAAAGAGTTCGGGCGAAGGAGCATTGCGGACGAACCCCCGTCTTCCGCAGGCAAATCATCCGGCCCGTCCCTCTCTCCGCGCGTCCCACACGTTCGGAGAGGGGGCTTTTCAGCCGACGGCGGCACCGCTGTCGGGGAAAATCTGCGGCAATTGCAGCCGCACGCGCGTGCCTGAGGAATCCGAGCTCAGATCGAGCATCGCCCCGCAGCGCGCGGCACGGCTCCTCATGTTGCGAAGCCCCCGCGCGGTCTGGCCCGCGTCGGTGGCTCTGCCGCTGCCGACCGGCGCAGAACCGTTCGCAAAGCCCTTGCCATCATCCGCGACCTTGATCACACCGAACGGCCCCTGACCTTCGTCGACCGTCTCGATGGTGACCGCGATGCGGCGGGCCTGTGCGTGCTTGACCGCATTGGTCACGGCCTCGTCGAGGATGCGCACGATCTGGATGACATGCCATGGCCTGAGCTCGGGATGCAGCGGCAGCCCCTGCGGCGTGGCCACGTGCCAGTCGAGCGCGATGTCGTGCGGTCGCAATTGCGCGGTCGCTCGCTCGCGCCAGGAGCCGAGTGCGAGCATCAGGTCGCCGCCGATGTCGTCCATGGAGTCGATGACGAGGCGGAGGTCCTTCAGCGCCGCACGGGCAGCGTCGGTGATGGTCGCGCCCTCGTGCCCGCGCTCGGACAGTGCCACGATGCTGATGAGCTGGCCGCCGAGGCCGTCATGCAGGTCGCGCATCAGCCGCGTGCGCTCATTGGCGAGCGCGGCTGCCCTTGCGCGCTCCTCCTCGCGGGCAAAGCTCGCCTTCAGCCGCTCCTCGGCCTCACGTACGCGCGTCACGAGCTGGTCGGCAAAGCTGTCGACCTGGTTCAGCGCGCGCGCGAACCGCCAGGTCAAGCCGGCGCCGATCGCGACCAGCATCGCCGAGTAGGACAGGCGCGAGAGGAAGATGCGCTCGTCGGTCACGATCTCGAACACCGACAGCATGTCGTGGACCCAGCAGATCAGCACGATGGTCACCGCGCAGCCGAGCGTGAAGCTTGCCGCGTCCTGCCGCCGCACCACCGCGGCAGCGGTGACGCAGGCCATCAGGAGCAGGCAGAGACCGACGGTAGGAATGCCAAGCAGGAGAAACAGAATGCGCGGCAGCGGCGGGCCGGCGATCAGTCCGACGCCGAACACGACGAGCCCCGGCGCGAACAGCAGCATGCCGTAGCGCGGCCAGCGCCAGCCGAAGAACAGCACGCCGAAGACGACGACCAGGGCGCTCTCGATCGGTGCGGACGCGAGCAATACCGCGGCGAGCCGGGACGTGTTGAGGGGGGGCACCGGTGGCGGCGCAAAGGCCTGCACTACGCCGAGTACCATCGCCACGGCCAGCACGCCGTAAACCGGCTCGCGGCGGCGCATCAGCCACATGATCGCCAGGATGACGGCGAGGATCGACTGCCAGGCGGAGAACACCACGGGCAACGTGACGAACATCAGCGTGCGTGTCTCGTAGGCCGGCCGCAAGGCCGCATCCAGCCCGACATAGACGGTGTCGAGAAAGCCCTTGAGCGGTCCCCAAACCAACAGCCGTACCGCGATCTCGTTCGTGCCCTCGCGCAGCAGCGAGGACGGGATCGCCCCGATTTGCGGAGTGTTGCGGTCGGGTCGGTTGGCGTTGGCATCGCGTCGGGAATCCAGGATGACGACGCCGTTGATTGAGACTTCCACCGCGTTGCTGAAGCGCGGCAGGAATACCGACCATCCCGACGCGACATCGCCGCGGCGGAACGTGAAGGCGCCGGTGTAGAGCGGCGGGTCGGCCAGGGAATAGCGTGACGACGTGAAATGCGGCAGCGTCACGGGACGTGCCACGCCGTCCTCGCGCAGCGAGAATTCGCTCAGCGCAAAGTCGTCGGGGTCGCTGGGCTGGAGCAGCCGCAGCCCGAGGACGGTCGCGACCACTATCAGCGCCTGCAGCAGCAGATAGGGCACGAGACGCGAGACCAGCAGCCGGCGCCGCCCGGGTTTGACCGGTGCCTTGGCCACGATCTCGCTCACAGCTTGATCAGGCCCTGCTGCACCGCTTCGAACACCGCTTCGCTGCGGGTGTGCACTTCGAGCTTGCGATAGATGTTCTTGATGTGGCCGGGCACGGTCTGCCGGGACAGGCCGAGATGGCTTGCGATCTCGGCGTAGCTGAAACCTTTGGCAATGCCCCAGAGGATGTCGATCTCGCGTGGGGTGAGCCTTGCGGTGTTGAGCGCGGGGCCCGGCGGAGGCTCGGCCGCATTCTGCGCGGAACCTTGCGTCCTGCGCACGATGAAGCGGGCGATCGAGGCCGAGATCGGCGAATGGCCGGCGACAAGATCGCGCACGGTGGTGGCGATATCAGTGGGGAACGCATCCTTCAGGAGATAGCCGGTGGCGCCAACCGTGATCGCGGAGATCACACTTTCTTCGTCGCCGAGCGCCGAGATCACCATGATCTCGGTGTCGGGAAAGCGTTGCCTTGTCTCGCGGATCAGCTCGACGCCGTGGCCGTCGGGCAGCCGCAGATCGGTGAGCAGCACGCGCGGCACAGCCGCGCTCAGCGCCGAACGAGCCTCTCCCAGCGTACCGGCGCTTCGCACCTCGTAGCCGGCCTTGACCAGCGCGTCCTGGAGCCGCCAGCAGGTCGGCGCGTCGTCCTCGACGAGGAGGATGGTGATGGCTTCACCCGTCTCGCCCTGTTCGGTCATGATCATCGTCGTCCTGCACCGCGTGTCCCCCGCGGCGCAGGGCCAAGTTTAGCCGCGGTGCGGGCGCCGCGACACCCATAATCATGGGGGCGCAAGGCATCGGTCTGGCGTTCCCGACGCGATGCCTACTGCTTCGTCGCACTGGCTCGTCCGGCGGCATGGGCGGGCCCGGCAGTCGCTGCACCAGATGCGCGGTACCGGCATTGTTCTTGTAGAACTGCTGATACGGCTCCTTGATCAGGTCGAGCTTCGTCGGCCGCAGTCATGCCGCCGGAGGTTTGGCCTGACGCCCACGGCGGCACCGGGAAGTGAGATAGGCCACAGACGGGTTGACTTACGGGAGGAGACCCTCGAAATCATCCCGGAGCCAGCCTAGGGCTCCTTGACGGAATGAAGCCTGCACCATGGTCGGATTGATCCTCCCGGCTCCGATGTCACGCCTGCAGCGTCTGGCCGGCCGTGTTGCGCTGGCGATTGCTCTGATGCTGGCAGCGGCGACGACCGCGCAGGCCGACAAGCGAGTGGCGCTGGTCCTTGGTGTGTCCAACTACCAGAGCGTCGCGCGGCTGGCCAATCCCGACAGCGACGCGGCCGCCATCAGCGACGTGTTCAAGCGGATGGGGTTCGATATCGTGGAGCTTCGCCGCGATCTCGGCGTCATCGAGATGCGGCGGGCGGTGCGCGATTTTGCTGCGGTTGCCGCGGATTCCGACATGGCCGTGGTCTATTACGCCGGTCACGGCATCGAGGTGAACGGCGCGAACTTCCTGATTCCGGCAGATGCCAGGCTGCAGAGCGATTTCGACGTCGAGGACGAGGCGGTCCCGCTGGACCGGATTCTCCAGGCGATAAATCCGGCGAAGCGGCTGCGGCTCGTCATCCTCGATGCCTGCCGCGACAATCCATTTGCAGAGCGGATGACACGCAGTGTCGCCACGCGTTCGATGGGCCGCGGCCTCGCCAAGATCGAGCCCGCCACGGCGGATACGCTGATTGCGTTCGCCGCCAAGGCCGGCGCGGTCGCCGGCGACGGCGACGGTGCGCACAGCCCGTTTGCGACCGCGCTCCTCAATCATTTGGCGACACCGGGCCTCGACCTTCGCCTGACGCTTGGCCGGGTTCGCGACGAGCTGCTCAAGAGCACGGGGCGGCGGCAGGAGCCCTTCGTCTACGGATCGCTCGGCGGCGACACCGTGGCGCTGGTGCCGCCGGTTGCACCGCCGATCGATCCGAACGCGGGAGCCCGGCGGGATTATGAGCTTGCGGCGCAGGCCGGCACCAAGCAGGCCTGGCTTTCCTTTCTCGCCGTTCATGCCACCGGCATCTATGCCAACTTTGCGCATGCGGCGCTCGACAAGCTCGAGGCCGCAGAAAAAATCAGCGAAAACGCCGATGCCGTACAGCGGCAGGCCGAGCAGCAGGTCCGGCAGAAGAGCGACGATTTCAGGAAACAGATCGAGGAGCAGGCGGCGCGTGAGACGGAACGGGCCACGCAGCAGATCTCCGAGCAGGCCCGGCGCGATCTGGAGAAGGAGCGCCAACGCATCGCCGAGCAGGCCAAGCGCGAGCTCGACGATGCCCGGCGGCAGGTTGCGGAGGCGCGCCGGCAGGCGGAGGACGCGGCCCTTCAGGTCGAGCAGGCGATGAAGCAGGCCGCGCTGGAGGCGCAGCAACAGATCGAGGCGGCGAAGCGCGAGGCAGACCGGCGCGAGAAGGAGCGCCAGGCTACGCTTGCCGCTCTGACCCCGCCCGCCGCGCCCGCTGCTGCTCTCGCCGTGGCGCCGACTAGCGTGCCAGCGATGGATCCTGCGGACATCGCCCGCTTGCTCCAGGCGCACCTGAAGCGTGTCGGTTGCGATCCCGGTGCGGCCGATGGCGCCTGGACTGCACCGTCGCAAAAGGCGCTCGACAGCTTCAACAGATATGCCGGTACGAAATTCGACGTGAAGGTCGCAAGCCTCGACGCGCTCGATGCGGTGCGCGCCCGGCCCGATCGCATCTGCCCGCTGGTTTGTGCGAGGGGGCAAAAGGCGGTTGGCGACCGCTGCGTCCAGATCGTCTGTGACAACAAATTCGTGCTGGACGCCCAGGGCGTGTGCCAGCGGCGTCCCGATCCGTCGCCCCAGAAACCAAAGGCGGTGTCCCGCCACGAACCGAGCCCGCGCGCGCCGTCTGCTCCGGCCAGCAGCGAGGGCGGCAAATGTCATACCTATGGCGGAAAACAGTACTGCCAGTGATGCGGCGTTGCTCGCCCTGGGTTGACGGGGTGGCGAGATCCTCGCGTCCGTCCAGGATGGCCCCTCTACGAAGCCTCTGCCCGCGGCGGCGGATATCGCCGGGCCAGCGCCGACAACGGCAAGTGTCGCTCGCCCTCAGGTAGCTCGAGATAGGCGAGCACGAGCGGCCGTTTCCAGTCACCGACGCCGAAATCCATCGCCATCCATTTCTGCGGTTCGGGGCCCTCAAGACCGCGCACCCAGACGAAATAGCGGGGGAGATCGTCGGCTTCCGTTTCCGTCACGCGTCTCCTGGCCATCAAAGCTGCTCGCTGTATCGTTACGTGTTGCCACACGATATGGGGACTGGCCTGGCAAAGTCGAACCGTCGAGGGAGGGGATGCCGGGAAGCACGCGGCCCTCTCCTGGCGAAGTGTCCGAAGGATGCGAGCCGTACATCCGCGAGGAAGCTCCGATTTGATCTTTCGATACTGTCCTTCTAGCCTCACGGTGACGTCTCCCGCGCACGGGTGGTGCGAACGCAAGGGTTTGTTCAGTGAGGATTCTGATTGTCGAGGACGATGCCGCCATGGCGCGCGGCCTTGCCGAGCGGCTCAAGCTGTCCGGGTTCGCCGTCGATATCGAGTCTGACGGGGCTTCGGCGGCGCAGACCGCCTTGCTGGAACCCTACAGCCTCATCATTCTGGACATCAACTTGCCGAACGTGTCGGGTTTCGGCGTCCTGCACAAGATACGGCAAGCCGGGTCGACCGTTCCGGTCATGATTCTGACTGCCCGTTACGCGACCGGCGATAAGGTCAGCGGGCTCGATCTCGGCGCCGACGATTATCTCTCCAAGCCATTTGATATCGCCGAATTTGATGCCCGCGTTCGCGCGCTCGTGAGAAGGGGACAGGGGCTTCCAAATCCAACCTTGATCTGTGGCCCGCTCGCGTTCGACCGCGCCGCGGGCACGATTACACTGAGCGGCCGGCCGCTTGAATTGCGACGGCGCGAGTTTGCCGTGCTGGAAGTGCTGATGACCCGCGCCGGCAAAGTCGTCTCCAAGGAGCGCCTGATCGCGGAGGTATTTGGCTTCGACGAGGCGGTAGCGCCGAACGCGGCGGAACTCTATGTTGGTCGCGTTCGCCAGAAACTCGGTCCTGACGGGCCGCGGATCCGAACCGTCCGCGGGCTAGGCTATCTGCTGGAGGTACAGTGATCGCCACCTGGCGGCCGTCGTTGAGGCGAACGCTCCTCACCAATCTGGTGGCGCCCGCCATTGTATTGGCGATGGTGCTTGGAATCGGCGGTATGTTGCTGATCCAGCGCGTTGTGCAGACAGTTCATGACCGGTTGCTCGATGGGTCGGTTCTCGCCATCGCCGAACGCGTCGGCGTGGAAGATGGCGAACTGACGGTCGACTTGCCGCAGGTTGCGCTCGGCATGCTGGAAAGCCAGTCGCACGACAGCATCTATTACAGCGTGACTTACCTCGGCGAATTGATCACCGGTTACAAGGATCTTCCACTATCCGGCTTCGATCGATTGAAGGCTGGCGAAACCGGCCATCGCGATGGCGCGTATCGCGGCAAAACGGTTCGTATCGGCGCGCAGGCGCGGCAGGTCTACGGCAGGCCGGAGCTGGTCCTCGTCGCAGTGGCCGAAACGGTGCAGGCGCGCCGCGTCGTCGAACGTGAAATGCTGATCGGACTGGCGATGCTCGAGGCCGGGTTGATTAGCCTCATCGCTTGCCTCGGCTGGTACGCCGTCGATCGAGGCCTGAGGCCGCTTGGCGAACTCAAGCAAGAAATCGACGCGCGCGGTATTCAGGGCGGTCCAAATCTCAGTCCGCTCGACCTTTCCCGGGTGCCGCAGGAAGCTTTAGCACCGGCGCTCGCGGTAAATTCCCTGCTACAGCGGCTGGATCTGGCCATCGGACTGGTGCGCCGATTCACAGCCGATGCCTCGCATCAGATGCGAACCCCATTGGCGATACTGCGGACGCATCTCGATCTGGTGCGACGCCTGGGGTCGGAAACGCCGGCGGGCCAATCTGCCCTCGACGAGGTCGATAACGCCATCAACCGCCTTGAACGGCTGCTCGGGCAGCTCGTGACACTGGCACGGGCCGACGAGCAGAACATTGCGCAACCGGCCGCGGAGAACGTTGACCTGAATGAGGTCGCCTTCAATGTCCTGTCGGAGCGTGCCCCACAGGCTTTCGCGAACGACATCGACGTCCAGTTCGATCGATCCGACTGTCCCGCGGTCATCGCCGGCAATACGGTCCTGATTGGCGAATTGCTGGCAAACCTGATCGACAATGCGATCCGCTACAACCGCCCCGGGGGGATGGTCCTGGTTCGCGCGGTTGTTGACGCCACGACCGCGCGAATTGAAGTCGAGGATACCGGTCCGGGAATTCCGGAGGCCCATCGGGCCCGCGTTTTCGAGCGTTTTTATCGGATTCCGATGGCGAACGGCCCTGCAGGCAGTGGTCTTGGACTAGCCATCGTGAAAGCCTTGTCGGACCGTCTCGGGGCCCAAATCGTGCTTGCACCTGGCCCGGAAGGCCGGGGTCTGCGGGTTTCCGTGAGCTTTCCTCTTGCCAAGCGTGATGGTGAAAGCTCAAGTTGAGGCCGGATTGTGCGCTGCCGTACGAATGGCTGCGGTCCTGAACAAACTGAAGTCCGCAAAGCGGCTCATGGACGAGGAAACGTCACGATGGCGGCTGCCAAAGCCTTGGCCTTGTGCGTTGGGATCTTGCTGACGTGGCCTGCCATGTCGGAGCAGGCGCAGCTCGGCCCTCTCAAAGGGCAAGCATCCGCTATCGCCGGAGCTCGAGAGCAGCTCAACATCGTATCGACGACCCAGGACGCGGACGTCGCCGACTTGCTTGCCGATTTCCGGGCAAGTCATCCGGACATCGAGATCGTCCATACAAAGATCAACTCGAACGATATCTACAATCAAGTCGTGGATCCCTCGACCTCCAGCGCAGCACCCGGAGACATTGTCTGGAGCTCCGCGATGGATCTGCAGATCAAGCTCGTCAATGACGGCTATGCTCAACCCTATGTCTCGAAGGAAATTGCGCATATCCCGGATTGGGCCATCTGGAAAGACGAAGCCTATGCCATCACGGCGGAGCCGATTGTCATTGTTTATAACAAGAACCTCGTTGCGGAGTCCGATGTACCCCGAACCCGCACTGACCTGAAGAGCCTTCTAAGCCGAAAGCCTGACATCTATCGAGGTAAGATCGCAACCTATGACCCGGAGCAGAGCGGGACCGGTTTCCTGTTCATCACGCGCGATGCCGGAATCACCAGGACAACGTGGGATTTGGTCCGTGCGTTTGGCAGCGCCGGTATCAAGCTCTATTCGACCACCGGAACGGTGCTTGATCGGATTTCATCCGGCGAACATCTGCTCGCCTACAATATGATAGGGTCTTACGCGATCGAACGGGCCAAGGAAGATGCCTCTATCGGAATCGTGTTTCCTGCCGACTACATCACCTTGATGTCGCGAATAGCCTTTATACCCGTCACCGCGCCCCACCCGGAATCCGCGAAATTGTTTCTTGATTACCTGCTTTCAGAACGCGGCCAGAAATTTCTCCTGGCCCGGTCAGTCGGTCCTGTGCGCCTCGGTCTCGGCGCGGAAGGCGTGATACCTGCGGATCGCAGCGGCGCAGTCAAGCCGATCCATATTGGTGCAGAATTGCTCACCTATCTCGATCAATCGAAACGAGCGAGCTTCCTCAAAGAGTGGCGCCGCGCGTTGCAGGATCGATAGAAATCCAGGGATCTGGATTTCAGACGGAATAACATCCGAGAGAAGCCCCCCATATCTGCCGGCTCATCAAGCGCGTCGTCTTCAAACCGATTTTCTTGCGGAGTGCGGCAGCGACAGGTTGGTGACAGGCAGCTGATATACGATGAGGCAGCAATCGTAGCTTGAACGATCGCTCCTCGCGTATCGGTCAATCCGGCCGCGATCAAGTTTGCAACACCTGCAAGACGGGTGAACAAGACAAAAAAACATAAACGATAAAAGGGAGGACGGCATGACGGTTACCACCGGACAGTCGAAGCTTGGCATGGTGCTCCGCGTCACCAGTGGCAACTTTCTTGAGATGTTCGACTTCTTTCTGTCGGGCGTCTACGCGTCGTACATCGCCAAGGCATTCTTCCCACTCGAAAATGAATACGCGTCACTGCTGCTGACCTTCGTTGCGTTTGGCGCAGGCTTTCTGATGCGCCCGCTCGGCGCCATCATCCTCGGCGCCTACGTGGATCGGATCGGCCGGCGCCAAGGCCTGATCGTTACACTGTCGATC
The DNA here is from genome assembly GCF_023073015.1 of Bradyrhizobium sp. 87. Taxonomy (NCBI): domain Bacteria; kingdom Pseudomonadati; phylum Pseudomonadota; class Alphaproteobacteria; order Hyphomicrobiales; family Nitrobacteraceae; genus Bradyrhizobium; species Bradyrhizobium sp. 87. The sequence continues at coordinate 327,330 of NZ_JADPIQ010000128.1, forward strand.
ATGGCTGCCGGCACGGTGCTCATCGCGTTCGTGCCAAGTTACGCAACCATTGGCATATTGGCCCCGATCCTCGTCTTGATCGGACGCCTGCTGCAAGGCTTCTCGGCTGGCGTCGAGCTTGGTGGGGTTTCCGTCTATCTCTCGGAAATGGCCACACCGGGAAAGAAGGGTTTTTACGCCAGCTGGCAATCGGCAAGTCAACAGGTCGCGATCATCGTCTCGGCCTCGCTGGGTTTCGCTCTCAATGCATGGCTTGCACCGGCGCAGCTTGACGATTGGGGCTGGCGTATTCCGTTCTTCATCGGCTGCCTGATCGTTCCTTTCGTATTCTTCATTCGACGCTCGCTGCAGGAAACCGATGAATTCCTGGCGCGGAAGCATCATCCGACACCCCGCGAGATCTATCGCTCCATCCTCGCAAACTGGAGCATTGTGCTTGCCGGGATGATGATGGTGATCATGACCACGGTGTCGTTCTACCTCATTACCGTCTACACGCCGACATTCGGCAAATCGGTCCTCAAGCTGACCGCGGCCGATGGCCTGATCGTGACGATTTGCGTGGGAATATCGAACTTCATCTGGCTTCCCATCATGGGCTCGTTGTCCGATCGGATTGGTCGTCGGCCGATCCTCATCGCCTTTTCGACTTTGGCATTTCTGACTGCATATCCCGCGCTTTCCTGGTTGGCCGCAGGCCCGACGTTCCCGAAGATGCTGACGGTCCTACTTTGGTTGTCTTTCATCTACGCCAGCTACAACGGCGCGATGATCGTCGCATTGACCGAAGTCATGCCGGTGGGTGTGCGAACGTCGGGATTCTCCCTCGCATATAGTCTGGCAACGACGTTCGGCGGGTTTACGGCAGCGATCTGCACCTGGCTGATCGCTGCCACTGGTGACAATGCGTCGCCGGGATATTGGATGAGCGCGGCAGCGCTCTGTGGTCTGGCCGGGACGTACCTCGTTTACAGGCCGCAACAACGACGCGCGCTATCCGGCGCCAATTCGGTCGAGACGGTGATAGGGACGTGACCACCAAAGTGCTCGATGACGTCGACCGTCATCGAGCAAGCACAGTCCTCGAATAATTGCATCGAAGGAAATTGCCGATGAGCGTGACGATCGTCGTGCGCAGGCGAGTTGCGCTAAGCTTGCTGATTGTCTTGGCGGCCGCGGCTGGAATCGCCAAGGCGTCCGAAGTCAGGGTCATGATCTCGGGAGGCTTGGCGACGCCTTATAAGGAGCTCGTACCGCAATTTGAACGCGCGACGGGAAATACGGTCGTCACGGCCTATGGCCCCTCGATGGGAACGACGGAGAACGCCATCCCCGTGCGACTGGCACGCGGCGAGGCGGCGGACGTGCTCATCATGGTCGGCGACGCGCTTGGCGAGATGATCGAGCAGGGCAGGGCGGTCAGAACCAGCCGCGTCGACCTGGTACGCTCGCCGATCGGGATCGCGGTACGCGCCGGAACGCCAAAGCCTGATATCGGTACTCCTGACGCATTGAAGCAGGCACTGTTGAACGCGAAGTCAGTTGCATACTCCGACAGCGCCAGCGGCGTCTATGTGGGCACCGAGCTGTTCAAGCGTCTCGGGATCGCCGCCGAGATGAAGGACAAGGCCAAAATGATTCCGGCGGAGCCGGTCGCGAGTGTTGTTGCACGCGGTGACGCCGAACTCGGCTTTCAACAGATCAGTGAACTTCTGCCGATCGCTGGAGCCGACCTTGTCGGGCCGCTCCCGCCAGACGTCCAGAAAATCACGATCTTTTCTGCAGGCATAACCTCCGGTGCCAGTCAGCCGGAAGCCGGACGGGCTCTGATTGCCTTCCTCGCTTCCGCTGCTGCTGCTCCGGCCCTGAAAAAAGCGGGTCTCGATCCCTTTGCAGCATCGGAGAAATAGACCGCTTCAGATCTGCGCGAGGCGGACGATTCCAGCGAAGGGGGACTTGATAATGAAGCAGTATCTCAACAGCTTCGGCGCACGCCAGACACTTGTCGTCGGTGCAAAGAGCTACGCCTACTATTCGCTTGCCGCAGCGGAAAAGAATGGCCTTCCCAGCATCTCCAGAAGCTCGCGATCGAGATCCGCGAGTCCGATGGTGCGAATAAGGCCATCATACCCTTGACCTGCCGCATCGATACGCTCGACGAGCTCGAATATTTCCGCAACGGCGGAATTTTTCAATACGTCCTGCGCCAACTCGCTGCCTGACCGTCAACCCGAAACGAGGACGCCATGCCAACGAATTCCGCGCCGCTACCGAGGATCGAAGCGGAAACCATGCGCCGCATTACATGGCGCCTGCTTCCGTTTTTCATGGTGTGCTATTTCATTTCATACGTTGACCGCGTCAATGCCGGGTTTGCGGCCCTGCAAATGAACAAGGATCTGGGCCTGACGCAGGCTGCCTTCGGGGCGGGCGGGGCGCTGTTCTATATCGCCTACATTCTTTTCGAGGTCCCCAGTAATCTGGCGATGCAGAAAGTTGGCGCGCGGATCTGGATCGCGCGCATTATGATCACATGGGGGATAGTCGGTATTCTCTCCGCTTTTGCGGTAGGGCCGATTACTTTTTATCTGAGCCGCTTCTTGTTGGGTGCAGCGGAGGCCGGGTTCTTTCCTGGTGTGATCCTGTATCTGACCTTCTGGTTTCCGGCGGCCTATCGCGCACGGATCGTTGCGGTTTTCATGGTGGCGATACCGCTATCGAGCTTTTTGGGATCGCCAATATCCGGCGCTTTGCTGGCGATGGATGGCGTGCTCGGCCTTCGTGGTTGGCAATGGCTTTTCATCGTTGAAGCCATTCCGGCCGTCCTGCTCGGCCTGGTCTCGTTCTTCGGGCTTCCGAACAAACCCGCTGATGCAAAATGGCTCGAGCCGGAGGCGCGCAATTGGCTCGACGCGCGCCTGCAGTCGGAACGATCGATGGCGAAGCAGGTCGGCCACATGTCGCTGTGGCAAATTCTGACCAACAAATATGTGCTCATCCTCGGTTTGATCTATGCGGGAAGCTCGGCCACGAGCAACGCGTTGTCGCTGTGGCAGCCTCAGATCGTGAAATCGTTCGGGATGTCCAACATGGAGACCGGCTTCCTGAATGCCATCCCATTTGGCATCGCCTCCGTTGCGATGATCTTTTGGGGAAGATATTCGGACAGGTCGAACGCCCATGCCCAAAACACCGCAATACCACTTGCGTTATGCGCAACGGCGCTGCTTGCGACCATGCTCACGAGCTCATTACCCGTGACGCTTGCTATTCTGAGCGTGGTCTTGATCGGTAATTATTCGATCAAGGGACCATTCTGGGCCCTGGCGACTGGGACACTCTCTCCGGCAACTGCTGCGGCCGGAATTGCCGGCATCAATACCCTGTCGCACATCGGCACTTCTGGCGCGGTGTGGCTGCTCGGCGTCATTAAGGAGGCGACGGGTAGCTTCCCCATGGCCTTGATACCGCTGGCTTTGCTTCAAATCGCCGGGATCATCGCGGTGCTTTGGATCAGCAAGCAGGAAACGCTACCCGCCACCTCCGCCGCAAGCCCCGTACATTGAGTGCAAGGCAGCATGTCTGACATTCACAAAACCCCGCGGCTCTCATCTTCGAGGACATAGTAATGCCTGCTCAATCCAAAACGAAGCGGCCCGCTACGCTCATTCCAGGCGATGGTATCGGCCCCGAGATCGTGAAATCGGCCGTCGACATTCTCGAAGCGCTCGGCTCTCCATTCGAATGGGACATCCAGCAGGGTGGCCTGGCCGCGATCGAGGAAAGCCGTGATCCGCTGCCGCAGGCGACGCTGGACAGCATCCGACGTACGCGGCTCGCCCTGAAGGGCCCGCTAACGACGCCGGTGGGGGGAGGATTCCGCTCGATCAATGTTCGTCTGCGCGAAGAATTCGGCCTTTACGCCAATTTGCGGCCGGTTCGAAGCATGGTTCCCGGAGGACGATTCGACGAAATCGATATCGTGCTGGTGCGCGAGAACCTCGGCGGGCTCTATGTCGCTTTCGAACACTATATTCCAATTGGGGAAGATCCGCACGCGGTCGCCATTTCGACCGGGGTCAATACGCGTGAAGGATCGCGCAAGATCATCGAATTCGCATTCGACTACGCGCTCAAGAACGGTCGCAAGAAGGTGACCGTCGTGCACAAGGCCAACGTGCTGAAGGCGCTGACCGGCATCTTTCTCGAGGTCGGTCACGAGGTTGCAAAGAAGTACGAGGGCAGGGTCAAGATGGACGATCGCATCGTCGATGCCACGGCGATGCAGCTCGTCATGAATCCCTGGCAGTTCGACGTCATCGTCACTACCAATTTGTTCGGTGACATCCTGTCGGATCAGCTCGCCGGTCTGGTCGGCGGCCTCGGCATGGCGCCCGGCGCCAACATCGGTCCGGATGCGGCGATCTTCGAGGCCGTGCACGGCTCGGCACCGGATATTGCCGGCAAGGGAATCGCCAATCCGCTCGCTTTATTGCTGGCGGTCGGGCTGATGCTGGAGCACATTGATCAGCCTGATCTCGCAAACCGTCTTAGAACGGCAATTGATCAGGTCTTGCGCGAGGACGGCGTTCGCACGCCCGATCTGGGCGGCAAAGCGTCCACTGGCGACTTCACTCAAAGCATCATCCGTCGATTGGGAGGGTAAGCAAATGACCGCTGTTGCTGCATCGCACCCGGCAATCCCCGCTGACAGCACGGCGCAAAAGCTGTCGCGTATCAAGGCGATTGTGGCTGCGTCGTCCGGAAATCTGGTCGAGTGGTACGACTTCTATGCTTACGCATTTACCTCGATCTATTTCGCGGCGGCGTTCTTCCCGTCTGGCGACCAGACCAGCCAGTTGCTGGCGACGGCCGGCATTTTCGCCGTAGGGTTCTTCATGCGGCCGCTCGGTGGCTGGCTGTTCGGCTGGATCGCCGATGCGCATGGCCGCAAGAATTCGATGGTGCTGTCGGTGCTGCTGATGTGCGCGGGATCGCTGATGATCGGAATGCTCCCCACGTACCAAACAATCGGCGCCGCGGCGCCGGCGCTCCTACTGTTTGCGCGCATGGCACAAGGCCTGTCGGTCGGCGGGGAATATGGAACGGCGGCAACTTATATGAGCGAGATTGCCGGCAAGGGCAACCGCGGGTTCTATTCGTCATTCCAGTATGTCACGCTCATCGGCGGGCAACTTCTCGCACTCCTCGTTGTCGTGGTTCTGCAGCAAACCTTGTCGCTCGACGAGCTGAAGGAATGGGGATGGCGGGTGCCTTTCCTGTTCGGCGCCGTCGCGGCCGTTGTGGCGTTGTATCTCCGCCGCTCGTTGCAGGAGACGGCCTCGGCGGAGACCATGCACCGCAAGGAGGCAGGTTCTCTCTCCGGCCTCTGGCATCATAAGCGCGCGCTGCTGATCGTTCTCGCATTCACGATCGGCGGATCGCTATTTTTCTATACGTTTACGACCTACATGCAGAAATTCCTGGTCAACAGCGTGAAGCTGGATGCCAAGACGGTCAGCTCGATCATGACCGCTGCCCTGATCGCCTTCATGCTGCTGCAACCGGTGTTCGGGGCGCTATCGGACAGGATCGGCCGGCGCAACAACATGATCCTGTTCAGCGCATGCGCTACCCTCGCTGCGGTGCCGCTATTGATGGCATTGTCCAGCACCACCAACGTCTACGCCGTTTTTGGCCTGATCATGATCGGTCTTGTGATTGCGTGCTTCTATACCTCGATCAGTGGCGTCGTGAAGGCCGAACTGTTTCCGCCCGAGGTGCGCGCCCTAGGCGTCGGACTTCCCTACGCGATTGCCAATGCGATGTTCGGCGGAACGGCGGAATATGTTGCATTGTCGCTGAAATCGTCCGGATACGAAACCCTGTTCTTCTGGTACGTCGCGGCGATGGCGCTGGTCGCCCTGGTCGCGTCGCTCTGGATGCCGGATACGCGGACGCGAGGCTATCTCGACGGCGATGGCCGGATCTGAACTGAAACACGACGGCCCCGTCATGCCTGCGACGGCGTCCGGAGAGCATTGAATTCGAATGGGAGAGACGCGCTGATGGCCAAGGGATCAGATTTGTTGGTTGCCGCACTCGAGAACGAGGGCGTCGACCGAATTTTCGGCGTTCCCGGCGAGGAGAACCTCGATGTCGTGGAAAGCTTGCGCAACTCGTCGATCAAGCTGATCCTGACACGCCACGAGCAGGGCGCGGCCTTCATGGCCGCGACTTATGGACGGCTGACCGGCAAGCCCGGCGTGTGCATCACCACGCTTGGCCCTGGCGCATTGAACCTGACGACTGGCGCCGCCTACGCGCTGCTCGGCGCCATGCCCATGATCATGCTCACGGGCCAGAAGGGCATCATGAGCAGCCGACAGGCCAAATTCCAGATCGTCGATGTGGTTAGCGCTTTCAAACCGTTGACCAAGCTGTCGCTCCAGATCGTCAGCACAAGCGGCATTCCGACAATCGTTCGCGATGCCTTCCGGATCGCCATGGAAGAGCGTCCGGGTCCGGTTCTTCTGGAACTGCCCGAGGACATCGCGGGCGAGGAATCCGAAGACGTCGCGATGGTGGCGCCGCATCCGATCGAGATCCCGGTCGCCCATCGTGCCTCGCTGGATCGCGCTGCCGACATGATCCTCAAGGCCAAGCGGCCCTTGATCATGCTCGGCGCCGCCGCGTCCCGGCCGCGCAGCACGGCCGGCATCGGCGGCTTCGTCCGCCGCACGAAAATTCCGTTCTTCACCACACAAATGGGCAAGGGAACGGTACCCGGCGGCAGCAACCTCTACATGGGGACGGCTGCACTCAGCGAGCGCGATTACGTTCATGAAGCGGTCGACCGAGCCGATCTGATTATTGCCATAGGTCACGACACCATCGAAAAGCCGCCCTTCATCATGGGCCCCAAAGGTCCTCAAGTCATCCACGTCAGCTACACGCCGGCCAACGTGGAGCGGGTCTACTTTCCGCAGTGCGAAGTGGTCGGCGATGTTGGACCGAGCCTGGAGTTGCTGGCCGATCGTCTCGAGGGGCGGCTGCATCATGCCGGCGCGCTGTTAAGCCTTCGCGAAAGTATCCTGGCCCGGATCGGCGATCGCGCGACCGAGGACCGTTGGCCCCCGACGCCGCAACGCATCGTGCACGATGTGCGAAAGGTCATCCCTGAAGACGGCGTCGTCGCGCTGGATAACGGGATGTACAAGATCTGGTTCGCCCGCAACTACCGCACCTATGTGGCGAACACGCTGCTGCTGGACAATGCCCTCGCGACAATGGGCGCCGGGCTGCCATCCGCCATGATGGCGGCGATGCTGCATCCGGAACGCCGCGTGCTCGCGGTCTGCGGCGACGGCGGCTTCATGATGAATTCGCAGGAGATGGAAACCGCGGTTCGCCTTAAATTGAATCTCGTCGTGCTGATCCTGGAAGATTCGGCCTATGGCATGATCCGCTGGAAACAGGCGGTCGATAGTTTCCCGGACTTTGGCCTCACGTTCGGGAATCCGGATTTCGTCAAATACGCCGAGAGCTACGGCGCGAAAGGCTCGCGGGTCGAAAGCACGGATTCGTTGATTCCGACGCTCGAAAACGCTTTCAAAGGTGGCGGTGTGCACCTCGTCGTCGTGCCGATCGACTACAGCGAAAATACCCGCGTGCTCGTGGATGAACTTCGCGAGAAGCTGAAGCAGGTTATTGAGCCGACCGTGTGAGCCGTCGGCGAGGGCCGATTGATGAGCTGAGCTGAAATTGGCGTGGTCGCAAGCGCCGGCAATGGAGAGTGCAATGAGTGAGCAGATCAACGAGCAGGCTGAGAAGATGCGGGAAATGGCGCAGACCACGCTGGACAAGGCGAAAGAGGCTGTGTCGAAATACATAACCGAATCCCAGAAGTTGAGAGAGAAGGCCGATTCCAGCGTTCGCTCAACCTATTCGGCGGCGAAGGAGATGAACGAAAGAGCCGTCGCGTTCGCCGAGGAAAATGTGGCTTCGGGCTTCGAGCTTGCGCAACGGCTGTTGCATGCCAAGGACCCGCAGGAAATGGGTGCAGTTTATCAGAGCCATCTCAAGGAGCAGATGGAAAAAATGAACGCGCAGTTTCGCGAGCTTGCAAGTGCAATGAACCAGCCGTCGACTGTTGACCTGAATAAGTAGCGCCGGTCGCCTCAGAGCGAAATCAAATCGCTGATCACAGGATGTTGCCTGCACGCGTTCCGAGCGCGGACGATGCATCATCCGATCAAGACAATCGCATCGCAGTGCGTCGGGGAGGCTCCAAGGTGGGCACGGAAAAGTCAGATACGCTGATCCATGACGTGCCGGCCGGCTGGGCACGGCGGGCTCATGCTGACGCTGCGAAATACAGCAGCATGTATGCTTCGTCGGTGTCGACGCCGGATGCTTTCTGGGCGGAGCATGGCAAGCGGATCGACTGGATCAAGCCGTTCACGAAGGTGAAGAATACCTCCTTTGCGCCCGGCAAGGTCTCGATCAAGTGGTTCGAGGACGGCACCACGAATGTGGCGATGAACTGCATCGACCGGCATCTTGCCCGGCGTGCCGGTCAGGTCGCGATCATCTGGGAGGGCGACGATCCCGCCGAATCCAGGCACATCACCTACGCGGAGTTGCACGATCAGGTCTGTCGTTTCGCGAATGTCCTGAAAAGTCACGGTGTGAAGAAAGGCGACACCGTCACGATCTACCTGCCCATGATTCCGGAAGCCGCCTATGCCATGCTCGCCTGCGCGCGAATCGGGGCGGTCCATTCCATCGTGTTCGGCGGGTTCTCGCCGGATGCCCTGGCCGGACGTATCGAGGGCTGCCAGTCCAAAGTCCTGGTCACCGCCGATGAGGGGCTGCGCGGCGGGCGCAAGGTACCGCTGAAGGTCAATGCCGACGATGCGCTGAAGAAGGTGGCCGGCATCGTGAAGACGATGATCGTGGTCAAGCGCACCGGCGGTGGCATCGACTGGGTCGACGGCCGCGACGTCTGGTACGCGGACGAGGTGGCAAAGGCCTCGGCCGACTGCGCGCCGGTCGAAATGAACGCGGAGGATCCGCTATTCCTTCTTTACACGTCGGGTTCAACCGGTGCTCCAAAGGGCGTCGTTCACAGCACGGGTGGCTATCTCGTTTTTGCGTCGATGACGCACCAGTATGTGTTCGACTATCACGACGGCGACATCTACTGGTGCACCGCCGATGTCGGCTGGGTCACCGGCCACAGCTACATCGTCTATGGGCCGCTGGCCAACGGCGCGACCACGCTGATGTTCGAGGGGATCCCGAACTATCCCTCAACATCGCGCTTTTGGCAGGTCGTCGACAAACACAAGGTCAACATCTTCTACACCGCGCCGACCGCGATCCGTTCGTTGATGGGTGCGGGGGAAGAGCCGGTCAAACAGACCAGCCGTGCGTCGCTGCGCTTGCTCGGCTCGGTGGGCGAGCCGATCAATCCGGAAGCGTGGGATTGGTATCACCGCGTGGTCGGCGATGGACGTTGTCCGATCGTCGATACCTGGTGGCAGACCGAGACAGGCGGCATCTTGATCTCGCCGCTTCCCGGCGCGACGGCTTTGAAGCCCGGTTCGGCAACCCTGCCGTTTTTCGGAGTGATGCCGGAAGTGGTGGACGCAAGTGGTGCCGTGCTGACCGGCGCATGCGAAGGCAATCTCGTCATTGCCGATTCCTGGCCAGGCCAGATGCGCACGGTCTACGGCGACCACGAGCGCTTCATGCAGACCTACTTCGCGACCTATCCGGGCAAGTATTTCACCGGCGATGGCTGCCGGCGCGACGCCGACGGCTACTACTGGATCACCGGCCGCGTCGACGACGTCATCAACGTATCCGGTCATCGCATGGGGACAGCCGAAGTCGAAAGCGCGCTCGTCGCACATCAGAAGGTTTCCGAAGCCGCTGTTGTCGGTTTTCCGCACGACATCAAGGGGCAGGGCATCTACGCCTACGTCACCTTGATGTCGGATGCGGAGCCCTCCGGAGAGTTGCGCAAGGAACTAGTGGCCTGGGTCCGCAAGGAGATCGGACCGATCGCCGCACCCGATGTCATTCAGTTTGCGCCGGGCCTGCCCAAGACCCGCTCTGGAAAGATCATGCGTCGTATTCTGCGCAAAATCGCCGAGGACGAAGTCGGCGCGCTCGGGGACACCTCAACCCTGGCGGATCCGGCGGTGGTCGATGATCTCATCAAAAACCGCCATAGCCAAAAGGCGGCGCGGAAATGAATATCGACGCGATTTCGATCGGCGACAATCCCCCGGAGGACGTCAATGTCATCATCGAGGTTCCGATCGGCGGTGAACCGATCAAATACGAAATGAACAAGGCGGCGGGCGCGCTGTTCGTCGACCGCTTCCTGTATACGCCGATGCGCTATCCCGGAAATTACGGCTTCGTTCCGCACACGCTTTCGGACGATGGGGATCCGATCGACGTGCTCGTGGCCAATTCGCGGCCGATCGCTCCTGGCGCCATAATCAATGTGCGGCCGATCGGCGTGCTCAAGATGGATGACGAGGGCGGCGGCGACGAGAAGATCATCGCCGTGCCGATGCCGAAACTGACGATGCGCTACGCACACGTCAACGGGATCGCCGACATGCCGCAGATCGCGATCGAGCAGATCCAGCACTTCTTTGAACACTACAAGGATCTGGAGCCGGGGAAGTGGGTGAAGGTGATCGGATGGGGCGACAGTGCCGAAGCGCGCCGGCTGATCGTCGAGGCCATCGCGCGGGCAAAGAGCTGAAACCGAGATATGGGCAATGATATGAGACTGGTTCTGTTGGGGCCGCCAGGCGCAGGTAAGGGCACGCAGGCGACGAGGATCGTCACTCGATTTGCGATCCCGCAATTGTCGACCGGCGACATGCTGCGCCAGGCGGTTGCGGAAGGCACGGCTGCGGGATTGCGCGTCAAGCACATCATGGATCGGGGTGAACTTGTGCCCGACGACGTCGTGGTATCGGTGATCGCTAATCGTATCGACCATTCCGATGCGGTAAGCGGCTTTATCCTTGACGGCTTCCCGCGCACGGTCGCGCAGGCCGAAGCGCTCGATCAGGAACTCGCCACCCGGGGCATCAAGCTCGATGCGGTGCTTGAGCTCGAGGTCGACGAAGATGCGCTGCTCGACCGCATCAAAGGGCGCGCCGACGATGCGGCAAGCCGAGGCGAGCCGGTGCGCCGCGACGATAATCCCGAGGTCTTCAAGACCCGGCTCGGCGTTTATCGCGAGCAAACCGCGCCGGTCACGGAATACTACCGGTCGCAGGGACTGCTCAACGTCGTCGACGGTTTGCAGCCGATTGACGCCGTGACCGAACAGCTCGCCGCGGCGCTTGCGGCAGTAACGTCCGATCAGATCAGGAGTGATGTCAGATGAAAGCGTTTACCTTCCAGGCACCCCCCAACATCCTGTTCGAGGCAGGCGCATCGAAAAAGCTGGCGGAGTTGGTCGCTGGATACGGGGCAAAACGTGTTCTGCTGGTCACGGATAAGGGCGTACGCAATGCAGGCCTGACCAGAAACGCCGAGGCTGGCCTGGTTGCGGGCGGCTGCGAACTGACGATATTCGAAGATGTGGAGGCGGATCCGCCGTCGCATATCATCGAGCGGGCGGTCGCACTGTGTCGTGACAAGGACATCGAGCTGGTTGCCTCAATCGGCGGCGGCAGCGCGCTCGATACCGCGAAGTTGGTGGCCTATCTGGCCAAAACGCCTGATCGCCTCGAAGATATCTACGGCGTCGGCCTTGCCAAGGGCGAACGCCTTCCGCTGCTGCTGGTGCCGACAACGGCCGGAACGGGCTCGGAGGTGACCCCGATTGCGATCGTCACCACGCCGACGACCGAGAAAAAGGGCGTCGTTGCGCCCCGCCTGCTCCCGGACTGGGCGATCCTCGATCCGGAGCTGACGCTCGGCCTGCCGCCGCATGTCACCGCGGCGACCGGCATCGACGCCATGGTCCATGCGATCGAAGCCTATACCAGCAAGCACCGGAAGAATCCGATGTCGGACCAGTTGGCACGGCAGGCTCTCGCCCTGCTGTCGGCGAATGTCCGGACGGTCTGTGCGGACGGATCTAATCTCGAAGCGCGGTCGCAAATGCTGCTGGGTTCGATGCTGGCCGGCATGGCGTTCGCCAATTCCCCGGTCGCCGCCGTGCACGCGCTGGCCTATCCGATCGGCGCGCTGTTCCACGTGCCGCATGGCCTGTCGAATGCCTTGGTGCTGACCCAGGTGCTGCGGTTCAATTTGCCGGAGGCGGAAGGCCTCTACGCCGAACTGGCGCCGATCGTCGATCCCAAATCGGAAGGAATGAGCGTCAGCCAGCGGGCACGGCTGTTCGTCGATGCGATCGCGGCGATCTGCCGGGATTGCAACGTGCCGGCCTCGCTGGCCGATGTCGGCATTGCGAGGGGCGACCTGAAGAAGCTCGCCGAGGATGCGATGAAGCAGACGCGGCTTCTCGTGAACAATCCGCGGGAATTGAGCTTCGACGATGCGCTGGCGATCTACACCGAGGCGTTCGGCAACCGCGCGGCGGCCTGAGCGGCACAAAGAGTGAGCAGCATGAGCGAGAACGACAAATCGGCTTCCGCTGATTCCGATCCCGGCCTCGAATGGGCGAAGCTGTGGCAGACGATGGCCGAATCCTCGAACCGCATGGTCGAGGCGTGGTCGGGGTCGATGGCACCGTTCATGCTGGCGCGTCTGTCGGAAAAGCCGGGTGGTTTTGGCGACGGCAACGAACTGTCGGCAGCGATCGAGCGGATGGCGCAGGGGCCGCGGCTGGCCGACGTCTGGGACATCGACCGGAAAATGGCGTTGGCCTTTGGGGCCTGGATCGAGATGCGCCAGCGGCTTGCGAGCTACAATGCGGTTGCTGCCGCTCCATGGCCTGAAGCGTCGAAGCGGTTTTACGAGACGATGTCCGCCACCGGTAGCGATGGCTCCCCGCATCCGGAGTGGCGCGAGGCGTTCGCCAAATGGAGCGAAATCTCCAACGAGGAACTGATCCGGAATCAGCGCACCGACGGCTTCTTGCAAGCTCAGAAGGAACTGCTGCAGGCGGGATTGAAGTTACGGAGCCGGCAGGATGATGTCGCTGAGGCCGCGTCAGCCATGTTGGGGCTGCCGACCCGCAAGGATTTCGACGACGTGACGCAGCAATTGACCGAACTCCGCCGAGAAGTCCGTACGCTCGCCCGCCAGATCCGCGACCAGAAGAGCGAAGCCGCACGATGAGCGATCAGGAGAACCAAACCTCGCGCTTCGCCCGGGACATGGCGGCCAACGCCGAGAAGATGTTCAAGGCGACACAGTTGATCGCCAATACGCGGGATGAAGACGTCGCCATCGGCACGACACCGAAGCATCTCATGATGCGCCGCGACAAGGTCGAGCTGTTCCATTATGAGCCGATGGCGGAAGCGACGGCGAAGACGCCCGTCCTTTTGGCCTACGGCCTGATCGGGCGGTATACCATGGCTGATTTACAGCCTGACCGCTCGCTGGTGCGCAGCCTTCTCTCAAAAGGGCTCGATCTCTGGCTGATCGACTGGGGCCAGCCGGGCCGAACCGAGCGATGGCTGAAAATTGATGATTACGTCGATGACTACATCGATGCCGCAGTCGACCGCATCGCGCAGGAAACCGGCCATGACAAGATCACGCTGCTCGGCATCTGCGAAGGCGGCGTCTTTACGACGTGCTACACCGCTCTGCATCCGGAAAAGGTCAAAAATCTCGTCATCACCATTACCCCAATCGACTTCCATGCCGATGTCAAGGACAAGGCCGCGCACCACGGCTTCCTCAACCTTTGGACCCGCAGCCTCGATCCTGATGACATCGACAAGCTGGTCGATACTTACGGCGTGCTGCCGGGCGAGTTCATGAGCTCGGTGTTCTCGATGATGACGCCGATGCGCTCACTGACGAAATACAATGTCGATCTCATCGACGTCGTCGATGACGAGGCCAAGTTCATGAATTTCCTCCGCATGGAAAAGTGGCTCGCGGACCGTCCGCATCATCCTGGCGGAGCGGCGAAGCAGTGGCTGAAGGATCTCTACCAGGAGAACCGCCTGGTCGATGGCAGCTTTGAACTGTCCGGCCGTCGGGTCGATCTGAAGTCTATCACGGCTCCCGTGCTGAATGTTTTTGCGTTGGATGACCATATCATTCCGCCGGACTGCTCGCGCGCGCTCGGAGCGAAGATAGGCAGCACGGATTACACCGAAATTCCGCTGCCCGGCGGCCATGTCGGCCTGTTCGTCTCCAGCAAATCGCAGGGCAAGCTGAGCCAGAGCATTGCCGACTGGCTGGTCGCCCGCGACGCCAATCCCGGAAGTGAAGCCTGATGCGCAACAAGATCGTCGACGCCGCCGAGGCGGTTGCCATCATCCGTTCCGGTGACACCGTCGCCTCGTCCGGCTTCGTCGGCGTGGGAACGCCCGATGAAATCATCAAGGCGCTGGAGCGGCGTTTCGTGCAGACCGGAGAGCCGCGGGACCTTTCGCTGGTGTTCGCGGCGGCGCCGGGAGACGGCGCCGATCGCGGCCTCAACCGCCTGGCGCATCCCGGCCTGATCAAACGCCTGGTCGGCGGACATTTCGGCCTGGTTCCGAAGCTCGCCCGGATGGCGGTCGACAATCACGTCGAGGCCTATAACTTGCCGCTCGGATGCGTATCGCATCTGTTTCGTGAAATTGCGGGGCGCAAGGCCGGGCTTCTCTCCAAGGTCGGGCTCGGCACCTTCGTCGATCCGGCCAATGGTGGCGGAAAGCTGAATGCGCGCACCACCGAAGAGCTGGTGCGGATGATCGAAATCGACGGCGAACAATGGCTGTTCTACAAGGCATTTCCCATCAACGTTGCGATCATCAGAGGTACCACCGCCGACCACAACGGCAACATCTCGATGGAAAAAGAGGCGTTGACCCTCGACAATCTGGCGCTGGCAACGGCCGCCAAGAACTGCAAGGGATTCGTCATCGCGCAGGTGGAGCGCATCGCCGCCTCCGGCTCGCTCAATCCGCGTCACGTCAAAATTCCGAGCGTCTTGATCGACTGCGTCGTCGTTGCGCAGCCCGAAAACCATGTCCAGACCTATGCCACGGGTTACAACGGAGCATTTTCGGGCGAATTGCGCGCGCCGGCCGATCGCAATGTTCCGATGGCGCTGGATAACCGCAAGATCATTGCGCGCCGCTGCGCCCTGGAATTGCCGATGGGCGGCGTGGTCAATCTCGGCATCGGCATGCCGGAGGGAGTCGCCTCGGTTGCCGCCGAAGAAAAGCTGTTCGACTTTGTGACGCTGACTGCCGAGCCCGGCATCATCGGCGGTATTCCGCAAGGCGGTCTCGATTTCGGTGCTTCGATCAATGCAGAATCGATCATCGACCAGAACCAGATGTTCGATTTCTACGACGGCGGCGGGCTCGATCTGGCCTGTCTCGGCATGGCTCAGGTCAATGGCCGCGGCGACGTCAACGTCAGCCTGTTCAATGGCCGTCTGGCCGGCGCCGGCGGCTTCATCAACATATCCCAGAATGCGCGCCGGCTGATCTTCGCAGGCACCTTCACCACCGGTGGGCTCAAGACGTCGGTCGTGGATGGTCAGCTCAAGATCCTCAGCGAAGGCAAGTCCTCGAAATTCATCGACAAGGTGGATCAGATCACGTTTTCGGGCCAGCTTGCCGCAACCAACAGGCAGCCCGTTCTCTATGTGACGGAGCGATGCGTGTTCCGCCTCACTCCCGAGGGTCTCGAACTGATCGAGATCGCGCCGGGTGTCGATATGGAGCGCGACATTCTCGCGCTCATGGGCTTTCGGCCCATCATCCGCGCGCCGAAATCCATGGATGTTTCGCTGTTCAGCGAGGCCCTGATGCAGCTCGACGACCGGCTGCTCAATCGGCCGCTGGCGGAGCGGCTGTCGTACGATGCCGATCGCAACACGCTTTTTCTCGGACTTGACGGCTATCGGGTCCATAGAGATGCCGACGTCGAGGTAATCCGGGCGTCGATCCTCGAACTCTTCCATCGTGTCGGACGCCGGTTTTCCGCAGTCGTCAACTACGATTCGTCTTACATCGCTCCCGACATGACGGAGAAATGGTTTTCAATGGCCGCCGAGGTCGAGCGGACCTGCTACGATCATGCCTCGCGCTACACCACCAGCGCATTCATGCGCCTGAAGCTCGGCGACGCGCTGGCCCGCCGCGACGTCGCGCCGCATATCTTCGAAACCTCGGCCGACGCCCACCGGTTTGTCGAATAGACCGATGGGGCTGAAATCCACCGAGTTGCGCCCCACGGACTGGCCTGAAGGACGGCAGAGGGCGCCCGACCGCACCGGATCGGTGCGCGGGCTGACCCGGCGCAGCTTCCATCGTATCGCATTCACGGATTGGGGGCCCGCGCCCGCGGTGCGGCCGGTGCTCTGCGTCCATGGCTTGACCAGAAACGGCCGGGACTTCGATCACCTCGCCGCAGTTCTCGCAATGGCAGGGCGGCAGGTCGTCTGCCCGGACTTGCCGGGCCGCGGACAAAGCGAACGGCTGCACGACAGCAGCGACTATGCCTTGCCGCAATATTGCAGCGACATGACCGTGTTGATGGCAGCTCTTGGTGCAACGGAGATCGATTGGGTTGGAACGTCGCTGGGCGGCTTGATCGGGATGGTGCTGGCTGCCCTTCCGGGCAGTCCGATCCGTCGCATCGTCATCAACGACATCGGACCCTATCTGCCCTGGACCGGATTGCTTCGTCTCGGTGCCAATCTCAACGAGGCGCCCAAATCGTTTGAGACGATCGAACAGGCCGAAGGCTACTACCGGCGGGTTCTGGCGCCTTTCGGGCGATTGGAGGATGTGCACTGGCGGCATCTGACAACGCATAGCGTGGCCTGGAGCGTGGAGGGGCGCTGCTTCAAGCCGCTGTGCGATGCGAACATCGCTCAGGCCTTTCGAAACCCTTGGCACTACAGCGTCGATCTCTGGAAATACTGGGATGCGATCGATGTCCCCATTCTGGTCATACGCGGGCAGCAATCGGATTTGCTTTCCGAAGGCGTCCTCAAGGACATGATGCGGCGCAATCGCAATGTCCGCGTTCACACCGTCGCGGACTGCGGGCATGCGCCGGCCCTGATCGCTGACGAACAGATCGAGGTCGTGACGCAGTTTCTGAGCGGCCACGACTCCACTTAGCGCTGAATGCTTCATGCCGAACTGCATTATAACGTGTTAATTCCAACCTGGCTGTCTTCATCATGGCTTCGAAACTCACGCTCAAAGATCCGACCCTGTTGCGCGATGCCTGTCCGGTGGCAGGTGCGTGGGTAGCCGCCGATAACGGCGCCACCATCACGGTCGATAATCCCTCGACCGGCGCCGTGGTCGGACATGTCCCCAACATGGGGATGGCCGAGACCCGGCGGGCGATCGAATTCGCCAACGCTGCGCTACCGGCGTGGCGAGCCCGTACCGCGAAAGAGCGCGCCGTGATCCTGCGACGCTGGTTCGATCTGATGATGGCGAACCAGGACGATCTCGGTGCGATCATGACGGCGGAGCAGGGCAAGCCGCTTGCTGAAGCCAAGGGCGAGATCGCCTATGCCGCAAGCTTCGTCGAGTGGTTCGGCGAGGAAGCAAAACGCGTCTATGGCGATACGATCCCGGGGTTCACGGCCGACCGACGCATCATCGTGCTAAAGCAGCCGATCGGCGTTTGTGCCGCAATCACCCCGTGGAATTTTCCGGCCGCGATGATCACGCGCAAGGCGGGCCCGGCCCTGGCGGCGGGTTGCACCATGGTCGTCAAGCCGGCAAGCCAGACACCACTGTCCGCGCTGGCGCTTGCGCTGCTGGCGGAGCGGGCAGGCGTCCCTCAAGGTGTGCTGTCCGTCATCACAGGTTCGGCGTCGGCGATCGGCGGCGAAATGACCTCCAATCCGATCGTACGCAAGGTGACATTCACGGGTTCGACCGAAATCGGCAAGAAGCTGATGGCGCAGAGCGCGTCGACGGTGAAGCGGACATCGATGGAGCTCGGCGGCAACGCGCCGTTCATCGTCTTCGACGATGCGGACATCGATGCCGCGGTCAAGGGCGCGATGGCTTCGAAATACCGCAATGCCGGCCAGACCTGTGTTTGCGTCAATCGCTTCCTTGCGCAGGACAAGATCTACGATTTGTTTGTCTCGCGTCTGGCTGAGGCGGTTAGTGCGTTCAAGATCGGTGACGGGTTCGAGCCCGGCGTCGCGATTGGTCCGCTGATCGACATCGCCGCCGTGGAGAAAGTCGAAGAGCATGTTTCCGATGCGGTTTCCAAGGGAGCGCGCGTCGCCATCGGTGGGAAGCGCCATGCGCTTGGCCGCACGTTCTTTGAACCGACGGTATTGGCGGACGCCACGCCGGACATGTTGATCTTCCGGGAGGAAACTTTTGGCCCGGTCGCGCCCGTATTCCGCTTCAAGACTGAAGAGGAAGCGATCCGCCTTGCGAACGATACCGAGTTCGGACTTGCGGCCTATTTCTACGGCCGCGATATCGGACGGGTCTGGCGCGTTGCCGAAGCGCTCGAGTACGGCATCGTCGGTATCAACGAAGGCCTGATCTCGACCGAGGTTGCACCGTTCGGCGGCGTCAAGGAGAGCGGCAACGGCCGTGAGGGTTCGAAATACGGCATCGAGGACTATCTGGAAATCAAATACCTCTGCATGGGTATCATCCAGAGTTCGGCCACTTGAGCGGCTGCCGGCATCGCGGAACAACGCATGGGCGGAAACCGTTTCGGGCCGTAGCTTGAATGGGGAGGGAGCGGCCACGTAGGGAATAGTCGCAACATTCAGCGGTTTAGTTTTGTTGCTCGGAATATCGAAATTCGCCGCGAAAATTTTTCTGACACTCCGGAATCGAAGTTGCCGAATAAGTGGTCGTTATCATTTATATTCGTGGGACAGGCGCCACTAACAATTCGCTTCACAGCTCAGCTCAACGCGTGAGCGGCCAATCCGTAGACCCACGGCTCGTTTTCCTTTCGGTTGAGGAATCGCCGCCCCTTGGACATGGTTGTGACCGTCTCGCTGATCGCGAGGCGGCTCTGCTGAAGATAGTCAGCAAACAGGCCCGTTTGCTCCCGGGTATCGACGCGGGCGAAACGGCCGGTGAGATCCTTAAGATGCACGGCCGTGAGATGGATCGCGTCATAATCATTGCTGGCGACAATGGGACCGATCACGTGACCACGCCCGAATTCGCGCTTCATGGAGTAGCCGACGGTCTTGCCGTCGCGGCGCAGTACACAGATTGACGCACCTTCCGAAAGCAGAGCAAGCAGCTCCCGGCGGCTCGTGCCGAATGCGCGCTCATCCAGCGCCGCAATCTCATTGAGAGTTTCGGCTGACGCCGACCTCAATTCGCCATCCAGAACTGATGTCGGTGGAAGGGGTGATACGATCTCTCCCTGCCACTGATACACGACCGCTTCCTTGGTGAAGCCCAGCGACAGATAAAGATGATAGGCAGCATCGGTCGAGTTCAGGGCAAGACTCCGATCCTCGCACCGTTCGAACACCTGTTCCATCAGCCATCGGCCGGTACCTTGTGCTTGGGTGCGCGGCGATGTGAGTACCAGGCCGATGGTGGCGAATTCGTGTCCGTGGGGGAACCACATCGCACTTCCGAAAACGCGCCCGATGCCGTCAACAGCGACGATGCCCTGACCGGCGCGGCGCAGGAAATCCCAGTCCTTTGGCCGATGCGGCCAGCCGACGGCAATCGAGAGCGCGTGGAGCAGCTTCACATCAACGTCTCGAATGTCGCGCGCGACCAATTCGAAGGACTTCAGGCGTACGGATCGTCCCATCTCAGTTCATTCCTTCGCGGAATGCCAACGTCTATGGCTTGTCGTGCTTTAGCTGCCCAGTTGCGACAGCAGACGTGTTTGCCGCAGCATTGCACGGAAAGCCAGCAGGTTTCACCTGTTTTGGTGCAAGTGTTCGAAATGTTCGGCATATAGCGCACCGATATTCGGCAGAGAAAGCTTCTGCTTGCCGCTAGGCTGTAGATGCCCGGCGAGCTCGCTGCGCGCCAACAAGTCATCGAGCATCTCGCCGCGTGACACGAAGGGTCCCTAGATGGGGTTTCTTTTCAATTCCGATGCCGCTCGGGGCGCAATTTTCCGCCAGATATTTGCGCGCGAGCTCCCCGATCTTGAATTCTACCAGGGTAGGAAAAGCATCGACCCGGAAAAGGTGCGGTATCTGCTGACCTGGAACGTGCCGGACGACGTCTCGCGTTATCGCAATTTGGAGGTGCTCTTTTCGATCGGTGCCGGAGTCGACCAGTTCGTGCCCGAGATCATACCCGATCATGTGATGCTGGTGCGTATGGTCGAGGATGGCATCATACGCATGATGCAGGAATACGTCGTGCTTGGCGTGCTGGCGCTCCATCGCGAGATGCTCGCATATCGGGAGCAGCAGAGAAGGGGCGAGTGGCAAGATATTGTCACTCCACAGGCGACCGAACGCCGCGTGGGTTTCCTGGGCGTTGGGATGCTGGCGCAAGCGGCAATCGATCGCCTCAAGCCCTTTGGATTTTCCCTTGCCGCATGGAGCCGCAGCAAAAAGGTAGTCGAGGGCGTCACCTGCTTTCATGGCGACGATCGGCTAGGCAGTTTCCTGAGAGGAACGGATATTCTCGTCTGTCTTCTGCCCCTGACGGAGCAAACCCGCGGCCTCCTGAACGCAAAACTCTTCTCGCTTTTGCCGATGGGAGCGCGACTGCTGCATCTCGGCCGCGGCCCGCAGCTCGATCAGGCCGCACTCATCGAGGCGCTCGACAGCGGCCGCCTCGCGGCAGCTATGCTCGATGTCACTGACCCCGAGCCGCTGCCGGAAGGCCATGCGCTCTGGGCACATCCGAAGGTCATGATAACGCCGCACATCGCATCCGTGACGCAACCGCATACGGCGGCACAATCCGTCGTAGAAAACATCAGGCGCCACCGCGCGGGAAAAAATCCGATCGGGCTTGTCGATCGAACACTCGGCTATTAACCAGGGATAATGCCATGTCACTTCTGATTACTATCGATACCAATCCGGACTTCGCACCAAAGAACACCTTGCCTGCTCCGGAACGACTCATTTCGGGCAATCCATCCTTCAAGACCTGGGCGCAGGACGCCTCCAAAGCCGAGAAGGTGCTGACCGGCGTCTGGGAAGCAACGCCCGGCGAGACCCATTCCATCAAAGGCACCACTTACGAGTTCTGCCACATCATCTCGGGTCTCATCGAAATTGAGGAAAAGGGTGGTGAGACCAGGACTTACCGCGGCGGCGACAGCTTCGTGATGAAACCGGGCTTTGTCGGCGTCTGGCGCACGATCGAGACCGTGCGAAAGATCTACGTCAGCGCTTATGACTGAGCGCAATGCTCAGAGCGGTCGAAATCTGGCTTGGCAGAACAATCGACTTTCAAAGTCGCGCCTGACCGGCTTCAGCGCCGTCAGGCAATTCTCGATGAAAAAATGCGGTGTGCGGCCTTTATTGCTCAAATGAGCCGGCTTTGCTCGCCAGTCGCAAATCCAAGAGCGTTCTCGTAGTGCAGACCTGCTCGGTTGGCAAGCAGGAATGGCGGAGTTGGGCCCGAAGGCAAAGGAACATGTAGATGATTGCATTGAAGGACAAGGATCTGTTTCGCCAGCAAGGGCTGATCGGCGGCAATTGGCGAGATGCGAGCGCGAAAGCCACTGCCAATGTCATTGATCCTGCCAGCCAGAACGTCCTTGGTACCATCCCCGATATGGGGCGTAACGAGACTGCGGCTGCAATCAACGCTGCGGCTGATGCGTTCAAAGCTTGGAAGAAGACTACTCATGCAGAACGCGCGGCACTTTTGGAGCGTTGGTATGAGCTGATGCGGCAGCATGAGCAGGATCTGGCGCTCTTGCTGACTCTGGAACAGGGTAAGCCGCTTGCTGAATCGCTCGGAGAAATCCGCTATGGGGCATCCTTCGTAAAATGGTTTGCGGAAGAGACACGCCGGATCAACGGATCGACCATCCCTTCACCCACTGCCGATCGCCGCATTCTGGTGCTGAAAGAGCCGGTAGGCGTCTGCGGGATCATCACCCCCTGGAACTTTCCTAACGCCATGATCACGCGCAAGGTGGCACCTGCGCTTGCTGCGGGCTGCACCGTGGTCATCAAGCCATCTGAATTTACGCCATTTTCGGCGCTCGCGATCGGCGTTCTTGCGCAGCGGGCAGGGATCCCGGCGGGCGTGATTAATATCGTGACGGGCATGCCCGCGGAAATCGGCCAGGAACTGATGGACAATGAAACTGTCCGCAAGATCTCGTTTACCGGGTCGACTCGCGTCGGCGCATTGCTGATGAAAGGCGCCGCCGCCAACATCAAGAAGCTCAGCCTCGAGCTCGGCGGCAACGCGCCGTTCATCGTCTTTGATGATGCCGATGTTGACCGGGCCGTCGAGGGCGCGATTGCGTCGAAGTTTCGTAATGGCGGACAGACCTGCGTTTGCTCCAATCGCATTCTGGTGCAATCCGGCGTTTACGATGCCTTTGCGAAAAGGCTCGCCAGCCGGGTCGCAAAAATGAAGGTCGGTGCCGGCACCGAAGAAGGTGTCGAAATCGGACCAATGATCAATGGCGCGGCGATAGAAAAGATCAAGCGGCACGTCACAGACGCCCTGGACAAAGGCGCGAAGATCATCTCGCAGAGCGAACGTATGCCGGAAGGTCGGCAGTATGCGCGCCCCGTCGTGCTCGGTGAGGCAACGACTGACATGCTCTTGGCCTCAGAAGAGACGTTCGGACCAGTCGCGCCGCTTTTCCGCTTCGAGACGGAGGACGAAGCGATCGCGATCGCGAACGGCACGCCCTTCGGCCTTGCCGCCTACTTCTACACTGAAAACCTCAAGCGCTCGTGGCGCGTTGCCGAGGCGCTGGAATTCGGCATGGTGGGCCTGAACACCGGCCTGATCTCGACCGAGGTCGCGCCGTTCGGCGGTGTAAAGCAGTCCGGGCTGGGGCGCGAAGGATCCCAGCTCGGGATAGATGAATATCTTGAGATCAAAACGCTTCATGTCGGCGGATTGGAATAAGGGGGCGATTCCTGGTTTCAGGAGAGGAATCGAAGGGTTCTCCGATTTTGCGGCGGACCGCATCCGCGCGACAACACCATGATGCCTCGACAGCGAAGTAACACAATTCTGTCGGATGAGTAGTTCGAACACAGAAAAAGGGAGCGGTTGAACCGCCCCCTTTATTCATCACGCAACAGTCTCTACTGAAATTTTCGAAGGTCTACGTGCCGCGAAAGAGCCCGAAAAGGATACGCCTTCACGCACTTCTTCGAAGGGGCTCCAAGCCGACTGCGGCGGCGAGCCCGCCGATGTCAGCGACCTCAGTGTATTCATAGAAGGGATTCGCGGGCTCATGACCGCGGTTCACCCACACCTTGCTCTTGATGCCCAGGTCGTAGGCTGTCATCAGGTCGTAGCGGAAGGAGGATGAGACGTGGGTGATATCTTCCGGACCGCAGCCAAGCTTGTCCAGCATGTATTCAAAGCCTTTCATGTGCGGCTTGTAGGCGCCGGTTTCCTCGGCCGTGATGACCGTGTGGAAGGGCGCGCCGAGCTTCTCGACGTTCGACATGATGAGGTTCTTCATGGAATTCGACAGGATGACCAGCGGAATCTCCCTGGCAACTTTGGCCAGACCCGCCGGGACGTCGGGGTGTGGACCCCATGTGTGGATCTCTTCATTGATGCGCTGGGCATCCTCCGGCCGAAATACGACACCGTTGCGCTTGCACGCGCGCTCTACCGAATTATGCACGACCTCGAAGTATGGCTTCCACGCGCCAAGAACTTCGTCCAGGCGATAGGCGGCGAAATCCTTGATGAAACTTGCCATCGTCGTGGCAGAAAGCTGGGAGCCGTAGACTCGCCTTGCCGCACCGGCCATGTCGAAATTCGTCAGCGTGCCGTAGCAATCGAAAGTGATATATTTCGGTCGGAACTCGGTCATGTCGTGGTATCCTCCAATCCTCTCGGCACCGCGTGCCAACGACAAGCATCATAATGAGCATCGCGTAAGATAAAGCGCCGCTTTCGCTGGAGCCGGAAGCAGATTGTGTCGTATCGGCTCGAAGCCTTGGCAGAGAGTTGCGCCAAGCAACCTTTCGAGTTGAACAGCACCGCCACGCGGCGGACGCCGCCGCGGTATAAGATGCGGCGTCGATCAAAAACGAAAGTCAAAACTCCTTTGGCTCAGGCGCAGCTTGGGAGGAACTGCTGTCGTCGATATCCTACTTTGCGTTTCGGGTTGATATGGAGGCCGAAATGTTGAGCAATTCGCTGATCGAGCTGGACCGCGCACATCTGGTTCACCCGGTCTCATCCTATCGCGGTCACGAGGCCTTGGGTGTGCGGGTGTTAAGATCAGCGAAGGGCGCGACCCTGACCGATGCATCGGGACATCAATTGCTCGACGGGTTTGCTGGTCTGTGGTGTGTCAACGTCGGGTACGGACAAGAGAGCATCGTTGAAGCTGCCACGAAGCAGTTGCGCGAGCTGCCTTACGCGACGGGCTATTTCGGGTTGGGCTCCGATCCGGCCATCCGGCTGGCCGCCAGGTTGGCCGAATTGGCGCCTGGCGATCTGAACCATGTTTACTTCACGCTAGGTGGCTCCGATGCCGTCGACAGCACAATCCGATTTATTCGGTACTATTATCATGCCAAGGGTACGCCGCAGAAGGATCAGTTCATTTCCGTCGAGCATGGCTACCACGGATCGTCGACGGCAGGGTCCGGCTTGACCGCGATCCCCGCCTTTCATGCGGGCTTTGGGGTACCTTATAGCTGGCAGCACAAAATTCCGTCGCACTATACCTATCGTAATCCTGTCGGTTCCCATCCTCAGGCTATCATTGCTGCGTCGGTCGCGGCCCTGCGAGCCAAGATCGCCGAACTTGGCGCAGATCGCATTGCGGCTTTTTACGTCGAGCCAATTCAGGGATCAGGGGGTGTCCTCGTGCCACCGCCATCTTGGTTGAAAGCCATGCACGCCGTTTGCAAGGAGAACGATATTTTGTTCGTAGTCGATGAGGTCATCACTGGCTTTGGTCGTGTCGGCCCATTTTTCGCCTGCGAAGAAGACGACGTCGTGCCGGATTTCATGACCACCGCAAAGGGTCTGACGTCGGGCTATGTGCCGATGGGAGCCGTTTTCATGTCCGACCGCGTCTACAACACGATTGCGGACGGAGCCGGCAAGACGGCCGTCGGCCACGGCTACACCTATTCCGCGCATCCCGTCAGTGCAGCGGTCGGGCTCGCGTGCCTGGATCTTTACGAAAATGGCTTGTTGGCAAACGGCCGAAAGGCGGGGCACCGCCTGATGGAAGGCCTTCGCGCGCTTGCCGATCATCCACTTGTCGGCGATGTCCGTGGTCGCGGCATGCTGGCCGCAATCGAGCTCGTCACGGACAAGGAGCGCAAGACGCCCCTGCCGGCGGAAGCTGACGCCGCGCGCCGCATATTCGACCGCGCATGGGACAACGGTCTCGTCATCCGCGCCTTTGCCCAGGGCGTGCTGGGTCTTGCGCCCCCGCTCTGCTGCACGGATGCGGACATCGACGGCATCATCGAACGAACTCGCATGACGCTCGACCAAACCCTCGAAGACAGGGACGTCCGCGCGGCGATGAAAGGATAATCACTGCGCCTGTCATTCCGAGGCCAGAAAAAGCCTGAGCCGTAGCGCCGGCCCGGCGATCTGCCCATGCTCCCCGGGGTGGAGGATTGTTCTTCAGCTATTGAATATGCTTTCGAGAGGCAGATGGGATTTCACGATCGGGGACTTCAGCACGACAAAACTGAAGTATTTGTCGATTCCGATATCCATCTCGACGAGACGTTCCATCAGCGCTTGATATTCGCTGATTCCCGCTGTGATAAACTTCACCAGGTAGTCATATCCGCCCGAAACCAGATGACATTCGACGACCGAATCTATCTTTTCGATGGTCGTGAGAAAGCGCGCGAAATCGATCTGGCGATGATTTTTGAGCGTGATCTCGGCGAACACAGTCAGAGTTTGTCCGAGCTTGGAGACGTCGATCTGGGCGGAATAGCCGGTGATGAAGCCCTCCGTCTGGAGCCTCTTGACGCGCATCAGGCACGGGCTCGGGGAAAGGTTTATCAGCTCTGCGAGCTCGACGTTGGAAGTCCGCCCGTTCTTCTGCAGTTCGCATAAAATCCTGATGTCGATCTTATCGAGCTTCATAGGCAATGCCATGAGATGGGAGCCATAGCGGCGTCAAGGCTTTGAGGCTTCAGCGTCATACGCACTGTCATAGCACCAACCAGCATCCTTTCCCACCGGGCGGAGAGATTGCTTTTCAGAACTCGGCGACCTTGCCCCAGGCACCCGTTTTCAGCCGCTCCGGCCTGTATGGACGCGGGTCGACGATCGGTGCAGTACCAGTAATGATGTCCGCCATCAGGTGCCCTGCGCCGGGACCAATCCCGAAACCGTGTCCGCTGAACCCGGCCGCAAGGATAAAGCCCGGAATCGCCCCCACCTCACCGATGGCGGGAACGCCATCCGGTGTGCTGTCAATATAGCCGGCCCAGACATTGGAGATTGCGACGCGACGGAGTTCAGGCAGCAATTCGCAAGCTCTTTTATGTGTCAGCCGAATCTGCCGCATGTCGGGACGGGGATTAAGTGTCCGGTTCAGCTCCATCGGGGTCGTCTCATCGAGCGCCCACTTCGCCAAGGATTCATGACCTTGGCGCATGCCCTCGAATGCTCCAGGGGCGAGACTGCGCCAGCGGCGAGCAAACATCGGCACGAATTCGCGGGCGAACCTGAATTGCTGCGGCGTTGGATCGACTCGCGCGCGCCCGCTTATCGCCAGCGTGTACCCGCCGCTGCTACGCCGCGTGAGCGACACGACTGCAGTGTGCAGGGCGTCGGGCAGACCCGCCGCGCCAGGAGCCACGGCGAGAATGGACTGGCGCACGGACGCCTGTGGGAAGCGAATGCCGAGCTGGTTGCAGAACGAAGAGGCCCAGGCCCCTCCTGCCATGACCACCGTGTTGGTCCGGATTGTGCCCATTTCGGTCACTACGCCGTTCACCCGGCCGGCACGGAGCTCTATGCCGCGAGCGGCGCAGTGCTGGTGCACCGTGCCGCCCGCCGTCATCATCGCACGCGCGACCACGGGCACAGCCTTCGAAGGGTCTGCCGTTCCGTCGGTTGGAGAGGAGACGCCGCCTTTCCATTTGCGGCCCGTCGCTTTGCCTCTCTCGCTAGCTTCGTTCGTGCTCAACATGTGTGTCGTAACGCCGACCGTCTTTGCAAAATCGCGCCATTTCGCCCAGCAGGTCAGCTCATTCTCGTCATTCGACAGATAGAGAAGCCCGCAGCGGCGGAAGCCCGTGTCTTCCCCGGTCTCCTGTGCTACTCTCTCCCAAAGATCGAGACTCTTGGTGGCGATCGGTAGCTCGCGTGCGTCGCGATTCTGTTGACGGCACCATCCCCAATTGCGACTGGACTGCTCGGCGGCGACACGCCCCTTCTCTAGCAAGGCGACCTTAACGCCGCGGCGGGCGAGATAGTAAGCCGTGAACACGCCCACCACGCCGCCGCCAATGACGACGACGTCAGCCTCTTGAGGCAGAGACGGGCTTGATTCAATATGGATGAGCGGCGCACTCATGAAGCGAGGACTCCCGGCGTTTGACCTATCGTAGCTGAGCATTCGCGGCAGGTGCTCTGCGGGAATTTGTGATTAGACGGAATATTCTGCGGTTTGCCGACTACTGTTCAAGCTATTATTGCGAGAACACGTTGCTCGCGCCCACCTCATTCGCCAAAGCACCAGGGCATCAGGCGTTGAGCGCGTGCAGCCGTGCCGTGCACAAGGCAGGCCGCCTGAGAGTTCTCTCGTCGCGGCGCAGACTGAAATGCCAGATGGCACTTCGTTTTCAGAACTTCCTGCTGCCCATACGGCGCGTTTCGGCGACTCTGGGGTGATTGAAGCAGTCAAACTCGCGAATGCCGGGTCAATGTCGATCAGTGGCAGAAGTTCTAAAGGGACGCTGGATGAGCCTTGTCCAGGAACAGACCTCCACAAGAGCAATCAAGCTGGATGGGACTGTTAGCTCCACGAACTTCGATTCAGTGATCGAGTTGGCCGCTCGTCCGATGTTTTGGCTTGAGCGACAGCTTTTTCCTGTCGAGCACCAAGCTTTGAATCATGTCGCACTCTCCGAACAGGGAATGGCAAAATGAGCGGCGAATTTTCGACCTGTCCGATCGTCGCGGCGGCAACAATGGCCGAAGAGCCAATCCGCAGCAGAATGACCCAACGCCGTTGAAAGGGGAGACTGTTCAAATGGCCTCTGCCTCTCAGGCTGTAGCTTCGGAAGATGTGGCACTCTCGGTGCGCGAACTGACCGTGAGCCTGCCGGCCGGGATGGAGCGGGCTCACGCCGTCGAGAACGTCTCCTTTGATCTGAAGCGGGGTCAGATACTGTGCATCATTGGAGAGTCCGGATCGGGCAAGTCGGTCACAGCCAATGCGATCATGGGGCTTCTGCCCAAGGCGATACGTGTTGCCTCGGGTTCGATCGACCTGAATGGGACCGACATCGTAGCCATCTCGCCCGATAAGCTCCGCAACCTTCGCGGCCGCGTCGTCTCGATGATCTTTCAAGATCCGCTCTCAGCGCTCAATCCGCTGATGACCGTGGGCGCGCAGATCGAGGAAGTGATGGCAGCGCACGACGTTGGGACCGCGAAATCCCGTCGCAGCCGCGCCATAGACTTGTTGGTTGAGGTCGGCCTTCCCGATCCGCAACTCATGTATCACCAGTATCCATTCCGGCTTTCGGGCGGGCAACGGCAGCGGGTGATGATCGCCATGGCTCTGGCTCTTGAGCCCGCGATCCTGATTGCGGACGAGCCGACGACCGCCCTCGACGTGACGACGCAGGCGCAGATCCTCAAACTGATCCGCGACATTCAGCGCCGCAAGGGAATGAGCGTGATGTTCATCACCCATGACTTTGGAGTCGTGGCGGAGATTGCCGATTCCGTTGTGGTGATGGAGAAGGGTCATTGCGTGGAGCAAGGCAGTGCCGAGCAGGTGCTCAAGTCGCCCAGTCACCTCTATACGCGCCGCCTGATCGCGGCCGTGCCGCACCTGACCGGCAAGGACCGCAATCCCTTGGAAGCCGCCGACAGGGCGTCAATCCTGAAGGTCGAGTGTCTGGTCAAGACCTATCGTAGCGGCAGTGCGCTTTTCCGTACGCAGCGCATCGTGCCTGCGGTCAATGGTGTCTCGTTCGATCTCACGCAGGGCCGCACGCTAGGCGTTGTCGGAGAAAGCGGTTCGGGCAAATCGTCGCTCGGGCGGCTGCTGATCAAGCTCATGGAGAGCGACGGTGGCTCGATTTTCTTCGAAGGCCGCGACGTCGCCCGGCTTACCGAGGCCGAGTTTAGGCCGCTAAGGCCAAAAATCCAGATGATCTTCCAGGATCCTTTTGCGTCGCTCAACCCGCGCTCGACGGTCGGGCAAATTCTCACAGTCGGGCCGGTCGCGCATGGCGTGCCGCACAGAGAGGCTGGTGAGCGGGCGCGGGAGCTTCTGTCCCATGTCGGCCTGGATTCAGGCGCCTTCGACCGCTATCCGCACGAATTTTCCGGCGGTCAGCGCCAGCGCGTCGGCATCGCCCGTGCGCTGATGTTCAAACCACAACTGCTGATCGCCGACGAAGCCGTCTCCGCGCTTGATGTCTCGATCCAGGCCCAAATCCTGAAGCTGCTGGATCAGATTCAGCGGGAGACCGGCGTCTCGATGATCTTCATCACGCATGATTTGCGCGTTGCCAGCCAGATTTGCGATGAGATCGCCGTCATGCATCGAGGACAGATCATCGAACGCGGACCGCCGTCGCAGATCTTCCTGGACCCGAAATCCGCCTACACGCGCGAGCTCGTCGCTGCCATCCCCGGCGAGCAGCCAAGGGGCGCTCGCGCGCTCGCGGGAGTCAATGAATACCGGCGGGACACAGCCAAGAACGAGGAGAGGTCATGACGGAAGCCTATTTTGACTCGAGCTATTCACGGCGCAATGCACTTCGATTGATGGTGGCCGGGGCTGCCGGCCTCGCTGCACCAGGCCTGTTGGGTACGCCCGCCTTCGCTCAGAAGGCCCCCGCCAAACCGAGCGGTCGCATCGTCGTCGGACTTGGACAAGAGCCGACCGTCTTCAATCCGCTGATGGCGCACATTGAAGTCGATGATGGTGTGCATTTCTCGGTTTTCGACGCGCTCTTCCGGATCGACCCAAAGGGTGAGATTGAGCCCAACCTTGCCGTCGAAGTACCGAACCAGAAGAACGGCGGCATTTCGGAGGACGGCCTCAAATGGCGCATCCGTCTGCGTGACGGTGTGCGCTGGCACGACGGCAAACCCTTCACGGCCGAGGATGTGAAATTCACCCTCGAACTGATCACCAATCCCGCCTTCCGGAGTTGGCGCACAGCTGGCCATGCCCTCGTGCGCGACATCACGGTGATCTCGCCCACGGAGATCTCGTGGCGAATGGAACAGGTTTTTGCGCCTTATCTTTCGTTCCTGACCGAAACCTTCATCGTGCCCAAGCACATCCTCGAGAAGGAGGCCAATCCAAACAACGCCGCCTTCAACCAGGCGCCGGTCGGCACCGGCGCATTCAAATGGGGTAAGCGGGTTGCAGGCGATCATCTCGAACTCGTGGCTAACCCCGAATATTTCGGAGAAGGCCCACACATCGAGAAGCTGATCTTCAAATACATTCCCGATCTCACCGTCCTCTACACTCAGTTCAAGAGCGGTGATGTGGACCTGATGGGGCAGCCGTACATCACAGCTGATCATTACGAGGAAGCCAAGGCGCTGGCGAACCGAGTGGTGACACTGGTCCCAAAGGCTTCATTCGAGTCCTTTTACCTGAATTTGGAGCGTCCACAGTTCAAGGAACTTGCAGTCCGTGAGGCGCTCTACGCAGCCATCGACAAGGAATCGATCATCCAGGGGCTCTATTACGGCGTGCCGACTCCGACGGAGACCTTCATGCCGAGGCAGTCCACCTACTATAACCCCAATCTTCCGGCACACGCATACAATCTGGACCGCGCGCGCCAGATCCTCGACCAAGCCGGCTGGGCGCCCGGGCGGGATGGCGTTCGTGCCAAAAGCGGCGTCCGTCTGTCCTTTGCCAGCTCGACCACGTCAGGCGATCCGCTTCGCGAGCAGGTGCAGCAGTTCTTGCAGCAGACATTTGCTCAGTTGGGCGTCGAGATGAAGATATCGAACTTGCCCGCCGCGGTGATGTGGGGCGAGTTCTGGCAGCAATCGCAATTCGATTCCGTGATCGTCGGCAGCACGTATCTGATCGGCGCCGACCCGGACGTGACCAATCGCTTGCACTCGCGTGCGATTGCAGCGAAGGGCGGGCGTGGTTCGAATAATGCGCAGTATTCAAATCCAGAGGTCGATGCCTTGCTCGACCAAGGCGCTCGCAGCTTCGATCCGGACGCGCGGCGCTCGATCTACCGTCGCGTACAAGAGCTCGTTCGCCGCGACCTGCCCTTCCTGCCGCTGTACCAGACCAATTCGGTCCAGGGTAACAAGAAGGGCATTTCCGGCGTCGTGCCGAACGTCAACACGCGCACCGAATCCTGGAACGCGCTGGCTTGGTCTTGGGCGAGTTGACGTATCGCCGCCCGAGGCCCGTATAGGCGCAGGGCGGCGCCTAGGCGCTGTCAAGCTAACATGGAGACTCGAATGCCCGGGTTCCTGCTTAATCGCTTTTCGCAAAGCATCGTGCTGTTGGTGATCGTCTCGATCATCGGCTTCACGGTGCTCAACTTCATGCCGGGCGGTCCTCTCGCGCAGTTCGGGCTGGATCCCGGCATGACCCAGAAGGACATTGAGCGACTGGCAGAGCAGCTCGGGCTGAACCGGCCGTTGTGGATTCAGTATTTTGATTGGGCCTGGCGGTTGGTTCAGGGCGACTGGGGTCACTCTTTCCGCGACGGAACGCCGGTGCTGGCGGTGATTGGGCGTCACCTCTTCGCTACGCTGCTGCTGATGGGGACTTCCACGGCACTGGCCATCGCCCTTGGTTCCTGGATCGGGATCCGCGGTGCCACCCACCGCTATTCCCTGTTCGATTATTGCGCGACGATTGGCGCCATGGTCGCGCTGTCGGTCCCGACCTTCTGGTTCGGCCTCGTCGGCATCTATATCTTCACGTTGAAGCTCGGTTGGGTGCCTGCAGGGAACATGTACACGATCGGCGACGGATCGGTGCTGGACTACTTGCATCACCTGATCTTGCCAAGCTTGGTGTTGTCGCTGGTCCATGTCGCGGTCTGGAGCCGCTACATGCGCACCGCGACCCTTGATGCGCTGAGCCAGGATTTCGTCAAGACGGCTCGTGCCAAGGGCCTAAGTGAGCGCCGCATCCTGCTGAAGCATGTCGTCGGCAATGCGCTGTTGCCGATGATCACCCTGGCTGGGGTGCAGTTGCCGAGCATTCTGACCGGCGCGTTGGTCACTGAGACCATCTTTACCTGGCCGGGAATGGGGCGGCTGTTTCTCGACAGCCTCGGCTACAGTGACTATCCGATGGTCATGGGGCTGTTGATATTCTCAGCCATCCTTGTCGTGCTGGGCAATCTCGTCGCAGACATCCTTGTCGCACTCGTCGATCCGCGCATTCGTCTCAGCTGAAGACGCCGGTTCGTGCCGTCAACAGGAGTCCCCCGTTATGACTGACATCTCCGCCCACCTCCCTCCAATTCGCTGGTGGCACAGCCGCGGGGTGCGCCGGTTCATGCGACACCATCTGGCGCTGCTCGGGTTCGCGATGATCGCCCTGCTCGTGTTGGCGTGCGTCGTGGGCCCCTACGCCTTGCCTTACGATTCGCTCTATATAGATCTGCGCGCCCGCTTTGCTCCTCCCTTGAGCGGTCATCATTATTTCGGCACCGACCCGTTGGGGCGAGACTTGGCCGTGCGACTCTTGATGGCCGGGCGTGTCTCGCTACTGGTGGGATTCTCCGCGATGTTGTTGTCAACGCTGATCGGAACGCTCGTCGGCGTGACCGCAGGCTATCGCGGGGGCTGGATCGGAGCCGCGCTGATGCGCACGGTGGATGGCTTTCTTTCCTTCCCCTCGATTTTCCTCGTGCTGGCGTTGGCCGCGACGCTCCGGCCCAGCCCGATGATGATCACTGTCATCATTGCTGTCACGAGCTGGATGGAGGTTGCCAGGATCGTCGAAGCCGAGGTCCGTTCGCTGCGCGAGCGCGAGTTTGTCCAGGCCGCGCGCATGGTCGGTCTGAGCGGCAGGCACATCATGCTTCGCGAAATTCTGCCCAATGCCACGGGTCCGATCATCGTGGCCGCAAGCCTCACCGTCGCCCGTGCGATTCTTCTGGAGGCCTATATCAGTTTCCTTGGTTACGGCATCCAACCACCGCTGCCCAGCTGGGGCAATCTGCTCAACGGCGCCCAGCAATATCTGGCCAGCGCTCCCTGGCTTGCCATCATTCCAGGCGCTGCGATTACGATCGCAGTGACCAGCTTCAACTTCATCGGCGACGGGCTGCGCGATGCGCTTGACGTTAGAGATGACCACATTTGACGGCTTGAGCCCAGGTGGCAGGCAGCGGACAGCGTTGAAGGCTATCCAGCAGAACCTCTTGATAGCGTAGACGTCGCAAGCATCGCGTTGGCTGATCAGAATCCGTCTTGTCAGTAATCCAAGGCCACTTTTAACACACGAGAAGTCAGCGACATGCACGAGCCCAGAGCCGCAGAGAAGGACACGCCCTATTGGTGGGAAGCCGCACCACTTAGGTCGCTGCCTCAACAGACTCTTCCCAAGAAACTTGACGTGCTGATCGTGGGCGCTGGCTATGCCTCTCTTTCGGCCGGGCTGGTGCTGGCGCGCGAGGGACGCTCGGTTGCGGCCTTTGACGCGATGAGTCCGGGCGAGGGAGCCTCGACGCGCAACGGTGGAATAACCAGCGCGAGCATACGGCCGGATTACGCCGCGATCTCCCGACGCTTCGGCGCAGACAAGGCGCTGGCAATCGAGGCGGAAGGCAAGATCGCCCGCGAGTTCCTTTACGATTTCATCAAGACCGAGGGGCTTGCCTGCGATTTCCAGCTGGTCGGGCAGTTCAAGGGCGCGTTCGGATATGAGCAGTACGACACGATGGCGCGTAGCGCGGAAGTATTAGCGAAGAGGCTGCGGATCGAGTCTCACGCCGTACCTTATGCCGAGCAGCACAGCTACATCGGCACCGATGTCTACCGGGGTGGAACAGTCCGGATGGATATCGGAGGGCTACAACCGGCGAAGTTTCACGCTGAACTGCTTCGCGTGGCGCTCGCTTCGGGCGTCGCGGTTCATGCGGATACGCCCGTCATCTCCATCGAGAGAGATGGTTCCGGATTCCGTATCGTGACCTCGGCCGGTTCGGTGCAGGCGCGTCAGGTGCTGGTTTGCACGAATGGCTATACTGATAGCGCCGTTCCCTTCCTGCGCCGCAGGCTGGTCCCGGTTCGCAGCCGGATCATTGCAACCGAGGAGCTCGCACCTGACGTCATGGCGCGGCTGATGCCCAAACGCATGATGATGACCGAGAACCGCCAGGTCGGGTTCTATTACCGCCCATCGCCCGACGGCAAACGTATCCTGTTAGGGGGGCGCGACAGCTCTCGTGTCGGTAACCCGGTGGCTCCAAAGCTCCTGCTGCGCAAGGGGTTGGTGAACCTTTTCCCCGAACTCGAGAATGTTCACCTTTCGCACAGCTGGTTCGGCAATGTGGCGATGAATCGCGACATGCTCCCGCGCATCTTCGAAGAGGACGGTGTGGTTTATGCCACTGGCTTCTGCGGTTCAGGCGTCGTCTGGGCGCCTTGGATCGGGATGCACGCGGCCCACAAGCTGATCGGAAACCACGAACGGGCGCGCACCGCCTTTGACTTCCGTCCGCCGGACTCCATCCCGCTCTATCGTGGCGATCCCTGGTTCATGCCCGCCATGATCTGGGGATATCGGATGCAGGATCGTTTTGCGCTGTGGCGCGACCGCCGCTGACGGCTGGAAACTCCATCGGGCATTCCCAAAGGTACAACTCAGGTCATGGAGCTGGCGGCACTGCCGCCTCTCGAAAGAAGAGCATCGATGCACTACGTATCCACGCGCGGACATTCAGGTCGCAGACAGTTCTGCGAAACATTGCTTGAAGGCCTCGCCGAGGATGGCGGGCTGTACGTACCTGAGACCTACCCGCGTGTGGACGCCGCTACATTGGATGCGTGGCGTGCCTTGTCCTATCCCAGCCTGGCCTTCGAGGTCCTGTCGCTCTACGTCAGCGATATTCCGCCCGCTGACCTGAAGGCAATCTGCGAAAAGACCTACACGCCCGAGATCTTTGGAACCTCGAGCATCGTTCCGCTTCGAAAGCTCGAGACGCGGCTTTACCTCCAGGAATTGTCGAACGGTCCTACGCTGGCGTTCAAGGACGTGGCCATGCAGTTGCTCGGCAATCTGCTCGAGTACGAACTGGCACGGCGGCACGACGAATTGAACATTCTTGGGGCGACCAGTGGCGACACCGGGAGCGCTGCGGAATACGCAATGCGCGGCAAGAAAGGGGTGCGGGTCTTCATGATGTCGCCCCTCGGACGGATGAGCTCCTTTCAGCAAGCTCAGATGTTCAGCCTGCAGGACGACAACATCCACAACATCGCCATAGATGGCGTGTTCGACGACTGCCAAGACATCGTCAAATGTGTGTCCAGCGATCTGGAATTCAAACGACGATATAAGATAGGTGCGGTGAATTCGATCAACTGGGCCCGACTGGTCGCGCAGGTCGTCTATTACTTCTCCGGCTATTTTCAAGTCTCCGAAGGGAGGTCAGCAGGCGTTGACTTTTCCGTGCCTTCAGGAAACTTCGGAAACATCTGCGCTGGTCATGTTGCGCGCATGATGGGACTTCCAATATCCCGTCTCGTCCTTGCGACCAACGAAAACGACGTGCTCGACGAGTTTTTCCGCAGCGGCATTTATCGCGTCAGAAGCCGAGCTGACACGCTTGAAACATCGAGTCCTTCCATGGACATCTCCAAGGCGTCAAATCTCGAGCGTTTCGTGTTCGACTTGCTCGGTCGCGACGCCCGTCGGACGAAATCGCTGTTTGAGAACCAACTTTGGGAATGCGGTTCGTTTGACCTCAGCGGTGATCCCAGCTTCGTAACGGCGGCGGCGCGTTTCGGATTCCGCAGCGGCAGGAGCACTCATGCCGATCGACTGGCGACGATCCGTGACACGTGGGAGCGCTACAACACAATGATCGATCCTCACACTGCGGATGGTGTGACGGTCGGGCGCATGCATGCGAGCCCCGAGACGCCGATGCTTGTGCTCGAAACTGCACAGCCAATCAAATTCGCTACGACGATCAAGGAAGCGTTAGGCCGGCAACCAGATCGTCCGCAACGGTTCGATGGACTAGAAGGGCTGCCGAGGCGATTCAAAGTCCTTCCCCCGAATGCACAAGCTATAAAGAACTACATTGCGGACATCACGCAGGGTGCAACCTGTTGAAGGGTCGATTCCGGATCGAAGAGTGTTTCAGCCGTGGCTGTATTTACGGTGCTGTCACCCGACGAGGTCGCAGCGTTCGTTCAAGCGCGCTATCGGAGCGATCCGCGGTTGATGCCCGGTATCGTTCCGGGCCATCGGATGCCGGAACGGGATCGCGCTGCGGCGTGGCGAGACGCTGACAGCACATCGTCCCTTCTATCGGATCATCAATGCAATTCCCTGCCGAACTCTGCGTCAGCCTGATCGCGTAATGCTGTCGCAGCCAAGATACGCTGCAATTCGCGGGAACATCGTCAGATGGACCTCGCCGTGTCAGGCACTGACGATTAGTCCGCTAACCCAAGCATGAGACGTCGACGCATCATGGCAACCGAAGCTACCCAAGCCGGAGAACGCGAGATTGAAGACGTGGCCCTAGTCCCTTTCGCGAGAGCGCATCTGAAAGGTGCCTTGAAGCTCTCGCAGGAGATGTCTTGGCCGTATCTGCTCAAGGATTGGGAATTTGCGCTGCAGCTTGGCCGCGGTTTCGTGGTGACGAGTGCGGGTGCTGTGGTGGGGACCGCGCTGTGGTGGCCTTACGGCGACACCCATGCTTCCGCCGGAATGGTCATCGTCTCGAAAGCCGTTCAGGGACGGGGGTACGGGGCCCGGCTGATGGACGCGCTGCTCGCGGCGGCACGACCACGAATCGTCACGCTGAATTCGACCGCCGAAGGCCTTGCGCTTTACGCACGCCGCGGCTTCGCCAGCATCGGCATGCTGCACCAGCATCATGGCGTTCCTGGCCAGGGCCGCGACATGCCGCCGGTCGGAAACGTCAGAGCGATGGTTCCGTCGGACTTCGAGGCCATAGTCGGTCTCGATCACGAGGCCACCGGCTGGATGAGGCGCGAGATGCTGAACCGGCTGATCGAGGTCGGTTGCGGCTATGTCCTGCTGCGTGACGGCATACCCCGCGGCTACGCCATTTCCCGTCTCTTCGGCCGCGGGCATGTCATCGGCCCTGTGATCGCCGAAAGCCCGACCGATGCGCGCGCATTGATCGAGGCCGCGCTCGCGCCCCTCGGGAGTGTTTTCGTCCGGATCGACACCTCCGCCTCCTCGCAACTCGGTGACTGGCTTGGAAACATCGGCCTGCAGAAGGTCAGCGACGCCACCACCATGGTCTTGGGGACGCAGATGCCATGGACCGGGCCGGCGCGCACGTTCGCGGTCGCCAACCAGTCGTTCGGCTAGGAGACCTTGAGATGCAACGCCCCGATATGCGCCGGACGGATAGCCAGAACGCCGCGCCACGCGAGATAACCGCGACGGTCGGCGCACTGGCGACGCCGGCCCTCCTGCTCGACAAAGACCGGCTGGATCGCAATCTCGCCCGTCTGTCCTCTCGTATGGCCGCGGCTGGCGTCGTGCTGCGCCCCCATATGAAAACCGCGAAATCCATCGAGGTTGCCCAGCGCGCCTATCCCTCCGGGCCGGGGCCGATCACGGTCTCCACCTTGGCGGAGGCTGAGTACTTCGCGCAGTACGGTTTCCGTGACGTGACATATGCCGTCGGCGTGGCACCGCACACCGCTGAAAGGGCGATGCGTCTCCGCAAAGCCGGCGTTGACCTTAAGGTGCTGCTCGATTCGCCTGAACAGGCGGCGATGTTGGGCACGGCAGCGCGTGCCGCCGGCGTGACGCCCTCCGCCTTCATCGAGATCGACTGCGACGGCCATCGCGGCGGGCTGACCGCCACCGATCCCAAGCTCATCGCCGTCGCGGCGGCCCTGGCCGAGGCCGGCGTCACGCTCGCCGGCATTCTCACCCATGCCGGCGAATCCTACAGCCTTTGCTCGTCCGATGCCCTCGTCGCGGCCGCAGAGAACGAAAGGGCCGTGGCCGTGGCGGCCGCGGAGACATTGCGGGCGGCGGGGCATGAATGCCCGGTCGTAAGTGTCGGTTCGACGCCGACCGCCCATTTCGCCGAAGGCCTGACCGGCGTCACGGAGATGCGGGCCGGCGTCTACATGTTCTTCGATCTGGTGATGCACGGCGTCGGTGTCTGCACGACCGACGACATCGCGATCTCGGTTCTCGCCACCGTCATCGGCACGAAGCCGGAGAAGGGATGGATTTTGGTCGATGCGGGCTGGATGGCACTGTCACGTGATCGCGGCACCGCGGCGCAGCGGGTCGACCAAGGTTACGGTCTCGTCTGCGATCTGTCCGGCCAACTCTATCCGAATCTGATCGTCGCGCAGGCGAGCCAGGAGCACGGCATCCTCGCCATAAGGTCCAGATCGGCTGCAGCCCTCCCGCATATCCCGATCGGCGCGAAGGTCAGGATTCTGCCCAATCATGCCTGCGCGACGGCGTCACAGCACGAACTTTACAATGTCATCTCGGCGGGAAGTGACGCAATCGAAGCTCAGTGGCCGCGGATGCGCGGCTGGTAGATCTGAAACAGAATCGGGCGGCGATTTGCGCATGCCCAGCTTCCGCTGGTCGGCGTCTATTACCGGATCAAGGATCGCTTCCAATGACCTCGGCCGTTCGACACCTGACGGAAGCCGGCTTCCTCGGCAAATTTTACATCGACGGAGAATGGCGGAAGCCGACAGGGTTGGCGACGGCGATCGTCGTCAATCCGGCGATCGAGCAGCCGGTCGCAGAAATCGCGCTCGGCGATGACGAGGATGTAGACTGCGCGGTCGTAGCCGCGAGAAAAGCCTTTACCGGCTGGTCCCGTAAGCCGGCTGCCGAGCGGGCGGCGCTGCTCGACCGGGTTCACGGTTTGCTGCTCGATAGACTGGAGCTGTTTGCGCAGGCCATCACGTGCGAGATGGGGGCCGCCATCACTTACGCGCGCCGCGCCCAGGTGCCGCTCGCTGCCGAACATATCCGCGTCGCGCGTGACAATCTCGCGACCTATCCGTTCATCGCCACGCGCGGCAGCACCGCGATTATGCGCGAGGCAATCGGCGTCTGTGGTCTTATCACCCCCTGGAATTGGCCCCTCTACCAGATTACGGCCAAGGTCGCTCCGGCGCTGGCAGCTGGCTGCACGGTGGTGTTGAAGCCGAGCGAACTTTCGCCGCTGAGTGCCCTGTTGTTCGCCAAGGTGATGGACGATGCCGGCTGTCCGCCCGGCGTCTTCAACCTCGTCAACGGGACAGGTCCAGTCGTGGGGACCGGTCTGGCGTCGCATCCGCAAGTCGACATGATCTCGATCACCGGCTCGACGCGGGCAGGCGTTCTCGTCGCGCAAGCAGCGGCGCCCACCGTCAAGCGCGTCGCACAGGAGCTCGGCGGCAAGTCACCGAACATCATCTTGCCGGATGCGGATTTGAGCCGGGCTGTTCCGCTCGGTGTCGCCGCCGCCTTCCGCAATCTCGGCCAATCCTGCAGCGCACCGACGCGTATGCTTGTGTCCCGCTCACAGATGGCAAAGGTCGAGATCCTGGCGGCGGCGGCCGCTTCTGAATTGGTGGTCGGCGATCCGCTTGCGGAAAGCACGACCCATGGTCCGATCGCCAACCCGCCGCAGTTCGAGCGTATCCAGGCCATGATCGGCATCGGCCTGGAGGAAGGCGCCAAGCTTGTCATTGGCGGGCCGGGGCGGCCCAACGACCTTCAGGTCGGCCTCTATGCGCGGCCGACCATCTTCTCGAACGTCAATCGCGACATGAGAATTGCGCAGGAGGAGATCTTCGGCCCGGTGCTGTCGATCATTCCCTACGATAGGGTCGACGAGGCGGTCGAGATTGCCAACGATACCGTCTACGGCCTCGGCGCGCATGTGCAGGGCACGGATATTGAAACGATGCAGGCGGTCGCCGGGCAGATCCGGTCTGGTCAAGTTCATCTCAACTATCCCGACTGGGACCCGAACGCACCTTTTGGCGGATACAAGCGTTCCGGAAACGGCAGGGAATACGGCCGCGAGGGCATGGAAGAATATCTCGAGACCAAGGCCGTTCTCGGATTCTATCGATGAAATTCATCTCGGAAAGCGAATCGGCTTCCGCTGACGCGGAAGTGTTTCCGGCGGTGATCGCACACGCGTCGAATCGACGAACACCTTCTCAAGTCGGGTTCAACGCCTGATAGCGCCGAGCCCTTGAGGAGCGCGAAGTTGAATCATTAGATCAGATTGCACTGTTCCTGCAGCCATGAAGCAAGATAGTTCGCTTTCCCAGACAGTTCAGTTTCTCCCGCCCAGATGAGGCCATAGTGGCTTTCGTCCGGATCGAAACCGGCAGGTGCGATGAGCCGCCCTCTATCTACGTCGTCCGTTGCAAGGACCCGCGGGCTGAGGGCAACGCCCAATCCCGCCAATGCTGCTTCGACGATGAGGAAGTGGTGATCGTAGAAGCGTATCTCCGCGGGGCGCCGCACCGACGGGTGGGTGGAAAGCCATCGCGACCAAGCGTCCGCCCGAGTCTTCGAACCTAGGGCGATGTAGTTTCCTGAGGCAAACACCGCTGCGAGCTGAGGGCTCATGACCGGTCCTACCCTTTCAGGAAAAAGGCGCCGGACGTGCCACGCCTCTGGGAGCGCAAAGTCGAGCCGACGTATAGCCAGATCGATCCGATCGCGGCGAAACTCGACGGGGCCGCCGGCGACTGACAGATGTAGAGCGATGTCGGGATGGACGGCCTGAAAGCTTGCAAGCCGTGGAATAAGCCAGCGCATAGCGACTGAAGGCTCGCATGAGAGAACGAGGGAGTTCTGCTGTGCGTTGGCAGCACGCAAGCTCTCAACGGTTGTCGCCAGCTCGGTGAAGAAACGGCCGAGTGTGAGGTTGAGCACTTCTCCAGAGGCAGTGAGACTCAAGCCACGTCCGCTTTTTTCGAAGAGTTTGAAGCCAAGGTCTTCCGACAGTTTGGTGATACGGCGACTCACAGCCCCATGGGTCAAGGCAAGGCTGTTCGCGGCAAGCCGAACCGACCCCAGCCGCGCAGCGGTCTCGAACGCACGCAAGTCGTCCAATGAAGGTATTTCTGATCGCCTCATTGGTGATCTCATATCACCAATGTAGCGCAAAAAATATCGCTTTTTATGTTGAATTTGCTTAGCATAATTGATCCATGCGAACCAATGGCGAATACACAATCGGTATCCTAGCCGACGACCTGACCAGCGCCGCCGATGGGGCCGGTCCGTTTGTCGAGCGCGGTTTGCGAGCCGTTGTCGGCCGACGCCGGCTGCCGCACCAGGAGGCCACGATTGTCGCCGTTGATAGCGGATCTAGATCAGTGCCGGTTTCGCAAGCGGCGCGGCGGCAGTCAGAACTTGCCGAGCAGCTCGCTTCGCGGGTTGTCCTCTACAAGACCGTCGACTCGACTCTTCGCGGGCACGTGACGGCCGAGATGGAAGCGGCCTTCACCGTAAGCGGCCGCAAGATGCTGGTCTTTGCACCTGCGTTCCCTGGCGCTGGGCGTACAACCGTCGACGGCGTTCAGCTTGTGGACGGCATTCCTGTAACGGAGACCGAATACGGTCGCGACCCCGTCCATCCGGCGCGACATTCTCGGCTGGCTGAGCTCGTTCCGGCCTCCATCGGAAGCGTCGTCATCCTTGATGCTGCAACACAGGCCGATCTCGACAAACAAGTTGCGGCCCTGCCGGATCCGGAGTCGATCCTATGGGTGGGCTCTCCGGGCATGGCCCTTGCCCTGGCGAAGCGTCTTGCGCCGCTTGCGGTTGCGTCGGACGTGACCGCCGCGGTTAGTGGCGACATTCTTGTTGCGATCGGCAGCGCCAATCCGCGCAGCCATCGTCAGGCCGACTGCATCGCAATGGAGCCTGGAATCGCTCTGCTGCAGGCTCCGATCGAACGGATGAATGATCCCGGATCCGTCCTGCGCGACATTGCTCAAAATGCGGCTCGACGGCTGGCCGACGAGCGTTTCGATATGGTGATCGCCACAGGCGGGGACACCATGGAGGCGATTCTGGACGGCCTGGACATTTATGAGTTCGAGATCCTGCAAGAGCTCGAGCCAGGCTTTCCGCTTGGCCGCACGTCCCTCGGAGATGGACGAGAGCTGCTGATCGCCATGAAGGCAGGCGGCTTTGGCGACGACGATACGCTGCGTCGTGCGATCACGCGGCTCCGCCTTGGCACCTCGGTATCAGAACTGGTTGTATCATGACCCAATCCGCTCCCCTCGCCGTCACAATGGGCGATGCCTCCGGCATCGGCCCGGAGATCGTGGCGAAGACATTGGCCAAAGCCGGCGAAGGCACGGTCGTATTCGGCAGCTACGTCGTGATGGAGAATATCGTCCATCGTCTGGGTCTCGAGCTGACGGTCAGGCGTATCGCCCGACCTGAAGAGGCGCGCTCTGAGCCGCGGTCCATCGAAGTCGTCGAGGCGACGCAAATCATCGCGCCGCCTCCGCTCGGGAGCGTCAGCGCCATGTCCGGCCAAGCTTCCTTCGATGCCATCGTCGCCGCCGTCGCGGCAGCCAAGGCCGGCAAGGTCAGCGGCATCGTCACCGCACCGATCAACAAGGAAGCGATGGCAAGCGCGGGCATTCGCTATCCCGGGCACACCGAAATCCTCGCCGACTATGGTGGTGCGGAGCGCGTTGCGATGATGCTGGCCAACGATGATATCCGCACGGTTCTCGTCACCATCCACATGTCGCTGCGCAAAGCCATCGACCAAGCGGATTTCGATGCCCAGATGTCGGCGATCCGGCTCGCAAATGAGGGCGGCAAGGCCCTCGGGATCGCGGCGCCGCGCATTGCAGTGGCAGGGCTCAACCCCCATGCCGGCGAAGGTGGTCTCTTCGGCGACGAAGAAATCCAGATCATCCGGCCTGCGATCGAAGCGGCCCGCGCCGAGGGCATCGACGCCAGTGGCCCCTGGCCCGGGGACACTGTCTACA
Organism: Bradyrhizobium sp. 87; assembly: GCF_023073015.1. Taxonomy (NCBI): domain Bacteria; kingdom Pseudomonadati; phylum Pseudomonadota; class Alphaproteobacteria; order Hyphomicrobiales; family Nitrobacteraceae; genus Bradyrhizobium; species Bradyrhizobium sp. 87. Next base: position 370,991 of record NZ_JADPIQ010000128.1, read on the forward strand.
TGCAGGCCCGCAAGGGCCGCTTCGATGTGGTCGTGGCCCAATATCACGATCAGGGCCTAATTCCGGTGAAATATCTCGGCCTCGAAAAGGGTGTGAACATCACGCTCGGCCTGCCGTTCGTCCGTACAAGCCCTGATCACGGCACGGCATTCGACATTGCGGGTCGAGGCATCGCCGACACCGGCAGTCTCGAGACCGCGCTGGCTTACGCGCGAAGGCTCGTCGCCGCGCAAATTAAGACCAAAGAAGGGGTAGTCTAATGGGCCTTCGCTTTATCTTCATGCTCACGCGCAACGATCGCACCGTCGGGGACGCCTCTGAACAACTCAAGACCGCCCTGAGGCTTGGCGTTCGCCACATCGGTTTCAAGGACATCGGCCTGCCGATTGATCGACTCAAAGTTCTCAACCGGGTCATCAAGGCAGACGGCGCCACCTCCTATCTCGAAGTCGTCTCACTCGACCGGCAAAGTGAGATCGTTTCGGCGAAAGCGGCGGTTGAAATCGGCGTCAACGTCTTGCTCGGCGGCACACATGTTGACGACGTGTTGCCGATCCTTGCTGGCACCGGCATTCAATACTGCCCCTTCCCGGGTCGCATCACCGGTCATCCGAGCGTGCTCGAAGGGAGCATCGAGGAGATCGTTGAGAGCGCCCAGGCGCTCGCCGTGCGGGAGGGCGTGTATGGCCTCGACCTGCTCGCCTATCGCTCCAAGGAAGACGTCCCGGCCCTCATCAAGGCGGTGTGCGCGGCGGTGCCCAAGCCCGTCTATGTGGCCGGCTCGATTGATACGCCTGAGCGGATCGCCATCCTGAAGGACGCAGGAGCCGCCGGCTTCACTATCGGCACGGCCGCGTTGGACGGCAAGTATCCGGCCGACGACAAGGACGTCGCTCGCCAGCTTGGGGCCATCATCCGTGACGTGGCCGCTCTGAACCGGCATCTCTCGCCGCTCCACAAGAAGAACCTGGCCAGCTCGTTCGGGCAGCTCAAGGAGACTTGGTCTCCGAAGATCGCGGGTCAGATTAACGACATGCAGATCAAGCTCGCCAAGTTCGCGGGCGAGTTCGCCTGGCGCTTTCACAGGAGCGGTGACGAACTCTTCCTGGTGCACAAAGGCCGCCTGCTGATGAAGTTTCGTGATCGGGACGAGATCATCGAGCAAGGCGAGTTCATCGTGGTCCCGCATGGGGTAGAGCATTGCCCTGTCGCGCTGGACGACGTCTGCGAGGTCGTGCTGCTCGAACCCGGCACATCCATGGATGCCGGCACCGCTCACGACCTCGAAGGCTAGACCGTCTGCCTGCGATCGGAGCAAACGCTTGACGCCGTCGACCGGCCTTCGCCGGTCCGGCCTCGATGACCTCAGGACCTGGGAGCAGGACTCCTCCCGCGCCGACTCGGTGAAGACCGGAGTCTGGGAAGCCACGCCTGGCGAGAACCGCTCGATCAAGGGCGAGACCTTTGAGTACTGCCACATCCTTTCCGGCGTGGTGGAGCTGACCGAGGAAGGCAAGGAGCCTCGCATTTTCCGCGCCGGCGACAGCTTTGTGATGAAACCCGGCTATGTCGGCGTATGGAAGACGATCGAGACAGTGCGGAAGATGACTTCGGGCGCCGAAATGGGCTTTGCCGCCGCGCTGGTGCCTTCTCGACGCTCGTGGTTCAGGACATCACTCGTCCCGGTGTCGCCGAGCCAATCGCGACGGTCTGGGTCCATTTTTCTGGGGCATCGAAAAGCGGTCCAGTCTCCGTGGACAAGCAGGTCGCGCCGCCGTTGCGCCGAACTGGGACGATCGCGCTTGAGCAGCTCGTATCGCTCAAGCGCTCAAAAACCCGAACATCTTGCGAAGTCCTAGATGATTTCAGCACATTCTATCGGGCGCCTGATGCGATGAAGGGTTGATCGGAATTTTGCTTCCGCGTTCTTGGCAGCCGAGGTTCGTTGGAACATGTCGCCCCATGTCGAGCGCATTCACAGCGATGAGCGTCTCCCGGCCGAGGCCGATGTCGTCATAGTCGGCGGCGGTATCCTCGGCGCTACGGCCGCCTATTACCTGGCGAAGCGCGGCCTCTCTGTGGCGCTCCTCGAGAAGGGTCACGTCGCCTGTGAACAATCGAGCCGAAACTGGGGTTGGTGCCGGCAGCAGAACCGCGATCGCCGCGAACTGCCACTCTCGGTGATCTCTATGCGGCTGTGGGACGAGCTCACGCGCGATATCAATCGGGACCTCGGATTTCGGCGCTGCGGACTCGTCTATGCGACCCACGACGAGGCTGTGCTCGCCGGCTGGGAAAGGTGGCGCGAGGTCGCCAGGGAGTACGACGTCGACACCCGCGTGCTGAGCCGGGCGGAGGTGGCCGAGCGCGTCCCCGAAGCGCGCGACAAATGGGTCGGCGGGACCTATTCGGCTCGGGACGGCAAGGCCGAACCTGCGCTCGCCGCGCCGGCTATCGCCGAAGGGGCCAGAATTCTGGGCGCCACGATCCACCAGGGATGCGCCGCGCGGGCGCTCGACTTGGCCAATGGCAAGATTGCAGGCGTGCACACGGAGAAGGGCTATATCAGAACCAGCGCGGTGCTTTGCGCCGCCGGCGCCTGGTCCTCGCGCTTCCTTCGGCCGCTCGGGATCAGTTTTCCCCAAGCGAGCATCCGTCAGACCGCGCTGCGTTCCACCCCGACAATCAACATAGGCGAGGCGGTCTCCACACCCTACTGCACGATCACGCGTCGACTGGACGGCAGCTATACGCTTGCGATCAGCGGCAAGGCGAACCTCGAAATCACGCCCCAGGCTATCCGGTACAGCCGGGAATTCATGCCGCAGTTCTTGCGTCGCCTGAAGAACGTCAGGATTGGCGTCGGCCAATCGTTCGTTTCGGGGCCGGATTCAATGACGGCGCTGCTGACCAACGACGATCGGATCTTCGAACAGAATCGCGTGCTGGATCCTCCGCCCTTGAAATGGCTGGTGAGCCAAGTGGTGGCGAGTGTCCGGAAAACCTTCCCCCAACTCGGCGAAATAAAGCTCGGTAGCGCTTGGGGCGGCTTCGTCGATTGCACGCCGGATGCAGTGCCTGTCGTGTCGAAGGTGGACCGGGTGGAAGGCCTCGTCCTCGCAGCGGGCTGCTCGGGTCACGGCTTCGGTTTGGGCCCGGGCCTTGGCTATCTGGCCGCACAGCTTCTCGTCAACGACACTCCTTGCGTCGATCCCGCACCGTTCCGGCTGTCGCGTCTGACCGATGGCTCGAAGCTGGACATCTCGGCCATCTGAAGATCGAGCCGGAAGTCGGGCCTGACACGTACCGAGCAACGCCAGGTTTGGAGTACTGCGGATGGTTGCGGACGATTTAGAACGGGCTTGAACAGCCTAGTTGGTGCCCCTGGCCGGAATCGAACCAGCACTCCTTGCGGAACTCGATTTTGAGTCGAGCGCGTCTACCAGTTCCGCCACAGGGGCCCTCGGTCGGCCCTAGGCGGGCGTCGCGAAGCCGGCGGACTATAGCCATGGACCAAGCGGGGTCAACCCGCGCCAAAGTGATCCGGGCCGTTCTCGACAGCCGCATGAGCCGGGGTTACAGCCTTGGAAAGCGACCCATCGAAAGGAGGCTGCCGTGACAACCCAGAGTGCCGCAATACCTGCGTTCAAACCGGCGGCCACGACCCCTGCGCTGGCCGCTTCGCTCGCGGTCGCGCTGACGGCAGCCGCGACCATCGCGGGCGCCTGGTTCTTCCAGCTGGTGCTCGGGATTGTGCCCTGTCCGCTCTGCCTGGAGCAGCGCTACGCCTATTACCTCGTGATCCCGCTCGGCCTGCTCATCGCACTCGCGGCGCGGGGCGGTGCGCCGAGACCGCTGCTGCTCGCGGGCCTGGCGATCCTTGCGCTCGCGAGCATCGCCAATGCCGGGCTCGGCACCTATCATTCCGGCGTCGAATGGGGCTTTTGGAAGGGACCGACCGACTGCTCCGGTCCCGTCGTCAATCTCGGCAGCGCCACCGACCTGCTGTCGCGGCTCGACACCGTGAAGGTGGTCCGCTGCGACGAGGTGCAGTGGCGCTTCCTCGGCCTCTCGCTTGCCGGCTACAACGTGCTGATCTCGCTCTTGATGGCTGCGATCGCCGCGTGGGGATTCGTTGCGACGGTGAAGCGCTGAGGCTCAATCATCCACATCGTCCTGCGTCCGGCCGAACAGGTGCACAATGCCCGGCGTCGCGATCGTCACGAAGACGAAGCGCGAGAGGTGATGTGCGCCGACGAAGATCGGATCGATGTGCAGCGTCAGGGCCAGCGCCAGCATGGCGTCCATCGCGCCCGGTGCGTAGGCGACCACGACGTCGGAGAATTTCACCTGCGTGGTGAGCGCCACGATGCCGACGAAGATCGCGGAAACGGCGATGGCGATGGCAAACGAGCCCAGTGCCGCGTTGATGTGGCCGGCGAGCGTCTTGATCCTCATCCGCGCGAAGCGGCTGCCGATCAGGGCGCCGATGCCGACCAGCGCCACGCCGCGTACCCAGTCCGGCAGGCCGCCCTCGACCCAACCGGCGCCATGCAGCACGCTTGAGCCGATCATCGCACCGAACATCCAGCTCGCCGGAAACCTGATCAGCCGCAGGAGGAGTGCCGCGGCCAGCGAGGCCGCGACCAGCTCGACGAGGTCGAGCGGCGAGGCGATCGTCGTCGTCAGCGATGGCGCGACGGAGGGCGCGACGCCGGCGAACGCCAGCACCATCGGCAGGGCCGCGGTGAGGATGATGACGCGCATGGTCTGCACCACCGCGATGCCCGGCAGGTCGGCGCCGCGCTCGACCGCCAAAATCGTGATCTGCGACAGCGCGCCGGGGCTGCCGGCGAGGAAGGCCGAGGTGCGGTCCCAGCCGTGAATGCGCTGGAGATAATAACTGGAGCCGAAGGTCGAGCAGAAGGTCGCGAGCGCGAGCAGCCCGATGGTGAGCGGATAGGCACTGACCTGTTGAAGCAGGTGGCGAGAGACGACTGATCCTAACGAAATGCCGAGCAGCACCAGCACCGTCTGGGTCAGGATCGGCGGCAGCGTCAGCTGGCGACCGGCGATCGCGGCGATCCCTACCGCGATCATGGAGCCCGAGATCAATCCCCCCGGAAGGCCCGCGAGCAGAAACACGAGGCCCCCGGCGGTGCCAATGACGAGCGTTTCCACCGTGCTCAACATCTTGGCACGGCTCGGCCATTCGAACGGCAGGGAGGCGGTGATTTGCTTCACACCACCTTATCGCAAATCAACAAGAGGCGCACAATTGCGGCCACGTCATACCGCAATGCGCGCGCCTCTCGCCGAAGCCGCGAGCAGGGGGGAAGGATTTACTTCTTCTCCGCAGCCGGCGCGGCCATGCCGGCCTTGGCGGTCTTGATGCATTCGGAGCGGAATTTCTTGCGCTCCTTGCCGTGCAGGCCCTTGGCGTCGGCCTGCTTGGAGCATTCGAGCGACTCGGCCGAGTGCTCCTTCGGTGCCTTCTTGTCCATGGGGGCGGCGGTTGTGGTTTTGGTGTCGGTCTTTGCTGCCGGCGCGGCGGTCTGCGCGAAGGCGGTGCCGGTGGCGAGCAGGGAGGCGAGAGCGACGACGGCGAGGCGAGATGTGAGGGTCATGGTGCTGCACTCTTCTTGCGGGAATTGCGAAGGGCGCGAAAGTCGGCTGGCGTTGCTGAACGCGACATGAATAATTGGAACGTGGAGGATCACTATATTTTGGCGGCAGCAGCCATCGCTTCCTTGTCGCGGGCGGGCGGCACGCTAGGATAGCAATCCTCGGTTCACTTCCCTCGGGGGAAGATCAAGGAGGAGACCAAGGATGACCATTCAATCAAAGTTGCTATGTGCAGTTGCGCTGTCGGGCTTTGCCGCGCTGGTGGCAAGTGCGCCGGCGCAGGCGCTGACCTCGCAGGAGTGCAGCGCGAAATACCAGGCCGCCAAGAAGGACGGGTCGCTCGGCACCACGAAGTGGAATGACTTCCGCAAGGCCCAGTGCGGCGCGGACGCGACGCCAGCGGCTGCGCCGACCGCGGCCGCTCCTGCTGCGCCCGCCGCTCCCGCCGAGCCGAAGCAGGCGAAGAAGGAGGCCGCCCCGGCTGCTGCCCCGACCCTGCCGGCCGGCCCCGCGATCTATCCGAACGCGGTCGATCCGAAATACGCCAAGGAGACCCCCGGCAAGGGGCGCCTGCACACCTGCGTCGACCAGTACAACGCCAACAAGGCCACCAACGGCAATGGCGGCATGAAGTGGATCGAGAAGGGCGGCGGCTATTACAGCGAATGCAACAAGAAGCTGAAGGGCGCCGCCTGACGCTTCAAGACGACGCAGAGGCCGGAGCCAAGCTCCGGCCTCTTGCTTTAATCCAGGAGCTTCTCGGCCGATTTTGCCACGAGCTGCGATCGCTTGCGCGGGCCGCGCTCGACGAACAGCAGGCTCTGGCCGAAGATGAAGCAGTAGAACAGGAAGGCCTGCGCTTCGGCTGCCTCGGTATCGAGGCCGGTCGCGCGATAGAGTTCGGCGACGTGCTTCAGCCGCGCGGCGTCCACGTTCGCCACCGCTGCCGCGGCGCCCTCGTCCGAGCGAGCCCATTGCCGGATCGCAAGCTCGATTGCCATCCCGTCCGGATTGAGCCGCTCCGAATAGAGCTGGATCACCGCCCGCAGCCGTTCACGGGGCTCTTGGCCATCGAGACTCGTTTGCTGCGCGATCGCCGTTGAGCGCCCCTCGCGCCAGCGTTCCAGCATGGCACCGAGCAGTGCGGCACGGTCGGCGAAGCGGCGGTAGAAGCCGCCCTTGGTGACGCCCAGATTCTTGGCGAGCACCTCGACCCGAACCCCCTCGACTCCCGATCGGGCGAGCTCGGTGAGCCCTGCCTCGACCCAGACATCGCCTTTGCCGTCACTCATGCAGGCAGCCTCGCCGATTCTTGATACGGTGCCGTATTGCTAACGCGGGAGGAGGTTGATACGCTACCGTATCGACAATCAAAGGCAGAAAAGGCCAGGGAGAATTGCGATGGAGCAGGAGGCGACCTATCGCGGCACGGTCTATCCATGGCAGTGCGATCACGTCGGCCATATGAACATCATGTGGTATGTCGGCAAATTCGACGAGGCCAACTGGAATCTGTTCGCTCGCCTCGGGCTGACGCCGAGCTATCTGCGCGGCTCCGGCCGCGGCATGGCCGCCGTGCAGCAGAACATCACCTATAAGCGCGAGCTGCGCGCCGGCGACATCGTCGAGATCCGCAGCCATCTGCTTGAGATCCGCGACAAATCGATCCGCTTCCGGCACGACATGACCAATGCCGAGACCGGCGAGATCGCCGCGTTCTGCGAGATCACGGGCGTGCACATGGACCGGAGCCAGCGCAAATCGGTGCCGTTCACGGATGCCATCCGCGAGGTGGCCTTGAGGCACCTCGCCGAGAAGGCGGAGGCCTGAGCCATGGCTGCATATGAGCCGAAGAACCCGGGCTATCGCGCGGCTGGCATCGCCATGTTCGACGGCCAGCCGGCGATGCACACGCTCGGTATCGTGATCGTCCGCCTTGCGCCGGGCGAGGCTGAATTAGCCATGCTGCATTCGCCGGCCCTCACACAGCAGAACGGCTTTGTCCACGCCGGCATCATTACCGCAGGCCTCGACAATGCCTGTGGTGTCGCCGCCTTCACCCTGATGCCGCGCGAGGCCGATATCCTCACCGTCGAGTTCAAGACTACGCTGCTCGCGCCGGCACGGGGCGAGCGTTTCGTCTTCAAGGCAGAGGTGGTCAAGCCCGGCCGCACGCTGACCTTTTGCGAGGCCAGGGCGTTTGCCGAGCACGAGGGCAAGGTCACGTTGATCGCCACGATGACCGGCACGCTGATGGCAATGCTGCCCCGCGTTGCCGCTTCCCAAGCGCCGGCCCCGATACCGGCATAGCGTGGCGATGACATCGGCGCCGCGACACTCTATATGACCTGTAACAATTCCCAGTCTCGGACCGTATCCACGGAAATGGGACCGAAATGGAACGAGATATGGCTGGATTCAGGAATAAGAGCCTTGTGCCGACGCGGCGCGCGGCGCTGACGCTGATTGGAGCGGGCGCCCTTGTCGCCGGTGGGATCACCGCGGCGCGGGCGGCAACCGACGAAGACGAGGTGCTGACCGAAGCCAAGGTGCTGCGCGATCCCGACGTTCCCGTGGCCGGCAATCCCGACGGGAATATCAGCATCATCGAATGGTCCGACTATAACTGCCCCTATTGCCGCAAGCTCGAGCCCGAGTTGCGTCAGGTCATCCAGGACGACGGCAAGGTCCGGCTGGTGATGAAGGACTGGCCGATTCTCGGTCCGGTTTCGGTCACGGCCGCGCGGACCGCGCTGGCGGCGAAATTCCAGGACAAATACCACCAGGCCCATGACGCCATGATGGGCGTCAGCTCGCGCCTGACGGAGCCGCGCATCAACGAACTGCTCGCGGCGGCCGGCGTCGACATGGATCGGTTGAAGCGCGATCTCGCCGATCACGCCAAGGACATCGACGCCGTGCTCAAGCGCAACAACGAGCAGGCCGAAGCCTTCGGTTTCCGCGGCACGCCGTCCTTCATCGTCGGCAAATACCGCGTGCCCGGCGTGCTCAGCATGAACGAGTTCGAGCAGGTCATCGCCGACGCCCGCAAGGCCAAGATGAACTGAGCCGAGCGATATTCACCGCGCAATACGAAGGCGCCGCCGCGGACCCGCGACGGCGCCTCATTCATGATACCACATCGTTACTTGGAGGAGATGCGGACCCAGTCCTTGTGCGCGCGATCGCGCAGCGCGTCCCAATCGGCTTTGGCGACATCCCAGTTTACGATGGTGCGATTGGTCGTCGCGACCTCGCCATGAGCAACCGACGACGTCTGCATGGAGTCATAGACATACACGCCGCAGGCAAGCAGCAGCGCGCCCAAAATCATTCCAAGAAACATCCGCATGGCGAAACCTCCGATGACGGGCGATAACGTCGGCCCGGATCGATTGTTCCGCGGCAGTAGGGCGCAGGGAAGGAGAGGTTGTTCATTCTCCATTCAGCCACTGCACCAGCTCCGCGTTGATCTCGCGAGGATAGGTGTGGCTGAGGTCGTCGATCTCGCGATAGGTGACGTCGGCGCCGGCGGCGGCGAGGGCCGCCTGCGTCTGCCGCGCGGTCTGCACCGGAAACATCCAGTCGAGCTTGCCGTGCGCGATGAAGATCGGCAGGCGCTGCAGACGCGCAGCGTCAGCCATTTCGACCCTCAGCGGATGGAAGGTCGCCGACACCGGCGCGAGATGCGTGAAGGGCGAGGCGCCGTCGAGGCCGGTGACATAGCAGAAGGTGCCGCCGTCGCTCATGCCGGTGAGCAGCATGCGCGAGGCGTCGATGGTCCAGCGGCTGCGCACGGTTTCGAGAATGCGCATGAGGTTGGGCGTGTCGGAATCGTCACCCATCAGCGCCCAGGTTGGGCCGGTCGCGGTCGGCGCCACCAGGATCGCACCAAGACTGCGGGCATCGCGCAGCCAGCTCCACAGGAAACCGCGGCCGTTGCCGCTGCCGCCGTGCAACGCCATCACCAGCGGCATGGCGCGATCGGGCGTATAATATTCGGGCACGTAGACCGAAAAGCCACCGCGGCTGCCGGGCTCGTTGTGATCGTGGATGATGCCGGTGTGCGCGTCCGCGCCGGCTTCGAGCCGCGACAACAGGTCGGCATTCTCGCGATTCGCGGCGTTGAGGAAGAAACTGCTGACCGGCGGAAACCGCACGGCCAGCGGATAGAGTGCCTCCTGCGCGCGCGGCACATGACGTAGTGCGCGGAAGACCGCGACGAGGTCGCCATTGCCACGTTCGACCTCGCGCAGGCCGGCAAAGGCGGCGAGCGTCTCGTCGCAGGCACGATCGAGCCGCTCGCGCAGTCCGGTGAACTCCTCCGGCCATTCTCGGATTGCCGCGCGCGCCGTTTGCAACGCCTCGTCGGGAGCGCCAATCGCATTCATCACGGAGCCGAAGGCCGGCGGGTGCAGGTTGCGCTGAAAAAAGGCGAGCGCCTCCAGCGCATTGAGCAGCGGCGGCAGCACGGCCACGATATCGTCAACGACGGCCTCGCTCATCGTCGCTTCCTTGCGTCAGTTCTGATCGTCAGTGCAGCTTCGGCGCCTTCAAGAGCTTGTAGCGATCGGTCGAGGTCACCGTGACGTCGAAGGTGACGCCTTCATGATGTACCGTCAGCGGCACGTCGACGCCGGCAGCGCCGAGGCCCCACAGCTTCTTGTAGAAGCCGGTTTGGCTCGTGACCTTCTCGCCGTCGACCGCGAGGATGACGTCGCCGGTCTTGAGCTCGGCACGGGCGGCGGGACCATTGGCGGAGATCCCGATCACAACCACGCGGTTGTCGATCTCGGTCGAAAACAGTCCGAGCCACGGCCGTGCCGGCTTGTTGACGCGGCCGAATTTGCGCAGATCGTCCAGGATCGGTTTCAACAGGTCGATCGGCACGATCATGTTGACGTGCTCGGCCTTGGCCTCGCGCTCGCGTTCGAGCTGCAGCGAGCCGATGCCGATCAGCTCGCCGCGCTCGTTGAGGAGCGCCGTGCCGCCCCAATTCGGGTGCGCGGGATGGGTGAAGATGGCCTCGTCCAGCAGATATTCCCAGTAGCCGGCGAATTCCTGCTTGGCCACGATCTGGCTCGCGACCGAACGCGTGCGTCCGCCGGCGCCGCCGACCACGACGCGGTCGCCGAGCCGGGTCTCGGCCGAGATCCCGAGCGGCAAGGGGGCGACATCGAGCTGGCCGAGCGCCTGCACCAGGCCAAAGCCGGTGACGGCATCGAAGCCGAGCACATGTCCCTCCACTACGCGCCCGTCTCCGACATGCAGCCACACCGACTCTGCTTCGGTGATGAGGTAGCCGATGGTGAGCACCAGCCCGTCGTCGATCACGACGCCGTTGCCGGCGCGTTCAGTCCCCAGTGTCTCGGCGCTGAAGGCGTCCGGCGGGATGATGGCATGCAGGCCGACGACGGAGGCGAGCGCGCGGTCGAGATCGAAACCGTAATCGCTCGCACGCGGCTGATTGGCCGGTGGCACTCTCCATTCGGTCAGGGCGGGCATGGAGTTCTCCTGGCTGAGAGCATCGCGCCGCCGATTAGCGGAACGACGCGCGAAGCACGGATAATTTAGGCCGGAGGAGGCCGTCTTGAAAGCCTCGTTCCCCAACTATTCCCGAGGCACCGGATGAAATCTTTGAAAGGCGCGGGAAGGCTTGATGCACGGTCGGTCGAGCGGGCCTCCGGCATTGGCCGCATGGCTGCTGTCCGGCGAGGTGCTAGGCGCGGTACAATGAAGCTGCTAACCATTGCCGCTTCGTTTGACCGAGGGATCACGGGGCCGAAGCATGGACAACCGCAGCGACATCTGGCGTGGCATCGACACGATCAAGGCACGTTTCATCGACCTCAGCGACAAGGTCTGGGGCATGCCCGAAGTCTGCTACACCGAGGCGCGATCCGCCGCCGAGCATCTCGCCGAGTTGCGTCATCAGGGTTTCCGCATCACCGAGCAGGTCGCGGGCATTCCGACCGCGGTGATGGGCGAATGGGGCGAGGGCGGACCGGTCATTGCCTTCATGGGGGAATATGACGCGCTCCCGGGCCTGAGCCAGGAGGCCGGCGTCGCGGAGCATCGTCCGGTCGAGACTGGCGGCCACGGCCATGGCTGCGGTCACAATCTGCTGGGTTCCGCAGCTCTCCTCGCCGCGACGGCGGTGAAGGACTGGCTTGCCGAGAACAAGGTGCCGGGCCGCGTGCGCTATTACGGCTGCCCCGCGGAGGAGGGCGGCGCGGCAAAAGCCTTCATGGTGCGCTCCGGTGCATTCGAAGACGCCGACATCGCCATCACCTGGCATCCGCACAGCTTCTGGGAAGTCGCGGTGACGCCGTCACTCGCCAACACCCGCGCCGATTTCATCTTCACCGGCCGTACCTCGCATGCGGCGGCCTCGCCGCATCTCGGCCGCTCCGCGCTCGACGCCGTGGAGCTGATGAATGTCGGCGTGAACTATATGCGCGAGCACATGCCGAGCGACGCGCGCGTGCACTACGCGCTGCTCGACACCGGCGGCATCGCCCCGAACGTGGTGCAGGCGCATGCGCGCGTGCGCTATTCGATCCGCGCCCGTGATCTGCCCGGCATGAACGAGCTGGTCGGACGCGTGAGCAAGATCGCGGACGGCGCGGCGCTGATGACCGAGACCAAGGTCGAGATGAAGATCATCTCCGCGGTCTCCAACATCCTGCCGAACACGCCGCTGGAGCAGGCGCTGCATCGGGTCATGGAAGAGCTCGGACCGCCGCATTTCGACGACGTAGACAAGGGCTTTGCCACGGAGATCCGCGCAACGCTGAGCGACAAGGACATCGAGTCGGTCTATTACGCGATCGGCATGGAGCCGACCGACCGGCCGCTGGCTGACTTCCTGGTGCCACTGGATGCCAAGCGCAATCCGCTGGTCGGCTCGACCGACGTCGGCGACGTGAGCTGGGTGGTGCCGACCGTGCAGGTCCACGCACCCACGGTTGCAATCGGTACGCCCTTCCACACCTGGCAGGTGGTCGCGCAGGGCAAGAGCGCGCATGCGCACAAGGCCATGGTGCAGGCCGCCAAGGCGATGGCCGGCATCGGTATCAAGGCGCTGACGGACCCGGAGCTGATCAAGGCTGCCACGGCTGACCTCCAGAAGCGGACAGCCAAGACGCCTTACGTCTGTCCGCTGCCAGACCACGTCGCGCCGCCGCTCGACATGTCCGTGGCGTAGAATTTCGCCTCGATACTTCGTCTGATGCGGCGATCAAATTTTCTGCAGTGCAGCGCGGAATTCAGCGTGTTTTGATGCTGGATTGCCGATCGGATGGGCTGCGGAATATGGTTTTGCCCAACAGACAGTCAGAAGACCGTTTGCATACACACGGTCGCAGTTGACGCGCACCCCATTCGGTGTGCCATCTACCGCCAGCCAAGCCCGGTGGTCGCCTCGCGCGACCGCCTGCATCCATACGGGAACCAGACGGGGACAACCATGCTGGATAAACAACTGCGTTCGATGATCGGTGACGTGAAGGACGGGCGGATGGATCGCCGCGGCTTCATTCAGCGTCTTGCCGCCGTGGGTCTCACCGCGCCTTTGGCCAACCAGATTCTCGCCCTTGGCGGCGTCGCCATGGCCGAGGGCGCCTCGACCTACAAGCCGACCAAGCGCGGCGGCGGTGGCGCGCTCAAGCTGCTGTGGTGGCAGGGGCCGACCCTGCTCAATCCGCATTTCGCCACCGGCACCAAGGACCAGGACGGCGCGCGTCTGTTCTACGAGCCGCTCGCCTGTTGGGATCCCGACGGCAACATGAAGCTGGTCCTGGCCGCCGAAATTCCCTCGATCCAGAACGGTGGCCTCGCCGCCGACGGCAAGTCGGTGACCTGGAAACTCAAGCCCGGCGTCAAATGGCATGACGGCACGCCGTTCACGGCCGACGACGTCGTCTTCAACTGGGAATATGCCAAGGATCCGGCGACCTCCGCACTGACCATCGCGACGCTCCGCGACATCACCGTCGAGAAGGTGGACGACCTCACGGTCCGCATCCTGTTCAACAAGCCGACGCCGTTCTGGGCCGACGCTTTTGTCGGGGCTCCCAATACCATCATCCCGAAACATCTGTTCAAGGACTATATGGGGTCCAAGTCGCGGGAGGCGCCGACCAACCTCTCGCCGGTCGGTACCGGCCCCTACAAGTTCGTCGAGTTCAAGCCGGGCGATCTTGTCCGCGGCGTGATCAATCCCGATTATCACATGGCCAACCGCCCCTATTTCGATTCGATCGAGATGAAGGGCGGCGGCGACGCCGTCTCTGCCGCGCGCGCGGTGATCCAGACTGGCGAATATGATTTCGGCTGGAACATTCAGGTCGAGGACGACGTGCTGCTGCGCCTGGAGAAGGGCGGCAAGGGAAAAACCGTCTACGCCGTCGGCGGCGACACCGAATTCATCGCGCTGAACTTCACCGATCCCAACACCGAGGTCGATGGCGAACGCTCCTCGATAAAGACCAAGCACCCGCTGTTTTCTGATCCAGCGGTGCGCAAGGCGCTCTCGCTGCTGATCGATCGCGAATCGGTCAAGAAGGCCATCTACGGCCGCGCCGGCCGCACCACCGCCAACTTCCTCAACGGGCCCGAAAAATTCGTGTCCAAGAACACCTCGTGGGAGTTCAGCGTCGAGAAGGCCTCGAAGATCCTCGACGACGCCGGCTGGAAGCCGGGCGCCGACGGCATCCGCGAGAAGGACGGCAAGAAGCTGAAGCTCCTCTACCAGACCGCGATCAACGGGCCGCGCCAGAAGACGCAGGCCATCGTCAAGCAGGCCTGCCAGAAGGCGGGTATCGACGTCGAGCTGAAATCGGTCGTCGCCTCCGTGTTCTTCTCCTCCGACGTCGGCAATCCCGACACCTATTCCAAGTTCTACGCCGACATGGAGATGTTCCAGATCCCGCTGAGCCAGCCCGATCCGTCGCAGCACATGCGTCGTTACCTTTCGAACCTCGTCGCCACCAAGGAGAACAAGTGGCAGGGCACCAACTTCCCGCGCTGGGTCAACAAGGAGTACGACGCGACCATCCTGGCCGCCGACGGCGAAATGGATCCGGTCAAGCGCGCGGCGCTCTACATCAAGGCCAATGATCTCATGTACCACGACATCGTTTTCATCCCGGTGCAGCACCGTCTGAAGGTCGAGGCGGCCGCCAACAATCTGCGCCCGGTCGTTTCCGGCTGGGCCAACGAGACCGACAATTTGTTCGACTGGTACCGCGAAGAATGATCACGCACGCCTAGAGCGGTCCTTCTTCATGAGCCAGTATGTCCTGCGTCGCCTCCTGATCGCGATTCCGAGCCTGCTCGGAATTTCGCTCGTGCTGTTCGTCGTGCTCGCACTCGCCCCGGGCGATCCCTTCTCCGAGCTAGCGACCAATCCGAACGTGCCGCCCGAAGTCGCTCTCGCGCTTCGGGCGAAGTTCGGCCTCGACGATCCGATCTACCTTCGTTACCTGCACTGGCTCAACGCCATGCTGCACGGCGACTGGGGTTTCTCCTTCGTCAGCCGGATGAACGTGGACACGCTCATTCTCCAGCGACTGCCAACGACGCTGTACGTGATCGGCTCGGCGCAGATCCTTGCGCTCCTGATCGCGATCCCGGTCGGGGTCTACGCCGCGACGAAACCTTATTCGCTGTTCGACCAGGTCGCCAACACGCTCGCCTTTGTCGGCTTCTCGCTGCCGACCTTCTTCACCGGCATCCTGTTCATCCTGATCTTCTCGGTCACGCTGGACTGGCTGCCTTTCGTCTACACGACCGACATCAAGGGCACGGGGATTCACTGGGTGCTGGAGATGATCCGTCAGGCGATCATGCCGGTGGCGGTGCTCGGCCTGTTCCAGGCTGCGTCGATGACGCGTTTCGTGCGCTCGGCGATGCTCGACGTGATCCGGCTCGACTACGTCACCACCGCGCGCGCCAAGGGCATCGGCCAGAGGCGGGTGATCATCAAGCATGTGATGCGCAACGCGATGATCCCGGTCGTCACGTTGATTGCGTTGCAAATCCCGGCGGTGTTCGGCGGCGCCATCGTCACCGAGCAGATCTTCCGCATCCCCGGCATCGGCTCGCTGCTGATCTCCTCCATCCTTTCCAACGACACGCCGGTGGTGATGGCCGTCACCTTCGTCTTTGCGTGCCTGGTCGTGCTGTTCAATCTCATCGCGGACGTTCTTTATGGCTGGCTTGACCCTCGCATCTCCCTCCGCTGAGCGGCGCGTCTACTCGCCCTGGCGCGAGACGTGGCGGCGCTATAGCCGCCACAAGCTTGCCGTGGTCAGCGCGTTCCTGCTCCTCGTTCTGATCCTGGCGGTGGTGGTCGGCCCCTTTATCTGGCGGGTCAAGATCGACGACATCGACATCGTGGCGGGCATGCAGGGGCCGTCGCTGGCCCATCCCTTTGGCACCGACGATCTCGGGCAGGATATCCTCGCCCGCATGATCTATGGCGGGCGCATCTCGCTCGCGGTCGGTCTCGCCGCGATGCTGGTCTCGGTCTTTGTCGGTGTGCTGATCGGCGCGCTCGCCGGCATGTCGCGCGGCGCGCTCGGCCATGGGCTGATGTGGCTCACCGATCTCTTTTTGTCGCTGCCGCAATTGCCCCTGCTGCTGCTGCTGATCTATCTCTTCCGCGACGGGCTGAAGGCAGCGTTCGGCCCCGAGGGCGGCATTTTCATCCTGATCGTGCTCGTGATCGGTGGCTTGCGCTGGATGCCGGTCGCCCGCCTCGTTCGCGCCCAGTTCCTGTCGATCCGCGAGAAGGAATTCGTCGAAGCCGCGCGCGCTCTCGGAGCCAGCCCGGTACGGCAGGTGGTGCGCCATATCCTGCCCAATGCGCTCGGTCCGGTGATCATCGCCGGCACCATCGACGTGGCCGCAGCCATCATCGCGGAATCGACGCTGTCCTTCCTCGGCCTCGGCTTCCCGCCGGATACGCCGACCTGGGGCCGGCTGCTTTATGACGCGAAAGACTTTCTCGACATCGGCCCGCACTGGGCGCTGTTCCCGGGCGGCGCGATCTTCATCGCAGTGGTCGCCATCAATTTTATCGGCGACGGCCTGCGTGACGCGCTCGATGCGCGGCGGGTGATCTGATGGCGCCGCTGCTCGAGATCAAGGGACTGAAAACCCACTTCTCCACCGACGACGGCATCCTCCAGGCGGTCGACGGTGTCGACATCTCCATCAACCGCGGCGAGACGCTCTGCGTCGTCGGCGAATCCGGTTGCGGCAAGACCGTCACCGCGATGTCGATCCTGAAGCTGATCGCGATGCCGCCGGGCCGCATCGCGGCAGGCGAGATCATCTTCGAGGGCCGCGATCTCGTGCCGCTGACGAGCAGTCAGCTCGACGAGATCCGCGCCAAGGAGATCGGCTTCATCTTCCAGGAGCCGATGACCTCGCTCAATCCGGTGCTGACCATCGGCGAGCAGATCGCCGAAAGCCTGCGCCGCCATGAGAATGTCACCAGGAAACAGGCGCTCGATCGCACCATCGAGATGCTCAAGCTGGTGCAGATTCCCAACGCCGAAGGCCGCGTGCACAACTATCCGCATCAGTTCTCCGGCGGCATGCGCCAGCGTGTGATGATCGCGATGGCTCTCGCCTGCAAGCCGAAACTGATCATCGCCGACGAGCCCACCACGGCCCTCGACGTCACTATTCAGGCGCAGATCCTCGACCTGCTCCAGGACATGAAGGAACGCTTCGGCATGGCGGTGATGCTGATCACCCATGCCATGGGCGTCGTCGCCGAGACCGCGCAACGCGTCGTCGTGATGTATGCCGGCAAGGTGGTGGAGGAGGCGCCCGTCGACGACCTCTTTGGCAATCCCGGCCATCCCTATACCCAGGGACTGATCCGCTCGATCCCGCGCATCGATCTCGCCAGCGAGCACAAGGTGCGGCTGGAGGCGATCGGCGGCTCGGTGCCGATCCTGATCAATCCGCCGGTCGGCTGCCGCTTCGCTCCGCGCTGCCGCCACGCCATGAGCGTCTGCACCGAGAGGGAGCCGCTGCTGCGCGAGATCGCGCCCGGCCACCGTATGGCCTGTCATCTGGGAGATACGCAGTTGGGAGGCGCAGCATGACCGAGCCCCTGCTCCGCGTCAGCGGCCTGAAGAAATATTTTCCCGTGCATGGCGGCCTGTTGTCGCGCCAGGTCGGCAGCGTTTATGCCGTCGATGGGGTCTCGTTCTCGGTCAACCGCGGCGAGACGCTCGGCCTCGTCGGCGAATCCGGCTGCGGAAAGTCGACGACGGGACGCTGCGTGCTGCGCCTGATCGAACCGACCGACGGCGAGGTCGTGTTCGACGGTCAGGATGTCCGCCAGCTCGGCGGCAACGATTTGCGCGCGATGCGGCGGAACATGCAGCTTGTGTTCCAGGACCCGTTCGCCTCCCTCAATCCGCGCATGACGGTCGGCGCCATCCTCGGCGAAGCCCTCGTCATCCATAAGCTCGGCTCATCCGCCAAGGAGCGTGAGGATCGCGTCGCGAGCCTGCTGGTGAAGGTCGGGCTCAAGGCCGAGCACATGCGCCGCTATCCGCATGAATTCTCCGGCGGTCAGCGCCAGCGCATCGTGATCGCGCGTGCGCTCGCGGTCGAGCCGAAACTGATCGTCTGCGACGAACCGGTGTCTGCGCTCGACGTCTCGATCCAGGCGCAGGTCATCAACTTGCTGGAAGATCTCCAGGCGGAGCTGAACCTCACCTATCTCTTCGTTGCGCACGATTTGTCGGTGGTCGAGCACATCTCCGACCGGGTCGCGGTGATGTATCTTGGCCGTATCGTCGAGCTCGCCAAGGCCAGCGACCTCTACCGCAATCCGCAGCATCCCTACACGAGGGCGCTGTTATCGGCGGTGCCGGTGCCCGATCCCAAGCTCAAGCGCGAGCGCATCCGCCTCAAGGGCGACGTTCCGAGCCCGATGAAGCCGCCGTCGGGCTGCCACTTCCACACCCGCTGTCCTATCGCCCAGCCGCGTTGCGCGGAAAGCGCACCGGAGCTGAAGGAGGGAGCAGGCGGGCACTTTGTGGCGTGCCATCTCGCCTGACGCCGGGAAAAGCGGATCGCGCATTCATGCGTGAAGCAGGCCGTGCTCCGACAGGGCCCGCCTGAAAGCCTCAACCGAGGTGTGGTGATGCGCGAACAGGCCCGCCTCTCGCGCACCGGCGACATTGGCCATGAGATCGTCGACGAACAGGACGTTCTCCGGTTTGACGTCGAGCTCCGACAGACAGAGGCGGAAGCAGCGCGGGTCCGGCTTCGCCGTCTTGAACCGGGCCGAGGCGTAGATTCGCGAGCCGAACAGCGGTGGCAATTCCGGCAGCAGCGCTGCGATATGGTCGGCGACCAGCGTCGTGTTGTTGGTCAGGACGGCAATGTCGACGGTTTGACGCAAGCTGCCGACAATCTCCAGCATGGCACGATCGGCCTGCATTGAACGGCGTCGCGCCTCGATCCACTCGTCCAGTGACAGCGGATAGCCGATGCGGTCGCCGAAACCCCGCAAATAGTCCGCGGCATCGAGTGTGCAGGAATCGCCGAGCAGCTCGAAGCCGCTGTCCCAGATCGCCTTGTGGACGGATTCGCTCGTGGTCCCCGCAACCTTCGCCAGCCATGCGACACGCTTTGCCGTGTCGTAGTCGCAGAGGACATTGTCCATGTCGAAGAGGACGAGTTTGATTTGACCGGTCACCGCAGCACTCTCGGATTGGCCGAACATCCGGCCGTGATCCAAGCCATACCGCGCTGGAGCGCAGGCAACAAATCGGGCCAGCGGTCGATCCGTCACGCGCTCCTGGCGGGCCAGGGAACGACCTGTCCCGACATCACCAGCCGGTCACGGCCGTTGTCCTTGGCGGCGTAGAGCGCGCGGTCGGCGGCGCCGACCAGCGTGCTGCAGTCCGCCGTGGTTTGGGACGGCAGACTCGTCGCGCCGCCAACGCTTGCGGTCACCAGGCGCGAGGGGGGACTTTGCGCATGCGGCATGGCGAGATCGTGCAGAGCCTTGCGAATCCCTTCGCCGACCTCGGCGCAGCCCTCGGGACCGGTGTTCGGCAACAGCACGGCGAATTCTTCGCCACCGTAGCGCGCCGCGACGTCGGCCTGGCGCTTGGTGTGGGTTGATAGGATCCGGCCCAGCGCGCGCAGGCATCCGTCGCCCGCCAGATGCCCGTATTGGTCGTTGAACTTCTTGAAATGATCGACATCGATCAGCAGGAGCGAGAGCTGCGTGCCATCGCGCCGGGCCCGGGCCCATTCCTCGGCGAGGCGCTCGTCGAACGCGCGCCGGTTGACGAGTCCGGTGAGGCCGTCGGTCGTTGCAAGCGAGGCGAGCTTGTCCTGAAGATCCTTCTGCTCGGTGATGTCGCGCACCACCGCGACGACGCCGTCGATCTCACCGCTGTCCGACGCCAGGGTCACGTGCAACGCCGCCTCCGCCCAAATCTCGCCCTTGTCGCGATGACGGTGGCGATAGACGAACCGCGTCTCCTCGGCCTCGCCATTCTTAAGCGCGGCGATAGCCTGCTCGACCCGCTCCATGTCGTCGGCGTGAATGCCGGCCAGGGCCGAGGTGGATAGCAGCTCGTCGGAGGACCAGCCCGTGATGCGTACGCACGAGGGGGAAACGTAGAGCAGCCGGTTGTCCAGCCCGATCCGGGTCACCATGTCGCTGGATTGCTCGGCCAACAGGCGGAAGTTTGCTTCGTTGACGACGAGGGCCTGGGCCGTGCGCTGCCGCTGTACGAGCTGACGGACCAGGTAGAAGCCGATCACCGCGATCAGCAGCACAAGGCCGAGGACGAAGGTGGTGCGCGCAGCCGCGGCTTGCCGCCACGGCGCCAGCACGTCGTCCCGCGACTTGCTCGCCAGCACCATTAGGGGATAGCGGCTGCTGCGTTGGTAATAGCTCAGCCGCTGGACGCCATCGAGCGGCGACTTGAAATAGTAGACTGCTGCGGCGGGGCGACTTTCCCATCCCTTGAACAAGGGCGCATTGGACAGGTCGCGTCCGACAAAGGCGCCACTGTCGTCGCGGCTGCGCGCCAGCATGATGCCGCTATCGTTGAGCAGCGATGCCGAGCCGTTCGTACCGATGTCGAACCGCTCGTAGAACTTGACGAAATAGCCGACGTCGATCGTGAGCAGGGCAACGCCGGCGAAGCCGCCGTCGGCATCGTTGATCCGGCGGGACGCGGTGACGACCCATTGGCCCCCGGCTCGACTCTTCACGGGCGGTCCGATCAGCGTGCCCATCTCCGGCGAGTGCCGATGACGCTGGAAATATTCGCGGTCGCTGTTGTTGAGCTTGGAGAAGTCGAGCCGCTCGGTCGTGGCAAGCCACTGCCCGCTCGCGTCATAAACGAAGATGCCGCGGATCCGGTCCGATGATTTTCGTGTCGGCAGATAGGCCTGAAGCTTGGTGATCGTGTCCGGACCCGTCCCGTCGATTTCGAGCCGGTGGACCCGGCCTACGAGGATTGTATCAACGAGTTCGAAGGTGTCGTCCGCGTGCTGGATCAGCGAATGCGCCAGATTGGCGACGTCGATCTCGGCGTTCTTGAGATCGGCATTGCGTGTTTCCCATTCACGCCAGGCGCTCAAGCCGAGGATGGCGAAGCAGGTCAGGATGACGAAACCCGCTGCCCAGAGCGGAAGGCGCGTCTTTCCGAGTTCGCGGCCCGTGGTCATCAGGCTTGCTCCATTTCGGCGCAAACCTCTCACTTTGGCCTTAACGGGCTGTTGCAACTTCCGTGCGGATTGTGCGCTTCCGGTCGGAACAATCCTCGACAATTGACGGGCTATCGTCGAGCTAACCAGGCTGACCCCGCGCGCCGGGCCTTTCTGCCTCACTCATCCAGCGTGAAGCCGACCCGCAGCGTCACCTGGTAGTGGCGCACGGCACCGTTCTCGATATGGCCGCGCGTTTGCACCACCTCGAACCATTTCATCTCGCGAACGGTCTTTGCGGCCCGGCTGACCGCGTTCTTGATCGCATCCTCGATCGACGTCTCGGACGATCCGACCAGTTCCAGGATCTTGTAGACGTGATCCGTCTCGCTTGTGGCCATGACTATTCTCCCCTCGTGCTGTGGCGGGACCGGATATGTCTGTCGCGGACAACTGGCGCCCGCGCGACATCCGGCCTCGACTCTGAACGGATGCCGGCGCCCCGAGTTCCGTCCCGGCAGGAGCCTGCCGCTCGCCTTCCGAGCGCTGCCTAGGCGTCCCAATTTTTCTAAGTGCACGAAAATCTGGATCGCGTGTGCAAGCGGCGCTCCTGAATTGGCGCGCGGTCGCCGGCCCGCTCTTGCCGGTTCCGATATGAGTAAGCTAACCTTGGCCTTTCCTCTGGCGTCTTCGAAGTGCGGTGATGATCGAGCGTTGGACGAGGGGCGCTCTGGCTGCGATCGGTCTCTGCGTTGTGCCCGCGCCGGCCATCGCGCAGGACGATCTCGACGGTGCCCCGATGAGCATGTCGCTGCAGGTCACGACCGATCCCTCCACCATCGAGTGCCGTCGGCTGGAGAAGGTCAATCCGGCCTCGCTGGTCTTCTTGCCGCTACGCCGGACCTTCAACGAGGATTTTGACGAGCATCCGCTGGCAAACGGACGCTGGGTGCCGCATTACGCCGGCGGCGCGGCCTGGCCGGAGGCGCGTTACTGGGGCGGCGACGGCTCCGACTTCAAGCGCAAGACCAGCGCCAATGGCGAGCAACAGATCTATGTCGATCCGCGCTATGCGGGGCGCAACGCGGCGCCGCTCGGGCTCGATCCGTTCAAGGTCAAGGACGGCGTGCTGTCGATCGTCGCCAGCCGTACCCCGCCGGGGTTGAAGCCGGTGCTGTTCGACAACGAGTACATCTCCGGGATACTGACGACCCAGGGCACGTTCGCGCAGAAGCACGGCTATTTCGAGATCCGCGCCAAGGTGCCGGTCGGGCACGCAGTGTGGCCGGCGTTCTGGATGCTGGCGGATGACGGTGGCTGGCCGCCGGAGGTGGACGTGCTGGAAGGCCGCGGCGAAAAGCCGGGCGATCTCGTGATGACGACGCATTGGCGGATTCCCTCGACCCAGAAGATTCAGTCCTGCGGCTTCGACTTCGCGGTCGGCGACGCGTCGAGCGCATTCCACACTTACGGTGTGCTGTGGGAGGAGGATCGCCTGGTCTATTTCATCGACCGCAGACCGGTGTCCGACATCAAGGTGCCGATCGGTTTCGACGATCCCATGTACATGATCGTCAATCTCGCGATCGGATCCAAATTCTTTCTCGGCGTCGGTCCGGTCGACGCGGAGTCGCCGCCTACCGTCGCATTCGAGATCGACCGGATTTCCGTCTATCAGATCGATCTGGAGCAGGCGCGCAGATAGAAGCTCGCTGATCTCTCCCGGCGTTGGGCGGCGCGAGTCAACGATGGATTGCCGAGGGCCTGCACGCCGACGTTACGGATCCAGCTCCGTATCCCAGTAGAGATAATCCAGCCAACTGTCGTGCAGATAGTTCGGCGGGAACAGGCGGCCGTTACGGTGGAGCTGGTGCACGGTCGGCGCGAAGGCGTGCTGGCGTGGAAACATCTTGGCCTGCACCGGCGTCAGATTGCCCTTGCGCAAATTGCAGGGGGAGCACGCCGCGACCACGTTCTCCCAGGTGGTCTGGCCGCCTTTGCTGCGCGGGATGATGTGGTCGAAGGTGAGGTCTTCGGGCGAGCCGCAATATTGGCAGGCGAAACGATCGCGCAGGAAGACGTTAAATCGGGTGAAGGCAGGGTGGGTGGTCGGCTTGACGAAGGATTTGAGCGAGACGACGCTCGGCAGCTGCATTTGCAGCGTGGGGCTATGGACCGCCTGATCGTAATGCGCGACGATGTTGACGCGGTCGAGGAATACCGCCTTGATCGCGTCCTGCCACGACCACAAAGACAGTGGGTAGTAACTCAGCGGCCGGAAGTCCGCATTCAGCACCAACACCGGCCAATGGCCTTGCGAGACATGTGCGTTCAAGTAACGCTCCTGGCCTCCAATGTACGCTGCGAAGCAGCACGTAACTGACATACTACATGCAGCGTGACGGGATTGTGAAGCCCGTTGAGCGACTTATTCCGGCACAAGCAATGCGGCCGGGGGGTGGCAAAGCGCGCAAAACGCTGTGATTTCCAAGTCCGAGGCCGTTGAGGCAGCGTCATCCTGACAGCGCGACGTGGATGTGCCGAGGCAGCTACTCCCGCACGCGCTCCAGCTTCTGCAAACATCGCGTCGCGCGCACCACGGCCGGCATCTCCTCGTCCGGAAAGCTGGTCTTCCAGTCGGTGACGCCGACCTCGCCGACATAGATGTCGCCCCTGGAATCCAGTGCGATGCCGTGCGGCGCCAGGAACTTGCCGCTCGCAACGCCCGGGCCTTCCTCGCCACCGAGCCGCGCGATGCGGTTGCCCTTGGCGTCCACGATCGAGAGCCGCGGGCCGAGATTGGGCACCTTGCGGTTGACGGCCAGGCCAGGGCCGAGTTCCCCGATGACGAAGGTCGGGCTCTTAGCCCCACCGCAACAGCATAGCGCACAAGGGCGGTGCAGATTGTTCCACTGCGTCTCGTACTTGCCGTTGCCGTCGAACACCTGCACGCGGTGGTTCTCGCGGTCGGCGACATAGACAAAGCCGTCGGCGTCGGTGGCGATGTTGTGCACGATGTTGAACTGGCCGGGATCGGTGCCGGGTTCGCCCCAGCTTGTCATCAGCTTGCCGCCGGGCGTGAATTTGTGCACGCGCGCATTGCCATAGCCGTCGGAGACGTAGATTTCACCCTTCGGCGACAGCGCGGTGTGGGTGCAGCGGTGGAAGGGATCGCCGCTCATGAACGGCGACGGTTTCTCGGGGATGCCGATCGTCAGCAGCACCTTGCCGTCGGTGGTGCACTTGCGCACGGTGTGGTCGCCGTCATCGGTGCAATAGAGATTGTCGTCGGCATCGATGTGCAGGCCGTGGGCGCGCGAGAACAGGCCTTCGCCCCAACTTCGCAAGAAATTGCCCTCGCGGTCCAGCACGACCATCGGATGGGCCCCGCGGTTGAAGACGTAGACGCGGTCCTTGCTGTCGACCGCGACCGAGGCGACGTCGGTGAGCTGCCATCCGTCCGGCAGCTTTGCGAAGTTTTCAACGACGCGGTAGCGGTGCTCGCCGGTGCCGAGAATGGCTGGCATGAATTCTCCTCTTGTTCGTTATCGTGGTGCGACACTGCTTCTACGGTGTTGTTCAAGCGGTGCTCGCCGCTGCCGCTCCAGCCTGCCCCAAAATCCCTTCCTCGATCGCCTTGATCTGCAGCGCCAGATATTTCGAGTTGATCCGGCATTGCGCGAGGCTGCCGGCGATGAACCAGAGGCCGGGCTGCCTGGTGCGCGTATACATGTTACGCAGCTCGAGGCCGTCGCCAAAGCCCCAGATCGGGCCGACCCGGTCGGCGACGGCGTCGCCGAACAGTTTCTGCACCAGATATTCCTGTGTCTTGTAACCGGTCGAGAGCACGATCAGGTCGGCCGAAAGGGTTGTGCCGTCCTTCATGCGAACGCCCTCGGTGACGAAGCTCTCGATGTCGGAAAACTGCCTGAGCTTGATCGCGCCCTCGATGATGAGGTTGGAGCAGCCGACATTGAAATAATAGCCGCCGCCACGGGTGAGATATTTGAACTGCCAGCCGGTGCCGGCCTCGCCGAAATCGAGCTTGAAGCCGACGCGCCGCAACCCGTCGAGCAGTTCCTTGTCGAGCTCCTTCGACTGCTCCGTCAGCATCACATGGGTCTTTTTCGCGAGCGGTGTCGGCATCGAGGTCGCGATCAGATCGTTGTCCTCGAGCGTGCCCTCATTGTAGGTCGCATAAGCGAGTTGGGCCGACGGCTCGATATTGGTGACGAGCGTAGGTGAACGCTGCACCAGCGTCACTTCGGCACCACTGGAGTGAAGATCCTGCGCGATGTCGTGGCCGCTATTGCCGGTGCCGATGACGATGGCGCGTTTTCCTGTCCAGGTCTCGCCGTCCTCGTAGCGGCTCGAATGCAGCAGCGTGCCCTTGAAGTTATCCAGGGTCGGAATGACAGGCACATTGGCGATGCCGCTGACGCCGGTCGCCATCACCACATGGCGCGGGTGCATGATACGCTCACTGCCGTCGGTGTGCCGCAGTGTGACGGTCCAGTGGTCTTTCGCATCGTCGTAGGCGCCGCCCTCGAATTCGGTTCCGGTCCAGAAGTTCAGCTCCATCGCCTCGACGTAAGCTTCGAACCAGTTGGCGAGCTTGTCCTTGGGGATATAGGTCGGCCAGCTCGGCGGAAACGGCATGTAGGGCAAATGATTGACCTGCACCTGGTTATGCAGGGTCAGCGCGTGGTAGCGCTTGCGCCAATTGTCCCCGATCCGTGCCTCGCGATCGACGATCAGGGTGTCGATGTTCAACTGTTTCAGCCGCGCCGCGATCGCGAGCCCGGCCTGGCCGCCGCCGACCACCAGCACGGCGGGATCGCGATCGGCGTAGTCGCGCGAGCCGTTGCGCAAGTCCAGCCAGTTCGGTCCACGGAAGTCGCGCGAATAGGCCTGGCCGCGCGGCCGCGAGGTGCCGAGCTGCTCCTCGAAGCCCTTGAGCTCGTCGAGCGCGGTGAGGAGCGTCCACGCTTTCAGGCGGTCGCCGTCGGTGGCGTCGGGCACAAGCCTGACGATGCCGCTGCCGCGCCCCAGTGCGGTTTCGAAATTGAAGATCACCTCGATAGTGTTGGTCCCGGCACGCGTCACCCAGCGCGGTGGCGCTCGGTTCGGCGCAATCTTGAAGCTGCCCGGCGCAGCCTTTGCCGCGAGCGTTGTCAGCTCCCGCTTGATCGAGTCGCCGCCGCCGATCGTTTGCAGGTTCCAGCTTAGTGCCAGCACATCGCGCCAATAGCTGTCGGCGAGGAAAAGACGATCCAGCGCAGCGCTATCGGCTGCGCCCAGCGTTAGCTCGACCTCATCGAGCCAGGCTTGCGCGGATGCGACAATGTCCTTGGTCCTGTCCAGCATGCGCGACCTCGTGCCGTCTCCGCGGCGTTTCCTCTACGGTCGAAAGCTATACTGTTTCGCAGACGGCCAATAGCCGATTACCCGAGCAGTGAGAACATGTGGCCCTGCTTCAGCGGAATGCGCTCGTTGAGAGAGACCTGCGGCACCCTCGTGGTGTTCGAGGAGGGGCACGCGAAAAAGGCTCCACCTTGGTGGAGCCTCCCTCGCGCTCTTGGGATTCACTGCCGCTGGCGTGGCGGCGAGCGGAACATCCCTACCTCACCCGCGTGCCGGCGCCGTACAGCTCACGCTCACGGCCGACATCGTCGGGTGACAACGGCGGGCTTGCGGCATCGAAGCCGTTCCAGCCGGATTTTTGCCAGGCGGCGCTCCGTTCCTGCAGGTTCACGGCCTTCTCGTGCAGAAGGGCATCGAGACGTGTGCTGTCCTGGTCGGGTACCCGCGCCGATACCAGCGTTCCGCCGCGACGGACGCCCTCCGCGTAGCGCGACGCATCATCCTTGGAGACGCCGGCTTCGGTCAGCGCGCCAACGATGCCGCCCGTCGCGGCGCCGGCCGCGGCACCAACTGCGGTCGAAGCCAGCCATCCGGCGGCAACCACCGGTCCGAGTCCCGGAATGGCCAGCAGGCCGAGTCCGGCAAGCAGGCCGGCCGCGCTTCCGAGGCCTGCGCCGATGCCGGCACCCGTGCCGGCACCTTCGGCGCGATCGTCGACGCCGTCGCGATCACGGTCAACCTTGCCGGTGGAGGAGCCGTACCAGTTATCGGAATTGTTCGCGACGATGCTGATGTCGGAGTGCGGCACGCCCGCGGCCTCCAGACGCCTGACCGCACGTTCCGCATCCGAATAGGTGTCATAGAGTCGAGAAATAGTGGTCGTCATGTTTCATCCTCCTTACTTGGCGGGGTTCACGTTGCCCTGGAAATCGACGCTCACGTCCGCCTTGGTCCCGGCCTTGTCGGCCTTGCCGCGCCAGACGCCGTTGTCGTCCTTTTGCAGTCCGGAAACATTGGAATAACCCGCGCCCTCGATCTTCGACTTCGCCTGGCCCTCGGTGAAGCTGTTGCGGCCCGCGACCGGTGCGTTGGAGTTGTTGTGATCAGAGCTGTTGACGGCGTTGTTGCCCGGCCCGCTCTGCGCAGGCTGTGACTGTGCACTGACAGGCGCTGATCCGAGCAGCAGCAGAGCTGCGGCGAGCATGGTGAGACGAGACATTTTTTATTCTCCGGCTGTTGATTGTGCCGGTCGACAACAGGCGAGATTCGAATTGGTTGCTCTTCCATTTGCGACGGAAGCGCGCGTCTTCAATCTGCCGAATATTGGAGAGGCGCAGGAACGATTGCCACTCGTTCCCGTTTATGCGGTCCCGCACTCTCGGACGGCGTTGCCTGTCCTCACATCGTCCAATAGGGCTCCCGCAGCTTGCGCTTGAGAATCTTTCCCGTGGCCTCGCGCGGCAGCGCGTCACGGAATTCGACGTCCTTTGGCACCTTGAAATTGGCAAGCCGCCCGCGCAGGAACGATCGGACGGCGTCGGCCGAGAGCTCGGCATCCGATTCAGGCTCGACAAAGGCGCACAGCCGTTCGCCGAATTCCGCGTCGGGGATGCCGAACACGGCACAGTCGCGCACGCCGGGCATTCCGATCAGCACGTTCTCGATCTCGGCGGGATAGATGTTGACGCCGCCGGAGATCACCATGTCGCGCTTGCGATCGCACAGGAACAGATAGCCGTCCGCGTCGAGATAACCGACGTCGCCGACGCTGACCAGGCCGTCACGGCCGGCTTCGGCCCTTGCCTGCGACCTGCCGTGATAGTCGAAATCGGGCACTGACGTCTGGCGCATGTAGATTTCGCCGACTTCGTTTGCACCGCACGGGCTGCCGTCATCGCGGAAGATCCTGACGATGCCGCCTTCGATGGGGCGGCCGACCGTGCCAGGCTTCTTCAGTGCTTCCTCGGCCGAGTGCCACACCGGGATCCCGGTCTCGGTGGAGCCGAAATATTCGTTGATGACCGGTCCCCACCAGTCGATCATGGCGCGCTTGACGTCCGGCGGGCAGGGGGCGGCGCCGTGCACGACGAAACGCAGCGACGACAGGTCGTAGCGCTGCCTGACCGCTTCGGGCAACCGCAGCAGCCGGACGAACATGGTCGGTACCATGTGAATGTGCTTGACGCGGTGGCGCTCGATCAGCGCCAGCAGCTCCTCGGCATCGAACCGCGCCTGGAGGATGATGGTGCAAGCGCTGCGGAACGCCAGCATGCCGTAGGAATGCGGCGCCGAGTGATACATCGGGCCGTTGATCAGCACGATTTGGTCTTCCCGCGGCTTGATGCCATAGGCGATCCCGCCCACGCGTTCGGAGGCGGCCGCCTGTTCGGGCTGCATCGGCATGCGCCGCACGCCCTTCGGCATGCCCGTGGTGCCGGATGTATAAATCATCGCTGCGGCCCGCCGCGGCGGCTCCTGCGCTTGCGGATGGTCGTCGCGCCAGCGGTCCCAATCGGTCAGTCCCACCGGGATCTCGGTCAGTTCCCCAGGGATCGAAAAGGTCGCTGCGAGTTCGGGCGGCGTCGCGACGACCAGGAGAAGGACATCCGCCGGTACGCCGTCGCGGATCTGCGGCAGCAAATCCGCGTGGCAGACCAGGATCTTCGCCCCGCTGTCGGCCAGGATGTAACGGACCTCCTCGGCCTTCAAATGCCAGTTGATCGGCACCACCGGACTGCCCAGCGCGGCCGAGGCCGCAACCACCTCGAACAGAGCGAAATCGTTGCGCAGCATCATCGCGACCGGCGCGGCCTCGGCAAGCCCCAGGGCGCGGAAGCCGCTCATCGCCCGCCTGATCCGAGCCCGGATGTCGTCATAGCTGATCTGGCGTTCGCCGCTGATGATCATGGCGTCTCCTCATCCCGCTCGTCTAGCGATCATCCAGCACGTCGCCGAAGCCGACCCAGCTCTTGCCATTGAAGCGCCGGAGCTGAAGCTGCTGGAACGGCAGATAGTCGTCGGGGCCGGTCGTAACCGCCATTCCCGGCAGCAGCAGCGGCAGCTTCACATCCTTCAACGAGGCCGCCTGGCGCATGATGTTGTCGCGGCTGATATCATCCTTGCACCCCTTCAGCACCGTCATCAGCAGCGTGGCATAGTGATAGCCCGCGGCGTAGTTGGAGTTGGAGAGGTCCGCGGCCGGCATGTAGCGCTTCATGAAGGCGAAGTATTCCTTCACGCCGGGATCGTCGACCCATTGCGGGTCCATCGTGTCCTTCTGATTGCTCGACGAGATCAGGCCGACCGCGTTGTCGAGCCCTGCCGGTTCCAGGAAAGAGATCGACGACGCCGAGGTCGGCACGAAGAACAGCTCCGGCTTCCAGCCGATCTCGGCCACGCCCTTGACCATTTGCGAGGTGAACTTGCCGAGCACGACGCCGAACAGCACGTTGGCGCCCGAGGCCTTCAAGGTCGAGAGTTGCGAGCTGATCGTCGGCGCGCTGGTCTCGTAGCTCGCTTCCGCGATGATCATGCTTGCGGCCTTAGGCCCGAGCGCTCGCTTGAAGCCGGCGACATAGTCGCGGCCGAAATCGTCGTTCTGCGAGAGGATCGCGATCCTGGCGTTGGGCTTGGCCTGCAAAATGTATTTGGCATAGACCACGCCCTCGGATTCGTAGGCCGCCATGCCCGGCATGGTCCACGGGTTCTTCTGCGGATCGGCCCATTTGGTGGCGCCGGAGAGCACGAACAGCTGCGGCACTTTCTTGGCGTTGAGATAGCGCTGCACGGCGCTGTTGGTGGCGGTGCCGAGCGAGCCGAACATCATCAGCACCTCTTCTTGCTCCACCAGCTTGCGGGTCTGCTCGACGGTCTTCGGCGGCGAATAGGCGTCGTCCAGCGTGATGAACTTGACCTTGCGGCCGTTGATGCCGCCTTCGGCATTGACCTTCTCGAAGAACGCTTCCTGCGTCCGTCCGATCGCGCCGAAGCCGGAGGCCGGGCCGCTGTAGGGCAGGGTCTGCCCGATGCGGATCTCGTCGCTGCCTTCGGCATGGGCGCTGCCGCCGGCGAGCATCAGCAACGACATCCCGATCAGTGCGGCTGCCAGCTTCATGGTGTCCTCCCGTTTTATTGTCGGTCCGAGACGTCAGGCGCTGACGCGCATCAGGAAATCCTGTCGGGCCTGGTCGAATTCCCGTTTCATCCGGTCGACGAGCTCGGCGACCGGCGGCGCGTCGGCGATCTGGCCGATACCCTGGCCCGAGCCCCAGATGTCGCGCCACGCCTTGGACTTCATGTTGCCGCCGGAGCCGAAATTCATCTTCGTCTTGTCGGCCGCCGGCAGATTGTCCGGATCGAGCCCGGCCGCGGCGATCGAAGGCCCGAGATAGTTGCCGTGCACGCCGGTGAAGAGGTTGGTGTAGACGATGTCATGCGCGGTGTGCTGCGTCAGCGCCGACTTGTAGGCTTCGTCAGCGTTGGCTTCCTTCGTCGCGATGAAGCGCGTGCCCATATAGGCGAGGTCGGCGCCCAGCGTCAGCGCGGAGGCGATCGCGAAGCCGTCGCTGATTGCGCCCGACAGCAGGATCGCACCGTCGAACCATTGTTTGACCTCGCGTACCAGTGCGAAAGGCGAGAGCGTTCCTGCATGTCCTCCAGCGCCGGCGCAGACCAGGATCAGACCGTCGACGCCCTGCTCGGCGGCCTTGCGCGCGTGCTTGACGTTGATGACGTCGTGGAACACGAGGCCGCCGTACGAGTGTGCGGCCTCGACGAGCTCGGCGGGCGGTCGCAGCGAGGTGATGATGATGGGCGCCCTGTGCTTCACACAGGTCTCCATGTCCTTCATCAGCCGGTCGTTGGAGGCGTGGCAGATCTGGTTGACGGCGTAGGGTGCGACCTTCTTGCCGGGATTGCGCGACTTGTATTCGCCGAGTTCGTCCTCGATGCGGCTCAGCCATTCGTCGAGCTTTTCCACCGGACGGGCATTGAGTGCCGGAAACGAGCCGACCACGCCGGCCTTGCACTGGGCGATCACCAGCTCAGGGCCGGAGACGAGGAAGAGCGGCGAGCCGACCACGGGCAGCTCGAGCGAATCCTTCAAGAGAGCGGGCAGCGCCATGATGTCCTCCCGGAAACGCAGCCCGCCGGCAGGCGGATGACGAGGCGTTTCCTTCTTTGATTGTCGCGGGCGAGTTGCCGCCCATGTTTCATTTGACGTCATTATAGGGGTTGGAGTGGGGCCTCTTATCGTTCAATATTGAACGGACGACTTTTCAGATTTGAACAGAGGCCGCTCATGGACTGGGACCTTTGCAAGACCTTCCTCGCGGTCGCCGATACCGGCAGCTTCACCGGCGCGGCGCGCCGGCTGCACAGCAGCCATCCCACCGTCAGCCGCAAGATTGCGGCGCTGGAAGCCCAGCTCGGCACCAGGCTGGTGGCGCGTGCCGCCGACGGCCTTGCGCTGACGGCGGATGGACGGACGCTGCGCGAGCACGCCGAGGTAATGGCGGCGGCCGCGCTGCGGGCGGAGACGGCAGTCTCGGCCGGAGGGCATAAGGCGCGCGGGACCGTCAAGCTATCGATCGGCGCAACGCTGGCCTCGCATTGGCTGATGCCGCGCCTGCCTGCGTTCCTGCGCGCGCACGATCACGTCCAGCTCGAGATCATCACCCATCCGTTTCCGGCGAGCGTGCGCCGGCGCGAGGCGGACGTGGTGTTGCGGCCCTTCGACAGCGGCGAGGAAAATCTGGTCGGCCGCAAGATCGGCCGTCTCGGCACGGGATTCTACGCCTCGCGCGGCTACGCCGGCGGGCGGTCCTTGCCGGAACGGCGCGGCGAGTGGAAGGGGCACAGCGTCATCGGTTTCGCCGATCAGACCTCCAATCTCCAGCTTGCGCGCTGGAGCGACGTCGTCACGCGTCAGGCCTGGGTGGTGATGCGCTGCTCGTCCCAGGGCGACATGCTGGCGGCGGTCCGCGCCGGACTCGGAATCTCCGCCCTGTCGTGCTTTGTCGCCGAAAGCTATCCCGATCTTGTGCGTGTCGCGCCGCAGAAGCTCGCCAGCGTGGCGGACCTGTGGCTGCTCGCCCATCCCGACCTCGTCGAACTGCCGGCGGTGCGGGCCGTCATCGACTTCGTCGCCGATTGCGCCCGGACCGATCGCGTCGGGCTGCGGGGCTAGAGCGTGTTCGAGCGAAGTGGACACCGGTTCGCGTCAAGAAAACGCGTCAAAACAAAACACTAGAGCCCCGTTCCGATTCCATCGGAACGGAACTAGCTCTAGGTTGATCCCGCGATGACGCCTTCGCGTTTTTTCACCGCGCGATAATAGCTCCACCACAGATGTGCCGCCGCTCCGCGCAGGGGGCGCCAGGGTTCGGCGAGCGGCGCCATCTGCTTCTCCGTTGGCCGCGCCTGCAAGCCGAGCCCGATGCGGATGCCTTCCTGCACGGCGAGGTCGCCGGCCGGCCAGGCGTCGCCATGGCCGAGGCAGAACAGCAGATAGACGTCCGCGGTCCAGGGTCCGATGCCGGGCAGTGCGATCAACGTGTGATGCGCGGCATCAGCGTCTTCTTCCGCGAGCACGTCGAGGTTCAGCCGTTCTGCGGTGATCTCGCGCGCGAGATGTTTCAGCGTCTTGATCTTGGCGGCGGACAGGCCGAGCCGCCCCAGCCGGTCGGTGCGGGCGCGGCGGACAGCCTCGTGGTCGAACGGATCGAACGCGGCGGACAACCGTCCCCAGATCGCCGCGGCGCTCGCAGTCGAGAGCTGTTGCCCGCAGACGATGTGGGCAAGCCCCGCAAAACCCGGCTCGCGCCGCCGCAACGCCGGCATGCCGGCAGTCGCCAGCACTGGCTTCAGGCGCGGATCGCGCTTGACCAGCGCGTGGACGGCCTCTTCGAGATCGGATTGGGTTTCGAGGTGGATGGTCATGGCAATCGTCAACTCTCTCCGGCGTCATGGCCGGGCTTCCACCCGGCCATCCACGTCTTTCCAACGTGCATCATTGTTAGCACGGCTGGTGATCATCGCATTCTCGGGGACCTTGACACGATCGGTGCGCCGCTCCGAAGAACGTGGATGGCCGGGACACAGGCGAGCGGAAGCGACGCCATCCGTCTAGACGGCTATGCCCGGCCATGATGAGTTCCGAAGCATGTCGCCACCCGTTTTCCGATTTGCCCCCAGCCCGAATGGCTACCTGCATCTCGGCCACGCTTATTCCGCGCTGCTCAATTCCGACCGCGCGCGCGAGACCGGTGGGCGGCTGTTGCTGCGGATCGAGGACATCGACGCGACGCGTTGCCGGCCGGAATATGAGACAGCGATCTACGAAGACCTCGCCTGGCTCGGCATCGCCTGGGAGACGCCGGTGCGGCGGCAGTCGGAGCATCTCGATGCGTATCGGACGGCGCTGGACAGGCTCTTGGCGCTCGGCCTGGTCTATCCAGCCTTCGAAAGCCGCGCCGAGATCGCAAGGCTGGTTAAGGCGCGTGAAGCGGATGGGCCGTGGCCGCGCGATCCCGACGGCGTGCCGCTCTATCCCGGCGCCGCCAGATCGCTGTCCGCGGACGAGCGCGACCGCCTCATCGACACCGGTGCGCCTTACGCGCTTCGGCTCGACATGGCAGCCGCCTGCCGCCGCGCTGTGGGCCTGAGCTGGAACGAACTGGGCGAGGGGCCGGATGGTGAGCGTGGCGTCGTCCCGGCGCGGCCAGAAGCCTGGGGCGACGTCATTGTGGCCCGCAAGAAGACGCCGACGAGCTACCATCTGTCCGTTGTTGTCGACGATGCGCTCCAGGACATCAGCGAGATCGTGCGGGGCCAGGACCTGTTCCACGCCACTTCGGTCCACCGTCTGCTTCAGGTTCTGCTCCACCTGCCCGAACCCGTCTACCGCCACCACGGGCTACTTCGCGACGAGCGCGGCCGGAAGCTGTCGAAATCAACCAGCTCGACCGGCCTTCGTGAACTGCGCGCCGGCGGCGCCACGCCGGCCGGTATCCGCCGGTTGGTGGGATTAGGTTAAGTTTCTCTGGGGGTTAGCCAAACGGCGCCGTGACTCCGGGTGTTCCGCCGTGCCATGCTCGCCTGACAGCGCGGGGTTCGAAGGGGATACTTCGAAGGGGAGTTATGGCGGCGAAAACGCGCGCAGCGCGCACTACGGGGACGTCCAAGCGAGTGGCTCGGAAGCGCTCCGGGCCGACTGCCCGGTTGCGCAAGCGCAGCACCAAGCGGGTCGAGCTGGACGTCGTCCAAGCCGCGCTTGCCGCCTTTGCCCATGAGGTCCGCACCCCCCTGACCGGCATTCTCGCGATCAGCGACCTGCTCGCGACTTCGGATCTCGGGGAACGGGAAAGACGCTGGGCCGACACGATCAAGGCCGGGGCCGAGCATCTGGCGAACCTTGCCACCCTGTTCGTCGATGCCGCCCGAAGTGGCAAGGGGACCGGGAAGGGGGTCGGGGGTGGAAGCTCGCTGCGGCAGGATTTGTTCGACCTGCGGACGCTCGCCCGCAACGCCGGCGATTCGCTGGCCGGTCGCGCCGCGGCCAAGGGTCTCCAGGCTGAGGTCGATATCTCGGAGAAGCTGCCGGGGCTGGTGGTCGGTGATCCCGTCCGCCTGCGCGCCGCGCTCGAGAACCTGATCGACAATGCCGTGAAATTCACCGAGCACGGCGGCGTGGCGCTCACGGTCGCGCCTTGGCGTTCCGTCAAGAGCAAGGACAAGACCAAGAGCAAAGGCAAAGCAAAGGGCAAAGGCAGCGTCGGTGTCGCCTTCGCGGTGTCCGACAGCGGCATCGGCCTCACCATGGTCGAGATCAAACGGCTGTTCCGGCCGTTTACCCAAGCCAATGTCACCATTGCCTCGCGCTTCGGCGGCGCCGGACTGGGCCTGTCGTCGGTGAAGCAACTGGCGCGCGCAATGGGCGGCGACATCACGGTCGCGCCTCGGCCCGGCGGTGGCGCCACCTTCACATTGACGGTGTCGGTGTGTGCCACGGGATCGGGCAAGTCCCGCAAGTCGAAGGGCGAAGCCGAGATGGATGCGGTTCCGGCGCTGCGCTTGCTCAGCGTCGAGGACAATCCGTTCGGCCGCGTTGTGCTCAACACCATCCTGACCGAACTCGGTCATCATGCCGAGTTCATCGGGCGCGGCGAGGACGCGGTGAACCGGCTCGCGCAGGGCGCCTTCGACGCGGTGCTGATGGATATGGTGCTGCCGGGCATCAATGGCGTCGAGGCGATCAGGCGGATCCGCACCATGGCGACGCCGCTGGCTCAGATCCCCATCATCGGGGTGTCAGGTCGGGGCGAAGATGAAGTCGCCTCACGCGAGGCCGGCGCCGACGCCTTTCTGGTCAAGCCTGTGTCTCCGCGGGCGCTAGCGACTGCGCTGCTTGCAGCGACACGCCGTGAGGAAGCCGCGACTTGATGATCGCGGCGTTGAGCTCGCCGCCGTAAACGAAGATCGCGGCGATGAAATACAGGAACACCAGCGCGATGATCACCGAGGCGAGCCCCGCATACATCGTCACGTAATTATTGGCGAAGCGCGCCAGATATTGCCCGAACACGATGCCCGAGATCAGCGACGCCACGATGGTGAAGACGATGCCGGGCAGGATCTGGAGGAACCGGCGCCGTCCCGCCGGCAGCCAGGTATGCAGGATCATCAGCGCCACCACCAACGCGCCAACGGTGATGCCGTAGCGCAGCCAGGTGAGGATCCTCTCGTTGGATTCAACGAACAGCGGGATGTGCGCACGCGCGGCCTCGATGAGCAGCGGCCCGAGCACGATCAGGAATGCCATGGCGAGCGCGGTGAAGGCCGCAATCAGCGTGTAGGCGATCGATTCCAGCCGTAGCCAGTACCAGGGCCGCATCTCCACGACCGCATAGGCGCGGTTCAGTGCGACCCGCAGCGCCTCGACGCCGTTGGAGGCGAAGTAGACCGACAGCACCGCGCCGATGGTGAATAGGCCGGTGCGGGTCGTGGTCAGCACGTCGTGGACTTCCCCCGAGATCGAATCCGCGACCTGCTTGGGCCAGACCTGGAGCATGAGGCTCGCAGCCTGATCGGCGAGTTCCTTGGAGCCGAAGAAGCCGGCGAGCGATGTCAGGACGATCAGGAACGGGAATAGCGCCATCAGCGTCGACAGCGCGATGTGGCTCGCGATCGCCCAGCCGTCATCGGCGAGGAACGTGTAGAACGCGTCCATTACGACAAGGTAGATGGTGCGGATTGCCTTCACGCACCACCTGCACTGCTGTTGCTGCTTCCGCTTCCCGCGCGCGGGAAACGCATTCCGACCTCTCCCCGCAGGCGGGGATAGGTCAAGAGGATAGGCAATTGGCGCAAATCCAGATTCATCCAGCTAGCTTCTGATATTATTGGCTTAAAAGCCAGATCGGGAACGCCATGGCGGACCGGCGCGGAGGGTGTTATTTACCCTCGAATGGCATCTCTCCTGAGTACTTTCATCCTGCCGATTGCGGTCGGCGCCGTGGCGTTGGTGCTGCTGCTCGGTCTCATCAACATGATGCGCGGCGGCTCGCCCAACACCTCGCAGAAGCTGATGCGCTGGCGCGTGCTGCTTCAGTTCGTGGCGATCGTCATCGCGATGGCCGCCGTGTGGGCGATGGGGCGTTAACATGGTCGTGCTCAACCGCATCTATACGAAAACCGGTGACGACGGCACGACAGCGCTCGGCTCGGGCGAGCGCCGGCCGAAATACGATCTGCGCATCGAGGCCTATGGGACTGTCGACGAGACCAATGCTGCGATCGGCGTGGTCCGGCTTCACACCGGGGATGCGCCCGAGCTCGACGCGATGCTTGGCCGCATCCAGAACGATCTGTTCGACCTCGGCGCGGACCTCGCGGTGCCCGAACGTGAGGGCAAGGCGGAGCGGCTGCGGGTGGTGGCAAGCCAGGTCGAGCGGCTCGAGCGCGACATCGACGCGCTCAACGACAAGCTGGCACCTCTGACCTCCTTCGTGCTGCCGGGCGGCACGCCAGCCGCCGCCTACCTCCATGTCGCCCGTACGATTTGCCGCAGGGCGGAACGCGTGATGGTGGAACTGGCGGCCCGGCCGGAAGAACCTGTTGGTGCCGCTGGCATCCAGTATATGAACCGCCTGTCGGACTTCCTGTTCGTGGCCAGCCGCGCGGTCAACGAAGACGGCGCCGGCGACGTGCTCTGGGTTCCGGGCCAGAATCGCTGACCCATTGGGCCGCGCATTTCTGGGCGCCAAAATTAGACCCCTTCGCGCGTTGACCGGGCCGGATCAGGCCTTTAGGTTCCGCGCCAGTTGATAACCCCCTCCCAGATTGAGTGAAAGAGGATCGATGAAGGTCTTGGTGCCGGTAAAGCGGGTGGTCGATTACAACGTCAAGGTCCGCGTCAAGAGCGATGGATCGGGTGTTGAACTCGCCAACGTCAAAATGTCGATGAACCCGTTCGACGAAATTGCGGTCGAAGAAGCGCTGCGCCTGAAGGAAGCCGGCAAGGCGACCGAAGTCGTGGTGGTCTCGATCGGACCGGCGCAGGCGTCGGAAACGATCCGCACCGGTCTCGCCATGGGCGCCGATCGCGGCATCCTGGTGAAGGCCGAGGGTGCGGTCGAGCCGCTCGCGGTCGCCAAGATCCTGAAGAAGATTGCGGACGAAGAGCAGCCGGGCCTCATCATTCTCGGCAAGCAGGCGATCGACGACGACAGCAATCAGACCGGCCAGATGCTGGCCGCGCTGCTCGGCTGGTCGCAGGCGACCTTCGCCTCGAAGCTCGAGGTCGAAGGCAGCGACTTCAAGGTCACCCGCGAAGTCGACGGCGGCTTGCAGACCGTGAAGCTGAAGGGACCGGCGATCGTCACCACCGATCTCCGTCTCAACGAGCCGCGCTACGCCTCGCTGCCGAACATCATGAAGGCCAAAAAGAAGCCGATTGCGGACAAGACTGCCGCCGATTATGGCGTCGATCTCACCGCGCGCCTCGAGGTTCTCAAGACGACCGAGCCGGCGGGCCGCAAGGCGGGCGTCAAGGTCAAGGACGTCGCCGAGCTGGTGTCGAAACTCAAGAACGAAGCCGGGGTGCTCTGATGACGACGCTTCTGATTGCCGAACACGACAATGCGTCGCTCAAGGATGCGACCAACAAGGCCCTGACCGCGGCGGCCGCGCTCGGCGCGGACGTCGAGGTTCTGGTGGCCGGCGAGAACGCCAAGGCCGCGGCGGACGCCGCCGCAAAGCTCGCCGGTGTGAAGAAGGTGCTGCTCGCCGACGGCGCGCTTTACGCGCACGATCTGGCCGAGCCACTGGCCGCGCTGATCGTCTCGCTGGCGCCGTCCTATGACGCCATCGTCGCGCCCGCGACCTCGCGCTTCAAGAACGTGATGCCGCGCGTCGCGGCCCTGCTCGACGTCATGCAGGTCTCGGAGATCACCAAGGTGATCGCCCCCGACACCTATGAGCGCCCGATCTACGCCGGCAACGCCGTCCAGACGGTGAAGTCGAAGGACGCCAAGAAGGTCATCACGGTGCGCACCTCCACCTTCGCCGCAGCGGGTGAAGGCGGCAGCGCGTCGGTCGAGAGCGTCGCGGCGGCGGCCGATCCGGGCCTGTCGTCCTTTGTCGGCGAGGAGGTCGCGAAGAGTGACCGTCCCGAGCTGACCTCGGCCAAGATCATCGTCTCCGGTGGCCGCGCCATGCAGAGCCGCGAGAACTTCGCAAAGTACATCGAGCCGCTCGCCGATAAACTTGGCGCCGGTGTCGGCGCTTCGCGTGCGGCGGTGGATGCGGGCTATGCGCCGAACGACTGGCAGGTCGGCCAGACCGGCAAGGTCGTGGCCCCCGAGCTCTATGTCGCGGTCGGCATTTCCGGCGCGATCCAGCATCTGGCCGGCATGAAGGACTCCAAAGTGATCGTCGCGATCAACAAGGACGAGGACGCGCCGATCTTCCAGGTCGCTGATTACGGCCTGGTCGCCGACCTCTACCAAGCGGTTCCGGAGCTGACGGCCGAACTCGGCAAGCTCGGCAAGTAAAACGCGCTAAACACCGGCCGGAGCTATAAACTCCGGCCGGTGTTGCTTTTTGAGGCGTTTTCTTTGGCGCGGGACACGCCTTCGAAGCGATCCAATCTAGGTTTCGAGGCCGGGTTCTGATTAAATCAGACCTCCCGGCTCAGGGGGATAGGCAGGCGCGGTTGATAGCGCGCCGTTCCGGTGGATGACATTATGGCGGCAGTAATCAAGAAGGTCGGCGTGATCGGCGCGGGGCAGATGGGCAATGGCATCGCGCATGTCGCTGCGTTGGCCGGCTTCGACGTGGTGCTCAACGATATTTCGACCGACCGCCTCAAGTCAGGCATGGCCACGATCAACGGCAATTTGACGCGCCAGGTCTCCAAGAAGGCCGTCAGCGAGGACGACAAAGCCAAGGCGATGGCGCGTATCGTAGCCGGCGAGAAGCTGGACGATCTCGCGGACTGCGATCTCGTGATCGAGACCGCCGTCGAGAAGGAAGAGGTCAAGCGCAAGATTTTTCACGATCTCTGCGCTGTGTTGAAGCCCGAGGCGATCGTCGCTTCCGATACTTCCTCGATCTCGATCACGCGGCTGGCCGCCGCCACTGACCGGCCCGAACGCTTCATCGGCATTCACTTTATGAATCCGGTGCCGTTGATGGAACTGGTGGAGTTGATCCGCGGCATCGCCACCGACGACCAGACCTTCGAGGCGTCAAAGGAATTCGTAGGCAAGCTCGGCAAACAGGTCGCGGTCTCCGAGGATTTCCCGGCCTTCATCGTCAACCGCATCCTGCTGCCGATGATCAACGAGGCGATTTACACGCTGTACGAAGGCGTGGGCAACGTCGAGGCGATCGACGCGGCGATGAAGCTCGGCGCGCACCATCCGATGGGCCCGCTGGAGCTCGCTGATTTCATCGGCCTCGATACCTGCCTGTCGATCATGCAGGTGCTGCATGAGGGCCTCGCCGACTCCAAGTACCGCCCGTGCCCGCTGCTGGTGAAATACGTCGAGGCGGGCTGGCTCGGTCGCAAGACCCAGCGCGGTTTTTACGACTACCGCGGCGCCAAGCCGATTCCGACGAGATAAGGGGTTTCGTGCCGGGACATTGCGCAGCGCGTTAGCGATACGCAGCAGAGCCGGGAGACGGAGAAAGCCTACCTTACGGCGACTCGCGACAATTCATGTCCCGTTAACCGCCCGCCTCTAGGTTACCGCCGGTACGAGGGTTTGCGTAATGGACATGATGGCGATGGTCAGCAGCATGCTGGCCTCTCAGCAAGGCGCGCTGCAGTCGAATATCTCGGCGACGCTGATGAAGCAGAACGCGGATGCGGAGAAATCCACCGTCCTGACGCTGCTCGGCGCCGGACAGCCCTCGCTTGCCAATGTCGGCGCTGGCGTCGGCAGCAACCTCAACGTCACCGCCTAAAACATCATCGCTTAGAACGACGCTGCGGCTTTGCCCGTCGCAGCCCGGATCAGCTTGAGCGCATCCTCGCTCGCCCATTCCGCCGGCCCCGCGATCGTCGCGATCTCGCAGCCTTGAGGATCGACCAGCACCGAGGTGGGCATGCCCAAGGCCCGGCCTATCGCCTTAAGATCCTGAAAAACCTTGGCTTTCTGATCGCTGAAATAGCCGAGCCTGATGAGATTGGCCTCTTTCAGAAACGTCTTGGGCTTCTCGGGGTCGCGGGTGTCGATATTGATCGCCACCACCTCGAAATTCGGGCCCGAAAGTTTGCCCTGGAGCTCGTCCAACGCCGGCATTTCCTTGCGGCAGGGCACGCACCAGGTGGCCCAGAGGTTCACCAGCAGCGTCTTGCCGCGGAAATCCGACAGCTTCTTCGGCCTGCCGTCGGCGTCCTCGAAGGCCAGGTCCGGCAGCTTTAGCGGTGCGGTCGCCATGGTCAGCGCCGCCACCTCGCCATGGGCAAGCGGCGCGATCTTCTGTGCGGTGTTCACCGCGGCCCGGCAGGCGGGATCGCCGGAGGGGGCCCGGCCCAGGCCCAGCCCGTACAGCGCGGCAAAGCCAGCCAGGCCCCCGACCACCACGGTGGCGATGACCACGGGGATACGGCGCGTGGCCGACCGTGCTGTCCTTTGGTCGAGCCTGTCGTTGGGGTCGAGCATATCGTTTGTCATCCGGTCGCAGATATGGCTATCAGAGGCCTCTTAATACGGCTGGCAGCCGTCAGCAAACGTGCGGCGGCCACAGGCAAGGCGTGAGCAGGGGATCATGAGCAACAAGATGTGGGGCGGCCGGTTCTCGGAACGTCCCGACGAGATCATGGAAGAGATCAACGTCTCCATCGACGTCGATCGTCACCTCTTTGCCCAGGACATTGCCGCGTCCAAGGCCCACGCCGCGATGCTGGCCGCGCAGGGCATCATCACGGACTCTGATGCGAAAAATATCGGCAAGGGTCTAGACACGATTTTGTCAGAGATCGGCAAGGGCGCCTTCGAATTCAAGCGCGCGCTCGAGGACATTCACATGAATGTCGAGAGCCGCCTGTCCGAGCTGATCGGCCCTGCCGCCGGCCGCTTGCACACCGCGCGCTCGCGTAACGACCAGGTCGCGACCGATTTCCGTCTCTATGTCCGCGATGTCCTCGATGAGACCGACGCCTCGCTCGCCGCGTTCCAGCAGGCGCTGGTCGAGCGCGCGCTGGAGCACGC
Source organism: Bradyrhizobium sp. 87 (assembly GCF_023073015.1). NCBI lineage: Bacteria > Pseudomonadati > Pseudomonadota > Alphaproteobacteria > Hyphomicrobiales > Nitrobacteraceae > Bradyrhizobium > Bradyrhizobium sp. 87. The sequence continues at coordinate 413,410 of NZ_JADPIQ010000128.1, forward strand.
CGGAACGGTCATGCCGGGCTTCACGCATCTGCAGACCGCGCAGCCGGTGACCTTCGGCCACCATCTGCTCGCCTATGTCGAGATGGCCGCGCGCGATCGCGGCCGTTTCCAGGACGCGCGCAAGCGGCTGAATGAGTCCCCGCTCGGAGCTGCAGCGCTCGCCGGTACCTCGTTCCCGATCGACCGTCACGCCACGGCGAAGGCGCTCGGTTTTGACCGTCCGATGGCGAACTCGCTCGATGCGGTCTCCGATCGCGACTTCGTGCTGGAGACGCTGTCGGCGGCCTCGATCTGCGCCGTGCACATGTCGCGCTTTGCCGAGGAGATCGTGATCTGGACCTCGCCGCTGGTCGGCATGATCCGCCTCAGCGACAAGTTCACCACGGGATCCTCGATCATGCCGCAGAAGCGCAATCCTGACGCCGCCGAGCTGGTGCGCGCCAAGACCGGCCGCGTCATCGGCGCGCTCAATGGGCTGCTGATCGTCATGAAGGGCCTGCCGCTCGCCTATCAAAAGGACATGCAAGAGGACAAGCAGGGCGCCATGGAAGGCTTCGCCGCGCTGTCGCTCGCGATCCGCGCCATGACCGGCATGGTCCGAGATCTCGTGCCTGATGAAGCGAAGATGAAGCTTGCTGCAGGCGAGGGCTACGCCACCGCGACCGATCTTGCCGACTGGCTGGTGCGGACGCTGAAGATGCCGTTCCGCGAGGCCCATCACGTCACCGGCCGCATCGTCGCGAAAGCCGCCGAGGGCGGCGTGGCGCTGCACGAGCTGCCGCTGAGGGAGATGCAGGCAATCGAAGCGAAGATCACGAAAGACGTGCTTGGCGTGCTCTCGGTCGAATCGTCGGTGAAGAGCCGGACCAGTTTCGGCGGTACCGCGCCGAAGAACGTGGCATCGCAGGCCAAGGCCTGGCTGAAGCGGCTGGAAAAAGAGCGAAAATTGGGCTGAGGAGCAAAATTTCGCTTATGTTTCATGGTCATCCGGGTCTCGCCAGAGCGCGCCAATCTCTGTATGGTGCGCCGCGCGTAGTGGGGATTTCGTCGTGACGTCAAAGTTTCGCCCGGCCGGCTCGGGGTGGGCCATCATTGTCTTGAGCCTGACGGCGCTCGCGCTTGCCGGCTGTGGCCGCAAGGGCCCGCTGGATCTGCCGCCGACCGCCTCCAGCGCGTCAACGGCCAACGTCGCGCCGCCGACCGATACCGAGACCGAAGCCCAGAAGACGCCGAGCGTGTTCAACCCCACCTATGGCGCGGACGCCGCACCGGCGGCGACCAAGGGCAGGAAGAAACCGTTTATCCTCGACCCGCTCCTGGACGAAAGACCCAGCCGATAGGCTGGGGCAACTGAGCCAACGCCATGAATCATTTTGACTATCGCAACGGCGTGCTGCACGCCGAGGCGGTGAACCTGTCCGAGCTGGCTGCAACCGTCGGCACGCCGTTCTATTGCTATTCGACCGCGACGCTCGAGCGGCACTATCGCGTTTTCACCGACGCCTTCGCGGGCGAGAAGGTGCTGGTCTGCTACGCCATGAAGGCAAATTCCAACCAGTCGGTGCTGCGCACGCTGGCCAGGCTCGGCGCCGGCGCGGACGTGGTGTCCGGCGGCGAATTGAAGCGCGCGCTGGCCGCCGGCATTCCAGCAAGCAAGATCCTGTTCTCCGGCGTCGGCAAGACGGAAGCCGAGCTGCGCGCTGCGCTGGCGGCCGACATCCTCTGCCTCAATGTCGAATCCGAGCCCGAGCTCGAGCTGCTGTCGCGCCTTGCGACCGAGACCGGGAAGACCGCGCGGATCTCGATCCGTGTCAATCCTGACGTCGATGCCGGCACGCATGCGAAGATTTCGACCGGCAAGTCCGAGAACAAGTTCGGCATCCCGATCGCGCATGCCCGCGAGGTCTATGCCCGCGCCGCGAAGCTGCCGGGCATCGAGGTCACAGGCACCGACGTGCATATCGGCAGCCAGATCACCGACCTCTCCAAGATGGAGATCGCGTTCCGCATCCTCTCCGAATTCGTGCAGACGCTGCGTGCCGACGGCCACAACATCTCGCATGTCGATTTCGGCGGCGGTCTCGGCATTCCCTATTACATGGACCGCGAGGCGCCGCCGGCGCCCGACGCCTATGGCGCGATGGTCAAGCGCGTCAGCCACAATCTCGGCTGCACGCTGATGTTCGAACCGGGCCGCATGATCGTCGGCAATGCCGGCATCCTGGTCGCCAAGGTGATCTATGTGAAGCACGGTGACGGCAAGAATTTCGTCATCATCGACGCCGCCATGAACGATCTGATCCGCCCGACGCTGTACGAGGCCCATCACGACATTCTGCCGGTGACGCAGCCTGCGACGGGGGCCGCGACCATCATGGCCGACGTCGTCGGCCCGGTCTGCGAGACCGGCGACTATCTCGCACTCGATCGCACGCTACCGACGCCAAAGCCCGGCGACCTCATCGCCATCATGACCGCCGGCGCCTACGGCGCAGTGCAGGCCGGCACCTACAATACGCGGCCGCTGGTGCCCGAAGTGCTGGTGAAGGGCGACCAGTACGCGGTCGTGCGTCCGCGCATCGAGGTCGAGCAATTGATCGCGATGGATACGCCGGCGCCGTGGCTATGAGGCTGTGATTGTCCACGATGAGCGCAGCTAGCGCTGCGCCCATCGCTGCATTGACCCTACTTCTTGAACCGGTCCCTGATTGCGGCGAGGCCGGAATCATAGACGCCGCCGAGGGCATCGACCGCTTCCTTCTCCCGCCCCGGGTCGGGCGTGTAGATGCCGGTCCATGTCACCACCGATGCGCCTTCACCCTTTGCCGTGACCTTGATGGTCGACTTGTACTGGCTCACCGGCAGTGGGCTCGACAGGAACGCGTAGGAATAGCTGTAGTCTTTGTCGTTCCGCGCAGTCTGCGTCTCCACGAACGAGGCCTTGCCGTCCCTGGTGACGAGCGTCCGGGTTGGCGGCGACTTGCCGTCCGCAATGCACTGCCCCACCGGCGGCAGCCAATCCTTGATCGCGCAGAACGGCCCGATGACGGACCACACCTCGGCCGCAGCACTGCTGACCTCGATGCTCCTCGTCAGATTGGCTGCGGACGCCGGCATGACGCCGACGCCCAGGCCGAGGGTGCAAATCGCGGCGCTGCGAACCGAAACGAGCAATCTGGAAGCCGTTGAATCGTATTTCTTCATGGTAATCTCCTGTGTCCGGCGGGCCGCGATTGCGGCGGCCGGCTTGCCAATGCCGGTCGAATAGACGCTCACCACGGTCCGCGGCCAGTTCAGAGAATGAATCGCTGCTGATACAGAAACTGAACTAGGAAGCCGCGCGCCGCGGCCCTAAGGTTGCGCCTTCGCTTGTCACGGAGGCCCGCATGACCATCGGCAGCTACAGGCAGTTCTGTCCGGTCGCGATGGCGGCCGAGATATTGTGCACGCGCTGGACCGTCGTGCTGCTACGTGAACTCGTCGCCGGCTCGACCCGGTTCAACGAGTTGCGCCGCGGCGTTCCCCGCATGTCGCCTGCGCTGCTTTCCCAGCGCCTCAAGGAACTCGAAGCTGCAGGCATCATCATCCGCCAGCCGTCGGCTTCCGAGCGCGGCGTGATCGAGTATCAGCTGACCGCTTCCGGACGCGAACTCGGCCCCATCGTCGAGGCGTTCGGCATCTGGGGCCAGCGCCGCATCGAGTCGGATCTGTCGCTTCAGCATCTCGATGTCCAGCTGTTGATGTGGGACATGCGGCGGAATTTGAACACGACGCCGATGCCGACCCGCCGCAGCGTGCTGCAGTTCGCGTATCCGGAATTACCTTCGACGCAGCGATTGTGGTGGCTGATCGTCGATCCCGACGACAGTGTCGACCTCTGCTCGATTGATCCCGGTTTCGACGTTGACCTTTACGTGTCGGTTGATCTGCGCACCATGACGGCGATCTGGATGGGACTCGATTCCGTGCGGGCGGCCGCCGCAAGCCGGCGGATGCTGCTCACCGGCGATCGGCAGCTTGCCGCGGCCATGCAAAGTTGGCTCGGCCTTAGCCCGTTCGCCAAGGAACGCAAGCTGGCGAGCTGATCCAGGGCGGCGCAATTCAGTATTTGTATCGCCCCGCTACAGTTCCCGTACTGGCAAGTCCGCGCCGTGTTCTGGCACCAAGTGATGCCCGCCCTTCAACGCGGAGCTGAACTCGAGCCAGGAGACACGACATGACAGCGTATCTGATCGCGGACATCAAAGTGACTGACGGAAAGTGGGTGCCGGACTACGCCGCGTCCGTCCACGAGCTGGTGCACAAGCATGGCGGCAAGTATCTTTCCCGCAGCGGCAATGTGAAAACTCTTGAAGGTGCCCCTCTCGACACATCGCTGATCGCGATCATGTCTTTTCCCACGGCGAAAGCGGCGGAGTCCTTCGTTACTGATCCCGCCTACGGCCGATTCGCGGCAGCGCGCAGGGGCGGCAGCGAGAGCCGCTTCCAGTTGATCGACGATACGGACTTGGCCGGCACGATCCCCTATCTCGCCAAGGCTTGAACTGCGTCTTCGTCAAAAACCCGGCCGCAGGCGCAGACGTGCCCGGCCAACACAGGAGATCGAATGAACGATTCACTCGCCGGCGCCGGCCTGCTTCGCATGCTTTTCGTAGCTTGCAGCGTGGCCTTCGTGCTCGGACTCTCCGGCGTCGCGTCGGCCCGGGTCACACGGTGCGACATTACGTGGGTCAGCTGCAACAATACCTCTGCGAAATGCTCGAGCGAGAGACGGTGCATGCGCAGGTGCGACGAGAAGTATATCAAATGCAGCGGGGGCTCGGCTTCCCTGCAACTGGAGCAGCCGATCGACCTTCCGGAACTTGGCAGACGCCGCTCGTAGCAGATCGATCCAAGGAGGACAGCGCAGCGCCGGTCGTCGGCGCTGCGCTGTCGTGTTGGCGCTAGCCGGGTGGCCTGCCGCCCACCACAACGCCCGCCCTCTTCTCGATCGGCTTGATCGCCGCGGTGAAATCGGACTCGGCGCCTTCCGTGCTGATGACCGTCTCCCACAACCGGCAGACCGCCTCCGCGACCTCCATCGACAGGCCGAGCTGCTTCATCTCCTCCAGCGCCAGCCGCACGTCCTTCACCATCAATCCCGTGGCGAAGCCGAAGTCGAAGCTGCGCGGCAGCACCGAGCGCGGAAACTTGTCGCGGCTCGCGGTGTTCATGCCGGAGCCGGCATTGATGACGTCGATCATCACGGCGGGATCGAGCCCCGCCTTGACGCCCATCACCACCGCTTCCGAGGTCGCCACGATCGCGGTGGCCGACAAGAAGTTGTTGGCGAGCTTCATGGTCTGCGCCGCGCCGGGCTTCTCGCCAATGAAGAACACTTTCCCGATGACGTCGAGCGCGGGCTTGAGCAGCTCGAACTCGGTCTTCGGCCCCGAGACCATTACCGCGAGAGTGCCTTTCTCGGCGCCGCCGACGCCGCCGGAAACTGGGCAATCGATCTGCACGATGTCATGCTTGGCGAGCAGGCCGTGAATCTTCACCGCCATCGCTGAGCCGACGGTGGAGAGATCGACGAAGCGTTTGACGCGGCTTCCCTCGATCACGCCGTTCGGCCCCGTCGCAACCGCGAGCGAAGCCTGCAGCGAAGGCAGGCTCGCCATGACGGTCTCGACCTGGTCGGCGACGTCCTTCGGCGACGTCGCCGCAGTGGCGCCGCGCGCCACCAGCTTGTCGACGACCTCCTGGCGCGTGTCGAATACGACGAGCCGGTGGCCGGCCTCGATCAGCCGCCGTGCCATCGGGAAACCCATATTTCCGAGGCCGATGAATCCGATGTCCATGGTGTTTCCTTGTGGTGATTATTCGTTGTTGTTGATCGGCCCGTATCCATCCTCGGTGTCTTCCTGGCGAAAGCCAGGACCCATTACCCCAGGGAGACGTTTTGGCGCGAAGTGGCAACTCCGAGTGCCCGTAACCACACCTGCCAGTGGCTATGGGTCCGGCTTTCGCCAGGACGACATGGGGACGTCGCGTCCCCGTCCTTCACGCCGGCACCCCTCACGCCTTGCCGTCGATCTCCGCGAACACCTCGCGCGCGATTCGAAAACTGTCAACCGCGGCCGGCATGCCGCCATAGATTGCGACCTGCATCAGGATCTCGCGGATCTCGTCGCGGCTGACGCCGTTGGTGAGTGCACCCTTCAGATGCGCGCGGAATTCGTGCTGACGATTGAGGATCGCGATCATCGCGATGTTGAGCATGCTGCGGGTCTTGCGCGGCAGCTCCTCGCGGCCCCACACCGTGCCCCAGCAATATTCGTTGAGCATCTCCTGGAACGGACGGTTGAAGTCGTCGACGGTCTTCAGGGCGTTGTTGACATAGGCCTCGCCCAACACTGCTTTGCGGACTTCCAGGCCCTTGTCGTGCATCTTCTTGTCCATGGTGTTTCCTTTGTTTTCCTTGGCTGTCGGCGCGGAAATTACGGGGTTGCGGCGGGCCAGTCACGTCCTCGTGTTATGCGGGAAAAGGGGTGTCTCCCGTACAGGAACGGATGCCTCAGTGCTGCCGTTGTGGTACGCTTCTCTACCGGGCAACCTGGAGAGTTGATTGAACGGCGTCACCCCCGACCCGTCAGACCCGATCCGCGATGGCGACGCTCTGTCGCGGCTGAAGCTGGCGCAAGCCCTGCAGCGGGCCACTTATGCCATCGCGTGGGAGCGTGCCTGGCCAAATTTGGCGCGGCTTCTCACCGTCGTCGGTCTGTTCCTGGTGGTGTCCTGGGCCGGCCTCTGGCTGGCGCTGCCGTCCATTGCCCGCGCCATCGGTCTCGTCGTTTTCGCCGGCGTCGCGATTGTCACCCTGTTCCCGTTGAGTCGCTTCCGCTGGCCGAGCCGCGAGGAGGCGCTGGCCCGACTCGACCGCGGCTCCGGCATCCGTCACCGGCCGGCCACCACGCTGACGGACACGCTGAGCTCGCAGGACCCGGTTGCGCAGGCCTTGTGGCGGGCGCAGCGTGAGCGCACGCTGGCTTCGATCAAGCGCATCCGCGCCGGTCTGCCGAAGCCCCGGCTCGCTCTGCATGATCCCTGGGCGCTGCGCGCGCTGGTCATGGTGATGCTGGTTGCGACCTTCTTCGCTGCCGGCGACGAGCGTGCGATGCGGCTCGGGGCCGCCTTCCACTGGAACGGCGTGCTGGCCCCGACGAATGTTCGCGTCGATGCCTGGGTCACGCCGCCGCTCTACACCGGCAAGCCGCCGGTCATTCTGTCGGCCGCGAACAAGGAGGCCGCCGCGCTGCCGGCCAGCGGTCCGCTTGCCGTTCCCGCCGGCTCGACCCTGATCGTTCGCTCCTCCGGCGGCAGCCTTGATGTTGTCGTCTCCGGCGGCCTCAAGGAAGTAGCGCCCACCGAAGCCGCGCCCAAGGGCACCAACGAGAAGCATTTTGCCATCAGCGGCGACGGCACCGCGCATGTCCGCGCGCCCTCCGGCCAGCCGCAATGGGCGTTTGCGGCAACGCCGGACCGCGCGCCGACGATCGCGCTGGCCAAGGATCCCGAGCGCCAGGCCCGTGGCGGACTCCAGCTCACCTACAAGATCGAGGACGATTACGGCGTCACCGGCGCCGATGCGCAAATCGGCCTGCGTGCCGCCGATACCAAAGATGGTGTCAAGGATGGCAGCAAGGAGGCCGACACCAAGGCCGCCGCGCGGCCGCTATTCCAGCCGCCGCAATTCCCGCTCGTGCTGCCGAATGCGCGCACCCGCAACGGCGTCGGTCAGACGGTGAAGGACCTCAGCGAGGATCCCTATGCCGGTGCCGATGTCACGCTGACCCTCACCGCCAAGGACGAGGCCGGCAACGAGGCCAAGAGCGAGCCCTTCAACATGCGCCTGCCCGAGCGGCTGTTCACCAACTTGCTCGCGCGCGCGCTGGTCGAGCAGCGCCGCATCCTGGCGCTCGACGCCAACAAGAATTCGGATGTCTACGCCGCCCTCGACGCGCTGATGATCGCACCCGAATTGTTCACGCCGGATGCGGGCTGCTATCTCGGCCTGCGCAGTCTGGCGCTGCAGCTGGAAGCCGCCCGCACCGACGACGCGCTGCGCGATGTAGTGGGAAGCATGTGGGCGTTCGCGGTCACCATCGAGGACGACGGTGTCGCCGGCAGCGTCAACGCCGCGCTGCGCTCGGCTCAGGACGCGCTCAAGCGGGCGCTGGAACGCGGCGCCAGCGAGGACGAGATCAAAGCGCTGACGCAAAAGCTTCGCGAGGCGATGGCCGGCAAGGTGCGCGATCTCGCCCGGCGCGCCGAGAAGAATCCGCTTGGACCCCGGCAGCCTTTCCCGGCAGAGGTTCAGCTCATCCTCGACAAGGCGGTCGAGCTGCGACAGAAGACCCAGCATGCCAAGCCCGAGCAGCTCGAAGAGCTGGCGCAGCAGCAGGACGTCTTGCGCCAGCAGCTGCAGGCCTATCGGAAGTCGGCGAACAGCCGGGCGAAGGGGGGCGAGGACGGCGCCAATCAGTTTACGCGGGACCGGAAATGCGGAAGCTAGCGCGCGTGCCAGTCGTGAAGGCGATCTCGATCGCCTGTCTTGCCCTCCTCCTGGGAGGCTTCCCCGCTGCCGTCTCGGCCCAGCAGGACCAGGATCCCGATGCGCTGCTCGATAGCGCGGAAAAGGCGATGCAGGAGTCCGGCGACAGCCTCAGGCAAAAGGAGTCCGGACGGAGCCTGAACAATCAATCCGATGCGATTCAGAAGCTCGAGGACTACAAGCGCGCGACGGAAAAGAGCCAATCCTCCAATCGCGATCGTTCCGTCATCACGCAGCGCGATCTCGACGAGCTGTTGAAGCAGATCGAGAAGGCCGCGAAGGAAGGCAATCGCGAGGCGGCCCAGCGCCTGCTCGAGCAGCTCGCGCAGATCATGGAAAACCTCCAGATGGCGCAGCCCGGGCAATCCGGCGACAGCGACATGGAGCAGGCGCTCAACGAGCTCAGCGACATGATCCGCAAGCAGCAGCAATTGCGCGACAAGACTTTCAAGCAGGGGCAGGATTCCCGGCGTGAGCGCTCGCGCGGCAAGCAGCAGGGCGACCAGTCGATGTCGGATCTCCAGCAGGATCAGCAGTCGCTGCGCGACCGCCTGAAGAAGCTGCAGGACGAGCTCGCCAAGCGCGGCCTCACGCAGAAGGGGCAAAAGGGCCAGAAGAGCCAGGGCCAGAAGGGGCAAAAGGGTCAGCAGGGCGAGCAGGGACAGCCGGGCCAGGATGGCGATCAGGACGGTGACCAGGGCGATGACGACGGCAGTCTGGACGCCGCCGACGGGGCCATGGGCGATGCCGGCTCGCAGCTCGGCGAAGGCAATTCGGATGGTGCCGTGGACTCGCAGGGGAAAGCTCTCGAGGCCTTGCGCAAGGGCGCGCAGAAGATGGCCGAGGCGATGCAGCAGGGCGATGGCGACGGGCAGGGCGATGGCCCCGGCAACCGGCCCGGTCGTCAGCAGAGCGGCGGCAATCAGACCGATCCGCTCGGTCGCCCACTTCACGGCCGCGATCTGAGCGACGACTACACGGTCAAGATCCCCGGCGAGATCGACGCCCAGCGCGTCCGCCGCATCCTCGAGGAGCTCCGCCGCCGCTTGGGGGACAGCTCGCGCCCGCAGATCGAGCTCGATTACATCGAGCGGCTGCTGAAGGATTTTTGAGTTCTCTGTCATTGCCCGGCTTGACCGGGCGATCCAGTACTCCGACACGGTTGTGATTCAATCGAGAGGCTGCGGCTACTGGATGCCCCGGTCAAGCCGGGGCATGACAGCGGAATACGTGGCGCCCCGACGCCGCTACCCCTTCTTCGCCGCCAGCGCGTCCGCCACCGCCGTGCGGATGTCGGCGACCGAGAACGGCTTGGTCACGACGTCATGCACCAGCGCATTGAGGTTCGAGGCGCGCTCGCGCTGGTCGGCAAAGCCGGTCATCAGCAGAATGGTCAAATCGGGGAAATCGCGTGCGACGGAAAGCGCCAGCGCGATGCCGTCCATCACCGGCATCTGGATGTCGGTGAGCAGCAGGTCGAACCTGCCGTCCGCGCGCGTGAGGATCTCCAGCGCCTCGGCGCCGTCTTGCGCGGTGACGATCTCGTGGCCGTCCATGGCGATGGCGCGCGCCACCAGCTGGCGCATCGAATCCTCGTCGTCGGCGATCAGGATCTTGGACATGAGACCAACCTTGGGATCAATCTCGCCACCAACTTTGCCTGCGAGACCTGCGAAATCGATTATACGCTGCCGCCGGCGATGTCGCGCCGGTTGAAGAAGCGAACGTCGATATTGCGGCCCTCCGGCGGCGGCGAGGCCAGGCGCGAGCGGAAGAAGGCGCGCTCGCCGGGCTGTAATACGGTCTGTTCCAGAACGGCGTTCCAGGCGTAGATTTCCGCGCCTTGCGCGTCGCGCACTGCGAAGCGCAAGCGGGGAATGTCGAGCGGCTTCTTGCCCTGTCCCACGATCACGCCCTCGATCACCAGCACCTGCTTACCGTCTACTGTCTCGCTGGAGAGCTTGACGTCCTTGAAGGCGAGTGCGCGCAGGTTAACTTCGAGGCCGACCATCCTGTAGAAGGCTGCCGTCTGCGGCAGCAGCCGCACCATGTCTCCGCGCCAGATCACCAGCGCCAGGACCAGCGCGCCCATGGCGGCGCAGGCGGTCGGCAGGCCGAAATGGGATTTTCGCGGGGCCGCCGGACGGCGCACTCGCGCGCCGCGGCGACGGCCGAACAGGCCACGGAACCAGGACTGGTGCTGTTCGCCGCCGACTTCCTCCTCAACGGATCGGGCGGCCGCGGACCATTCGTCCTCGGTGTCGGCGGCTTCCTGGTCCGGCCAGTCGCTGGCGATCGAGGGGCTGTCAACGACAGGCGCGTCAGCGGCTCCGTCGTCCTGGGCATAGGAGTTCCATTGCTCGGCGAGATCGGCCTGGTCGTCGGCCCGGCTGGCCGCGGCCATGGCCGGCACAGATGCCTCCTCGATGGCATCCTCGGCATGGGCGACCCACGTTTCCTTGCAACGGGAACAGCGCACGGTCCGGCCGTTCGCCCCAAGGCTCGCGGGCTTGATGGCGTAGGATGTCGTACAATGAGGGCAGACGATATGCATGGACGAGCCTTGATGCATGGACAAGTCTTGATCGTGACACGGTCGTGGAGAACCGAGACGGAAAGATGCTACCAATTATGCTACAGGACGACCGTTAACGAACCGGAAACCATAACGGCCGCAAAACCCGCGGATCGCGTGTGGCGGAGCACAGCCGTGCGGCCCGCGGCCTCTCTCGAACGGAGCTGAGCTTGGTTCGGTTCGAAAATGTCGGATTGCGTTACGGCCTGGGGCCCGAGGTCCTGCGCGACCTCAACTTCCAGATCCCGGCGCATTCCTTCCAGTTCCTCACCGGCCCGTCCGGCGCCGGCAAGACCTCGTTGCTGCGCCTGTTGTTCCTCTCGCATCGCCCGACGCGGGGGCTCGTCAACTTGTTCGGTCACGACATCTCGCAGCTCGGCAAGGACGAGATCGCAGACTTGCGCAAGCGCATCGGCATCGTGCTCCAGGATTTCCGCCTGCTCGATCACATGACGACCTATGAAAACGTGGCGCTGCCGTTCCGCGTGATGGGCCGCAGCGAATCGAGCTACCGCAAGGAGGTCATCGATCTCCTGAAATGGGTTGGGCTCGGCGAGCGCATGGACGCGCTGCCGCCGATCCTGTCCGGCGGCGAAAAGCAGCGCGCGGCAATCGCGCGCGCCGTGATCTCGCGGCCGCAGCTGCTGCTGGCCGACGAGCCAACCGGCAGCGTCGATCCGACGCTCGGCCGCCGCCTGCTGCGGCTGTTCATCGAGCTCAACAAGTCAGGCACCGCCGTCATCATCGCCACCCACGATATCGCCCTGATGGACCAGTACGAGGCGCGACGCTTCGTGCTGCACCAGGGACGGCTGCACGTCTATGAATAGGCCCGACGAGCGCGGCGTGCTGGTCGATCTCGGGCAGGAGGGGCCGCCGCTTCCGGCCCGGGCGCGCAATATGTCGCCGATCGTGCCGCGCGCCTCGATCCACGGCCGCGCGCTGGTCGCCGTTGTCGCCATCATGACCTTCCTGGCCTCGATGACGACCGGCACGGTGCTGCTGGTGAGCGCCTCCGCCGCCGAATGGCAGTCGGATGTCGCGAGCGAGATCACCATTCAGGTCCGGCCGCAGACGGGCCGCGATCTCGAACGCGACACCGCGGCGGTGACCGAGGCCATGCGCGCGCAAGCCGGCATCGTCGAGGTCAAGCCGTTCACGAAGGACGAGAGCGGCAAGCTACTCGAGCCCTGGCTCGGCACCGGGCTGTCGATGGACGATCTGCCGGTCCCGCGCATGATCATCGCGCGCGTGCAGCCCGGCACGGCGCTCGATCTCGGCGCCTTGCGCGCCCGCGTGACCCAGGTGGCGCCAAGCGCCAGCGTCGACGATCACCGCGCCTGGATCGAGCGCATGCGCTCGATGACCAACGCCACCGTGCTCGCCGGTCTCGGCATCCTCGCGCTCGTCATCGTCGCCACCATCATCTCGGTGTCGTTCGCAACCCGCGGCGCCATGGCGGCGAACCGTCCGATCGTCGAGGTGCTGCATTTCGTCGGCGCCGGCGACCGCTACATCGCCAACCGCTTCCTGCGTCATTTCCTCAGGCTGGGGCTGGAGGGCGGCGTGATCGGCGGCGGCGCCGCCATGCTGGTGTTCGGCTTCTCCGAGTCGATTGCAGGCTGGTTTTCGGGCACTCCCGTCGGCGACCAGTTCGCCGCGCTGCTCGGCACCTTCTCGCTGCGGCCATCCGGCTACATCGTGCTCGCGGTGCAGGCCGTGCTGATCGGCGCCATCACCGCGGTCGCCTCGCGCCAGACGCTGTTCGCGACGCTGAATGATGTCGATTGAGATGGTTTTCTTCCTTCTCCCCTTGTGGGAGAAGGTGGCGCGAAGCGCCGGATGAGGGGTTCTATCCACGTGCACGAACGTCGAGGCGAGTTCGCGGAGACATACCCCTCACCCGTCTCGCCGCTATCGCGGCGAGCCACCCTCTCCCACAAGGGGAGAGGGGAAAGCTGGTTCGCGGCCCCAGCGCTTCGCCACATAGTTTGAGGCCGACAAACCGGACTCCACTTCGCCTCAAAACGTCCTAAAATCACCTCTGGGAAGGGATCACCGACATCGCATGAGCGCGCCGACCGCCGATCGATCGCCGAAACTGCCGCGCGGGTGGCTGCGCGCGGCCGTGATGTCGACGATTGCGCTCGCCTTCGTCGGCGCGGCGGCGGGCTTTATTGCGTTTCTGTCGCAATTGCGCGGCGCCGAGATCGCGCCGGACCGCAAGGCGGACGGCATCGTGGTGCTCACCGGCGGCTCCTCGCGGGTGTCGGATGCGATGGAGCTGCTCGCTGCCGGCTACGGCAGGAGGCTCCTGATCTCCGGCGTACACCCGACCTCGACGGCGAGCGACATCTCCCGGACGCTGCCGGAGAACCAGTCTTTCATGCGTTGCTGCGTCGATCTCGACCGCACCGCGGTCTCGACCCGCGGCAATGCCGCGGAAGCGCGGCGCTGGGCCGCGGGACGCGGCTTCAAATCGCTGATCGTGGTCACCTCGAACTATCATATGCCGCGCGCGCTGGTGGAATTCTCGCATGCGATGCCGGAGGCGACACTGATCCCGTTCGTGGTGGTCGGCGACAAATGGCGCGACGAGCCGTGGTGGACCTCGGCGTCCACTTTGCGGCTGCTGCTGTCGGAATATGTCAAGTATATCGCGGCGGAGGTCAGGGTGCGGCTGGAGGATTTCGGGATTGACCTTTCGCCCGAGATGTCGGAGCAGCCTTCCGGGCTGCAGGCGAAGCGGCCCGCCACCGCACAGGCCAATTGATCGGCAACTGATCGGCAATTGATCGGATCCTCGATGTTCTTGATTTTCCTGCGATCGCTCGTGTTCAACGTGCTGTTCTACACCGTGCTGGTGTGCCTCGCGATCGTGGCGCTGCCGACCTTCGCATTGCCGCCGCGCGCCATGCTCACGGTCGCGCAATGGTGGGCAAAGGCGACGCTGTTTCTGATGCGGGCTGTCTGCAACATCAAGGTGGAATTCCGCGGCCTCGAAAAGATCCCGAGGGGACCATTGGTCGTTGTGGCGAAGCACCAGTCGTTCTGGGAGACGTTCGTCTTGCCGGGCTTCTTCGACCGTCCGATTTTCATCCTCAAGCGTCAGCTCATGCAGATCCCGGTGTTCGGCCAGTTCCTGGTCAAGACCGGGATGATCGCGATCGACCGCAATGCCGGCGTCAAGGCGCTGCTGGACATGACGCGGCGGGCGCGGGAGGCGGTGCGCAGCGGCGGGCAGCTCGTGATCTTTCCCGAAGGCACGCGCCGCGCCCCGGGCGCGCCACCGGACTACAAGAGCGGCTTCGCGCAGATCTATTCGTCCTGCGGCGCGCCGTGCCTGCCGATCGCGCTCAATTCCGGCCTGTTCTGGCCGCGCCGCACCTTCATGCGCTATCCCGGCACGCTGGTGGTGGAATTCCTCGATCCGCTGCCGCCGGGCTTGCCCAAGGACGAGTATCTCTCCCGTGTGCAAACGGTGATCGAAGACGCGACCGGTCGCCTCGTCGAAGCGGGCCGCAAGGAGCAGGAGCAGCTGATCGGCTCGGCGCCGAGCTATGCGCCGTTGGAGAGCTAGCGGTTTTCCCGATCGTCCGCCGGAGCCGGCGCGTGCGGAGAATGCGCATCACCATGCAGCATCATGGCAAGCTGATGCAGCTGCGCATCGCGAAAGCCTTCGGCCTCGATCGCCTTCACCGTCGCAGTCACGTAGTCGCGGTTGGCGCCGGACTGGCCGTGGCCCTGGAGCACGTGGCGATGCTGGTCGGTGAGCGACAGCCGACCGGCATATTGCACATGGCCGCGGTCGACGACATAGGCGAGCGCGGAGACGCGCTGCCGCGCATCGTTCTCCAGCCACACCGAGCGCATGACTTCGCGATAGACCGACGTCACCTGCTCGCGCGCGCGCAGATAGGCGACGACGTCGGCGCGGTTCTTTTCGGCGACGCGGAAGGCGATGCCGCGGCAGGCGCCGCCGCGGTCGAGGCCGAGCACCAGACCCGGCTTCTCCGGCGTGCCACGGTGGACGAAGGAATAGACACAGAGCGCGCGGTGCTCGCCGACCAGCCGCGCGGGGACGCGCTCCTCGAATTCGAAACCCGGCCGCCACATCAGCGAGCCGTAGCCGAACACCCAGAGGTCGCCTTTGGCTGTGGTGACGGAGGGGAGGGTGATTTCCGACATTTCGGGCACGGCTACCAGAACCGCGCTCCCAAGCGAAGCGAATTCTCCGCCTTTCGGAGCACGCCAACCTCGCTTACATTTGACAAAATCAGGGGTCAAAGGGTCGCCGCATGTCCGATATGACCGTTGCCGCACGCCGGCGCTCCCGCTGGGGCCTTTTCATCGCCCCTGTCATCCTCCTGATCCTCGCGGTGGCGTGGAGCTGCTTCTGGTTCTATGCGGCGTCGCAGGCCGAAATCGCCGCCGATGCCTGGCGCGCGCAGGAGGCCAAATCCGGCCGCGTCTATGATTGCGCCAAGCGCTCGATCGCGGGCTTCCCCTTCCGCTTCGAGGTCCGGTGTTCGGGCGCCAGCGTCGCCCTGGTGT
The DNA here is from genome assembly GCF_023073015.1 of Bradyrhizobium sp. 87. Taxonomy (NCBI): domain Bacteria; kingdom Pseudomonadati; phylum Pseudomonadota; class Alphaproteobacteria; order Hyphomicrobiales; family Nitrobacteraceae; genus Bradyrhizobium; species Bradyrhizobium sp. 87. The sequence goes on from NZ_JADPIQ010000128.1 coordinate 429,132, forward strand.
CGCAGAACGCCAGCAAGACGCCGTTCACGGCGAAGCTCGACAACATCCTGGTCGTCGCCCAAGTCTACGATCCCAAGCGCGTCATCGCCGAATTTACCGCACCCGCGACGCTCACTGACGGCGTCACGCAGAGCACCTTCGTGGTGAACTGGAGCAAGGGTCGCAGCAGTGTGGTCGGCCTGCCCGCCGTGCCGGAGCGCGCTTCCATCGTGTTCGAGGAGCCGACCGTCAATCGTGTCGACGGCAGCATGCAGGTGCCGCTCGCGCGCGCAAAACAGGTCGAGCTGCATGGACGCCTTGCGGATGGATCTCCGTCCGATCATCCCGTGATCGAGACCGTGCTCCAGATCGCGCAGGGCAGCGTCCAGGGCGTTCATCCGCTGCTCGCCGAGCCGTTCGAGGCCGACACGCGGGCGAAGATCACCGGACTGTCCGATCTCACGCCAAAGCCGTGGCCGCAGCGCTTCCGCGAGATCCAGGCCGCCGGCGGCCATATCGAGATCGTGCAGTCCCGCATCCAGCAGGGCGAGATGATCGCGGTTGCGGCCGGCACGCTCGGGCTCTCGGCAAACGGCCGCCTCGATGGCGAATTGCAGATGACCGTGACGGGCCTGGAGCGCGTGATCCCCGCGCTCGGCATCGAGAAGATGCTGCAGGAGGGGGTGCCGCAGGCGACCCTCGATCGCGTCGCGCCCGGCGTGAAGTCGCAGGACCTCAACAATCTGTTCGGTGCGCTCGACCGTGCCGTTCCCGGCCTCGGCAAGGTCATCAAGCAGAACGCCAATGCAGGCGTTGCCGCCGGCATCAATTCGATCGGCACCGAGAGCACGCTGGAAGGCAAGAAGGCTCGCAGCTTCCCGCTGAAGTTCGTCGACGGCGCCGTGCTGCTCGGCCCGGTCAAGGTCGGCCAGATCCCGCCGCTGTATTAGGTCGTGAATTCATAAACCTGCCGGGCGGACAGCTCGGTCCGTCTGATGCGTTCGAAACTGTGAACAGATCGTTTCTGCGAAGAGCTTCTTGTCGGCGCCGGTGACGCAACCTGCGAGGTCCTCTCCTGCGTCGGGCGAGGAGTGCGACAGTGCGTCTGGACAGGTAGCGTTCTGCCGCCCTATTGAAGACCAACTGACGGCTCTAAGGCCGCGCCCAAATTATCTGGGGTTCGGGGGAAACAATGCGCGCGTTGAATTGTCTCGTGGCAGCATCGCTGCTCGTTGCCTCGCTTCAGACCGCAACCGCAAAGGATAGCGAACATTGGGTGGTGTCCTGGACGGGCGCGGTTCAGGGCCCATACCCCGTCGGCAATCCGTCAGCCCAGCCCGAACAGAAATTCGCGTTTCCCGAGCCTGCGGCCGGTGCGCGGGACCAGACCTTTCGCCTGATCGTGCGGCCGGATATCTGGGGCCGTCAGGCCCGCATCCGGCTCAGCAACGCCTTCGGCACCAAACCCGTCACGTTTGACGGCGTTTACGTCGGCCTGCAGTCGGGCAGTGCCGCGTTGATCCGCGGCTCCAACATTCCGGTTACGTTCGCCGGCACGGCTTCCGTTACGGTGTCGCCGGGGAATTCGGTCTGGAGCGATGCGATCGCGCTGCCGTTTGCAAAGCGGCCCGATGACCTCGCCGGCCGCCGGCTTGCGGTCAGTTTTCATGTCGCCGGCCAGAGCGGCCCGATGACCTGGCACGCCAAAGCGCTGACCACCTCCTATGTCAGTGCGCCCGGCGCCGGCGCGAAGGGCGCCCTGGAAGACGAGGCTTCCTTCCCCTATGCGACTGCGTCATGGTTCTTCCTCGATGCGATCGAGATGACTGCGCCTGCCGATGCCTTCGCCATCATGGCGTTTGGGGATTCGATTACCGACGGGACCGCCTCAACCATGAATGGCGACGATCGCTGGCCCAACGTGCTGTCGCGTCGCCTGAAGGCAGTCTACGGCAACAAGGTTGCCGTAGTGAATGGCGGCATCGGTGGCAACCAAATCGCAGGCCCGGCCGAATATGGTCCCGACAAACCGTACGCGGGCGGCCCCGCTTCGGGCCAGCGGCTCGAGCGTGACGTGCTGTCGCTGTCCGGCATATCGAGCCTGATCTGGCTGGAAGGTATCAACGATTTCAGCAAGAACGGCAATTTTACCGCCGACCAAGTCATCGCCGCGATGAAGGATCGTGTCGCGAGGCTACGTGCGAAATGGCCGCAAGCCCGGATCATCGGCGCCACCGTCGTTTCGGCATTGGGTAGCACCAGCGCGGCACATGGTTTTCCCGAGCAGGATGACAAGCGCAAGGCGCTCAACGCATTCATCCGTAGCTCGGGGACATTCGACGGTGTAATCGATTTTGATCGGGCGACGCTCGATCCGGCCTCGGGTGGCCTCAAGCCGGAGTTCGTTCCCGAAAGCACGACTGGTGGCGCCGGCGACAAGCTTCATCCCAACCGCACCGGATATCTGGCGATGGGACAGGCCATCGACCTCGAGCTGTTCAAGCCGGGAAAGATTAGCCGTAGCGCGAAGCAGTAGGATGGATTCAGAGTCTCCTCTCTCCATTCATCGCCCTCAGCTGTCGTAACTCCCTCCATGCGGGTTACGAGCTGAACTCACGGCCGCTTCGCCGGATCGTGATGACCGGCCGGGAATGCCGAGCCGCAAACTCCGCTCTCTCTCCATGTCGGCCGCACGATGATGCGGTCGCCCAGGCAGGAGAGATATCATGACCAAGTCCAGGCTGTTCATTGCCGGTATCGCCATCTCGACCACGCTCGCGACGCCCGCGTTTGCGCAGTGGCAATGGCAGTTGCAGGAGCCGGCAGCATACGCCTCGATGTATCCGAACGGTGATCGCAACGTCTCGAATCCGACGACGCGGGAGACGATGGCCTTCGTCCCCTCGCCGAAATCACCGCGCCCAATGGTGATGCGCGCGACCAAGGGCAAATAGCCGCCATCCACCACTTGCCCGTCGCGAACTGGGCCCGGTCATGTCCCGGCCGGGCCCAATGCGCGTTGCCTTGAACGAGGCCTCGAAAAGTTGCCTTGGACAATCGCGACAGTCGCGCGTGCGGATCGACAGCCAACGAAAATATTCCGAACAGGATCGTCAGGAAAACGTGATGCACAAGATGCACGGCGCCGCGAATAACCGCAGCCGCATTCAAATCACTCCACACCAGGGAAGCATGCATGCGCCGGAGATGGCGCGCGGAATCCAATCCGCTTCCCAAATGGAGGAAGCTTCAAATGCGGATCATCAATTGCGGACTGATGCTGGGTATTCTCGCTGCCTGTTCAGGGCAGGCGCATGCCGACGACAATGTCACAACCGAAATCCACTCGCTGAAGGCGAAGCTGAAGGAGCTCCAGCAGCGCGTGGACTCCGAGGCGCGCAAGACGCGACAGGGTGAAGCGCAGGCGAAGGCCGTTCAGTTACCAGCAAGTTACAAGGCGCTCGCCGCCGATCCATGTGCGGCCGGCAAGGTCTGCTACAAGGGCGTGACGTTGACCTTCGGTGGCTGGGTCGATCTCACCGGCGTCTACCGCTCGCGGAATCTCGCTTCCGATACCGGCTCGGTCTACAACTTCATCCCCTATCAGCAGAGCCGCAACTTCAACATCCCGGAAACGCGCTTCTCGGCACGCCAGAGCAGGTTCTCGGTGCTGGCCGAGGGCAATGCCGATGCCGACACGCACCTCGCGGGTTATGGCGAGATCGATTTCGAAGGTGCGGCTCAGACGGCGAGCTCGGTTGCGACCAACTCGTTCAATCCGCGCATGCGGCAGCTCAGCCTGGAACTGGACCGCAGCGATCTCGGTCTTCACTTCCTCGCCGGGCAATCCTGGTCGCTGAACGCGCCGACCAAGTCCGGCATCGATCCTCGTGGCGTCGATGCGCCCGGCGTGATCGACTTCGAATCCGTTCCGGGATTTCTTGCCTGAATCAGGTGCCCGACGTCACGGTCAAGGCCGCCTGGGACCCAAGGCTCGGGCCCTATAAGTTGCATGTCGAGGGGTGGGCGCTCTACCGCCAGCTGTTCGACCGTTTCAACAACGCCAACCACCCCTACGACACCGGAAGCTTCGGCGGACACATCTTCGTCGAGCTGATTCCGAAAACCCTCGATCTTCAGCTCTATGGCTCGCACGGCGTGCTGGGCCGCTTCACGGCAACACCGTTCGCCGACGCGGCGGTGGCGCAGGACGGCACCCTCCTCCCGCTGACGATCACGGCGGCCGCCGTCGGCCTGATCTGGCACGCGACGCCCAGCCTCGATGTCTACTCCTATGCAGGCCTCGAAAAGGCCAAGGCGAATTTCGCCAATGTTGGAACGGTGCCGTTCGGCTACGGCAATCCGCTCTACAACAACACCGGCTGCTTCACCGAAAACTCGGCGGGCGCGACCTGCAACGGCAACACCAGGGAGGTTCGGCAGATCACGGCCGGGATCTACGACACCATCTACCAAGGCAATTTCGGCACGCTCAAAGCCGGCCTGCAATATTCCTACGCGCAACGGTTCGCGTTCGCCGGCGTCGGCGGCGCGCCGAAGACCGACGACAACGTCGTCATGACGCAGATCCGGTACTACCCATTCTAGTCACGGAGCCACGCAGGCTCGTAGCCCGGATGGAGAGAAGCGCGATCCGGGAATCCTGCCTCAAGCGACGGAAGTCCCGGATTACGCCTGCGCTCCATCCGGGCCACTTCGGTGCTACGGCTTGTTGCCGAGCTGCGCATGCGGCCGGCCGAAATCGGGCGCGGCCGAATCCTGGCCGATTTCGACAATGCCGCGGCGGATGGCGCGGGTGCGGGTGAAGTGGTCGAACAGCGCCTCGCCATCGCCGCGGCGGATTGCGCGGGTGAGCTTTGCCAGATCCTCAGTGAAGGTGCCGAGCATCTCCAGCACGGCTTCCTTGTTGGCGAGGAAGACGTCGCGCCACATCGTCGGATCGGAGGCGGCGATGCGCGTGAAGTCGCGAAAGCCGCCGGCGGAGAACTTGATGACCTCTGACTCCGTCACCTGCGCCAGCTCGTCGGCGGTGCCGACGATGGTGTAGGCGATCAGATGCGGCAGATGGCTGGTGATCGCGAGCACGAGATCATGATGATCCGGCGTCATGATCTCGACCTTGGCACCCATCGCCGCCCAGAACGCGCGCAGGCGATCGGTGGCAGCCGCATCAACGCCCTCCGGCGGGGTGAGGATGCACCAGCGGTTGATGAAGAGCTCGGCGAAGCCGGAATCGGGACCCGAATGCTCGGTGCCTGCGACGGGATGCGCCGGCACGAAATGGACGCCTTCCGGCAGGTGCGGCGCCATATCCCTGACGATGGCGCCCTTGACCGAGCCGACGTCGGAGATGATCGCGCCGGGTTTGAGATGCGCGGAGATCTCCTGCGCCACCGGGCCGCAGGCGCCGACGGGAATGCAGAGGATGACGAGATCGGCGTCCTTCACGGCTTCCGCATTGGTCGCGACGACCTGATCGACGATGCCGAGCTCCATCACGCGTGCGCGCGTCTTCTCCGAGCGCGCGGTGGTGACGATCTCGGAAGCCAGACCCTGGAGCTTCGCGGCGCGTGCGATCGAGCCCCCGATCAGGCCGAAGCCGATCAGCGCGACGCGCTGGAAGTGCGGGGTCGCGCTCATCGTCCGGCCATGAAGTCGCGCAGGCCCTCGACGACGAGGCGGTTGGCCTCCTCGGTGCCGATGGTCATGCGCAGCGAATGCGGCAGGCCGTAGTTCTTCAAGCCGCGCAGCACCAGCCCGCGCTTGGTGAGGAAGGCGTCGGCTGCGTCCGAGGTCTTGCCCTCGGTCGGGAAGTGGATCAGCACGAAATTGGCGACGCTCGGCGTCACCTTCAGCCCGAGCTTGCCGATCTCCTCGGCGAGCCAGTTGCGCCAGGTCTCGGTGAAATGCTTCGACATGGCCTGGTGCGCTGTGTCCTCGATCGCGGCAACGGCGGCGTACATGGCCGGCGTCGACACGTTGAAGGGACCCCGGATGCGGTTGACCGCGTCGATGATGTGCTCGGGGCCGAACATCCAGCCGATGCGCAGCGCCGCAAGACCATGGATCTTGGAGAAGGTGTGGGTCACCACCGTGTTTTCGGTGGTCGCGACCAGCTCGATCCCCATCTCGTAATCGTTGCGCGAGACGTAGTCGCAATAGGCTGCGTCCAGCACCAGCAGCACGTGCGAGGGCAGGCCGGCGCGCAGGCGCTTGACCTCGTCGAACGGCACATAGGTGCCGGTCGGATTGTTGGGGTTGGCGAGCCAGACCAGCTTTGTCTTCGGCGTCACCGCCTTGAGGATGGCGTCGACATCGCAGGTGAGGTTCTTCTCGGCCGCGATGACATTCTTCGCGCCGACCGCCATGGTCGCGATCGGATAGACCAGAAAGCCGTGCGTGGTCGAGATCGCCTCGTCACCGTGGCTGAGATAGGTGTGGGCGAGCAGGTTGAGGATCTCGTCCGAGCCGGCGCCGCAGATGACGCGGTTGGGATCGAGCCCGAAGGTGCGCCCGATTGCTTCGCGCAGCACGCGCGAGGTTCCTTCCGGATAGTCTTCCAGATGATCCGCCACCTGCTTGAACGCCTCGATCGCCTTCGGCGAGGGCCCGAACGGCGTCTCGTTGGCCGAGAGCTTGAACACCTTGCGGCCAGGCTCTGCCACCGGGGTCTTGCCGGGCGTGTAGGGCGCAATATCGAGAATGCCGGGATTCGGCACGGGGCGGGACATCTTCAACTCCGGAGTGGGCTTAAGCGGTTCGCGACTTACGATTTCGACCCGGTCGGGGGCACCGTATAGCGCGTTGCGTGGCTGCCGACGAGGGCCGTGGAGCGCACCGAGGCCCCCGCTTCGATCAGGGCAGCCTTGATCTTGTCGATGCTGCTTGTCGCGGTGACCGAGACCAGCAGCGCGGCGCCGTCGAAGGCGGTGTCGGGCACCGCCACGATCTCGGCGAGCGGCGACAGGGCGCGCGCGACCTCCGCATTCCACCCAGAGACGCGTACGCTGAAGGTCTCGACCTCCGTCACCAGCGCGCTGTCGGCGACGCGCGAGACCGCGAACACGGGCAACGCCGCCGGATGGTCGGCGCGCTCGACGAAGGGCAGCCGCGCGATGATCTTTGGCGCGCCAGCTTCTTCCAGCGACAGCCACCACGGCGTGCGGCTCGAGGTCGCCGAGACCAGCGCCAGATCGCCCTTGGACTTCGCGACGGCCTCGACCGCCGCCTGCGCGCTGAAATGCGCGACGTAAGGCACGGTGAAGCCGAAATGGAATCGCGCGGAATCGCGCATGGCCGGCTCGCTCGCCGAGATGTCGGCGTGGACCGAGAACGGGGCCTGGACATAGGTGAAGGTCGCGATGATGACGCGCCAGATGCTCTCGACCGTGTCGAGCGGCAGGATGCCGCGATGACGCTGCACGAGGTCGCGCATCATGGAGGCCTCGCGTGCCGGGCGGAACGCCGAGCCGACCTCCTGGGTCTGCTTCACCTGGATCAGGCGGTCGATGATGTCGCCGCGTTGCATCAGCAGGCGATGCATGCCTTCGTCGATCGCGTCGATCTCCTTACGCAATTCCTGGAGTGATGGTGGCGCGGGCGGACGTTGGGACATGTCTGACAGGTGCTGCTGAGAGGCTTTCCAATGCGGATCAGTCGAGCCGTCACCGCTGTGATGGATATCCTGATTAGGCAGTCGGGGCTGCGAAAGCAAAGAGAAATGCAAAGAGAAATCGGGCCCTTTCCGCCCGTGGCGCGACAGGCGAATTTGGCTGATCCGGGCCGTGACTTGACGAAAACCGTCCAAGACGGTAGTTTTTACCCGTTCCGTGGTCATTTGAGCCGGCCGGCTTGCAGCCACGTTAAAAAACTCGCTAAACAGGCCGGGGACGCTTTCGATCCCGGCCGAACCTATCGTTCAGGCCGGGTTTTTCATGGCCTGATGTCAATGCGGTCACTTCTACGATCGCAAACGAGGTCGATGGTCAGATGGTTGGCGTCCAGTCCATTCCGAGTCCCGCGATCACCGCCGACGAGCGGTCGCACGAGGTGGATCATCCGAGTTCGCACGTCGCGCAGTTCGGCTCGGAGCAGCCGCTGCGGCTCGACTGCGGGGTCGATCTCAGCCCGTTCCAGATCGCCTACCAGACCTACGGCGAGCTGAATGCCGATCGCTCCAACGCGATCCTGATCTGCCATGCGCTGACCGGCGACCAGCACGTCGCCAACGTGCACCCTGTCACCGGCAAGCCCGGCTGGTGGGAGACCTTGGTCGGCCCCGGCCGGCCGCTCGATCCCAACGAATATTTTATCATCTGCTCCAACGTGATCGGCGGCTGCATGGGCTCGACCGGCCCGGCCTCGATCAATCCCGCGACCGGCAAGGTTTGGGGGCTCGATTTCCCCGTCATCACCATCCCCGACATGGTGCGCGCGCAGGCGATGCTGATCGACCGGCTCGGCATCGACACGCTGTTCGCGGTCGTCGGCGGCTCGATGGGCGGCATGCAAGTGCTGCAATGGACTGCGGCGTATCCGAGTCGCGTGTTCTCCTCGCTGGCGATTGCCTGCTCGACACGACACTCGGCGCAGAACATCGCGTTCCACGAGCTTGGCCGTCAGGCGGTGATGGCCGACCCCGACTGGCACCATGGCGGCTATGCCGATCGAGGTATCCATCCGCATCGTGGCCTCGCTGTCGCCCGGATGGCGGCGCACATCACCTATCTCTCCGACGCCGCGCTGCATCGAAAATTCGGGCGGCGCATGCAGGACCGCGAGCTGCCGACTTTCTCTTTCGACGCCGACTTCCAGGTTGAGTCCTATCTGCGCTACCAGGGCTCGTCCTTCGTCGAGCGCTTCGACGCCAACTCCTATCTCTATCTGACCCGCGCGATGGACTATTTCGACATCGCCGCCGACCACGGCGGTGTGCTGGCGAAGGCGTTCGCGGGAATCCAGACCCGCTTCTGCGTGGTCTCCTTCACCAGCGACTGGCTGTTCCCGACCTCGGAATCGCGCGCGCTGGTGCACGCGCTGAATGCGTCGAGCGCGCGGGTGTCGTTCGCCGAAATCGAGACCGATCGCGGTCACGACGCCTTCCTGCTCGACGTGCCCGAATTCCTTGATATCTCCCGCGCCTTCCTGCAATCGGCAGGCAAGGCGCGCGGGCTCACCGCCAATAATGCTTAAGGACGGCTAGTCATGTCTGTACAGGAAGCGTTGCCGCTGGGCGGCCTTGCGACCGGGCAGCCCGGTGATTTTCGCGCGGACCATGTGCTGGTGGCCAACATGGTCAAGCCGGGCTCGAAGGTGCTCGACGTCGGCTGCGGCGAGGGCGACCTGCTCCAACTGCTGGAAACCCGCGGCGTCGACGGCCGCGGCATCGAGCTGTCGCGCGAGGGCGTCAACCGCTGCGTCGCCAAGGGTCTTGCGGTGGTGCAGGGCGATGCCGACACCGACCTCGTGAATTATCCGGATGACGCCTTCGACTACGTGATCCTGTCGCAGACGTTGCAGGCGACGCGGCAGCCGAAAGTGGTGCTGGAGAATTTGCTGCGCATCGGCCGCCGCGCCATCGTGTCGTTCCCGAATTTCGGCTTCTGGAAGATGCGGCTCCAGCTCCTGATCGGCGGCCACATGCCGCGCACGGAGAACCTGCCGGCAAGCTGGTATGACACCGCCAACATCCATTTCTGCACCATCAAGGATTTCGTCGAGCTCTGCGACGCGATCGACGTCAAGATGGAACGTGCCGAGGCGCTCGACCTCTACGGCCGTCCGCTGCGGCTGCGGATGCCTTGGTGGGTGTGGAATCTGTTCGGCGAGCAGGGCGTGTTTCTGCTGACGCGGGGCGGCAGGAAGTAGGCCGGCCCGTTACCCCATCTACGCGACCCAGTACCTGGTGACGCCTTCGCGCTAATGCGCCGCCAGTGACCTCGGGTCGCGCACCGGCCATCTTCCCGCTTCCACCAGCGTGACGAACCGTTCCACCGTTTCGTTGAACAGCGCTGGCTCTTCGAGATTGAGGACGTGGCCGGACTTTGGAAACATGGCGAGCCCTGCCGCCGGCAGATGCTTCTTCAGAAACAGGCTTACGCCCACGCACGGATCGTCCTCGTCGCCGCAGATGATGAGTGCCGGCGTCGTGGCCGCTCTGATCGCGTCCGTCATCGTAAAGATCGAGGGACGGCCGGCCTGGAAGCCGCGCATCGTCCGCGCTGATCCCTTGGCATCGTGCCGCGCCAGGGCGGCATAGAAATCGGCGTGACCGCGCGGGTCCTTCACCAGGAAGGGAATCCGGCTCGGCGCCTCGCGCGTGACTTTTGCGACTTCGGCTGAGCCGAGCATCTCGAATTGCTCCGCGTTGGCGCGGCACTGCTGGCGCCAAGCGTCGAGGTTCTCGATCTCCGAGCCCGAGCCGACGCCGGCGAGCGTCATCGACAGCGCACGTTGGGGCGCGTTGAGCCCGATCTGGAGCGACGAATAGGCGCCCATCGAGAGGCCGACGAAGTGCGCGCGATCGATCTTCAGATGATCGAGCACCGCGAGCGCATCGGTGTAGAAATGCGTGTAGCGGTAGACCTCGCCATCAGGCACGTCCGATGGCGTGTAGCCGCGTGCGGAATAGGTGATGCAGCGATGGCCGCGCGAGAAGTAGCGCATCTGCGGCTCCCAATTGGTGTAGTCGGCCGCGAATTCGTGCAGAAAAATAATCGGCGTGCCCGTGCCCGCTTCTTCGAAATAGAGTCGACAATTGTCCTTCGTGAGGGCGTGAGGCATCCGGTTTTCTCCCTGAGGTGGCTGCGGCTTTGGAATGCCGTCCTGCGGTCAGCGCATACGATGGTAGCACTTATTAATCATCGTCCAAATTCTTAGGGGCCGCGTCTTGTTCTCGCCACATCAGGATACTGATACAGCCCGCGGATGTCGGCCACCGCACGGGCCGACGGGGAAGTGGGGTGTCAACGAAGGATGAAGAATGTTCGAGTTGTTTGCGTCTCGCCTGTCGCGCTGTGTCGTTGCGCTGGCTGTTTTCTTCGCGGCGTTCGCCGCCTTCACTTCTCCGGCGTCAGCACGACCTCATCGTCATAGCGCAGAGCGGCACGCTTACGCGCATCACGCCAGCAGACATCATCATTACCGGCATGCACGCGGCTCGCGCTTCGAGCGCGGCGCGGCGCAATTGCAGGCGAACGGCTTCGGCAACACCTTCGCCAGCTATGATCCGAACGCCAATAGCGGCGGCATCGCCATAAGCGGCAGCGCTGGAACGGCTATGAGCGGCAGTGGTGGAATGGCCATGAGCGGCAGCCGTGGAATGGCCATGAGCGGCAACGCTGGAATGGTTACCAGCGGTGAGATGACCACGCGCGCCAGCCGTCGAATTATGAGGCGTGGAGGTGGGATAGCCACTAACGCGAATGACGGCGGCATGGCCAATAGCGCGACGAGCGGCGGCGGCTTCGGCGGTGGGTCGGGCCTCGTGTCCGAGGCACGCCGCTATGTCGGCGGCAATCCGACCGGTCGCGGTAGCCTGTGGTGCGCGCGCTTCATGAACATGGTGCTCGAAAAGACCGGTCATCGTGGCACCGGCTCCGACATGGCGAATTCGTTCGCGCATTACGGCACGCGCGTGTCCGGTCCGCAGGTCGGCGCCATCGCAGTGATGTCGCGTGGTGGCCGGGGCGGTCATGTCGGCATCATCACCGGTGTCGACGCGCAGGGCAATCCGATCATGATCTCCGGCAACAACGGCAACCGCGTTCGCGAAGCACCGGTCTCGCGCGGCCGGATCTATGCGTATGTGATGCCGAACTGACGGCCGTCATTGCGAGGAGCGAAGCGACGAAGCAATCCAGACTGTCTCCGCGGGCGCATTCCTGGATTGCTTCGCTTCGCTCGCAATGGCGGAGCGGGGCCAGCGCGCAGCGTCACACCAGCTTCGGCTGTTCCAATGCAACCGCGTCGCCCACGCCGATGTCGCCTTCAGCGATCACCTCGGCATAGATGCCGCAGTCCATGTGGCCGAGATTGCTCGAGAGCGTGGCGGGGATTTCGAGATCGCGCTTGGCGGTATCAGGGTCGACATTGGTGGCCGGGCAGCGCTTGATGCGCTTGACCACTTGCAGCCGGGCCTGTCCGATCGCGAGCGTCTGGCCGACGAGGTCGAGCTCGGACCAGGCCGGCCAGCCCTTCACGTAGAGATTGGCGCGGAAGCGTAGCGGGTGGACGGCGGCGCCGCCGAGCATGGTCTCGAGCGTGCGGACGCTGTCGAGATTGATGATGGACACGACCTTGCGGGCGACGTCTGAAAAGCTGTGGTCGCGGCCGGACAGGATCTTGGGCGGGCCCTTCAGCTCCGGCTGAAAATTTTCCCTGAAATAGTCCTCGATGGCGGCGCGCCCGGCGGCGGTCTCGAGATCGCCGCTGGCGACGATCTGGCCGTCCTTGCGGATGGTCAGGCAATTGGTCGCGTCCTCGAACCGGCTGTCGAGCGAAGCTAGCCGCTCATTCCGCGCCAGCATCAGGAACTGGATCTTCGGCTTCCACTGCGGTGCTTCCGGATCGAAGCCGCTCGGGCCGTTCTCGATGGCGTAGCGGCGGTCGGCGGGCAGGGTCTGGCCGGCTCGCAGGGAGACGCGGGGCAGGGCCTCCGGCGTCAGGCCCTTGATCGGGTAGCGGTAGAGCCCGGTGATCTCGGCGGTCTGGCTGATTGTCATTGCGCTGGGTGTCATGCCGCTACTTAGGGGATTCGGCCCACCGGCGCCAAGCGGGCGGATCCGCGCACGAAATTGTGAACTCGCCTCTTCCGGTCCGAGGCCTCGCTTCCCACATCTGGGTCAGGCCGGCGCCAGCGCCGGCTGATAACGACCGTTGCCGGTTGAGAAACGTCAATGCGGTAATCGGAAACCCAATGAAGATGCCGTTTGGAGTGCCTTTGAGGGCTCCAGGGGCAGGCCGAGGGAAAGACCACGAAATGAACATCGAAAAATATACCGAACGCTCCAGAGGCTTCGTCCAGTCCGCGCAGTCGCTTGCGGTGCGCGAAGGGCACCAGCAGTTTTCGACCCTGCACGTCCTGAAGGTGCTGCTGGACGACAATGAAGGCCTCGCTGCCGGCCTGATCGACCGCGCCGGCGGCAATTCCCGCGCAATCCTGAAGGCGACCGAGGACGCCCTGAACAAGGTGCCGAAGGTCTCTGGCGGCGGAGCCGGCCAGATCTATCTGGCGCCCGAACTCGCGCGCACCTTCGACGCCGCCGAAAAGGCTGGCGAGAAGGCCGGCGACAGCTTTGTCACCGTCGAGCGGCTGCTGCTCGGCCTGGCGCTGGAGAAGACCAGCGAGGCGGGCGCGATCCTGGCCAAGGGCGGCGTCACCCCGCAAAACCTCAACGCGGCGATCGAAGCGCTGCGCAAGGGCCGAACGGCGGACTCCGCCACGGCCGAGAACGCGTATGACGCGCTGAAGAAATATGCCCGCGACCTCACTCAGGCGGCGCGCGACGGCAAGCTCGACCCGGTCATCGGCCGCGACGAGGAGATCCGCCGCACGATCCAGGTGCTGTCGCGCCGGACCAAGAACAATCCCGTCCTGATCGGCGAACCCGGCGTCGGCAAGACCGCCATCGCCGAGGGCTTGGCGCTGCGCATCGTCAACGGTGACGTGCCGGAGAGCCTGAAGGACAAGAAGCTGCTGTCGCTCGACCTCGGCTCGCTGATTGCAGGTGCAAAATATCGCGGCGAGTTCGAGGAGCGGCTGAAGGCCGTGCTGCAGGAGGTGACCGGGAGCGATGGTAATTTCGTCCTGTTCATCGACGAGATGCACACGCTGATCGGCGCTGGTAAGGGCGATGGCGCGATGGACGCGTCCAATTTGCTCAAGCCTGCGCTCGCCCGCGGCGAGCTGCACTGCATCGGCGCCACCACGCTCGACGAGTACCAGAAGCACGTCGAAAAGGACGCGGCGCTGGCGCGGCGATTCCAGCCGATCTTCGTCAGCGAGCCCTCGGTCGAGGATACGATCTCCATTCTGCGCGGGCTGAAGGACAAATACGAGCAGCACCACGGCGTGCGGATCACCGATTCCGCGCTGGTCGCCGCCACGACCCTGTCCAACCGCTACATCACCGACCGCTTCCTGCCGGACAAGGCCATCGACCTCATGGACGAGGCGGCCGCGCGGCTCAAGATGCAGGTCGATTCCAAGCCGGAAGAGCTGGATTCGATGGATCGGGAAATCATCCGGCTGAAGATCGAACAGGAAGCGTTGAAGAAAGAAAGCGATGCCGGGTCGAAGAGCCGCCTGCAGACGCTGGAGAAGGAGCTGGCCGATCTCGAGGAGAAGTCCGCGGCGCTCACCGCACGCTGGAGCGCGGAGAAGAACAAGCTCTCCGACGCTCAGAAACTGAAGGCCGAGCTCGACGGCTTGCGGGTTGAACTTGCCAACGCACAACGGCGCGGTGAATTCCAGAAGGCCGGCGAGCTGGCCTATGGCCGGATCCCCGAATTGGAAAAGCAGCTTGCGGAGATCGAGGCCAAGGAGAACTCCGGCGAGATGATGGAGGAGGCGGTCACCGCCAACCACATCGCGCAGGTGGTCTCGCGCTGGACCGGCGTGCCCGTCGACAAGATGCTCGAAGGCGAGAAAGACAAGCTCCTGCGGATGGAGGACTCGCTCGGCAAGCGCGTCGTCGGCCAGGCCGAGGCCGTGCGTGCGGTCGCGACCGCCGTTCGCCGTTCGCGCGCGGGGCTGCAGGACCCGAACCGGCCGACCGGCTCGTTCATGTTCCTCGGGCCCACCGGCGTCGGCAAGACCGAGCTGACGAAAGCGCTCGCCGAGTATCTGTTCAACGACGAGACCGCGATGGTCCGCCTCGACATGTCCGAGTACATGGAGAAGCACTCGGTCTCGCGGCTGATCGGCGCGCCTCCGGGCTATGTCGGTTATGACGAGGGCGGTGCGCTCACCGAAGCGGTGCGGCGCCGGCCCTACCAGGTCGTGCTGTTCGACGAGATCGAGAAGGCGCATCCCGACGTGTTCAACGTGCTGTTGCAGGTGCTCGACGACGGCCGCCTCACCGACGGCCAGGGCCGCACCGTCGACTTCCGCAACACGCTGATCATCATGACCTCGAACCTCGGTTCGGAGTTTCTGGTGAACCAGCCGGAGGGCGAGGATACCTCGGCCGTGCGCGAGCAGGTGATGGGCATGGTGCGGGCGCACTTCAGGCCAGAGTTCTTGAACCGCGTCGATGAGATCATCCTGTTCCATCGCTTGCAGAGGAGCGAGATGGGCCGGATCGTCGAGATCCAGTTCGCACGGCTGCAAAAGCTTTTGATCGATCGCAAGATCGTGCTGACGCTCGACGCTGCGGGCCGCGACTGGCTCGCCGCCAAGGGCTGGGATCCCGCCTACGGCGCACGGCCGCTGAAGCGCGTGATCCAGCGTCACGTCCAGGATCCGCTCGCCGAGATGATCCTGGCCGGCGACGTCAAGGACGGCGACAACGTTGCGATCTCCTCCGAAGGCAACGTGCTGACCTTCAACGGCAAGGCGCCGCAGACCGCGGAGATCGCCCAGTTCGAGGCGCCGGTGTCGAAGCGGAAGCTGAACTGATCGTCGGCATTCGAAGCCTGAAGCAACAAGCCGCCCCGGAGATGTCAACCTCTCCGGGGCGGTTTGTTTTGCGGGTTGTTGGCGAACTTACTGCGGCGACCTATTTCTTCGTGAGCTTGTAGATCGCGTTCTCGATGTCAGAAGAGAAATAGATCGTGCCGGATTCCCCGATGCCGACGCCTGTCGGAATGTGCGTCGGCAGTCCTCCGGGTGCACCCACGAGGCCGATTGGAAGATTGGCCGCGATCTCGGTAACCGTGCCGGTCTCCGGCACGATTTCGATCAACCGTTTGGCGCCGACCTCCGCTACGATCAGCTTGCCGTCTCTGGCGCGGGCGATGCCTTCGGGCATTTTCAGGTCCTTGGCGACGACTGTCTTTTCGCCGTTGCTCTCGATCATCGAGATCACGCCGGAAAAGGCTTCGGTGAGATAGACCTCGCCACGCGATCCAGCGACGAGCCCGACCGGGCCCTCGAGGCCGCCGATCAGTGTGGTGCGATCCTTGCCGTGCTCGCCGCTGACGCGGACCAGCGATTTGGTGCCGAACTCGGCCACCAGGATGCTGCCGTCCGCGAGCACGAGCGCGTCGTGCGGCGCCTTGAAGCCGTGCAGCATGTCGCGGGTGGCCCCGGTCTTGCCGTCGATCACCTGCACCGTGCCGGTGAACCAGCTCGATAGGACCACATCGTTGCCCTTCGCCGTTGCGCTCATCGGATATTCGAGCGTGACGCCGGCGGCGTGCATGCGCGCCTTCTCGGTGACCTCGCCGGTCGCGCCGTCCACCGTGCGATAGGCGAACACGTCGGCGACGTGGATCGTATCCTTGCCGTTCTCTGACGTGACGCCGATGCCGCCGGGCAAGGCGAGCTTGCCGATGATCACCTGCCGCGCCTGGCCGGTCGCCGGATCGACCTCCTGGATGCCGTTATCGGCCATGTTGGAGACGTAGATTCGGTCCTTGTCGTCGATCGCGAGATTGTCCAGCGACGGCTTCAATTGTGCGACCATGGTCTTGGCGCCCGACTTGGGATCGACCCGAACGAGCTGGCCGAGCGCGGTGTCGACTACCCAGAGATCGCCCTTGGAATCGAAGTTCACCGCGGCCGGGACCTTGAAGCCGTCCGCGACGACGGTCAGCTCGGCCTTGTCGACGTCGACCTTTGCGACCTGTCCCTTGAACCAGAGCGGACCGTAGAGCTTGTCGTCGGGACCGAACTCGAAGCCGTTGAGGCCGCCCATCTTCTCCATGATCTGGCGCGGCGGTTTGACGCCCTCGACGTCGATCTCATAGAGCGTGTCGCCGAGGAAGACGGTGGTGGCGTACAGCCTGCCGTCCTTGCGGAAGGCGAGCGAGTTGATGCCGGGAAGGCCTGAAGCGAGTTTCTTGATCGGGCCGTCGCCCTTGCGCGAATAAAGATCGCCGGCCAGGAATCCGGTCCAGGCCATGGTGCCGTCGGGGGCGAATGCGATGTCGTCGGCCATTCCGATCGGGGCGGGGATTGCAACCTTCGCGCTACCGCCGGGGATGTCGACCTCGTAGAGCGCCGCGCCCGCGACGCTGCCGGCAAACAGATGGCCGGCCTTGTCGATCGCAAGCCCGTGCACGCCGTGGAACGCCGAGCCCGGAACGAGCTTGGTGACCTCCCAGTTTTCGGCCGAAACACTGGTAGCGGAGACGACCGCAGCGACGAAGGCTGCGCAGGCGAGCCTGTTCTTCATGGCGAGACCTCCCGTTTTTTGGAAAGTATTCGCTCCTCATGCCGCTTTGGCAAACGAAACTTGACGTTGTGATGCGGCCAAGCCGGGCCCCGCGCGACGTCGTCAAATCCGGCTCGTGCTTGAATATGTCCGGCCGATCTCGGCCCGGTTCGCCGGCTTTACCTGTTGGTGACCTGCAACGGACCGCCGGTGGCGTCCGACATCCGGGCGATGGCACCGGCGCGGCCGCTCATCATGCCGTCGAGCCGGTCGCGCTCCTTCTCGAAGCCGGCCAGCATCGGGCCTTCCAACGAGCGGCCGCGCGGCAGTTTCACACGCAGCGGATCGACGAAGCGGCCGTTGACCAGGATTTCGTAGTGGACGTGCGGGCCGGTCGACGCGCCGGTCGAACCGACGAAGCCGATCACCTGGCCCTGCCGCACCTTCTTGCCGGGCTCCATGCCCTTGGCGAAGGCCGACATATGGCCATAAGCGGTCTCGTAGCCGTTGTTGTGCTTGATGCGGATGTATTTGCCGTAGCCGCCCTCGGGGCCGGCCTTCTCGATCACGCCATTGCCGGAGGCGAAGATCGGCGTGCCGTAGGAGGTGGCCCAGTCGACGCCGGTATGCATCTTCACATAGCCGAGGATGGGGTGACGGCGGCCGCCGAAGCCGGAGCGCATGATGGCGTTGTTGACGGGCTTGCGCACCAGGAACTTCTTCGCGCTCTTGCCGGTCTCGTCATAGTAATCGACGACGCCGTCATCGGGGCTCTGGTAGCGGTAGTATTTCTTGGTCTCGCCGCCGAGCGTCAGCGAAGCGAACAGCACGTCGTTCTTTTCGCTCGCGGTCACGCCTTCGTCTTCGCCGGCGTAGAACACGTCGAATGAATCGCCCGGCGCCACCTTGCGCTGGAAATCGACGTCGTAGGAATAGATCTTGATCATGTCGTCGATGACGGGCATCGGCACTTTGTTGCGCATCGCGGTCTCGTAGATGCTCTGGTAGAGCCGCACGCCCGTGCCGTCATCCTCGTCATCGTCGTCGCTGTTGGCGTTCGCCGCCGCGTCGGCGACGGTGTTCATGCTGGAGACGTCGACCGCGACGTATTTGCCGAGATCGGACAGCGCCGCGATCGCCTCGACCATGGTCTCGTTGGCGATGACGACGCGGTAGGGCTGCAGGCGGGCGCCGGGGCTTGCGGGCGCCATCAGGATCCGCAGCTTCTCGCCTTCCTTCAGGCCGCCGTCGCGGCCGCGCGGCCCAAGCGTCGCGGTGATCGCCTTGATCTCCTCGGCCGTGGCGCCGAGATCGCGCAGCACGCCGGCGACGCTGTCGCCCTTCTTGACCACGTGGACGCGTTCGCCGTTGGGATTGCCGCCGGTGATCTGCTCTTTGGTCTTCGGCAGCAGCGTGACGTTTTCCGGCACCACGCGCGTCTCGAAGCCGGCATAGGGATCGGACGGCGACACTTCGGTGGCGTAGGCGCTTCTGATATCGGACGGGCCGGTCGCGCCGGAGACGTCGGCCGCAGCATTGGAGAGCGCGGCGTAGCGCACCCCGCCATTGCCGCGCCAGTTGGCGGCATCGCGGACCCGCATCAGGATGTCGTCGAGCGCCACCACTGCGGAAATCTTGGCTTTCGGCAGCACCTGGGAGAGGTCCTTGGTGACGAACGAGACCTCGGCGTCGGGTTCGACGGCTTCCGGATTGTTGGGATCCTCGGATGCCGCCTTCGGATCGGATCCGACATCGGTGAGAAGGCGCTGGGCGTTGAATGGCGGGATCTTCGCCGACAGATCGCTCGTCGTCATCGACAGATTGCCGGCAATCCGGATGAAGGGACGCACCCGCATCACGTCGCGGTTGCCGACGCGGGCGACGGTCGAGACGCGCACGATGTTGCGCGAGGCCGTGGATTCGCTCGGCGGCGGCAGGCGGTCGCTCTTGTGCAGCGTGGCGGTGCGGTCGGCTGCGCCGAATGCGCCGCGCAGCGCGCCTTCGACGCGCTCCGGCACCTTGGCGAAGGTCATCTCGCCGTCGAGCGAAGCGAAAACGGCGCCGCCGATCAGGGCTGCGCCGCAAAGTCCGGTTAGAATCGTCCCGCTGAACCATTGCACCGAGACGCGGCGGCGATCGATGACGGCGGCTTCCGAACCATCGACGGACAGCGGCGGCTCGTGGCCGAGATCGATGATCCCGGTCTCACGCCCGTAAGCGCCGCGTGACGTCCTATGGTTCAACCCAAGTCCCCCAATCAACGATCCGAGAGCCCGATTTCGAGCAGCCCCGTTTCGAGCAACCCTGTTTCGAGCCCCTCCTTGAGCCGCCCTCTTCGGGGCGTCTCTGGAAAAGGCAAGCCGCATAGGCGTCCGCGGTCAGAAGGCCCAGATGTCGGACCGGCCGAATTTACGAACAGCTAAGCGGAAAAAGATCTCTCGATGTGTCTCGAATGTCTGAAGAAGGCCGCTTCATCGTATGATCGCCTTCCTCTGACCCCACACAAACCGCCGGCAGCCCCCACTGGCATCCCTGCGATTCAAGCTTTGTCTGTACCAGAACGCCGGGGGATTGTGGCTCAAGTACGGCGCCTAATATGGAAAAGTTTCCCGAACGGCCGGGCGTCAGGGGCCTTCCAGGGACGAGCGATCCAAGTCGCGTCCAAGTCGCCTCATGCCGCCTCCGGAGCCCTCTCGAGCCCAAACTTTTTTTGAGTTTTTTCTCCGCGCCGGCGCGATCCAGCCGCTCACCGACTTTCTAACCTGCTGTAATCGCGTGGATTTTTCGAACAATCCACCGTGCGACGATTTTCTGACAATGGTCGTTGACAACCCCGATGGGCGGGGCCTATAACCCGACCACTGAGCGCGGCGCCGCCGGGTCACTGACCAAGGCGAGCGAACGCGCCACTGATGCTCCTCACCTTGTTGAGTGACACAACAGTCGACGTAAGTCGATTGGAGTTCATCCATCGTCGGTAAGGGTGTCGGAACCCTTCCTTTCTGGAAGGTTGGGACCTCCTGGTCCCGGGCTGTTTGACAAGTGAAGATGAAGAAAGAGAAACGTGGACGGCGGAGTCCTTGCGCCTCTCGGATACTGAAGAGCTTCGGCTTTTGAGTTCTGAGAGGGGACGAAAGACTTCGGCGGTACACGTTTTAAGGTTACACCATCGTTGCCAGCGATGTGAATCGCGGGCAGCTCATCGACTTCGGTCGATGAAAAATGGTGGGACCTCGTCAAAACGTTGTGATCAGCCGGTTCAAAGTTCAAGTCCAACTTGAGAGTTTGATCCTGGCTCAGAGCGAACGCTGGCGGCAGGCTTAACACATGCAAGTCGAGCGGGCGTAGCAATACGTCAGCGGCAGACGGGTGAGTAACGCGTGGGAACATACCTTTTGGTTCGGAACAACACAGGGAAACTTGTGCTAATACCGGATAAGCCCTTACGGGGAAAGATTTATCGCCGAAAGATTGGCCCGCGTCTGATTAGCTAGTTGGTGAGGTAATGGCTCACCAAGGCGACGATCAGTAGCTGGTCTGAGAGGATGATCAGCCACATTGGGACTGAGACACGGCCCAAACTCCTACGGGAGGCAGCAGTGGGGAATATTGGACAATGGGCGCAAGCCTGATCCAGCCATGCCGCGTGAGTGATGAAGGCCCTAGGGTTGTAAAGCTCTTTTGTGCGGGAAGATAATGACGGTACCGCAAGAATAAGCCCCGGCTAACTTCGTGCCAGCAGCCGCGGTAATACGAAGGGGGCTAGCGTTGCTCGGAATCACTGGGCGTAAAGGGTGCGTAGGCGGGTCTTTAAGTCAGGGGTGAAATCCTGGAGCTCAACTCCAGAACTGCCTTTGATACTGAGGATCTTGAGTTCGGGAGAGGTGAGTGGAACTGCGAGTGTAGAGGTGAAATTCGTAGATATTCGCAAGAACACCAGTGGCGAAGGCGGCTCACTGGCCCGATACTGACGCTGAGGCACGAAAGCGTGGGGAGCAAACAGGATTAGATACCCTGGTAGTCCACGCCGTAAACGATGAATGCCAGCCGTTAGTGGGTTTACTCACTAGTGGCGCAGCTAACGCTTTAAGCATTCCGCCTGGGGAGTACGGTCGCAAGATTAAAACTCAAAGGAATTGACGGGGGCCCGCACAAGCGGTGGAGCATGTGGTTTAATTCGACGCAACGCGCAGAACCTTACCAGCCCTTGACATGTCCAGGACCGGTCGCAGAGATGTGACCTTCTCTTCGGAGCCTGGAACACAGGTGCTGCATGGCTGTCGTCAGCTCGTGTCGTGAGATGTTGGGTTAAGTCCCGCAACGAGCGCAACCCCCGTCCTTAGTTGCTACCATTTAGTTGAGCACTCTAAGGAGACTGCCGGTGATAAGCCGCGAGGAAGGTGGGGATGACGTCAAGTCCTCATGGCCCTTACGGGCTGGGCTACACACGTGCTACAATGGCGGTGACAATGGGACGCTAAGGGGCAACCCTTCGCAAATCTCAAAAAGCCGTCTCAGTTCGGATTGGGCTCTGCAACTCGAGCCCATGAAGTTGGAATCGCTAGTAATCGTGGATCAGCACGCCACGGTGAATACGTTCCCGGGCCTTGTACACACCGCCCGTCACACCATGGGAGTTGGTTTTACCTGAAGACGGTGCGCTAACCCGCAAGGGAGGCAGCCGGCCACGGTAGGGTCAGCGACTGGGGTGAAGTCGTAACAAGGTAGCCGTAGGGGAACCTGCGGCTGGATCACCTCCTTTCTAAGGATGGTTCTTCAGAAGCTTGCTTCTATCGAACCGTTTTAGAAACATCAGTGGCCAACGGTCGTCAGGATCGTTGAGCTGCATTGGCGGGATTTCGCCGTCTTCGTTTCTCTTTCTTCGCGGACGAACACGCGCTGGGGCTGCAACCTTGCAGAATCCCTGGTCCTTGACTGGATATGCGTTAGGGGCTTGTAGCTCAGTTGGTTAGAGCGCGCGCTTGATAAGCGTGAGGTCGGAAGTTCAAGTCTTCCCAGGCCCACCACACTCATCGAGTGAGCATTCGTCTTCTGGTTACGGGGCCATAGCTCAGCTGGGAGAGCGCGTGCTTTGCAAGCATGAGGTCGTCGGTTCGATCCCGTCTGGCTCCACCAGATGGTTTGATCACCGGCTGCTCATACCGTCGTCCGCGAAACATCACTTCGCACTTACTAGTCCGGATGGACAGTAAGCTGCGTGATTTCTGACATCGTAAAGAGGAGATCGATCCGAGTTGGATCGGGCAACAAGTAATTGTTGCGCGATACTTCATTATCTCCGGATCATTTCGGCGCTCGTGCGTCTTCCATTGTAGCTCACAAGGCTGCTTTGAAAGACAAGCGAGTTGTAAATGATCCTTTTAGCGAAGCTTGACCGCCTCGCTATCGGAACGATCTTACGAAGCAAGCTGGTCTTTCTAATCATTGTCCGGCTGCAGATAGCGTTCATCGAGGGCGCGTGCCGCAAGGTAGTTCTGCAGACAACATTCTGCCGAGTGTGTGGACATTGATAATGAGAGCAATCAAGTGCCTTAAGGGTGTTCGGTGGATGCCTTGGCGCTGAGAGGCGATGAAGGACGTGCTACGCTGCGATAAGCCGTGGGGAGCTGCGAAGAAGCTTTGATCCATGGATTTCCGAATGGGGAAACCCACCTTCGATAGCCGGAACTCCAAGACCTCAGTCGAAAGACTGTGGTGTGGGGTTCGAACAGAAATGTGAGATGCCTAGGCCTTTAGATTTCGATCGAAGAGGTTTTGGATTTCCGGTTATCAAAAGAAGGTATGAGACTTCTGAATACATAGGAGGTTTCAAGCAAACCCAGGGAACTGAAACATCTAAGTACCTGGAGGAAAGGACATCAACAGAGACTCCGTTAGTAGTGGCGAGCGAACGCGGACCAGGCCAGTGATACATCAAAGACAATCGGAACCAGTCAGGAAAGCTGGGCCTTAGAGGGTGATAGCCCCGTACGAGTAATGCGATGATGTATCCATGAGTAAGGCGGGACACGTGAAATCCTGTCTGAACGC
>NZ_JADPIQ010000128.1:457500-667296 GCF_023073015.1 Bradyrhizobium sp. 87
GGCGAAATACTCGCAGCCGCCGTAGAGCGTATCCAGCGCCTTCGGCCAGCTCGCGGCGTATCGCCATTTGATCTCGGGCATCGACTGCGCGATCGCCGGCGCAGCGACGGCACTGGCGGCGAGGCCCAATCCGCCTGCCGTCAGGAATTTACGACGTTCCATGCGCTTCCCTCCGTTAAGTCGATGCTTCGACCAGGGACCGATCTTGGTGTCGTCTTGTCTTCGTCGACGCTCGACGTTGTCTGTTGAGACGTTGTGGCGTTTCCGAACGGCCCTTGCGGGCACTCGAAGATGGAATTCCGATCGTTGCGGTTCCGCGGCGAGGATGACCGGGCGCTTCGCCGGAATCAAGTCTCATGGGCGCCTCGCAGGTGCGAACGCCGGCCTGACGCAAGTCGGGCCTGCAAGCGATCTGCTATTCGGTCATTCAAAAACTAGGGAGGCTCGCGCATGACGGGCAAGAAAATCGTGGTCGCCGGAGCGAGCGGTCTCGTCGGCAATGCCGCGTTGCGACACTTCGGCGTCTCGGGCGGGTGCGATGTCATTGCCCTGTCCCGGCGGAAGCCGCGCGACCTCTACGGTGCCCGTCATGTACCGATCGACCTGACCAGCGCAGCGGATTGCGGGCGTGCCGCCTCGGAACTGAGCGGCGCAACGCATCTGATCTACGCCGCGCTCTACGAGGCGCCGCAGCTCGTCGACGGCTGGCGCGACCCGCAGCAAATCAAGACCAACGATTTGATGCTGCGCAATTTGATGGGTGCGCTCGAGCCTGTGGCGCCCGGCCTCAGGCACGTCGCCCTGCTGCAGGGCACCAAGGCCTATGGTGTCCACGTTCGCCCCTTGACCGTGCCGGCCCGCGAAGGCCGCTCCGAAATGTACGAGCAGCCCAACTTCTACTGGGCGCAGGAAAACTTCTTGCGCGACCTCCAAACCGGCAAGGCTTGGCATTGGAGCATCCTGCGGCCGGTGCTGATCGTCGGTCTCGCCATGGGCGGCGCCATGGACCTGATCCCGCCGCTCGGCGTCTATGCCGCGATGCTGCGCGAGCAGGGCAGGCCGCTCGACTACCCCGGCGGCGCTCCGCGGGTGGGGCAGGCCGTCGACGTCGATCTTCTCGCCCGCGCCATCGCCTGGTCGGGCGAGGCCGAGGCCGCGCGCAACGAGGCCTTCAATGTGACCAATGGCGACGTCTTTACCTGGGAGAACATCTGGCCTGCGGTCGCCGATGCACTGGAGATGAAGCCGGGCAGGCCGGTCCCGCTGTCGCTCGCGAGGGAATTCCCGAGCTGGGTCGCTCCCTGGGATGCGCTGCGGCGCAAGCACGACCTAGCATCGCCTGCGCTGGCCGAATTCGTCGGCCTCTCGTTCCAATACGCCGATTACAGCCTGCGCTATGGCCACACCGAATCCGGTCCGCCCTCGATCGTCTCGACCGTGAAGATCAACCGCGCCGGCTTCACCGAGATGATGGATACGGAAGACATGTTCCGGAAGTGGTTCAGGCAGGCAAAGCAAGAGCGACTGCTTCCCTGACCGAGAGCCAAAGCGGATACGTCCGGGATCGTTGCCCAGGTCAGACTGTGACCCGGAGCGGTCCGCTGGCCGAGCCGGTTCGAACGGCTTCAGATCTGGCTTATCTGAGCGTGTGTCGCAACCACCGTGAGGGACGGACATCACCTAGGACGGCGATCCTCTGTAGCGGCGAAAAGTCGACTTTCCACAGATCAAGTTCAAACAACTCGTCGCGCTGGCCGAGGTTCAGCGCGACCGACACCAGCACTCCATCGGCATCGTCGAATTCGCATTCGCCAATACATCGGCCGAAACGCCGATCTGCCGCGCCGACAAAGAGAAGGCTACCCATCCCACCGTCGTTCATTTCCTCGACGAGCCCAAAATGGTCCTGCAAGGGCGAATGCTGACCTAGAATAAAGGCAACCAGATCACGCTCTGCGGGGGTGAGTGGGCGTGGCATCTTCTTTCTCGTAGCGGCTGGCGTGCATTGGCTCTATCACGCTGCGAATCCTTATTGATCCAAGCTAGGTTGGCTCGTTCAACAATGTCAGCAGAGAACGAGCTTTGACTAAATCTGCAGTGGCAAGTCCCTCGGAGAAACGAACGTAAAGGGGCGCTAGCAGCTCCCGTGCCTCACCGATACGCGACTGCTTCTGCATCAGGGATGCCAGAGTTGTCGCCGTCCTGAGCTCCCAGGATATTGCGCCTTGGCGGCGTGACCACTCGAGAGAGTGATTGAGGTGCGCTTCGGCCGACACGAGCGCCTCCGCGCCACCTTGATTGAGCGCCAGGATACCCTTGATGCGCAGCAGTTCAGCGACGAACCAGCGGTCCTCGTTCCTTTCCGATTGAGCCAGCGCCCTTTCGATCGTTGTATTGGCTCCGCGGTGATCGCCGATATCAGACTCACCGAGTGCGAGATTGCCCAGAAGGAATAAATAGCGGCTTTGAAAGCCGGTCGGGGGGAAGCCATTCAAGCCTTCGCGAAGCAGGGCAAGGCCCGCAGCGGTGTGGCCACCCTTCATCTCCAGAATACCCGCATAACAGCGGCCCCATACTCCCATTGCTCTGAACGTCGCTTCTCGATGAAGCATAGTTGAGATGAGCGCTTCCGCAGCATCAAAATTGCCGATCTCAAGCGCTAGAGGGCAAGCGCCGAAGGCAATCGCATAGAGAAGAGAAAAATCGTGTCCAAGTGCCGTCGCATGATCGAAGGCGTGTTTGCCGACCGCGGCTGCCTGGTCCGGAAAACCCAACAACCAAAGCGTTTGGCTGTAGTACGTTCGGGCAGCCACATGTTGATCAAACTGATATCGCAGGGCGTGCATTTGCCCTGGCGGCGCGACGTAGCCTGCCAGCATTTTTTCCAGATGTCGCCGGGCGCCGGCTTGGTCCCCTAGAATGTGCCGCGTCACTCCCAAAATCCGCTCTCCGACGAAACGATCAGCGACATCGATAGCGCCATCAGGCAGGTTGACGAATTTTTCGGCGATCTGCAGTGCACCGGGGAAATCGCCTCTTAGGTATCGCCCTATCCAGAGACCCCATAAGCTCCTCAGCTGATATTCGTTGTCGTCCAGTTCTTCAGCCAATCGGGATACACGCAACCACGCATCGTCGATGATCGCAGCGTCCCCGGTCGATTCCATATGCGCAACCGCCAAAGTGAAGAAGAGGCGGAGCTCCCGGCGCGCGTCACGACCCAGCTTTTCGTCGATTTGGAAAACCGCTTGCTCTGTCCGCTCCCGACATTCGTCTATGAGCATATGATGAATCCAGACCGGTGCGGCAGCGGCCGTGAGGTCGAGCGCTAGCAGCGAATCACCAGACTTGCCATGCGCCCAGTCGAGGGCAACGCGGATCTCATCGATCGGCCGACCATTAGTGGCAACCGATGCTTCGGTCAGATTGTTGCTTCCTGCCCCTTTCAGGGACCGAACGAGCTTGGAGGCAGACGCATTTTCGCTCTTCCGGAAACCGGACAGCTCGACCCCAATCCGCTCGAATAAAGTTAAATGATAGACAGCATGACGGCGAGCAACGAGGTTTGCATCATCGCTTCTGGCCAACTTTTCCTGCACATACCCGCGGGTGGTATCCAGCAATCGGTATAGCGGGATGGCGAGACGAGCGTTCGCTGTCAGAAGTGACTTGGCGGCAAGACTGGCAACGGACTCGATCACCTGCGAATCGTCCAAATCATCTCCGGCCGCGATCGCGAAGGCAGCCTCGATCGTAAACGGCCCAACGAAAACAGATAGTCGGCGCAGGATAATCTGCTCAAGCTCCGGCAAAAGATCGTAGCTCCAGTCGAGCGTTGCAGCCAGAGTCTGGTGTCGCGGCAACGCCGTTCGCCGGCCTCGCCAGAGCTCGAACTTGTGGTCGAGGAGCCGCAAAACGTCATGGACTCCGTAAGCGCCCACACGACCAGCTGCGAGTTCGATTGCGAGGGGGATTCCGTCGAGCTTTCGGCAGATCTCGGCCACGACCGGTGCATCGACGTCGTTGAGTATGAACTGAGGCTGACTTGCTGTAACGCGTTCGACAAAAAGCTGTACTGCAGCGTATGCCATCGCCTCTCGTGCATTGGGACCCTCAGGCGGAAACTCGAGGGGAGCTATCCAATGAACGTGCTCGCCTCTGACCCGCAAGGTTTCACGGCTTGTTGCCAAGATGTAAACTTGCGGCGTTTCCTCGAAGATGGTTTCTGCCAGCGCAGAAGCCGCCTCAATCACACGCTCGCAGCTATCGAGCACCAGCAAAACTCGAATGTCTCGCAGTGCGGCCAGAAGGCCGGGGATAGGATCGCGATCGTCAACGGCAAGTCCGAGCGCCGAGCCGATCGTACCCGCCACGAGATGCGGATCAGAAAGTGAGCCCAGGTCAATAAGGTGAAC
This sequence comes from Bradyrhizobium sp. 87, assembly GCF_023073015.1. Classification (NCBI taxonomy): domain Bacteria; kingdom Pseudomonadati; phylum Pseudomonadota; class Alphaproteobacteria; order Hyphomicrobiales; family Nitrobacteraceae; genus Bradyrhizobium; species Bradyrhizobium sp. 87. The sequence goes on from NZ_JADPIQ010000128.1 coordinate 461,916, forward strand.
CAGATCGGCAAACTCTGTAGTGAGTTGGTGGCCGACAGATATTGCCAGAGTTGTTTTTCCGATCCCGCCCGGACCGACAATGGACACGAATCGTTCGGCCATAAGATGCGAGGAGATCGCTTGCACGGCGTCGTCCCTGCCAATCATCCTGCCAAGGCGATTCGGAAATGTTGAGCGTCGACCCGATTTTGCGATTTCAGCAACAGGCTTGAGCGTTCGTGAGACAGGCGCCACGAAGCTATACCCTTGTCCTGGCACGGTCGTGACATACGTCGCTCCGGCCTCTCCATCGCCGAGCACCTTGCGCAAGCCCGCCATATGAAATCTAAGGCTACCCTCGTCGACGGTGACGCCGGCCCAAACCCGAGCTAGCAGAGTCTTCTTGCTGACAACTTCGCCAGCATGCTCGACAAGAACTGTAAGGATGTCCAAGCTACGGGCGCCCAACTGAAGTGGTACACCCGATTTTTCTAGACGTCTCCGCTCCGGGATTAATTCAAAGGGCCCAAAAGAAAAACTTTCTTTCGCGAGCCGATCTTCATTGACGACCGAGCCCACCATCATCATGCGTCCAACTGGTTGTGCCGCGCGAGCTACCTTGCCATGGTTGCCACTGAAATCAATGGACTGGTGAAGGCGGCGGAACTCAGCAGAGCATGTTCGCCCCTCTGTCGCGCACATGTGGCGGCCAGCGGACATCGCTCAGTCCGCACCAATAAATCTCGATTTTATGAGTACAGGGCCTACTCTGCGCTAATGAACGCCGCTTCCATGGCCTTCCGCGTCCTGATCGTCTCGTTGCCCGCGTCGAACTCGACATCGCTCCAGCGCACGATCTCGCCATGGGCGACGTCGTGCTTCAGCCTCACGCGATGCGCCAGCCCGATAGGCAGCGCGCCGGCCTTGAGGCTCGCGGCCGCCGGCAACAGCTTGCCCCACACCGTGTAGCCGCCTTCGCCGTCCAACATCTCGCCGGCGCGCAGATTGCGTTTTGCCACGGCGGCGACGTCGCCGCGGAAACCATGGGGCTGCCCGGTCGGCTCGCCCCGCAGCGCGGCCGACAGCACCGAGATGTTCAGCTCGAGGCCGATCAAATGGTAGGGCTTGTACATCGCCGCGTACCGTCCGCTGCCGTCGGTCTTGAGGCCGTATTGCCTGAAGCAGTCGGCGGCGTAGTCGTTCGGCGCCTCCAGCACGACGTAGACGCCCCAGCGCAGATCGCGAAACACCGGCCTTCCATCGCGCTCGAGCGAGGAGACCACCTCCACGACGCCCGATCGCTCCAGCACGCCGCCCTTGCTGCCCGGCCGCATGATATGCGGCAGGTCGTCGACGCCGCAGGGTGGAAACAGCAGGCCCTCCGCAGGCACGTCCAGTCCGCAGGCGTTCGCAATCGCGGCCATCTCGATCGCCGATTTGGTACCGTCGAGGAACGAGTTGAACATCTGCGGATTCATCCCGGCCGATTGCGCCTCGCCCGCGGTCAACCCGTAATGCTGCCAGACGCTGTCGGGCGTCACGTCGTGATAGGCCGGCAGATATTTTGTGCCTTTGCCGGCGGCAACCACATGAAAACCGGTGGCGCGCGCCCAATCCACCATTTCCGCGGTCAGCGCCGGCTGGTCGCCATAGGCGAGCGAGTAGACCACGCCGGCCTTGCGGGCTTCCTGGGCGAGCAGCGGACCGGCAAGCACGTCGGCCTCGACATTGACCATCACGATATGCTTGCCGGCCGCGATCGCCGCGCGGGCGTGTTTGATGCCGACGGCGGGATTGCCGGTCGCCTCCACCACCACGTCCATCGCGCCGCCGGCGATGGCGCGCGCGCCATCATCGGTGAAGACGGTGGCGGCGATCCGCTCGGCGCTCCAGCCCACCGTGCGGCAGGCCTCGCGCGCGCGGTCGCGATCGATGTCGACGATGATGGGTACCTCCAGCCCCGTCGTGTGCGGCACCTGCGCCAGGAACATCGAGCCGAATTTGCCGGCGCCGATCAGCGCCACACGGACGGGCTTGCCGGCGGCAGCGCGGGCCTGGAGGAGGCGGAAGAGGTTCATGTTGTTACCCGATCAAGTATGTTGGTCCGGACGCGGTGCAGCGCCATAAGCGCGTTCACGCGCGTCTTCGACGCACTATGGCGCTACTCCGCAGAGCCGGCACCCAGAAAGAAAACTATCCGTGTGGTATGGGCCCGGCTCTGCAGCGCACCGCTTCGCGCTGCGCTGCGTCCGGGGCACGAGAGTGTCCTACTCCGCCGCCTGCCGCGGCGCACGGGCGAGCCGCACCAGTGCGTCGTCCTCCACCGTCTTGATCGGCGCAAAATCGCGATGCGCGATGTACTCCGGCCGCGTCGGGGTACGGATGTAATTCGAAACCGCGTTCAGCGTCAGGTACACGATCTTGCGCGGATAGGGCGTGATGTTGCCGGCCGAGCCGTGCACGAGATTGCCGTGGAACATCAGCATGCCGCCGGGCTTTCCCGTCGGCGCAACGATGCCGCCCTGCTTGACCAGCCGCGTCACGGTCTCCTCGTCCAGCGTCCACAGCGGATAGGAGGTCGTCGCGAGGTCATGCGAGGCCTTGAGGTCGCCGGCGTTCTGGCTCTGCGGTACCAGCATCAGCGGGCCGTTGATCGGCATCACCTCGTCCAGGAAGATCGCGATGTTCATCGCGCGCGGCTCGGGCATGCCGTCGTCGCGCTTCCAGGTGCCGTAATCCTGGTGCCATTGCCAGACATCGCCGGTGAAGGCGGATTTCGCGTTGATCTTGAACTGGTGCATGTAGACCTGCTCGCCGAACAGCTGCTCGACCGGGCCGATCATGCGCGGATGAGCACCCAGAATGCCGAACGCCTCGTTGTAGAGATGCGCGGCAAAGGCGGTGCGTGGCGCGCCGCTCTTCTCGCGCCAGACTTCCGGCCGGTTCGTGTCATAGATGCCGACCGCCTCGCGCGCGAGGAGATCGACCTCCTCCGGACTGAACAGTTCGGGCAGGAACAGCCAGCCCTCGTGGTGGAAGAACTCCAATTGCTCCTGGGACAGTTTCACGGCGCGTCCTCCTGTTTTGATTTGTTGTCGCTCGTCTTGGCCGGCCATCCACGTCTTGGCAGTGGCGGTCGCTACGCCGCCGCCTCTTCCGTCGCCCTCAATCTCTCCTCAGTCATCCGTCCCGCCGTCTGCGCGTGCGCAAGCGCCGCACGTTCGGCCGCCTTCGCATCTCCTGCGAGAATATGTCCGGCAATGTCGGCATGCTCGGCCCAGGCGCTGCCGCGATAATCGAGCTCCGACAGCACCGTCGCCATCGAGCGGCGCATATGGGGCCATTGCGGCGTAATCGTCTCCTCGATCACGGGATTGCCGGCGAGCCGATAGATCGCGCGATGAAACGCGACGTCGAGCGCGATCAGCTCGGCGAGCGTGGTCTTGCCATCGATCCCGCGTCCGGCGGCGAGCGCCGCCTCCAGCCGCGCGCGTCCCGCCGCATCGCCTGCGCGCTCCGCTGCCAGCCGCGCCGCCAAGGCATCGATTGCGCCGCGCACCTCGTAGAGCTGGCGGATGCGTGCGGGATCGAGCTGGGTGACTTCAAAGCCGCGCCGGCCGCTCTCGGCGACAAGTCCCTGCCGGTGCAACAGGTGCAGCGCATGCGACACCGGCTGGCGCGATACGCCGAGCCTGTCGGCGAGCTCGTTCTGCCGGATGCGCTGGCCGGGCTGCAGCGTGCGGTCGGAGATCGCCTCCAGGATCCGCGCATAGACCTGGTCGATCAAGTTCGGAAGCGGGTCGAGAGGGATCACGCCGGCAGCTCCGAGACCATGAGAGGGAATACGGAATTCCGTATTCAAGGATACGGCGAGGGGATAAGGGCGTCAAGCGCGGCCAAGGGGGCGTCCAGCCTCATTTCGCGCCACCTAAGTCATTGATATTGCTGGGCTCAGCTACTGTGCATGGGGTTGTTTTTGAGGAAAAAAGAGTGTGAGGCCACTTACTCCGCCAAAAACGCGTCCACCGCCTCGCCGAACTCCAGGGGCGCCTGCTCGAACATCCAGTGGCCGGCATTGGGGATCACGGCTGTCTTCGCCCCGGTGATGTGCTCGGCCAGCACACGCCACATCACCGACAGGCTCCCTGTCGTCGCCCCGCCGCCGATCAGGAGTGTCGGGGTCGTGATCGCCTGCGCGTCCGCGAGCGTGTAGGGCCTGCGCTGCTCGTTGATCTGGCCGAGGAAGGTGATCGCGTTGTCGCGCAATTGCTGCTTCGCCGCCGCCGGCACGCGCCGCCACGAGCCGTCGCCTTCGATGCCTTCGTAGAAGTTCTGCAGCGCGCCCTCGATGTCGCCGGCGCGGATCATCTCGACCGAGCGCGCCGTGCGCGCCGCCAGCGGCGGGTGCGCGGGCGTGCCTGCGGGCACCGGCAGGCTCGCATCGAGATCGCCGCCGGGTTCTGCAAGCACCAGCTTTCGCAACAGATCGGGCCGCGCCTGCGCCACGCGAAAGGCGATGTGACCGCCGCGCGAATGGCCCATCAGATCGACCGGCGCGGGTTCGACCTGCTCGATGAAAGCGATCACGTCAGCGACGTGCTGGGCCATCTTGTAATCGTCGCCGACGGCATCCCAATGTTCGGGAAAGAAATGCCGCAGGCTGACCGAGATCACGCGATGCGATTTCGACAGCGGACCGAGCACGGAGTACCAGGTGCGGAAATCGCCGAGCGTGCCGTGCACGCAGACCAGCGGCGGCCCCTCGCCCACTTCGAGATAGGCCATGTCGTAACCATTGACGCGAAGTGTCTGCATGATCAGCCCGCCAGAAAATCCAGCACCAGTTCGGAGAATTTCTGCGGCGCCTGCTCGAACATCGGGTGCGTTGCGTTTGGGATGACCGCCGTCCTGGAATACGACACATGCGCCGCGAGCGCATGCAGCACTTTCGGCAGCAGGCCCTTGGTCCGCGCGCCCAGGATGAACAGCGTCGGCATCCTGATGGACTCCGCGTCGGCCCTCGAGAACGGCGGGCGGTTGTCGCGGACCTGGCCGATCAGCGTGAAGGCGTTGTCACGCAGATTCTGCTTCACCAGGGCCGGCAGCCGCGGCCAGGTGCCGGGCCCTTCCAGCGTGTCGACGAAGACTGCAAGGCCGCCGTCGATGTCGCCGGCCGCGATCTTCTCGGCCGAGGCCGTGAACCGCGCCAGCAACGGCGAGGGGCCGCCGGCATAGTCTGGATCGAGGCTCGCGTCGAGCTCCCCGCCGGGCTCGGCCAGCACCAGCCGCCGGAGCAGGTCCGGCCGCCGCTGCGCCACGCGGAAGCAGATGTGCCCGCCGCGGGAATGGCCCATCAAATCAACCGGGCCGAGGTCGAGCTCCTCGATGAAGGCGATGACGTCGTCGACATGCTGGGCGATCGAATAGGTGTCGCCAACGCCATCCCAGCGATCGGGGAAGAAGTGCCGCAGGCTGACGGCCATCAGCCGGTGCCGCTGGGACAGCGGACCGAGCACGCAGCCCCAGACACGAAAGTCGTTGAGCGAACCATGCACGCAGACCAGCGGCGGCCGCCCTCGGTCTTCGCCCACGTCGAGATAGGGCATGTCGTATCCGTTGACGTGGAGGCTTTGCATTCTGGGCTCGCAAACAGGGAAGGCGGAACTCCTGTGCAAGATTCCCGGAAACCGGGTGGATCGCAACTATTTCCAAGTCTAGATTTGAGCTCAGTTCACATTGGGGCATGCGAGGGGAACGCAAGCCAAGGACGAAGTTATGACCGACCAGCATTTTGCCCTCTTCGACAGCAAGATCGGCCTTTGCGCCATTGCCTGGGGTCCGCGCGGCATCAACGGCACGCAACTGCCGATGGGCGGTGAGCAGAAGATCCGCACCCGCATCAGCCAGCGCCATGCCGATGCCAGCGAAGCCGCGCCGACCGCCGAAGTACAGCAGGCGATCGACCGCATCACAAAACTGCTCGCGGGCGAGCCGGATGACCTCACCGACATCCCGCTCGATCTCGATGGCGTGCCCGACTTCAACCGCGGGGTCTACGCGATCGCCCGCACCATTCCGCCGGGCAAGACCGTCACCTATGGCGACATCGCCAAGCAACTCGGCGGTGTCGAGCTGTCGCGCGACGTGGGCCAGGCGCTCGGCCGCAACCCGTGCCCGATCGTCGTGCCCTGCCATCGCGTGCTGGCGGCCGGCAACAAGCCCGGCGGCTTCTCCGCGAATGGCGGCGTGGTGACGAAGCTGAAGATGCTGGAGATCGAAGGCGCGCTGGTGAACCACACGCCGAGCTTGTTTGATTGAGGCGATGACGCCGCTGGCTAGATCTTCGCCGCCGCCATCGGCCAATATTTGTCGCGCAAATGCCGCTTCACCAGCTTCCCAGTGGGCGTGCGCGGCAGCTCGGCTTCGAAATCGATCGAGCGCGGGCATTTGATCGTCGAGAGGCGGCTCCTGCAATAGGCGATCAGGTCGGCCTCGAGCTCCTTGCCGGCGCGCTTGGGATCGTGCGGCTGCACCACCGCCTTGACCTCTTCGCCCATCTCCTCGTTCGGCACACCGAACACGGCGACGTCGGCGACCTCGGGGTGGGTGATGAGCACGTCCTCGGTCTCCTGCGGGTAAATGTTCACGCCGCCCGAGATGATCATGTAGGACTTGCGGTCGGTGAGAAAGAGAAAGCCATCCCTGTCGAGATAGCCGACGTCGCCGAGCGTCGACCAGCCTTTTGCGTTATAGGCCTTCTTCGTCTTCTCGGGATCGTTGTGATAGGCGAAAACCGGCGCATCGGCGAAATAGACCGTGCCGATCTCGCCCGTCGGCAGCTCCTCATCGTTCTCGTCCAGAATCTTGATCTTGCCGACCACGGCGCGGCCGACGCTGCCGCGGTGCTCCAGCCATTCTTTCGAGTTGCAGACGGTGACGCCGTTGCCTTCGGAGCCCGCGTAATATTCGATCAGGATCGGCCCCCACCATTCGATCATCTTGGCCTTGACCTCGACCGGGCAGGGGGCGGCGGCGTGGATCGCGCCCTTCAGTGTCGAGACTTCGTAGCGGTTACGGACCTCGTTCGGCAGCTTCAGCATGCGCACGAACATGGTCGGCACCAGCTGCGCCTGGGTCACCTTGTACTTTTCGACCAGTTTCAGGAAATCTTCGGCGTCAAAGTGCTCCATGATGATGGAGGTGCCGCCGAGCAGGACAGCCATCATGTTGAAGCGCAAGGGAGCGGCGTGATAGAGCGGTGCCGGTGAGAGATAAATAGTCTCGGCGTTCATGCCGCACATGCTGGCGCAGAGCACGCGCAGAAACGCGTTCGGCTCGTCGATCGGCTTGCCCTCGAAAGCCTTCTTGATACCCTTGGGCCGGCCCGTGGTGCCCGACGAATACAGCATGTCATAGCCGGCAACCTCGTCGGCAATCGGGGTTGTCGGCTGTGCGGCGGCTTCCTTGTCGTAGGAGCGGAAGCCGGCTTGCGGCTCGTCCATCATGTAGAAGACCGGCTCGCCGGGCGCACCCTTGATCAGCGTCTTGATCTGGTCGGCACATTTCGGTGTCGTGATCACGACCTTGGCGCCGCAATCGGCGATGATGTAGTCGATCTCGTCCTGCTTTAAATAGCGGCTGATCGCGGTGTAATAGAGCCCGCTGCGTTGCGCAGCCCAGCAGATCTCCATAAAGGCGAGGCGGTTCTCCATCAGCAGCGCGATGTGGTCGCCGGCCTTCAGCCCGAGCGAGCGGAACAGGTGCGCGCCCTGGTTCGAGAGCTCGTCGAGCTCGCGATAGGTAATCGCCTTGCCGGTCCCGGCCATTTGATAGGCGATCTTGTCGGGTGTGGCGCGGGCGTGGATGGAGGGGTGTGTCATGTCTCTGTTTACGCGGCTGGGAGTAACGTTCCCCGGATATCCGGGGTCCATTGTGAGGCATGGGTCCCGGCTCTGCGCCGCAGCGTTTCACGCTGCAGCGCGTCCGGGACACGAGAGGGCTTACAGCCGCTCCACGATCGTCACATTCGCCATGCCGCCGCCTTCGCACATGGTCTGCAGGCCATAGCGTTTGCCGCGCTGATGCAAGGCATGCACCAGCGTCGTCATCAGCTTGGTGCCGGAGCCGCCGAGCGGATGGCCGAGCGCGATGGCGCCGCCATTGACATTGAGACGTTCCGAATCGGCGCCGGTGGTCTTCAGCCACGCGGTCGGCACCGAGGCAAAGGCCTCGTTGACCTCGAACAGGTCGATGTCGTCGATCGCCATGCCGGCCTTCTCCAGCGCGCGCTTGGTGGCGTGCAGCGGTGCGTCGAGCATGATCACGGGATCGCCACCCATCATGGTCATGTGGTGGACGCGCGCCAGCGGCTTCACGCCGAGCTGCTTCAGGCCACGCTCGTTCACCACCATCACGCCGGAAGCGCCGTCGCAGATCTGGCTGGCGCTGGCCGCGGAGAGCTTGCCATTCTCGGCGATCAGCTTGACGCCCTTGATGCCGTCGAGTGTGGCGTCGAAGCGGATGCCCTCGTCGATGTGGTGGGTGTCCTTGGAGCCGTCGGCGCGGGTGATCTCAAGCGGCACGATCTCCGTCTTGAAACGGCCGGCCTGCGTCGCCGCGATCGCGCGCTGATGACTGTTGTAGGAGTACTCGTCGAGCTCATCCTTGGAGAGGCCGTACTTCTCGGCCATCATCTCGGCGCCGGTGAACTGGCTGAACACGATGTTGGGATAACGCTGCTCGATACCCGGGCTCTTGTAATTGCCAAAGCCGTTCTTGGCGGGAAGCTGCGACGACAGGCCCATCGGCACGCGCGTCATCGATTCCACGCCGGCGGCGATCACCACGTCCATCGCGCCCGACATAACGGCCTGCGCAGCAAAATGCAGCGCCTGCTGCGACGAGCCGCATTGGCGGTCGATCGAGGTGCCCGGCACGCTCTCCGGCAGTTTCGAGGCCATGATGGCGTTGCGCGCCACGTTGTTGGACTGCTCGCCGACCTGCATGACGCAGCCCATGATCACATCCTCGACCAGCGCGGGATCGACCTTGGTGCGGTCGACCAACTCGTCCAGCACCTTCGCGGCGAGATCGGCCGGATGCCATCCGGCGAGGCGGCCCCCCTTGCGCCCACCGGCGGTACGCGCAGCGGCGACGATATAAGCCTCGGCCATGTCGGTTTCTCCCTGGATTATTTTGAACGGTTGGTTGTCGGGGCGGGATTTAAGGGGCGACCGGTTGTTTAGTCAATCGATCAATTAACTCTTGTGGGGAGGCGCTGCTTGGGCTTATCTGCGGCCGCTCTTCCGCCAAAATCAGGGATCTCCGTGACTACCAGCGTACCGAACAGGCTCCCCAGCGGAAAGAATTCCACGGCAGAGAAATTGCTCGTGGCCGCGAGCGAGCTGATGATCGAACGCTCCTCGATCGAGATTTCCCTGAGCGACATCGCCCAGAAGTCCGGCGCCAACGCCGCGCTGGTCAAATATCACTTCGGCAACAAGGACGGCCTGCTGCTGGCGCTGCTCGAGCGCGACGCAGGAACGGAACTGTCCAACCTGGAATATCTGCTGGCGCAGCCGATCACGCCGACCGCGAAGCTGAAGCTGCACATCGGCGGCATCATCCGCGCCTATCACCGGTTTCCCTACATGAACCGGTTGATTCACTATCTGCTGCACGAGAGCGTCGCGGGCTCCGCGGACGAAGTCTCGAAATTCTTCGTCGCACCGCTGCTGGATTTCCATCGCCGCCTGCTCGCCGAAGGTGTCAGTCAGGGCGAATTCCGCGCCACCGATCCCGTGCTGTTCTACACCAGCCTGATCGGCGCCTGCGATCATTTGTTCTTCGGCCGGCACGCGATGTCACGCGCGACCGGCGTCGGCCCGGTCACCGACGACGTCTGCCGGCAATATATCAAGCACATGGAAACGCTGATCTGCGGCGGCATTCTCACGAATATCGAGGAAGCCGCCGCGGCCGGATGATCCGGCCAGAACGCAGAAGTCTAGAGAAGAAACGCCCAAGGAAAAGGTTCGAGGAAAGGTACAAGCGATGCAGTTGAAAGACGTAGCCGTTCTCATCACCGGCGGCGGGTCGGGCCTTGGTGCCGCGACCGCCCGCGCCATGGCCGCGAAGGGCGCCAAGATCGGCGTGATCGACCAGAGCAAGGAAAACGCCGAGAAGGTCGCCGCCGAAGTGAAGGGCATCGCGCTTCATGCCGACGTCACCAGCGAGGAGCAGATCAAGGCGGCGATCGCCAATGCGGAAGCCGCGCACGGCGTCGCGCGCGTGCTGATGAACTGCGCCGGCATCGGCGGCTCGCAGCGCATCGTCGGCCGCGATGGAGTCTACCCGCTGGAAAAGTTCGCGCGCATCATCAACGTCAATTTGATCGGCACGTTCAACTGCCTGCGTCTGTTCGCCGAGCGCTTGGTCACGATCGAGCCGGTCGGTGAAGAGCGCGGCGTCATCGTCAACACTGCTTCGGTCGCGGCTTACGAAGGCCAGATCGGCCAGATCGCCTATGCAGCGTCGAAGGGCGGCGTCGTCGGTCTCACGCTGCCGGCCGCGCGCGACCTCGCGAGCCAGAAGATCCGCGTCAACACCATCGCCCCCGGGCTATTCCTGACGCCGCTGCTGATGGGCTTGAACGAAGAGGCCCGCAAGAGCCTCGGTGCCCAGGTGCCGCATCCCGCGCGTCTCGGCGACGCCAATGAATACGGGTCGCTGGCCGTGCACATCGTCGAGAACCCAATGCTCAATGGCGAAACCATTCGCCTCGACGGCGCGATCCGCATGGCGCCGCGGTAGAGCTCTTTTTCCTTCTCCCCTTGTGGGAGAAGGTGGCGCGCTCCTGAGCGCGCCGGATGAGGGGTTCTCTCCACGATCTCACCTGTGGAGGCAGACCCCTCACCCGAGCGAATGCGCGGCGCGTGACGTACATGCCCTCTCCCACAAGGGAGAGGGCGCAGTAATCGGCACCATCGTTGCGGATGAAGGAAGTCGCGCGCATGTCCCAACCGCTGTTGATCGAGCACAATGACGGCGTCGACACCGTGACGCTCAATCGTCCTGAACACCTCAACGCGCTCGATCCTGCGTTGATCGACGCGCTCAACGTCTACTTCCAAGGCCTTCAGCGCAACCGCGACACGCGCGTCGTGGTGTTGAAGGGCGCCGGCAAGAATTTCTGTGCGGGCCTCGACCTCAAGGCGGCGATGGCGCGCCGTGCCGGCCAGCAGGAGCCGCCTGATGTCACCGAGTCGCTGGATTCGCAGCGGCGCATCGCCGACATCGTGATGCTGATGCGGCGCTGTCCGCAGCCGATCCTCGCGCTGGTACAGGGCGCGGCGGCCGGCGGCGGCTTTGCGCTGGCGCTCGCCTCCGACATCCGCATTGCGACGAGATCGGCGCGGATGAACTGCGCCTTCATCAAGCTCGGCCTTGGCGGCTGCGACATTGGCACCAGTTATTTTCTTCCACGCCTTGTCGGTGTCACCGTGGCATCGGAGCTGATCCTCACGGGACGCTTCATCGGCGCCGAGCGGGCGCTCGCGGTCGGGCTGGTCTCCGAGGTCGTCGACGAGGACAAGCTCGATGAGGCCGCCGAACCCTATGTCGACGCGATGATCACGGCCTCGCCCGTGGGCCTACGCCTGTCCAAAGAATGTCTCAACATGAGCGTCGATGCCGGATCGCTGGAAGCCGTAATCGCGATGGAGGATCGCAACCAGGTCCTGTGCAGCCGCTCCGAGGAATTTTCGGAAGGCATCAGGGCCTTCCTTGAGAAGCGAAAGCCTGTCTATATCAGGCGCTGACAATGAAGATCCGTAAAGGACGAGAAATTCCGGGAGACGCACTATGAGTGGAAGCGCGGCGGCGGTGATGACGAAACCCGCCTTTCGCAAGGTCAAGTGGCTTGGGCGCGACATCGACGTCGAGCGCCGCGACGACGGCACGGTGGTGCTGAAGTCGCGCATCCCGCTGCAGACCTACGAGAAGCATATTCCGGCTTCGCTGGCAAAATGGGCGAAGGAAGCGCCAGAGCGGATCTGGCTTGCCCAGCGCGGTGGCCCGAACCGCGAATGGCGCAAATTGTCCTATGGCGAAGCCAAGCGCATCGTGGATGCGCTGACGCAAGGCCTGCTTAACCTTGCGCTCGACGGCCGCCCGGTCACAATCCTCTCCGGCAATTCGATCGAGCACGCGCTGATGACGCAGGCCGCGATGCAGGCGCGCGTGCCGGCCGCGCCGGTCTCGCCGGCCTACTCCTTGATGAGCCATGATCACGTCAAGCTGAAATACCTGTTCGACCTGATCAAGCCCGGCGTGGTGATGGTGCAGGACGGCCCGACCTTCGAGAAGGCGCTGAAAGCGCTCGATCTCACCGGCGTCACCATCGTTCACGTCTTGCGGCCCTGCGATGGCATCGAGAGCGTCAGTTTTGCCGAGCTCGCGGCGACAGCTGTGACTGCCGATGTCGAAGCGTCGATCGCGAAGATCACGCCTGAGACCGTCGGCAAACTGCTGTTCACGTCAGGCTCGACCGGCATGCCCAAGGCCGTCATCAACACGCAAGCGATGATGTGCGCCAATGCGGCCATGATGATGCAGGTGCGGCCACGCGATCCCGGCGGTCCGATCTCGACCATGCTGGACTGGATGCCCTGGAACCACACCATGGGCGGCAATGCGGCGTTCCACCCGATCCTGGTCGATGGCGGCACGCTCTATATCGATGACGGCCGTCCGATGCCGGGGCAGTTCGAGGAGACTCTCCGGAATCTGCGCGAGATCTCGCCGACCTATTACGCCAACGTCCCCGCCGGCTATGCCGCGCTCGCCGCCGCCATGGAGAAGGACGAGGCGCTGTGCCGCTCCTTCTTCAAGAATCTCTCGATCATGGCCTATGGCGGCGCGCGGCTGCCTGATGACCTCTACGACCGCATGCAGGCTCTCGCCGTGAAGACCACCGGCGAGCGCATCGTGTTCTACACCGGCTGGGGCTCGACCGAGACCGCGCCGACATCGACCGGTACCTATTGGGACACCGAGCGCGTCGGCCTGATCGGCCTGCCGTTCCCCGGCGTCGAGTTGAAGATGGTGCCGTTCGGCTCGAAATACGAGCTGCGTCTGCGCGGCGTCAACGTCACGCCGGGCTATTTCGGCCAGCCTGACCTGACGAAGAAGATGTTCGACGAGGAAGGTTTTTATTGCATCGGCGACGCCGGAATCTTCGTCGACGACACCGATCCGGTGAAGGGCATCATCTTTGCCGGCCGGGTGGTCGAAGATTTCAAGCTGACCACCGGCACCTTCGTCCATGTCGGCTCGCTGCGCACCGATGCGATCGCCGCCGCGACGCCCGTCGTGCATGATGCCCTGGTCGCGGGGCAGGATCGCGCCTTCATCGGCTTGCTGGCCTGGCCGAACCTGCATGCCTGCCGTCAACTCGTCGGCAAGCCTGATCTCAGCTTCGAGGATGCAGTGACGCATCCCGAGGTGATCGCTTGCTTCAGGCGCGGGCTGGAAGCTCACAACCGGGAGTGCGAAGGCGCCAGCAGCCGCATCATCGCGCGCGCCATGCTGATGGCGGAACCGCCTTCGATCGACGGCAACGAGCTCACCGACAAGGGCTACATCAACCAGCGCGCCGGCCTGGAACGTCGTGCCGCGCTGGTGGGGCGGCTCTATGCTGACAAGCCTGACCAGGACGTCATCATTCTCAAGTAATCGACATCAGCAACACGGATACGCGCCATGAATTTCGATTTCTCCGACGACCAGAAGCAGCTCCGCGATCAGGCGCGCAAATTCCTCACCGAGAAGTGCCCACCCAAGGCAGTGCGCGCAGTCCTCGACGGCAAGGTGCCGTACGACAAGGAGCTGTGGAAAGGCCTCGCCGAGATGGGTTTTCTCGGCGTCGCCATTCCCGAGGATTTTGGTGGCGCCGGCGCCGGTCATCTCGAACTTTGCGTGATCGCCGAAGAGATGGGCCGGGCGAACGCACCGGTGCCGTTCTCCTCGACTGTTTACCTGGCTGCCGAAGCGCTGCTGATCGCGGGCAGTGACGCGCAGAAGAAAAAATGGTTGCCGGCCATTGCCTCGGGCGAGGCGATCGGCACGCTGGCGCTGTTCGAGGGCAAGGGCAATCCGTCACCGAAGAACGTCAAGCTCACGGCTGCGAATGGCGTGCTCAACGGGGTCAAGAAGCCGGTCGCCGATGGTACGATCGCCGACTTCGCGGTGGTGGCGGCACGCACGGGATCGAGCGGACGCGACGGCGACATCTCCTTGTTCATTGTCGATCTCAGGGCCGGCGGAGTCGAGGTGAAAAGCCTGACCAATCTCGATCCGACCCGCGGGCAGGCGGAGATCACTTTCAGGGATTGCAAGGCCGAGCCCCTGGGCGCGGCCGGCGAAGGCTGGAGCATCTTGACTCAAGTGCTCGATCGCGCTGCGGTGCTCTGCGCATTCGAGCAGGTGGGCGGCTCCGACCGCGCGCTGGAGATGGGCCGCGACTACGCGCTCGACCGCATCGCCTTCGGGCGACAGATCGGCTCGTTCCAGGCCGTCAAGCACATGCTGGCGGACATGTACGTGTCGGCAACGCTGGCGCGTTCCAACAGCTATTACGGCGCCTGGGCGCTCTCGACCAACGCCGCGGAGCTGCCGGAAGCCGCCGCCGCGGCCCGCATCAGCGCGACGCAGGCGTTCCAGCACTGCGCCAAGAACAACATCCAGGTTCACGGCGGCATGGGTTTCACCTGGGAGTTCGACTGCCACATGTACTACCGCCGCGCCAACGCGATGGCGCTCGGGCTCGGCAGCCTGTCCTATTGGGAAGACCAGTTGATCGACCGCATGCGCAAGAAGAACGCGGCGTAGGCGAAAGGCAACGTCATGAACTTCGACGACACTCTGCAAGAAGCCGAATTTCGCGCCACGGCTCGCGCCTGGATCGCGGCAAATGCGCCCAAGCAGTACGAGGAGGAGCTTCGCAAGTCCTCGCTCGGCCGCACGCAATTGAAGAACGCCAACATTCTGGAAGTGGCAAAGGCCTGGCAGAAGAAGAAGGCAGATGCCGGCTGGGCCTGCCTGCATTGGCCGAAGGAGTATGGTGGCCGCGGTTCGTCGCCGATCGAACGTGTGATCTGGCAGCAGGAAGAAGGGCCGTTCGGCCAGCTATCCCGCATGTTCATCATCGGCCACGGCATGTGCGGGCCGACCATGATGGCGTTCGCGCGCGAGGAGCATAAGCGCGCCTATTTGCCGCCACTCGCCTCCGGCGAAAAGGTCTGGTGCCAGCTGTTCTCCGAGCCCGCCGGCGGCTCCGACGTTGCGGGCCTACGCACGCGCGCCGAGAAGGATGGCGATGACTGGGTGATCAACGGCCAGAAGATCTGGACGTCGGGCGCGCACTATTCCGATTACGGCATTCTGCTCACCCGCACCGATCCGACCGTGCCCAAGCACAAGGGCCTTACCATGTTCTTCCTGGACATGAAGAGCCCTGGCGTCGAGGTGCGGCCGATCAAGCAGGCGAGCGGCGCTTCCGACTTCAACGAAGTCTATTTCACCAACGTCCGCATTCCCGATCACCAGCGCCTCGGCGAGGTCGGTGACGGCTGGAACGTCTCGCTGACCACGCTGATGAACGAGCGCAGCGCGATCGGCGCGGCCGTCTCGACCGGCTTCCCCGAGCTGTTCGAATATTGCTCCAGCCTGATGCTGGACGATGGCCCGGCAATCGAGGACCGCGCGGTGCGCGCGAAGCTGGCGAGCTGGGCGGCGAAAGCGAGCGGACTGAAATACACCAGCATGCGCGCGATCTCGGCGCTGTCGAAGGGCGAGCGTCCGGGACCGGAGAACTCCATTGGCAAGCTGGTCGCGGGCTCCATGATCCAGGATGTCGCGACCTATGCGCTGGATCTGCAAGGCGCTGCCGGTGTGATCAGCGGTGCCGAAGATTCCGAACTCGCCGGCCGCTTCCAGGCGATGCTGCTGCGCGCGCCGGGAACCCGTGTCGAAGGCGGCACTGACGAGATCATGCGCAACATCATCGCCGAGCGGGTGCTGGGCCTGCCCGGCGACATCCGTGTCGACAAGGACGTGCCGTTCAACAGGATCCTGACGAAGGGAAGAGGCTGATGATCCTCATCCTGAGGAGCCGCGGAGCGCGGCGTCTCGAAGGATGCAGGCCCAACGGGGGCCTCGTGGGTCGAGACGGCGCTGCGCGCCACTCACCATGAGGGACTAAGACAGAGCAAGAACGAAGAGGTCCGCCATGAATTTCGACGACACCCCGCAGGAAGCCGCCTTCCGCGAGACCGCGCGCAAATGGGTTGAGGCCAACGCGCCGAAGGAGTTTTTGGCTGAGCTGTCAAAATCCTCGCTCGGCCGCATCCGGCTGGCCAACCACGACATCGTCGATGTCGGCAAGGCCTGGCAGAAGAAGAAGGCCGAAGGCAATTGGGCCTGCCTGCATTGGCCCAAGGAATATGGCGGCCGCGGTGCGACGCCGATCGAGCGCGTGATCTGGCAGCAGGAGGAAGGCGTCTATGGCAAGCTGACGCAGCCGTTCCAGATCGGCGAGGGCATGTGCGGGCCAACCGTGATGGCTTTTGGCAGCGAGGAGGCCAAGCGGCGCCATTTGCCGAAGCTGGCCGCGGGCGAGGAGATCTGGTGCCAGCTGTTCTCCGAGCCATCAGCGGGCTCTGACGTCGCGGGCTTGCGCACGCGCGCGGAGAAGAAGGGCGACAATTGGGTCGTCAACGGCCAGAAGATCTGGACCTCGGGTGCGCACTATTCCGACTACGGACTTTTGATCGCGCGCACCGATCCCAATGTGCCCAAGCACAAAGGTCTCACCATGTTCTTCCTGGACATGAAGAGCCCCGGCGTCGAGGTGCGCCCGATCAAGCAGGCCAACGGCATGCAGGAGTTCAACGAGGTCTATTTCACCGACGTCGTCATTCCCGACAGCCAGCGTCTTGGCGCCATCGGCGAGGGCTGGAGCGTGTCGCTGACCACGCTGATGAACGAGCGCATGTCGATCGGCTCGCGGCTTGCGACCGGCGTCCCGGAGATGTTCGAGTTCTGCTCCAACCTGATGCTGGAGGATGGCCTCGCCATCGACGATCCCGCCGTGCGCTCAAAACTCGCGAGCTGGGCGGTGAAGTCGAGCGGGCTGAAATACACCAGCTACCGCGCGATCTCGGCGCTGTCCAAGGGCGAGCGGCCGGGACCGGAAAATTCGATCGGCAAGCTCGTCTCCGGCATGATGCTACAGGACATCGCAACCTATGCCATGGACCTCCAGGGCGCGGCCGGCGTTCTCACCGGCACGGACGAGGAGACCGTGCAGGGCCAGTTCCAGCAGATGCTGCTGTCCTCGCCTTCGATGCGCATCGCGGGCGGCACCGACGAGATCTTGCGCAACATCATCGCCGAGCGCGTGCTGGGATTGCCGGGCGACATCCGCGTGGATAAGGACGTGCCGTACAACAAGATTCCGACCAAGGGGCGTTGACATCTCGTGTCCCGGACGCGCGAAGCGCGAGCCGGGACCCAAGAGCCATAATAGACAGGCCACAATGGGCCCCGCCTCAGCGCCGCATCACTTCGTGCTGCGTCGCGTCCGGGGCACGAAAGCGAGCTTAAGCAATGGACGCTGCAGTCAATCATAACAACCGCATCGGCGTGCTCGAAGAGCTGCTCAACGAGCGCTACTCGGTGCGCGCCTTCCTGGCCAAGGAAGTCGATCGCGCGACGATCGAGCACGTGCTGACCACCGCCCAGCGCACGGCGTCCTGGTGCAACAGCCAGCCCTGGCAGGTCGTCATCGCCAGCGGCGAGGCCAAGGAGCGTTTCCGCAAGCTGATCTACAAGGAGGCTTCGGGCGGGCTCGGGGACGACTATGATTTCACGCCGCCGCGCGAATATCTCGGCGCTTATCTCGAACGCCGCCGCGAGAGCGGTTTTCAGCTCTACAACACGCTCGGCATCGCGCGCGGAGACAAGATGGCCTATGCCAAGCAGGCGCTGGAGAACTACAATTTCTTCGGCGCGCCGCATGTGGCCATCATCCATACCGACGAGCCGCTCGGCATCTACGGTGCGATCGATTGCGGCGCCTATGTCTCGAACTTCATGCTGGTCGCGCAGGCGCTCGGGCTCGGCACAATTCCGCAGGCGGCGCTCGCGCGCCACTCCGGCCTGATCCGCCGCCATTTCAATTTGCCTGATGATCGCCGCATCGTTTGCGGTATCTCGTTCGGCTATGCCGACAATGCCCACAAGGTCAACAGCTACCGGACGTCGCGTGCGAGCCTGGCCGAGACCGTGACCTTCGTGGACGAGTGATCGAGGCGATGCACGCTTCGTATTGGACGTGATCCCGTTCGCGCGAAAAGACGGCCGCGGATGCGGCCGCCTTCATCGCGGTCTCAGTTCGATTGACGCCGGCCGTCAGCCGCCGCTGCCGCCGATCACGGCGCGAATGGTCTCGTCGGGCCCGAAATCCTCGGCGCCGTCGACATAGAGCAGCGCCGCGAGCTTGGAGCGCGCACGGTTGACGCGGCTCTTGATCGTGCCGACTGCGCAGCCGCAGATCGAAGCCGCGTCCTCATAGGAGAAGCCGGAGGCGCCGACGAGGATCAGCGCTTCACGCTGGTCCTGCGGAAGCTTGTCGAGCGCCGTGCGGAATTCCTCGAACTCAAGATGGGCGTTCTGCGAGGGCTGCGTCTTCAGCGTCTTAGCATAATTGCCTTCGGCATCCTCGACTTCCCGCCGCCGCTTGCGATAGTCGGAGCGGAACAGGTTGCGCAGGATCGTGAACAGCCATGCCGGCAGATTGGAGCCGGGCTGGAACGAGTCGATGTTGGCGAGCGCCCGCAACAGCGTCTCCTGGACCAAATCGTCGGCGCGGTCCGCATTGCCGCTGAGCGAGATGGCAAACGCGCGCAGACTGGGCACGGCCGCCAGGATGTCGTTACGCAGGGAATCCGTGAGAGGCATCAATCCCTCCCATTGTTGTCGTTAGAGCCGCCACCATTTTCCACTTGGGGGGTCGCTCCCGGCGCATCAAGTTTCTTGATCAGTTCCGCGAACCGGTCCGGAACCCCCTGCCGCACCACGTCGTCGTACATGGCGCGCAGCTGGTGCCCGATCCGGGACTGGATCTCCGGAGTGAGCCCTCCCTTGCCGGGGGTCGTGCTTTTGCTGGCTTGAGACTTGAGATCTTTCATGACCTGTTCCACGTTTCCCCGAGTTAAGTAGCTGTAAAATCGAGAAGTTCTCTCAACCGGGAGCCGTTCCCTGGATAGGCTCAATGCGAGCTGCGAGAAAAAGTTCCGCCCCCATGCGGAACTTTTCTTGGTCTGAGGCGTAATCAGCCCAGCAGGGGAACCCGGGCCCCCCGCCTAACGCCTGCACGTCAAGGTCGGCCCGAAGATGATATGGAGTGGGGATGTCCCGTTCACAGCTCGTTGCTGAACACTTGCCGTTGTTGCGCCGGTACGCACGCGCCCTGACGGGCAGCCAGTCCTCCGGTGACGCCTATGTCGCAGCCATGTTGGAAGCCATGCTGGGAGATCCGTCGGTGCTCGACGAGAGCCACGGGCCGCGCGCCGGCCTGTTCCGGCTGTTCACCCAAATCTGGAATTCCGTTTCCGTCAACGACGATTCCGAGGTGACGAACCTGCCGATGCCGCCGGAGCGGCGGCTGTCCAACATCACGCCCTTGCCGCGGCAAGCCTTCCTGCTGCTCTCGCTCGAGGGATTTTCGGAAGAAGAGGTCGGCTACATTCTCGGCACCGACGTCGGTGAGACGCGCCGGCTTGCGGATGCCGCAGGGCGTGAGATGGCAGCCGAGATCGCCACTGACGTGCTGATCATCGAGGATGAGACCTTCATCGCCATGGATCTCGAGAGCCTGGTGAAGAACCTCGGCCACAATGTCGTCGGCGTCGCCCGCACCCACGCCGATGCGGTCGCGCTGGCAAAGAACAAGCGACCGGGCCTGATCCTCGCCGACATCCAGCTCGCCGACGGCTCGTCGGGCCTCGACGCCGTCAACGAGCTGCTCCGCACCTTCGAAGTGCCGGTGGTGTTCATCACCGCATACCCCGAGCGCTTCCTCACCGGCGAGCGACCGGAGCCGGCCTTCCTGATCTCGAAACCGTTCCAGCCGGCGATGGTGTCGGCGGTGGCGAGCCAGGCGCTGTTCTTCCAGCGCAACTCCCGCAACCGCGCGCCGAAGGTACCGGCGGCGTAACGAAGGCGCCAGCGCCCGGCATTTTGACGAAATCCGATCCGGCGTGCCGCAAGGTGCGCCGGATTTTTGTTGATCCGGTTGTCACGCTTGACGGCCATCGAATTCGCCGCTCATACCTCGCGCAGCGGCCGTTGCAGCCGCGGTGCCATCGGAGACGTGTTCATGGACCAGCAACTCCTCGATCGCCTCGCCATCCGCGACCTCGTCGAGAACTGGGCGGTGTGGCGCGATGCCGGCGATTGGGAGCGTTTTGCCACCGTCTGGCACGAGGAAGGCTGGATGTCCGCCACCTGGTTTCAGGGGCCGGCGCGGGATTTCATGCGGGTCAGCCAGGAGGGGTTCGCCAAGGGCGTGCGCATCCTGCATTTCCTCGGTGGCTGCAGCATCGATCTCGAGGGGGCGCGCGCCATCGCGCAGACCAAGATGACCATCTCGCAGCGCGCACCGGTGCACGACGTGCCCTGCGACGTCGTCTGCACCGGGCGCTTCTACGATTTCCTGGAGAAGCGGCAGGGAAAATGGGGCATCGTCCGCCGCCAGCCGATCTACGAGAAGGACCGGATCGACCCGGTTGATCCCTCCGCGACGCTTCAGCTCGACCAGAAAGCCCTTGCCGCGCTGCCCGAAGGCTACCGCCACCTCGCCTACATGCAGGAGCTGATCGGCTACAAGGTCAAGCGCGACATGCCAGGCCTCACCGGGCCCGAGGTTGAGAAGCTCTATGCGGAGGGGCGGGAGTGGCTTGCGGGGAAGGCGAACTGAACGCCAGACAAAAGTAAGGCGCGACTGGCATCACCACAGTCGCGCCCTACGTCGCCGGCTTATGGGGCAGGGGGGAATAGCCGGCTGTTGATACGACTCCCGTCCCTGAAAGTCGTTCCAGGGGGTTGCAAAATTTTTCGTGGGGCCATCCTTTTCGCACCCTGCCTTTTCGCACACGGTTAAGTGATCTTAACGCCTGAGAACTCTGGGTCCTCTCCTCGCGTTGTTCCCGCGATCGCCATGGGGCGAGGGACCGACAGCCATGTCACAGATTCAAAAGGTATTTTTAGGCGCCGTCGCGATCGCCGCGACGCTTGGCGCCGTCCAGGTCGGCGCCGTGCAGCTGGCCTCCGGCCATGATCCGGCCGACCGCTGGCAGGCGGTCGCTGACAAGCCGGGCCATAACGTCAATCGCTCCAGCAAAGCGGACCGGCTGGCCGACATCAAGCAGGCTGAGGTTCCGACCCGCACCGTGTCGATGCGGCTGAACGATCTGGCCGACACGTCGGTGCTGCTGCGGGTCCCCGCGGTGATCGAGACCGGCAACGCCAAGCCGCCGGTGTTGCTCCCGGACCAGAAGCAGAGCCGCAAAAAGCCGACGATCGCCTGCGAGCCGATGGTCAGCTCCCTGACCGAGGTCGCAAAGCTGCTCCAACCCGGCCGCTGTGTGACTTGATCGGCTTTGGCCACGGACAAGTCGCCCTCCGCCCGGAGGGCGATTGCTGACGTCTACTTGATCCCCTGCCCCCTCGCGTTATATCCCGGGTTTCTTCCTCTTTGGATTGACCGGGTAAACGCATGACGACGTCAGACACGGCTGTGCATACGCAGCCCTTCCAGGCCGAGGTTTCCGAGCTTCTGCACCTGATGGTGCATTCCGTCTATTCCGAGACCGATATCTTCCTGCGCGAGCTCGTCTCCAATGCCTCTGACGCCTGCGACAAGCTGCGCTATGAGGCCATCGCGAATCCGGCGCTGCTGGGCGAAGGCGACGCGCTCAAGATCCGGATCATTCCGAACAAGACGGCCGGAACGCTTGCGATCGCCGACAATGGCATTGGCATGGAGCGGCAGGAGCTGATCGACCACCTCGGCACCATCGCCCGCTCGGGCACCAAGGCCTTCGTATCGAAGCTCAAGGAGGCCAAGGATGGTCTCGGCCTGATCGGCCAGTTCGGCGTCGGCTTCTATTCCGCCTTCATGGTAGCCGACAAGATCGTCGTGGTGAGCCGCCGCGCCGGCGAGAGCGACGTCTGGACCTGGACGTCCTCGGGCGGCTCGGGCTTCGAGATCGCGCGTGCCAGCGAGGAGGATGCGGGCCGCGTGCAGCGCGGCACCGAGATCGTCCTGCATCTCAAGGACGATGCGAAGAAATATCTCGAAGCTTACGAGATCGAACGTATCGTCGGCGCTTATTCCGACAACATCCTCTTCCCCATCGAGCTCGTGCCTGAAGGGGGCGAACCGCGTCAGATCAATTCTGCGAGCGCGCTGTGGCAGCGCTCGAAATCCGAGCTCACGCCGGAAGACTACAAGAAGGCCTATCAGCAGATCGCCTCCGCCTTCGACGATCCCGCGATGACGCTGCATTATCGCGCGGAGGGACGTTACTCCTACGCCGTGCTGCTGTTCGCGCCCTCGACGAAGCCGTTCGACCTGTTCGAACCGAACCGCAAGGGGCGCGTCAAGCTCTATGTCCGCCGCGTGTTCATCACTGACGATGCCGATCTGCTGCCGGGCTATCTCCGCTTCATCCGCGGCGTCGTCGACAGCGAGGATCTCCCGCTCAACATTTCCCGCGAGATGCTTCAGAACAATCCGCAGCTCGCGCAGATCCGCAAGGCCGTGGCGACCCGCGTGCTGTCCGAGCTCGAAAGCCTGGCGGAGAAGGATCCGGAGAACTTCGCGAAGATCTGGGAGGCCTTCGGCGCGGTGCTGAAGGAAGGCATCTACGAGGATTTCGAACGCCGAGAAAAGCTGCTCGCGCTGTCGCGTTTCACCACGACCTCGGGCGAGAAGCGCTCGCTCAAGGACGTCGTCGCCGGTTTCAAGCCGAACCAGACCGAGATCTATTATCTCGTCGGCGACAGCATCGACCGGCTGAAGTCGAACCCCCGGCTCGAGGCGGCGACTGCGCGCGGCATCGAAGTTCTGCTGCTGTCCGATCCCGTCGACGCCTTCTGGACCTCGATGCCCTCGGAGTTTGACGGCAAGCCGCTGAAGTCGCTGAGCCAAGGCGATCTCAATCTCGACCTGATCCCGCGCGTCGACGAAGCCGACGAGGCGAAAAAGGACGAGCCGCCCGCCGACGAGGCCGCCACCATCGCGGTGATCAAGGCCGCGCTCGGCGAGCGCGTCAGCGACGTCAAGGCCTCGACGCGTCTTACCAGCTCCGCGTCCTGCCTCGTCGCCGACAGCCAGGGCCCGAGCCGCGAGCTCGAGCGCATCCTGTCTCAGCAGAACCGTGGCATGCGCACCAAGCCGATCCTTGAGATCAACCTGCGCCATCCGCTGGTGACGGCGATCACGAAGGCTCAGGCCGGCTCCAAGATGGTTGACGATCTCAGCCTGCTCCTGCTCGAACAGGCGCAGATCCTAGACGGCGAGCTGCCGGAGGACCCTGCGGCGTTTGCGGCAAGGTTGAACCGGCTGGTGTTGCAAGGGCTCGGCGCGTAGCGGGCGCAGTGCACCGCACTCACCTTGCCGTCATCTGCGCGCAGGAACGGTCGCCTCTGCCATGGTGTTATGCCATACGAGGTGGCCGGCATCCGGGCCGCCGACATGGCCGACATGACAGATTCGAGGATTTCTCCATGCGTTTGCCGATCCTGACCCTGACCGCAATTGCCACGCTGTTCGTGGCGGCAGATGCCAGCGCCCAGACCTACGATCCGCGTTACCCGGTGTGCATGCACGTCTATACGCCCGGTAGTTTTGGCGGGGGCGGTGGCGATTATTTCGATTGCTCCTTCACCTCGCTGCCGCAGTGCCGCGCCACGGCCTCGGGCCGCTCGGCAAGCTGCGACGTCAATCCCTACTATGCGTTCGACCAACCCCCGCCGCCGCCGCGCCGGCGCCACAAGAACGTGCACTAGCGATCCGCAACGGCCTTCAGGGGGAATTTTCATGCATCGCTTGTTCGGCCTGATCATGACCGTCGGTGCCCTGCTCACGGCCGCGCCGTCGCATGCACAGACCTTCGATCCGCGCTATCCCGTCTGCATGCACGTCTATTCCGGTGCAAACGGCGGTGGCGGGGAGTGGTACGATTGCTCCTTCACCTCAGTGCCGCAGTGCCGAGCTACGGCTTCCGGCCGCTCCGCCAGCTGCGATCTCAATCCGTATTATCCGTTCAACGCACCGCCGCAGCGCTTGCGCCATCAGCGAGGCGGCTAGGGCTCACCGCCCGTTCGGCCGTCAATCAGACGGAGTATGCAGGGCTAGCTGCCGTGGGGCGCCTCGTTGGCCGCGGTGACGATCGCGTCGGTCAACTGCCAGGTCATCTTGTCCGTGGTCCAGTCGCTTGCGTGCAGCCTGCTGTCGTCGCCCGGGTCGACCATGCGGTCGAACGAAATTCTTGCAACGTCGTGCCAGCCCTTCATCAGCGCGAAGCGGCGAAAGACGTTGACCCGCTTTGCATGCGCGATCTCGCTGATCGCTGCGACCATCGCGTTCGCCTTGTCGGCCTTGGCCGGCGTCAGCACCGCCGGCACATATTGCAGATCCATTAGGATGACGTCGATCCCTCCGTCCACAAGCAGCTGATCGACGCCGTCAGCGATGGCCCTCCTGGTTTCGTCGAAGGTCGGTGGATTCTGATCGGCCGATTGCCACACCGCATTGGTGCCGACCTGCCAGATCACGAGATCCGGCTTCTGGTCGAAGACGTCGTGCTTGAACCGCAAAAGCTCCTTGGGAGCCTCTTCGCCGCCGACGCCCCGGTTGATGACATCGATCCCGGGCTTCGGAAATATGCTCCGAAGGTCCGCCAGCAATCGTTGCGGATAGGGCGCGATGCCTCCTTCGCCCGCCGTGGTCGACGAGCCGATCGCGACCACCTTGACCTGTCCGCGCCTCAGGCCATTGGCAAAATTGGTCAGCGGCTGCTCGAACGGCGCGGCCTGGACGGGAAATTCAGACGAGCCGAGAGCCACAGGTCGTCTCCCTTTCGCAACCGGGACAATGCAGGGTCAAAAAGACTAACCCGTTTGCCCGGAGCCGCATACTCACGCCTCGACAACTGGCTTTGCTATTGCAAGAACTGCCAGGCGGCGCACCTCGATCGCCTCCGGTTTGGTAAAGGATCACTAGAGTTAATCGTGCACTAACCCGGTTTTACCTTGTCTCTTAACATCTGGGCAGGGCGTGCGAGCTAAGCTGCCGGAAACCCGCAGACACGTAAAGAATGAACGGCATGACAACCGGCGTCATCGAGCAACCGAAAGCCGCGCGCGCACCTTCGGCTTCGAAAATCTGGCTGAAGGCGATCGAGCTCACCGCACGGATCGAGACGTTGCCGGGCCGGCTGTTCGCCGATGTCGTCGACGATTGGGCGCAGCGCCAGCCAGATCGCGTTGCGCTGACCACCGATGACGCGAGCCTCGACTATGAGGGACTTTCGAAACGCATCAATCGTTATGCGCGCTGGGCGCGCTCGGCCGGTGTGGCCAAGGGCGGCACTGTCGCGCTGATCATGCCGAACGGCATCGATTATGTCGCGGCCTGGCTCGGCATCAGCCGCGTCGGCGGCGTGGTCGCGCTGATCAACACCAAGCTCGTCGGGCACTCGCTCGCGCATTGCGTCGGAGTCGCAAAGCCCGCTCACATCATTGTTGCGCATGAGCTTGCAGCGGAGCTGTCCGGCGCGTTGCCGCACTTGAAGACGGAAGCAAAGGTCTGGACCCACGGCGATGCCCGCAGCGAGCGTCCGATCGATGTCGCGCTCGACGCCCTCGATGACCGGCCGCTTTCGCCGGACGAGCGTGGTGACGTCACCATCGACGACCGGGCCCTGCTGATCTACACGTCCGGGACGACCGGCCTGCCGAAAGCCGCAAGCATCAGCCACCGCCGCATCCTCAATTGGGGCTTTTGGTTCGCCGGCCTCACCGGCGCGACGCCGCAGGACCGGCTCTACGATTGCCTGCCGCTGTTCCACTCGGTTGGCGGCATCGTGGCACCATGCAGCATGCTCGCTGCCGGGGGCTCGGTTGTGATCGCAGATAAATTCTCAGCCTCGAATTTCTGGCCCGACATCGTGCGCCACGACTGTACGCTGTTCCAGTATATCGGCGAGCTCTGCCGCTATCTGCTCAAGGCGCCGCCGTCGGAATACGAGAACCGGCATCGCCTGCGGCTCGTCTGCGGCAACGGCCTACGCGGTGACATCTGGGACGATTTTCAGGCGCGTTTCGCCATTCCGCGCATCCTCGAATTCTACGCGGCGACGGAAGGCAATTTCTCGCTGTTCAACGTCGAGGGCCAGCCCGGCGCGATCGGCCGCGTTCCGCCGTTGCTTGCGCATCGTTTCCCTGCCGGTCTCGTCAAGCTCGAGCCCGATAACGGCGCCCCGCTGCGCAATGCGGAGGGGTTTTGTATCCCCTGCGCGCGCGGCGAGGCCGGCGAAGCCATAGGCCGCATCGGCACGGCGGATGAGGGCGGCGGCCGCTTCGAGGGCTACACCGAGGCGAGCGAGACCGAGAAGAAGATCCTGCGCGATGTCTTTGCCAAGGGCGATTCCTGGTTCCGCACCGGCGACCTGATGCGGCTCGACGAGAAGGGCTTCTTCCACTTCGTCGACCGCATCGGCGACACCTTTCGCTGGAAGGGCGAGAACGTCGCGACTTCGGAGGTCAACGACGCCATGCGGGGTTTCACTGGCGTGATCGACGCCACCACCTACGGCGTCGGCATTCCCGGCACCGACGGCCGCGCCGGCATGAGTGCGATCGTGGTGAACGAAGGCTTCGCCGTCGAGGCACTGCCCGCCCATCTCGCACAGCGCCTGCCCGCCTATGCTCATCCCGTCTTCATACGCATCTCGCGCGAGCTCGATGCGACCGAGACGTTCAAGCAGAAGAAGGGCGAGCTCGCGCGCGAGGGATTTGATCCCGGCGCGGTCTCCGATCCGCTGTTCATGCTGGACCCGAAGACCGGCGCCTATGTCGCGCTGGACGCGGAGACGTATGCGCAAATCAACCAGGGTACGATCCGGCTCTAGCCGCGCGAAAATCCGCCAGATAGGTCCAATTTTATCCGAATTGTCCAAGAAGCCATTTACTTCTGTCGGGTAAACAAACGGGCAAGGGAGGCGGTCATCAAGAACCGCCGCAACACGAACGACAACAGAAGCGAGCCAGCCATGTCGGTACGGTCTAAGGTCATTGAAGCGATCCAGCAGATCGCCAAAGAGCAGCACGTCGCGCTTCCCGCACTCTCGGACGAGCTGTCCCTGCACGAGACGGGCTTCGACTCGCTCGCCTTCGCCATCCTGGTGGCGCGCCTCGAGGACGAGACCGGCGTCGACCCTTTCACCATTTCCGAGGACGCAGCGTTCCCCGCCACCGTGGGCGATTTCGTGCGGGCCTACGAAAATGTCCCCGCGTGAGATCTTTGCGCTCCGCGACCATCTCGGCGCGGAGCTGACCGGCCGCACGCTGTCGGACGCGCACGATGTCGTGTCGTTGACGGATATCCTGTCGCAGACGGTCCTGGGTGGCCGCCTGGGCGAGCTGTCCGGCCGCGCGGTGCTGCTGAAATTGTCCGACCAGCTCCGATCGGGTCTTGCCATGATCGAGCTCGACGGTATTGCCCGCCGCATGCTGCTGTGCCCGCCGGATCTCAACCCGGCGCATCTCGACGCGCTGATGGCGAATGCCGGGATCGATGCCGTTGTCACCGACGAGCCCGATCGCTGGGCCGAGACTGGCGTGCCGCTGGTCGTCACCGCACAACTGCCGCTTCAAGCCACAGCGCCGGCCAGGACCGAACGCGCCACGGAATGGCTGATGCTCACCTCGGGCACGTCGGGCGTGCCGAAAATCGTCGGCCATACGCTGGAAGCACTCACCGGCGCCATCGTCGCCGAAGGCCCGGCGCGCGGACCCGCGCCGGTATGGGCGACGTTCTACGACATCCGCCGCTATGGCGGCCTGCAGATATTCCTCCGCGCCGTCCTCTCGGGCGGCTCGATGGTGCTGTCCGATCCGCATGAGGCGCTCGCCGATCACGTCACGCGGCTGAACGCGCGGGGCGTCTCCCACATCTCCGGCACGCCCTCGCACTGGCGCAAGCTGTTGATGAGCGGCTCGGCCGCGCAGTTCGCGCCGCGCTATGTCCGCCTCTCCGGCGAGATCGCCGACCAGGCGGTGCTGGACGGCCTGAAAGCGGCGTTCCCGAATTCCTCCGTCGGCCATGCCTATGCGTCAACCGAGGCCGGCGTCGGCTTTGCCGTCAATGACGGGCTGGAAGGCTTTCCGGCGGACTACCTCGGCAACCGCAACGGCGTCGAAATGAAGGTCGTCGACGGCTCGCTACGTATCCGTTCGACGCGCACGGCGCACGCCTATATCGGCCGCGACGCGGCTGCGCTCACCGATGCAGACGGGTATGTCGATAGCGGCGATATCGTCGAATTGCGCGGCGACCGCTACTATTTCGTTGGCCGCCGCGGCGGCATCATCAATATCGGTGGGCTGAAGGTTCACCCCGAAGAGATCGAGGCGGTGATCAACCGTCATCTCGATGTGCGGATGTCGCGGGCGAAGTCACGCAAGAGCCCGATCACCGGCGGCATCGTCGTCGCCGACGTGATCCTCGCCGACGGCACCGATCCGGCGCGCGCGAAAGAGATCCGCGACCAGATTCTGGATCAGTGCCGCGCTCAGCTCGCCTCCCACAAGGTGCCGGCGGTGATCCGCTTCGTCGAGGCGCTCGACGTCACCCCGGCCGGCAAACTGGCGCGCACCGATGCATAATGTTCTCGTCACCGGCGGTAGCCGCGGTATCGGCCTTGCGATCGGCCAGCGGCTTGTTAATGGCGGCTACAACGTGATCGCGGCGGCGCGGCGCGAGAGCGACGAGCTCAAGGCGGCGATTGCCGGGTCGGAGGGGCGCCTGCATTTTCGCGCTTGCGACCTCGCCGTGATCGACGCGATCCCCGCCTACGCAAAACTCGTGCGCGATGAATTCGGCCCGATCTACGGCCTCGTCAACAATGCCGGCCTCGGCACCGAAGGCTTGCTCGCGACCATGCACAATTCCGAGATCGAGGCGCTGGTGCAGCTCAACGTGCTGTCGCCGATCATTCTCACCAAATATGTCGCGCGCCAGATGATGGCCGACGGCGCCGGCCGCATCATCAACATCTCCTCGATTATCGCGACGACCGGCTATAATGGCCTCTCGGTTTACGGTGCGACCAAGGCCGCCGCCACCGGCTTCACCCGTTCGCTCGCGCGCGAGGTCGGCAAGCTCGGCATCACCGTGAACGCGATCGCGCCCGGTTTCATCGACACCGAGCTGACGCACAACCTGTCTGACGACAGCCGCAAGCGCATCGCCGGCCGCAGCGCGCTGCGCCGCCTGCCGGAGACCGACGACGTCGCGCGGATGGTGGAGTATTTGCTGGGAGAGGGCGGTCGCAATGTGACGGGTACCGTGTTTACGGTCGACGCGGGCAACACGGCGTAGGTGGAACTCATCGCCACAATTGCATTGATCCGGCGCAATGACATCGTCCGGATTTGGTCGTAAGATCCCGCGCAATCGATTGGGTTACGTCAATCGATCTGCCCTAATCGATAGGGAGCAGTCCATGACCGCTTCGAGCCCGGACAAGGCGTCGGTAAAGCCATCTTGCGCAGAGCAAAGCGACGTTCACTGCGAGCCCGTTCACTGCGAGCCGATGTCTCACCAAAATTCCGGTGACCACGGTTACGAAATGTATCCGCAGAAATTCGTGCGTCTTGTCGGCTGCCATGACGTTCCCGCCTCCGCGCTACGCAAGCGCGTGGGCGAGAAGCTGCACTAGACATTCAGGTCCGATGCTTCGGCAGGTCAATCCGTTCGTGTGAGAACTCCGGCGGGCCCTCGGTCAGGCGGCGGATCCGGCGCTCGCGTTCGTCTTCAGACAGCGCAGGATCGAGCAGTCCCTCGAGTTCACGCACCGCAAGCTCTTCGATCCTGGTGGCATCCGAAGCGAGCGGGTGCCCTGGCGGGAGTGCCGGGGGCGCGACCTTCAGGCCGAGCTCGACCAGCTTACCGATGGCTTCCGAGCGCTACAGGTGATGGGTTTCGGCCCAGCTATCCACGGCCGCGGTCAGGCTTTCCGGCGTCTTCACCGCGCTGATCGGATCACGCCCAGTGCGCCGGCTTGCCGGAGCGATGGAGTCCTTCCTGTCGAAGTCGGACACGTCGATGTTCCCGCGCAACCATGTCAGATCATCGAGACTAGACGCCATTTACGGTCAACCGTTTAATGACCTTCTGTGGCATTGCAGTGCGCCCTCATCTTGTTGTCCGGGTCCATTTCGGCCAATGGTTGCAAGGGCGCGCGCCTGGCGAACCGAATCGATTCTTCTACGTATGTCCCTTTGGACGTGCGTCCCAACCATCCGGCATCATCCGATGACATCAGCGTTCTATAGCGGCATTCCGGTCTTTCGCGGCTTCACCAGTCTGATGGACCCCGCTTTGTATTCGCCGCTGCCCGACGACTGGAGCGTCGGCGTTGCCGACATCGTGGATTCGACCAAGGCCATCGCGGCGCAGCGCTACAAGGCGGTGAACATGGCCGGTGCCGCCGTGATCGCAGCCGTGACGAATGCATTGGAGGGACGCGAATTTCCCTTCGTGTTCGGCGGCGACGGCGCGAGTTTTGCGGTCGCGCCTAATGATCTCGAACTGGCCCGCGAGGCTTTGGCTGCGACCGCGACCTGGGTGCGGGAAGATCTCGACTTGCGGATGCGCGTCGCGCTGGTGCCGGTGAGCGCCATTCGCGCGCATGGCCTAGACGTGCGCGTCGCGCGCTTCGGACCGTCGGCCAATTTGTCCTATGCGATGTTTTCTGGCGGCGGGCTCGCCTGGGCGGACGCAGCGATGAAGCGCGGCGAGTTTGCGATCACCGAAGCGCCCGCGGGGACGCAGCCCGATCTCTCCGGCCTGTCCTGCCGCTTCGAGGTGATTCCGGCTGCGCGCGGCCTGATCCTGTCCGTGCTGGTCATGCCGGCCCAAGGCGCCGATCCCTCGGCATTCCGCAACGTGATCGAGGACATCATCCATCTCGTCGAGCGCAGCCCGGATGCCGGTCGTCCCGTGCCGCCACAAGGGCCGCCGCTGACATGGCCGCCGCAAGGGCTGGAATATGAGGCGCGCACCAAGCGCGGAGGTCCGTTGCTCGCACGCCGCGCCAGCGTGCTGGCCTACACCCTTTTCGTCTATCTGATCATGCGCTTCGATCTCAAGGTCGGCGGCTTCGTGCCGAAGCTCTATACACGGCAGGTCGTGGAGAACTCCGACTTCCGAAAATATGACGACGGCCTGCGCATGATCCTCGACTGTACGCCGGAGCTCGAACGCGCCCTCAGCGATCGCCTCGCGATTGCCGCGCGCGACGGCATCGTGCGTTACGGCCTCTATCAGCAGGACGCTGCGATGATGACCTGCTTCACCCCGTCGGCGTTGCGCAGCGATCACGTCCATTTTATCGACGGCGCGCGGGGCGGCTACGCCTCGGCGGCGACGGCGCTGAAGGCGATGACGGCGTGAAGCGCTAGCGCCCCGCCCGCGTCCAGGTTTCGCCGCCGCAGAGCGCGCCGACGCAGCCTTCGACCCGCAGCGAATCCGGATGGAATCACATTCCCGCGTTTATTTGCCTGCGTGCAATGACCTGCGCTTATTTGACCCAGCGCACGAAGGCGACCGAGGCCGCGGTCGACAGCCCGAATACCGCCATGGCGCCGCCGACCAGCGCGAACAGGGTCCAGGCCGGAGCCTGCACCATCATGAGGCCGCCGCCGCCGATCGCGACGATCAGAAGCCGTGCGGTGGAGGCGAGCACGGCACCGCCGACCCGCGCCGCGCCTTGCGAGGAGAAATACAGCGACACGCCCACGCCGAAGAACACGAAGGTTGGGCCTGCCCAGTGGAAGTAGCTGTGCGCGGCGGCGGCAACGCCGGGATCCCTGGTGAAGAGCGAAACCCACAGGGATGGATCGAGCGCGATGATGAGGCCGATCAGGCCGACGGTAAGTCCCGAGGCCCCGGCCGCGGTCCAGGCCACGCGCCGCGCGCGCTTCACCTGTCCGGCGCCCATCGCCATGCCGACCATCGGCACCGATGCGATGCCGAAGGCGAAGGTGATCGGGATCAGCAAGAATTCCAGTCGCGAGCCGATGCCGTAACCGGCGAGCATCTCGGTGCCGAAGGTCGCCAGGATCTTGGTGAAGATCAAAATGGTGAGCACGGTCTGGAGCGGCGACAGGCAGGCGACCGCGCCGACCTTGAGGATGTCGAAGAACAACGCGCGATCGAAATGGAAGGCGCCGAAATCCAGCGGCAGCCGGCTGCGGCCGGACCAGAGGTACCAGAGGAAGAAGATCGCAGCGCAGGTGAATGCGATCAACTGACCGGCGGCCACTCCGGGCATGCCGAATTGCGGCACGCCGAACAGGCCGAGCCCCAGCGTGCCGCCGAGCGCGATCTGGAGCACGCTCGTCCCGATCAGCGCCATCGAGGGCAGACGCATGTCGCCGGTGCCGCGGATCACCGACGCCAACGTGTTGACGAGCCAGATCGCGACCGCGCCGGAGAACAGCATTTGCGAATAGCCGCTGGCTTCCTCGAGCACACGCTCGCGCCCGCCCAGCAGCGCGAAGAACGAGCGGCCGAAGACGAGCATCGTCACCGTGAAGAAAAGCCCGCCGCAGAGGCCGATGATGGCGGCATGCAGCGCCAGCGTCGCCGCACGGTTCCGGTCGCCTGCGCCGAGCGCGCGGCTGATCGCAGACGAGACGCCGCCGCCCATCGCGCCTGCGCTCATCATCTGCGTCAGCATGGCGAATGGGAACACCAGCGCGATCGCGGCGAGCGGAATGGTGCCGAGCCGGCCGATATAGGAGGTCTCGGCGACCGCGACCAGCGTGCTGCCCACCATCGCGATCATGTTGGGGATCGCGAGCCGCAGCAGCGTCGGCAGGATCGGGGCCGTCAGCAAGCCGGCGATGGGGGAGGCGACCGGGGCAGGCAGCGGCACGGCGTCTATCGAGGCGTCGATCGTCATGTGTCACCGCGCGGAATATTGGATGATGATCGACATATTATATGGCGGGCAGCCCCGGCACCAGCCGCGCCTCACGCAGGGCTCACCAGGGCAGGCCGCAGAGGTCGATAGTGCCGAGTGTCGGCGCGCTGACGATGTTGCAGACATAGGGCGCCATGTGAGTGAAGCGGATCCGCCCCTCCGGCTGCTCGCAATAGACCTCGCCCTTGAAGGGGAGCCAGCTGCGGGCTTCGTAGAACGCGACATTGTGCGGCTCGCAGAACAGCAGCGCGAAGCGGACCGCCTCGTTGGCGCGCATGGTATGCACCGCGGCATCGATCGCCATGGTCGCATAGCCGCGGCCGCGCCGATCCTCCCGCGTGCAGACGCCGCCGATGCCGCCGATGTGAACCTTCTGCCCATTCCAAGTGACGGTGCGGAAGTAGATGCCGACGTGGCAGACGAGACCATCCTCGGGCGTCTCGATGAGGACGCGCAGGTCGGCATTGGCCCATTTGACGTGAGCCCAGGGCTGCTTCGCGACGATATCAGGTCCGAAGACCGCCTGGTGCAGTGGCTCCGCCATCCGCCAGGAGGCGTCGCCGTTCAAAATGTCGATCTCGATGCTCATCGCTCTCACCTTCGCATCTCCGCGCCGTCGGTGCGTTTCGTTCTGCCATAAGCACCTCAAAGGCAATGATATTTTATGGCCTGGTTGAAACGCCCTACATCCTTGCGACGATTTTATGCAATCCGGCCAAGCCGCCGCACCATGCCTTTTGGAAAATTCACGGTATTTAACAGCCGCGGAACCTTCTATAAGGGGTGACCGTTAAGTCTCGTTCCCCCATCAGTCGCGGACAACACCCATGACCTTTACGCTGCCCCCACTCCCCTACGCCTATGACGCCCTCGGACAATTCATGTCGAAGGAAACGCTCGAATTCCACCACGACAAGCATCATCAGGCCTATGTCACCAACGGCAACAACGCGCTCAAGGGCACCGAATGGGAAGGCAAGTCCCTTGAGGAGATCGTCAAGGGCTCGTTCGGCAAGAACCCCGCGGTGTTCAACAATGCCGGCCAGCACTACAACCACATCCATTTCTGGAGCTGGATGAAGCCCAATGGCGGCGGCACCAAGCTGCCGGGCAAGATCGAGAAGAAGATCAACGAGGACCTCGGCGGCTTCGAGAAGTTCAAGACGGACTTCCAGGCGGCCGGCGTCGGCCAGTTCGGCTCCGGCTGGTGCTGGCTCCAGGTCAAGAACGGCAAGCTCGAGATTTCCAAGACCCCGAACGGCGAGAATCCGCTGGTGCACGGCGCCACCCCGATCCTCGGCTGCGACGTCTGGGAGCACTCCTACTACATCGACTACCGCAACCGCCGTCCCGACTATCTGAAGGCGTTTGTCGAGAACCTCGTGAACTGGGAATACGTCGAGTCGCTGTTCGACAAGGCCTGAGTTCGACGAGGCCTGGGCTTCACGCATTCCGGGGCCGGCTTTGCCGCTCCGGAATGACGGAATTGAAAGGCGGTCGAGGCGCGGCCGCCTTTTTGTTGTGCGGAATTCGCACTTCGCCTCGCATGGCCCTGCGCGAGGTGCGCATCGCTCCCGTCATCGTACTGTTTGCATCGCATCTGCGGCGCCCTTAAGCAGGACGGGCATCGCCCTCGAGCCGAACGCGCCCGTTGTCAGATCCTTCCTCGAAAGACCCGGCATCCGCCGAGGACGCGGAATCCGAGCCGCGGCCGGGTCGCGTGCGCAAGCCGATCGGCTGGTCGACCATCATCATCGCAGCCCTTGTGGCGGTGAGCGCAGGTCTGGTCTGGCGGCGTGATGGCACCGACGGTGTTCTCGAGATACTGACCCACGATCTCTCGCTGTTCGGCGGCATCCTGCCCCGCGTGCTGGCCGGCTGCCTGCTCGGTGCGTTCATCTCCGAGATCCTGCCGCACGAAAAAGTCTCGCGCGCGCTCGGGCCGAAATCGGGCCTGAAAGGCCTTCTGATCGGCACCGCCTTCGGCGCGATCCTGCCCGGCGGTCCCTTCACCGCCTATCCCGTGGCGAGTGCGCTGCTGGCGGTCGGCGCCGATTTCGGTGCCACCATCGCCATGGTCGTGAGTTGGACCTTGATCGGCTATGGCCGGGCGGTCGCCTGGGAAATCCCGATTATGGGCACCGACTTCACGCTGTGGCGCATCGTCATCTCGCTGCCGTTGCCGGTGCTCGCAGGCGCGCTCGGCCGCTTCGTCTATGTCCGGCTTTATCCGAAGCCGGCCATGAAGGACGACGAGACATGAGCGCCGCGCTCCTGATCGACATCCTGTTGTGGGGTTCGGTGTTCGGCGTCGGCCTGATCGCCTTTCGCCGCGGCCCACCAGTGTTCAAGGCCTCGCTGCGCGAAGGCTCGATGGACTTCATCAACATCGTGCCGCGGATCGCGCTGGGGGTGATCGGCTCCGGCTACATCGCCGCTATCATCCCACAGGAGGTGATCAGCGGCTGGCTCGGCCCGGACAGCGGCTGGCTCGGGGTCGCGACTGCCGTGGTCGCCGGGGCCGCGACGCCCGGTGGCCCGGTGATCGGGTTCTCGATCGGGACGGTGGCCCTGAAATCGGGTGGTGGGGTGCCGCAGGTGGTCGCCTATGTCGTCGCTTGGGCGCTATTTGCCTTCCAACGGGTGATTTTGTGGGAAATTCCGTTCATGCCGGCCCGTTTCGTCTGGTTCCGCTGCGCGGTTTCGGTGCCGTTCCCGTTCGTCGCCGCCGCCATCGCCATGCTGATCGGCAAACCCTGAGCCCGGCATGGACAGCTGTAATGTTATAATATAACATCCAGGAATGGTTCCCGCCGCGTCCCAAGCCCATCATAGCGATCATGCTCATAGCCATTCCCATGACGACGGGCATTCGCATGGACACGATCACACCCACGCACATGTCCACGGTGCGGCCTCTCCGCATCCGGCTCAGGCGGCGCACTGGTCGATCCTGCGCATGACGATGGCCGCCCGTCTCGCGGCCGCGCTCGCGGTCTGCGCCGTGCTTTGGGGCGTGGTCTTCCTGGCGATGAGGTGACCATGGCGGCGCTGCATTTCCACAACGTTACGCTCGGCTATGACCGCCATCCGGCCGTGCACCACCTCAATGGGGAGGTCGCGCCGGGCGCGCTGCTGGCCGTGATCGGCCCGAACGGCGCCGGCAAGTCGACGCTGCTGCGGGGCATCGTCGGCATCCTCAGGCCGCTCGACGGCAGCATCCATCTCGGCGGGCTCGACAGCCGCGATATCGCCTATCTGCCGCAGAGTGCGGAGATCGACCGCAGCTTCCCGATCTCGGTGCTGGACTTCGTCGCCACCGGGCTGTGGCGTGGGACCGGCCTGTTCGGCGGCATCGGCAAGGCGGCGCGCGAAAAGATCCTCCGCGCGATCGCTTCCGTTGGCCTCAACGGTTTCGAAAACCGCCCAATCGGCACGCTCTCGGGCGGCCAGATGCAGCGCGTGCTGTTCGCGCGCGTACTGCTCCAGGACGCGCGGCTGATCGTGCTGGACGAGCCCTTCAACGCCATCGACAGCAAGACCACGGCTGATCTGCTGACGCTGGTGAAGCACTGGCATGGCGAGGGCCGCACAGTGCTCGCCGCACTGCACGACATGGAGATGGTGCGCACCCATTTCAGCGAGACGCTGGTGCTGGCGCGCGGTCCCGTGGTGTGGGGGCCGACGGCGGAGGTGCTGACGCCGGAAAACCTGCTGGTCGCAATGCGGATGTGCGAAGCCTTCGACGACAGCGCCGCCACCTGCTCGGCCGATGATGCCCGCTCACGGGCGGCTTGATATCCGATGCTCTATGACGCGTTGATCGGCCCGTTCACCGAATTCGAGTTCATGCGACGTGCGCTCGCGGCCGTTATCGCGCTGTCGCTCGCGGGTGCGCCGATCGGCGTGTTCCTGATGTTGCGGCGGATGAGCCTGGTCGGCGACGCCATGGCACATGCAATCCTCCCCGGCGCCGCTGTCGGTTTCCTGCTCTCCGGCCTCAATCTGTTCGCGATGACGGCCGGAGGCCTGATCGCAGGTTTTGCCGTCGCAATCCTCGCAGGCCTCGTCGCGCGCTCGACCGGGTTGAAGGAGGATGCCTCGCTCGCGACCTTCTATCTGGCCTCGCTGGCGCTCGGCGTCACCATCGTCTCGATCAAGGGCACCAATATCGACCTGCTGCACGTGCTGTTCGGCAATATTCTCGCGATGGACGACCAGACGCTGCTGGTCGTCGCATTCAACGCCACGGTCACGCTGCTGGTGCTCGCCGTGATCTACCGTCCGCTGGTGATCGAAAGCGTCGATCCGCTGTTTTTGCGCACCGTCAGCCGGGCCGGCGGGCCTGCGCATCTCGCTTTCCTCGCGCTGGTCGTGATCAACCTCGTCAACGGCTTTCAGGCGCTCGGCACGCTGCTCGCGGTCGGCCTGATGATCCTGCCGGCCGGCATCGCGCGGTTCTGGTCGCGCGATCTCACCGTCATGATCTGCATCGCGGTCGTCGCTGCCGCCGTGTCCGGCTATGCAGGTCTCGTGCTGTCGTTCCAGACCCGTGTGCCGTCGGGTCCTGCGATCATTCTGGTGGCAAGCGCGCTCTACACCGTCTCCGTCCTGTTCGGCCGGGTCGGCGGCGTCGTTAGGCAGCTGTTTCCCGGCCGGCATTTGGAAGCGTGATAGCGATGCGGCGCATCCTGCTTTGTGTGCTTATGCTGATCGCCTCGCCGCTGCACGCCGCTGAGCAACTGAAAGTCGTCGCGAGCTTCTCGATCCTGGCCGACTTCGTCCGTAATGTCGGCGGCGACCGGATCAATCTGACGACGTTGGTCGGGGCCGACAGCGACGTCCATGTCTACGCGCCCGCGCCAAGCGATGCGAAGCGGATCGCGGACGCAAAGCTGGTCATCGTCAACGGGCTTGGTCTCGAGGGCTGGCTGCCACGGCTCGTGCAGTCCTCGGGCAGCAAGGCGCAGGTGGTTATCGTGAGCGCCGGCATCGCGCCGCTCAAGCTCGGCTCGGCCGCAGATCCGCATGGCTGGCAGTCGGTCCCCAACGCCAAAATCTACGTCACCGACATCGCCAATGCGCTGGCCGCGGTCGACCCTGACGATGCGGAGTTCTTCCGCGCCCGGGCCAAGGCCTATTTGGAAAAGCTCGAAACGCTCGACCGCGAGGTCCGCGCAGCCGTGGCCAAGATCCCGCAGGAGCGTCGCAAGGTGATTTCGACCCATGACGCTTTCGGCTATTTCGCCGCCGAATACGGCGTCCAGTTCATCGCGCCGCTCGGCGTCTCCACGGAAACCGAGCCCAGCGCGCGGGACATCGCCACCATCATCGGCCAGATCAAGGCCCAAAAAATCCCAGCCGTGTTCCTGGAAAATATCAGCGACGACCGGCTGATCCGGCGGATCGCGGCGGAGACCGGCTCAAAAGTCGGCGGGACCCTGATTTCGGACGGTTTGACCGGCGAAAAGGGGCCTGCACCCACTTACATTGATATGGTCAGGCACAATATAAAGGCCCTGACCAGTGCGCTTGACCACTAGGGCAGGGGCCACCCCGCCTCGCGTCGCGCGAAAAGCCCGAAGTCCGGAGTTGTTATGTCTGAAGCGACCGCCCCAAAAATTCCCGTGACCGTCCTGACCGGCTATCTCGGTGCGGGCAAGACCACGCTGTTGAACCGCATCCTGTCGGAAAACCACGGCAAGAAATACGCCGTCATCGTCAACGAATTCGGCGAGATCGGCATCGACAACGACCTCATCATCGGTGCCGATGAGGAAGTGTTCGAAATGAACAACGGCTGCATCTGCTGCACCGTGCGCGGCGATCTCGTGCGCATCATGGAAGGCCTGATGAAGCGCAAGGGCAAGTTCGACGCCATCATCGTCGAGACCACCGGTCTTGCCGATCCGGCCCCCGTCGCCCAGACCTTCTTCGTCGACGAGGACGTGCAGAAGAGCGCGCGCCTCGATGCGGTGGTCACGGTTGCGGACGCCAAATGGCTATCCGACCGCCTCAAGGATGCACCTGAGGCCAAGAACCAGATCGCCTTTGCCGACGTCATCGTGCTGAACAAGATCGATCTCGTTTCCAAGGGAGAACTTGCCGAGGTCGAGGCCCGCATCCGCGCCATCAATCCCTATGCGAAACTGCATCGCACCGAGCGCTGCTCGGTGGCTTTGGCGGACGTGCTCGACCGCGGCGCTTTCGACCTCGACCGCATCCTCGACATCGAGCCGGACTTCCTGAATGCCGAGGATCATGACCACGACCATGATCATCACCATCACGACCATCATCACAATCATGATCACAGCCACGGCCTGAAGCACTATCACGACGAGGACATGCAGTCGCTGTCACTCAAGACCGACAAGCCGCTCGATCCGAACGTGTTCATGCCCTGGCTTCAGAACCTGGTGCAGGTGGAGGGCGGCAAGATCCTGCGCTCCAAGGGCATCCTTGCTTTCCACGACGATGATGACCGCTACGTCTTTCAGGGTGTCCACATGATGCTGGAGGGCAACCACCAGCGCAAATGGAAGGACGGCGAGCCGCGCGAGAGCCGCCTCGTCTTCATCGGTCGCGAATTGCCGCAAGACCTCATTCGCCAGGGTTTTGAGAGCTGCATCGTCTCGTGATGAAAGAGTTTACGCCACCCGCCGATTCCGCCTCGATCGTCTCCGTCACCGAGCGCGTCAAACCGCTCGCGCTCGGCATGGTCGTGACCTCCGTGCATTTCCTTGGCAACCGCGCCGCCTTCGTCGGCGGCGAGGAGAATGTCGCGCTCGTGGATAGCCAGGGTGAGATCAGCAAGATCGCCGTGCACAGCGGCGGCATTCTCTCGGCCGCCTCCGACGGCAAGCGCCTCGTGATGGGCGGCGACGATGGAAAAGTCGTGTCGCTCGAGGCCAAAGGCGAAGTGACGCTGCTTGCGACCGACCCGAAACGGCGCTGGATCGATGCGGTGGCGCTGCATCCGGACGGTGCCTACGCCTGGTCGGCTGGCAAGACTGCTTTCTTCAAGAGCGGCAAGAGCGAGGAGAAGTCGCTCGAGGTGCCCTCGACCGTCGGCGGCCTCGCGTTTGCGCCGAAGGGCCAGCGTCTCGCGATCGCCCATTACAACGGCGCGACGCTGTGGTTTCCCAACATGGCGGGGTCGGCCGAATTCCTGCCTTGGGCCGGCTCGCATCTCGGCGTCACCTTCAGCCCGGACAACAAATTCCTGGTCACCACGATGCACGAATCGGCGCTGCACGGCTGGCGGCTTGCCGACAACAGGCACATGCGCATGACCGGCTATCCCAGCCGCGTCCGCTCGATGTCGTGGAGCGCGGGCGGCAAGGCGCTGGCGACCTCGGGCGCCGACACGGTGATCCTGTGGCCGTTCGCTAGCAAGGATGGCCCGATGGGCAAGGAGCCAGCGATGCTCGCGCCGCTGCAGGCGCGCGTGTCGGTCGTCGCCTGCCACCCCAGGAACGACATCTTCGCCGCCGGCTACAGCGACGGCACCGTGCTGATGGTCCGTCTGGAGGACGGCGCCGAGATCCTCGTCCGCCGCAACGGCACGCCCGCAGTCGCCGCGCTCGCCTGGAACGCGAAGGGGACGCTGTTGGCGTTCGCCGACGAAAATGGTGATGGCGGCCTGCTCGAGCTTTAATCTGTCATCGTTCCGACCGTGGATGGGGCCATGTGGCGCGCAGCCGTCGAGTTCCGGCCGCCACGGGCGGGAACCGCAGAGCGGCAATTTCGTTGATCCCGCAGACAAAGGCGGTGATCGACATGCCCGGCCAATATGACAAGCGCAGACTGAAGCTCGACTTGATGGTCGCCTGCTCGCTGTTCGCGGCAGGCGTCGTGGTGTCAGGCATGTCGCTGGCGCAAATCCGCGCCGAGACCCGGATGCAGACAGCCCAAGCGACGCAACCCCTTCAGGGCACGCCGTCCGACGATCAGAATAAGCCCGCGGAAGCCAAGCCCGGCGGCGACCGGCCGACCACGCCCGCCCCAGAGCCCGCG
Source organism: Bradyrhizobium sp. 87 (assembly GCF_023073015.1). Lineage (NCBI taxonomy): Bacteria > Pseudomonadati > Pseudomonadota > Alphaproteobacteria > Hyphomicrobiales > Nitrobacteraceae > Bradyrhizobium > Bradyrhizobium sp. 87. The sequence goes on from NZ_JADPIQ010000128.1 coordinate 503,255, forward strand.
CGGCCCGAACCGCAGACGCAGGGCGCTGCCGGCGCGGCGAAACCAGCATTGCCGCCAGCCCCAGCCGAGAAGATCGCGCCGCCGATCGAGAGGAAGTAGGTTCTGCATCTACGCGGGTGCTGTCATCGTCCGCGAAGGCGGACGATCCAGTATTCCAGAGGCTGTGCGTGGATACGGAGATGCTGCGGCGTACTGGATGCCCCGCCTGCCGCTTACGCTAAAGCTTCGGCGCGCCTGGACCTCAACCTCGGCTAAGCCTTGGCGTAGCCGGGTCGCGGGGCATGACAGCAGTGGCCGTGGCGCGACGCCGCCTCACCGCACCAGAACATTCCGGAACTGCCAGGGATCGCTCGTGTCGATGTCCTCCGGGAACAGTCCCGGACGATCCGTCAGCGGCGTCCAGTCGATATAAAAACCCTTCACCGGGCCGAGATACGGCAGCTGAATTTCCAGCAGACGATCGAAATCCATCTCGTCGGCTTCGACGATGCCCTCGTTCGGGTTTTCTAGCGCCCACACCATGCCGCCGAGCACGGCGGAGGTCACTTGCAGACCGGTGGCGTTCTGATAGGGCGCGAGCTTGCGGGTCTCTTCGATCGAGAGCTGCGAGCCGTACCAGTAGGCATTGTTGTCATGGCCGAACAGCAGCACGCCGAGTTCGTCGATGCCGTCGACGATTTCGTTCTCGTCGAGGATGTGGTGCTTTTCCTGCATCTTCGCGGCGCGGCCGAACATTTCATGCAGCGACAGCACGGCATCGTCAGCCGGATGATAGGCGTAGTGGCAGGTCGGCCGATAGACCGCCGTGCCCGATGCGTCGCGCACGGTGAAATAGTCGGCAATCGAGATCGACTCGTTGTGGGTGACGAGGAAGCCATATTGCGCGCCGCGGGTCGGGCACCAGGTGCGCACGCGCGTGTTGGCGCCGGGCTGCATCAGATAGATGGCAGCGCCGCAGCCGGCTTCGTGAGTCCGCGCATTCTCGGGCATCCATTTTTCGTGGGTGCCCCAGCCGAGCTCGGAGGGCTGCACGCCTTCCGACAGGAAACCTTCCACCGACCAGGTGTTGACGAAGACATCGGGCTCTTTCGGCTTCTTGGAGCGCTGGGTGTCGCGTTCGGCGATATGGATGCCCTTGATACCGGCCTGTCGCATCAAGTCCGCCCATTCGGCTTTGGTCTTCGGCTTGGGGGCATTGAGCTTCAGATCGGCGGCGACGTTGAGCAACGCCTGCTTGACGAAAAACGAGACCATGCCGGGATTGGCGCCACAGCAGGAGACGGCCGTCGTCGACCCCGCGGGGCGCGCCTTCTTGGCGGCCAGCGTCGCTTCGCGAAGGGCGTAGTTGGAGCGCGCCTCCGGGCCCTTCGACGAATCGAAATAGAAGCCGAGCCAGGGCTCGTTGACGGTGTCGATATAGAGAGCGCCGAGCTCGTTGCAGAGCTCCATGATGTCGGTGGAGCCGGTGTCGACCGAGAGATTGACGCAAAAGCCCTGGCCGCCGCCTTCGGTGAGCAGCGGGGTCAGCAACTCGCGGTAATTGTCCTTGGTCACACCCTTCTGGATGAAGCGCACATTGTGCTTCTCGCAATGCGCCTTGCGACCCTCGTCCTTGGGATCGATCACGGTGATGCGCGATTTGTCGTAATCGAGATGCCGCTCGATCAGCGGCAGCGTGCCTTTGCCGATGGAGCCGAAGCCGACCATGACGATGGGGCCAGTGATCTTCGCGTAGATCTGCGAGGCGGGGCTCATAGGATGGTTTCTCCGGAACGTGCTGGCGAGCAAATGGTGAGGGATGGCTCAGGTGCTGCGGCGCTTGGCAGTGGCTTCGATCTCGACTTTCATCTCGGGCTTGTAGAGCGCCGAGACGACGAGAAGCGTGGCGGCCGGGCGGATCTCGCCGAGGACTTCGCCGCAGACCGCGAAATGCGCGTCTGCGTTCTTGGCGTCGGTGAGGTAATAGGTGACGCGGACAATGTCGGCCATCTCGAAGCCGCCCTCCTTCAGGGCAGCTTCGATGGTCTTGAAGCAGTTGCGTGACTGGCTCGTGACATCGGCCGGCATCGTCATGGTGGTGTAGTCGTAGCCGGTGGTACCCGCGACGAAGGCGAACTCGCCGTCGATCACGGCGCGGCTGTAGCCGGCGGTCTTCTCGAACGGGGAGCCGGTGGAAATCAGGCGGCGGGACATGGTCGTAGGCCTCGACTGAAGAGGAATTTCGTGGGGTTTACGCAATTTGCCGGCCTGCGCAACCCCAAAGGAATGGAGCTTAACGCAGGCACAGCCGGGCGTTGCCGCTTAACGCGGCTAGGTCGTCGCCATCATGGCGATCCCTTAAGCCGCGCGCGCCTGGAGGGCGCGAACTACCCTCCGTTTGGGCAGGGCCGCACCAGTCGGGACGATCATCCCGGCGGCGCCGTCCAGCGCGCCTGTCGTGAATTCGATCGCCAGCAGGCGGTCGCGCTCGAACGGACCGGGCAGCGACAGCTCGCCGGTGTTGGCGGCCGAGAAGCCGAAGCGGGCGTAATAGGGGGCATCGCCGAGCAGGATCACGGCGGCATGCCCGCGCGCCCGGGCGGCAGCCAGCGCTTGTTGCATCAGCGCGGCGCCGATCCCGAGCTCGCGGCAGGCAGGGTCCACCGCCAGCGGTCCGAGGACCAGAGCGGGCCTGCCTCCGGCGCTGACGTGCCACAGCCGCACGGTTCCCACGAGCTTCCCCTCGCGCATCGCGGCCAGCGCAAGGCCGGCAGCGGGGGCGCGTCCGTCACGCAGGCGCTGACAGGTACGGCCATGGCGGTTCTCGCCAAAGGACGCATCGAGCAGCGCTTCACGCATCGCAACGTCGACAGCACGCTCCGCACGGATCGCGAACGGAGCGGCTTTCGAAGTGGGGTCAATTTGTGTCTTCCGAAGAGCAGTCATGGCGCGTCAGTCCCCGCTTGAAACTGACGTGCGCAAAGCACGCCGGTTCAAGGCGTCGTCAGAAATCGAAATGTCAGGGAGGGAGCCGGCAAGCCGGTTCCCGGGTTCGTCAGGCCTCAGACGCGAGGCGGATCAGATGTGGTAGGTTTTCAGCGGCGGGATGCCGTTGAAAGCCACCGCCGAGTAGGTCGACGTATAGGCCCCGGTGCCTTCGATCAGCAGCTTGTCGCCGATCTCGAGCGTCACCGGAAGCGGATACGGGTTCTTCTCGTACAGCACGTCGGCGCTGTCACAGGTCGGGCCCGCGAGCACGCACGGCGTCATGTCCGCGCCGTCATGCGGGGTGCGGATGGCGTAACGGATCGACTCGTCCATGGTCTCGGCGAGACCGCCGAACTTGCCGATGTCCAGATAGACCCAGCGCACCTCGTCCTCGTCGCTCTTCTTCGAGATGAGCACGACTTCGGACTCGATGATGCCGGCGTTGCCCACCATGCCGCGGCCCGGCTCGATGATGGTCTCCGGAATCTGGTTGCCGAAGTGCTTGCGCAGCGCGCGGAAGATCGAGCGCCCGTAGGTCACCACCGGCGGTACGTCCTTCAGGTACTTGGTCGGGAAACCGCCGCCCATGTTGACCATGGTCAGGTTGATGCCGCGCTCGGCGCAGTCGCGGAACACCTGCGAGGCCATTGCCAGCGCACGGTCCCACGCCTTCACCTTGCGCTGCTGCGAGCCGACATGGAAGGAGATGCCGCACGGCTCCAGGCCCAGACGCTTGGCAACGTCGAGCACGTCGACGGCCATCTCCGGGTCGCAGCCGAACTTGCGCGACAGCGGCCATTCGGCGCCGGCGCAGTCATAGAGGATGCGGCAGAACACCTTTGCGCCGGGCGCGGCACGGGCGACCTTCTCGACTTCGGCGGCGCAATCGACCGCGAACAGCCGAATGCCGAGCGCGAAGGCGCGCGCGATGTCGCGCTCCTTTTTGATCGTGTTGCCGAAGGAGATGCGGTCGGGCGTCGCACCGGCGGCCAGCGCCATCTCGATCTCGGCGACCGTCGCGGTGTCGAAGCAGGAGCCCATGGAGGCGAGCAAAGCCAGCACTTCCGGCGCCGGGTTCGCCTTGACGGCATAGAACACGCGGCTGTCGGGCAGCGCCTTGGCAAAGGTCTGGTAATTGTCGCGCACGACTTCGAGGTCGACGACGAGGCACGGCTCGGTGTCGAGGCCCTCGCTGCGGCGGTTGCGCAGGAATTCCTGGATACGGTCGGTCATAGCACTCTCCCAAACGGCCCAGCGACGGGGATCCGTTCAAAAAATGACGTCGGATAAGAGCGCTCCGGCCAGATCGCGCGATGGAGGCGCGACGAGCCAAAGACTCACATCAGACTGTGCTGCCGTGGATTGGTTGGGAATGTTCCCGCCCGCACACCTGGCAATGAAGGACAAGCCTTTTCAGTAGCCCGCGCCGGCGTTGGACTGCCGGTAGAGACCAAAAAAGCCCGATCCGTCGTTGCTTTAAGTCGCGTCCCCCGTTGAGAGCGGGGTGCGCCGGTTCGCCTCCGGCTGCCAGTCACGGTTGCAAAGAGCAAAGTCACCTTCGACAAGGCATCTCTTTGAGAGAGATGCTGGACGCTCCGGGTTTGCTTTCGTCTTCCGGCGATGAGCCTTCCGACTTCCACACTTCCGAAGAGCCCCTCGGCTTCTTCACCCCTTGGCGGCTGTCCGGCCTCTTGTCCGGATACCTACCGACTGACACACGACCACAGGCACGTGCGAAATTGGGCAATCCGCACATAAGTGTTTTGACTCTGCTTCGCAAGAGATTTTTTAGGCTGCGAACAGAATTGCCTAACATCTGCTTGCGCAGTGTTGCGCGCGCGACGCGAAAGATGAACGCGCGTTAAGTTTTCTGCGCGGCGCGCGTCACTCGCGAGCGTCCGCGCTTCAGCCGCGCTTCGTGAACGGCTCGACGCGTTGAGCGGCGCGGATGAAGGCCGTCATCACGAGCACGCCGAGCGCAAACAGCGTGGCCTGAAGGATGTGCGTGCCTTGCTCGCCCAGCCCGAACAGGATCGCGAGCGCCCAGCCGCCGGCAAACGCCGCGCCGAACACCTCGGCGCCGATCAGGATGGCGGCGCTGACGACGGTGATGACGCTCGGCCAGACGATCCGACGGGAAGACGAGGAGGTCGCGTTCATGAGCTCAGGGGTCCTAGGCTTGGAGGGCCGCAATCTCACCGAAAAGGCAGCCGGGAGCAAGGGCAAACGGCCCAAAAAAGCCCTATCGCGTGCTATAGCTGGCCGCAACAATCGAGCCACAAATCGGGACTTGTAATGTCAGAACCCCGCCAAACTACGGACTCCGAGACCAACCCGCTGCTGAAGGCGTGGGTGACGCCGTTTGCGACCCCGCCCTTCGACGAAATCAAGCCGGAGCACTTCCTCCCGGCCTTCGAGCAGGCCTTCGCCGACCACTCCGCCGAGATCGCAGCGATCACCAACGACCCGACCGCGCCCGACTTCGCCAACACCATCACGGCGCTGGAGCGCTCGGGCAAGCTGCTCAGCAAGGTCGCGTCGGTCTTCTACGACCTCGTCTCGGCGCATTCCAACCCGGCCATTCTGGAGATCGACAAGGAGGTTTCCTTGCGGATGGCGCGGCACTGGAATCCGATCATGATGAACGCCGTGCTGTTTGGCCGCATTGCCCAGCTACACGAGAACCGCGCCAATCTCGGTCTGACACCGGAACAGCTCCGCCTGCTCGAGCGCACCTACACCCGCTTCCACCGCTCCGGCGCCGGCCTCTCCGAAGAGGCCAAGACGCGGATGGCGGAGATCAACGAGAGACTCGCCCAGCTCGGCACCAGCTTCAGTCATCATCTGCTCGGCGACGAGCAGGAATGGTTCATGGAGCTCGGCGAAGCCGACCGCCAGGGCCTGCCGGAGAGTTTTGTCGCCAGCGCCAAGGCTGCGGCGGAAGAACGCGGCATGGCCGGCAAGGCCATCGTCACCCTGTCGCGCTCCTCGGTCGAACAGTTCCTGAAGAGCTCGGCCCGGCGTGACCTGCGCGAGAAGGTCTACAAGGCCTTCACCGCGCGGGGCGACAACGGCAATGCCAACGACAACAACGCGACCATCGTCGAGGTCCTGAAGCTGCGCGAGGAGAGCGCCAATCTCCTGGGTTATCCGACCTTCGCGGCCTACCGGCTCGAGGATTCCATGGCCAAGACGCCGGAAGCGGTGCGCGGCCTTCTGGAGCGGGTCTGGAAGCCGGCCCGGGCGCGGGCGCTCGCCGACCGCGACGACATGCAGGCGCTGATCACGGAGGAGGGCGGCAATTTCAAGCTCGCCCCCTGGGACTGGCGCTTCTATGCCGAAAAGCTGCGCCTTCAGCGCGCCAATTTCGACGACGCCGCGATCAAGCCGTATCTCGCGCTCGATCACATGATCGCCGCCGCCTTCGACTGTGCCACGCGCCTGTTCGGCGTCACTTTCGAGGAGCGCAAGAACGTGCCGGTCTGGCATCCGGACGTCCGGGTCTGGGAGATGAAGGGGCGGGACGGCAAGCACAAGGCGCTGTTCTATGGCGATTACTTCGCCCGGCCGTCGAAGCGCTCCGGCGCCTGGATGACCTCGCTGCGCGACCAGCAGAAGCTCGACGGCGAGGTCGCGCCGCTGATCCTCAACATCTGCAACTTCTCCAAGGGCGCGGACGGGGAACCCTCGCTGCTGTCGCCCGACGATGCCCGCACCCTGTTCCACGAGTTCGGCCATGGCCTGCACGGCATGCTCTCCAACGTGACCTATCCGTCGCTGTCGGGCACCTCCGTGTTCACCGACTTCGTCGAATTGCCCTCCCAGCTGTACGAGCATTGGCAGGAGCGGCCCGAGGTGCTGCAAAAGTTTGCCCGCCACTACCAGACCGGCGAGCCGCTGCCGGACGATCTGCTGCAACGGTTCCTGGCCGCGCGAAAATTCAACCAGGGTTTCGCCACGGTCGAGTTCGTCTCCTCGGCGCTGATCGATCTCGAATTCCACACCCAGCCGGCCTCCGCCGCGCAGGACGTCCGCGCCTTCGAGAGACGCGAGCTGGAGAAGATCGGCATGCCCGAGGAGATCTCGCTGCGTCACCGTCCGACGCAATTCGGTCACATCTTCACCGGCGATCATTATGCCGCCGGCTATTACAGCTACATGTGGTCGGAGGTGATGGACGCCGACGCCTTCGGCGCATTCGAGGAAGCCGGCGACATCTTCGATCCCGCCGTCGCAAAACGCCTGCACGACGACATCTACTCGAGCGGCGGATCGGTCGATCCGGAAGCCGCCTATGAGGCCTTCCGCGGCCGCCCGCCGGAGCCCGATGCGCTGCTGCGTCGCCGAGGTCTGCTTGACGCCCCGAAGGCGGCCTGATGGGCGTGCGCGCCCTGCTCGGGCTGCTGCTCGCCGCTGGCCTCACCTTTGTGGCCGGGGCGGCGCAGGCGCACCCGCATGTCTGGATCACCGCGACCAGCGAGTTGCTCTATGCCGCGGACGGCACCATCACCGGCGTGCGCCACGCCTGGACGTTTGACGACATGTTCTCGGCCTATGCCGTGCAGGGGCTCGAGAGCAAGACCAAGGGCGTCTATACCCGCGAGGAGCTCGGACCGCTGGCGCAGACCAATGTCGAGTCGCTGAAGGAATATGCCTACTTCACCTTCGCGCGAGCCGACGGCAAGAAGGAGCGATTCCAGGAGCCGGTCGACTACTTCCTCGACTACAAGGATACGGTCCTGACCCTGCACTTCACGCTGCCGCTGAAGAATCCGGTCAGGTCCAAGCAATTGATGCTCGAAGTGTTCGACCGCTCCTTCTTCATTGACTTCCAGATGGCCAAGGACAACCCGATCAAGCTGGTCGGCGCGCCCGCCGGCTGCCAGATGAAACTTGAGCGGCCGAGCGACGGCACCGCGAGTGCGCAGAAGCTCAACGAGCAGACCTTCATGAACGGCGAGAACTCCAATTTCGGCATGATGTTCGCCAACAAGATCACGGTGGATTGCCCTTGAAGTCGAAACTCTCCCCGCTCGCACGTGGGCTGCTCACCTGTGCCGCCGTTCTGCTGGTTGCGGGCGTGGCCGACGCGGCCCTCCACGAACTCGTCGCGCAGAACCCGTTTGGCGCACCAAGACCCGCGCGGGCGGCTGAGCCTGAGGCCAGTGGCCTCATCGGCTGGCTCTTGGCAAAACAATCGGAATTTTATCGCCAGATGTCGGCGACCATTCGCGCCGCCAAGTCCGACGGCTCGGCGGTGTGGACGCTGCTCGTCATCTCCTTTGCCTACGGCATCTTCCACGCCGCAGGGCCCGGCCACGGCAAGGCGGTGATCGCCTCCTATCTCGTCGCCAATCGCGAGACTGTCAGGCGCGGCATCGTGCTGTCGTTTGCATCCGCGTTGATGCAGTCGCTGGTGGCGATCCTGATCGTCGGTATCTCGGCCTGGGTGCTGAATGCGACCGCCAGGACCATGTGCAAGGCGGAAGGCGCGATCGAGATCGCAAGCTACGCCCTGATCGCGCTTTTCGGCCTGCGCCTGGTCTGGGTCAAGGGCCGCACCTTCATCCGTGCGCTGCAGGCGGTTCAGCCGGTGTCGGCGATCGCGGGCGTGCCGCATGACCATCATGATCACGGTCACCACCATCATGATGCGCATGATCATCATCGTCACGATCATGCGCACGCCCATCATCACCACGCGCATCACCACGTCCATGACGAGCATTGCGGCCATTCCCACGGCCCCATGCCGAGCGAGCTCGCCGGCCTCGGAGGCTGGGGACGCGGCTTTACCGCGATCCTGACCGTCGGCATCCGTCCCTGTTCGGGCGCGATCCTGGTGCTGGTGTTCGCGTTGGCCCAAGGCCTGTTCTGGGCCGGCATCGCCGCAACTCTGCTGATGGGGCTCGGCACCGCGATCACCGTCGCGGTCATTGCCGTGGTCGCCGTCTCCGCCAAGGACATCGCCGCCCGCCTGAGCGCCGGACGCGACGGCAACGGCGCGCTGTTCATGCGCGGCATCGAATTCGCCGCCGCCGGCCTCGTGCTGCTGTTCGGTGCAGGCCTGTTGTTGGGTTACATCGCGGCCGAACGGACGACGTGTTTCTGAGTTTTTCCCTCTCCCCTTGTGGGCGAGGGTGGCTCGCCGCGTAGCGGCGAGACGGGTGAGGGGTTGTCTCCGCGAGCGATCCTCTTGCAGCTGCGTTCGCCGATAGAACCCCTCATCCGGCGCTTCGCGCCACCTTCTCCCACAAAGGGAGAGTCACACCGGCAAGAACTGCTTCAACGCCGGCATGAAGAAGATCCCGAGATTGATCGCAAAGCCGATGCTCCAGAGGATGGAGCGCAGCGTCGGGCGGTTCCCGAGATAGGTCAGCACATAGGCGATCCGTACGATCAGGAACAGCACCGCGAGCTCGTCGATCATCCGCTGCGGCGAGTCCCGGAATTCGGCCAGCAGCACCGCGAAGGCGAAGAACGGAAAGGTCTCGATACCATTCTGGTGGGCGCCGAGCGCGCGCTGCGCGATGGCCTCTTCGTAGAAGGCGGGATCGCGCGGGCGTGAATTGTCGAACCCGCGAAACCTGATCCATTTGACCGAGACGATCGTCACCAAATAGAGCAGCAACGCTCCGGAGACGCACCATTCCGCGAGTGTCATCTTTCCTCCCCCGCCTCGGTGCGACCCTAGCGAAACCGGCCTGATCTTGACAAGCTCGGGGCAACGCGCGACCCAACGAGCATGACAACCCTAGCCCCTCTCAAGACCACGAAGCCGCTGCCTCAGTCCGGCCAGCCGCGCGTCGGCGTACTCCTGGTCAATCTCGGCACGCCCGATACCGCCGACGCGCGCGGCGTGCGGGTCTATCTGAAGGAGTTCCTCTCGGACGCCCGCGTCATCGAGGATCAGGGCTTGATCTGGAAGCTGGTGCTGAACGGCATCATCCTGCGCACCCGCCCCCGCGCCAAGGCGCGCGATTATCTCAAGATCTGGAACACCGAGAAGAACGAGTCGCCGCTCAAGACCATCACGCGCTCGCAGAGCGACAAGCTCGGAGCCATGCTGTCGGACCGCGACCAGGTCACGGTGGAATGGGCTATGCGCTACGGCAATCCCTCGATCAAGTCGGGCGTCGATGCGCTGATTGCGAAGGGCTGCGATCGCATTCTTGCCGTCCCCCTCTATCCGCAATATTCCGCCGCGACGTCGGCCACCGTCTGCGATGAGGTGTTTCGCGTGCTTGCGCGGCTGCGCGCGCAGCCGACGCTGCGGGTGACGCCGTCTTACTACGAGGACGAAGCCTATATCGAGGCGCTCGCCACCTCGATCGAGACGCATCTGGTGAGCCTGTCGTTCAAGCCAGAGCTGATCGTCGCCTCCTTCCACGGCATGCCGAAGGCCTATGTCGACAAGGGCGACCCCTATCAGGACCAATGTGTGGCGACCACCGAGGCGCTGCGGCGCCGGCTCGGCATGGACGAGACAAAGCTGCTGCTGACCTTCCAGTCGCGCTTCGGATTCGACGAGTGGCTGCAGCCCTACACTGACAAGACCATGGAGCGTCTGGCGAAAGAGGGCGTGCGCCGTATCGCGGTGATCACGCCGGGTTTTTCCGCCGACTGCCTGGAGACGCTGGAGGAGATCGCGCAGGAGAATGCCGAGATCTTCAAGCACAATGGCGGGGAGCAGTTTTCCGCGATCCCCTGCCTCAACGACAGCGACCCCGGCATGGATGTGATCCGAACGCTGGTGCTGCGCGAGCTCCAGGGCTGGATATAGTGAGCCTGGATCCGAGGAGCGCCCCATGAACCGCCGCGAGGTTCTGGCGCTTCTTGGGGTGACCACGATGCTGCCGGCCTCGGTGCTGGCGCAAGCGAATGCGACGCGCCGGCTCGGCGTGCTCTCGGTCACTGCGGCGGACGATGCGATCGGGCAGACGCGTAGCGCGGTCCTGGTCGAGGCGCTTGCCGGCCATGGCTGGAAGGAGGACGGCAGCCTTGAGATCGATTGGCGCAACGGCGGCGGCGACCGCGCGCGGATCGCGCAACTCGCCGACGAACTCGTGGCGCTCAAGCCCGACATCCTGCTTGCGGTCGGCACGCCCTCAGTGGAGGAGCTGCGCCAGCGCACGACGACGATCCCGATCGTTTTCGCCGTCGTCACCGATCCTGTCAGCCAGGGCTTTGTCCAGAATCTCGCCCATCCCGGCGGCAATATCACCGGCTTCACCGATTACGACGGCCCGCTGGCCGGCAAATGGCTGGAGATGCTTACGCAGGTCGTGCCAAAGCCGTCACGCGTTTCCGTCGTCTACAATCCCGCCACCGCGCCGTTCGCGCCGCTGATGCTGCGGACGATCGAACACGCCGGCCGCGCGCTCGATGTGACGGTGGTGCCCGCGCCGGTCCATGACACGGCCTCGATCGCCGCCCTGGCCTTGCGGAAAGACGGCGGCCTGCTGGTGCTGCCGGATTTCTTCACCATGTCCAACCGTGCGCTTCTCCTGGCAGCCATCAATGAAGCGCGCGTGCCGGCGGTGTTCTGGAGCCGGACCTTCGTCGACGAGGGTGGCTTGATGTCCTACAGCACCGACAGCGCCGAGCAGCTCCGCCGCGCCGCCACCTATATCGATCGCATCCTGAAGGGTGCGCGAGCGGCCGACTTGCCGGTCCAGAATCCGACCACGTTCGAGCTGGCGATCAACTTGAAGACGGCCAAGGCGATCGGCGTCACGCTTCCGCCAAGCCTGCTCGCAACCGCGAACGAGGTCATCGAGTAGGATTTGGCTGCGACCGCCGGATTCGTTAACGTCGTCGCTAGGTGTGCGCCAGCACGCTTTCAAGAGCGCCTCGCAAATACATAATCGCGACCATTCCCTCTCCCGGTGTCTTGTGTAGAATCCTACCGATGCCGAAATCAGGCACGACCGCTGAGCCTTGAATCCTTCTGAACTCTTTACTGAATACTTTACTGAACCCTTGGGGTCGTGATCCCGACCAATGACAGCGCGGAAAAGGCCTTTTCCCGCCAATCTTTTCCGCCTTGGAGGAAATATGAGCGGTTTCGACATTTTCGCGATTGTTCTGGTCTTGCTCGTCATCGTCACGCTGGTGGCCGGCGTGAAGACGGTGCCGCAGGGCTATGACTGGACCATCGAGCGGTTCGGCAAATACACCCAGACGCTGAGCCCCGGGCTCAATCTGATCGTGCCCTATTTCGATCGCGTCGGACGCAAGATCAACATGATGGAGCAGGTGATCGACATTCCCGAGCAGGAGGTGATCACCAAGGACAACGCCACCGTGACGGTCGACGGCGTCGCCTTCTTTCAGGTGTTCGATGCCGCCAAGGCGAGCTACGAGGTCTCTAACCTGACCCAAGCCGTCACCGTGCTGACCATGACCAACATCCGTTCGGTGATGGGCTCGATGGATCTCGACCAGGTGTTGTCGCACCGCGACGAAATCAACGAGCGCCTGCTGCGTGTAGTCGATGCCGCCGTCTCGCCCTGGGGCCTCAAGGTCAATCGTATCGAGATCAAGGACATTGTGCCGCCGGCGGACCTCGTCGAAGCCATGGGCCGACAGATGAAGGCCGAGCGCGTCAAACGCGCCGACATCCTTCAGGCCGAAGGTGCACGCCAGTCCGAGATCCTGCGCGCAGAGGGTGCCAAGCAGGGCCAGATCCTCCAGGCGGAAGGTCGCCGCGAGGCCGCCTTCCGCGACGCCGAAGCACGCGAGCGGTCGGCGGAAGCTGAGGCCAAGGCGACGCAGATGGTCAGTGAAGCCATTGCCAAGGGCGACGTCGCGGCGCTGAACTACTTTATCGCCGACAAATATATCAAGGCGTTCGGGCAGTTTGCGGACTCGCCGAACCAGAAGATCATCATGCTGCCGATCGAGGCCACCAGCATGCTCGGCTCGCTCGCCGGCATCGGCGAGATCGCCAAGGCGACGTTCGGCGAGAGTGCTGCATCCGCCGCTGCCGCCGCTCGTCGCGGTTCGGTGCCGACGACTGGGAGCACGCCCCCGGCGGTGCCGCCGCGGCAGGGGTAAAGCGCATGCCCCGGAAAAGTGGACACCGGTTTTCCGACAAGGGCATGCGCCATTTCAAAGAGGTCGTGTCATGACCGACATGTTCGTATCGCTCGGCACCTGGAACTGGCTGATCTTCGGCTTCATCCTGATGGCGCTGGAGGTGCTGGCGCCGGGAGTCTTCCTGTTCTGGCTCGGGCTCGCCGCGCTGCTGGTCGGGCTGATCTCGTTCGGAGTGGCGATATCCTGGCAGATCCAGCTCGTGATGTTCGCGATCTTCGCCGCCGCCGCCGTGCCGGTTTGGCGTCGGCTCGCCCGGCCGAAGCCGGATGCAATTGCCGCCAGCCCCTTCCTCAACAAGCGCGCGGATGCGCTGCTCGGCCGCGAGTTCACGCTGGAGAAGCCGATCGTCGACGGCAACGGCACCATGCGCATCGGCGACACCGTCTGGCGCGTCGCAGGTCCCGATACGCCGGCGGGCACGCGTGTGAAGGTGGTGCAAGTGGACGGCGCGAATCTGACGGTGGCGGCGGCTTAGTCCACCGTCATTGCGAGCGCAGCGAAGCAATCCAGACTGCTGCCGGTGGAAAGATTCTGGATTGCTTCGCTTCGCTCGCAATGACGAGCTAGTCGGGACGGCATCGCCAGACTTACGCGCCGCTCTTGCTGCGCCACCGCTCCGCAAACCTATGCAGCGGCATGAACGTCTCGCACAAGTCCCGCCCGAGCGCCGTCAGCGCGTAACCGCCGGCTTCGCCGAGCTCCACGAACCCGGCCTCGCGCAAATCGTCCAGCCGCGCCTGCAGCACCGTCGGCGAGGCCTCGTCGCAGGCGGTGCGCAATGCGCGCGAGGTGAGGGGGGCGTCGCGCAGCTCCCACAGGATTCGCAGGCTCCAGCGTCGTCCGAGGAGGTCGAGCAGCACCATGATCGGCCGCCCGCTGCGCGGGCCACGGACGCCGCGCGATCTCGAAGTGGTCTGTTTCGCCATCGTCGCCCCCTTGCGCGGTGCTACAAATAGTGTAGCTTCATGCTACGTTAAATGTAGCAAGAGAGGCGGCCAATGTCCCCGGTCACAGCGCGCATTGCCCCGCTCACCCCGCCTTATCCCCCGGAGATCCAGGCCCAGTTCGACCGCATCATGCGCGGCGCGCCGCCACTGCTGCTGTTCCGGGTCATGGCGGGCCACACCCGCGCCTGGGACAAGTTTCGCGCCGGCGGCTTGCTCGATCCCGGACCGCTGTCGCTGCGCCAGCGCGAGATCGTGATCGACCGCACCTGCGCGCTGAACAAATGCGAATATGAATGGGGCGTGCATGTCGCGGTCTTTGCCGGGCCGGCGAAACTCACCGAGGAGGAAGTGCGCGCCACCGTGCAGGGTGATGCGGCGTCGTCGTGCTGGTCCCCGGCCGAGCAGACGCTGATCGCCGCCGTCGACGCGCTGCATCACAGCGCGACGTTTGACGACGCTGAGTTCGCTGCGCTGTCGGCGCATTACGACGAGGCGCAGATCCTGGAGATCATGCTGCTGTGCGGCTTCTACCGCACGGTCTCGTATCTGGCGAACGGACTGCGGTTGCCGCTGGAGGAGACGGCGGCAAGATTTCCTGCGCCGCTCTAGCCGCCGTCGTTGCGAGCGTAGCGAAGCAATCCAGAGTCTTTCCGCGGTGGCACTCTGGATGTTTCGCTGCGCTCGCAATGACGGTGAGTGGCTCCCTACGCCACGCCTGCCCGCAGCAGATCGTGCAGGTGCACGATGCCCACCACCTTGTCCGCCTCGGTCACGACCAGCGTCGTGATCTTGCGGGTGTTGAGCACCTCGATCATCTCGGTGGCCAGCATCGAGGGCGGTACGGTTTTCGGCTGCCTGGTCATGACGTCGTCGACCGACGCCGTCAGCAGGTCGGGCCGCATGTGGCGGCGCAGATCGCCGTCGGTGATGATGCCGAGAGCCTCGTTCGCCTCGTTGACGATGCAGACGCACCCCAAACCCTTGGCGGACATCTCCATCACCGCGTCCGACATCTTGGTGCCGAGCGGCTTGACCGGGATTTCCGCACCGGTGCGCATGTAGTCGCGGACGAATTTCAGCATCGCCCCTAACTTGCCGCCGGGGTGGAAATGCGCGAACTCCAGCGCGGTGAAGCCGCGGCCTTCGAGCAGCGCGATCGCAAGCGCATCGCCTATCGCGGCCTGCATCAGGGTCGAGGTGGTCGGCGCCAGATTGTGCGGGCAGGCCTCGCGCGCCTTCGGCAGCTCGATCACGACGTCGGCCGCTTGTCCCAGCGAGGATGCCGCGTTCGACGTCACCGCGATCATCGGGATTGCGAATCTTGCGGAATAGTTCACGAGAGTCTTCATCTCCGGCTGCTCGCCGGACCAGGACAGCGCCATGATGACGTCGTCGGTGGTAATCATGCCGAGGTCGCCATGGGCGGCTTCGGCGGTGTGCACGAAGAAGGCGGGCGTGCCGGTCGAGGCCAACGTTGCCGCGATCTTGCGGCCCATATGGCCCGACTTGCCGAGCCCGGTGACGATGACGCGGCCCTTCGCGTTGCGGATCAGATCGACCGCCTGGGCGAAGCTCGCGCCAAGCGGGCCGCGCAGGGCGGCGGCGAGCGCGTTGATACCGCCGCTCTCCGTTTCCAGCGTGCGGAGTGCGGATTCGACGCTGTCGGGAATGGGGCCGGATGATTGGGTCATCAGCGGTTTCGAACTCGGCATGTTCTGGTCCAGGAGGAGGGGCCTTCGCCCGTTGGCGCCTGCTTAACACGCCGCGGCCTTCGAGGCGACGAGCCCGACCCGACCCTCAACCGGTCGTTAACCATAATTGTTTTAACTCCATTAACGATAGTTCCCGCCGATCGGTGGGGACAATCGCGAAAGTGTTTGATTTCGTTGGAGTTCTTCCATCGTGGGGTCGTCTCCAGGCACGAGCCGGAGCAAACGCGCGCATTTCCTGCGCGCGGCTTTGCCGTGCTTTGCGCTGACGGTCCTCGGAAGCGCCCCCGTGGCCGCCCAGAGCCTCACCCCCGACCTGTTCAGTCCCAACCGCGGTGGCTTCGCTTCGCCCGACACGCTGCCGACGCGCCGCACCGCGGGCGTTCCGCAGGCACCGTCGGATGCGCTGCCGGCGCTGCCCGATCCCAACTCCGACTTTCGCAAGCGCCAGCAGACGCCGGCGCGCCCATGGCAGAACCCGACGAACCAAAACGCGACCAGCCAGGTCCCGACCTATGGCCTGCCGGCCGCCAACGGTGCGAGCAGCTCCGGCTACGACTCGCTGAACCGCAAGCGGCAGCAGCCGAAGTTCTATCCGGGTCAGCCCAAGCCGAAGCGCCCTGCTGGTCCCGGCTCGCGGGCGCCGACCACTACGCCGCCGCCATCCACGCTCGGTTCGCCGAAGATCGCGCCGCCCCCGTCCGCCTCCGCCAACAAGGCGCCCGTGCCGGCGGCGATGGCGGGCACCGTGCCCGGCCAGCCGCTACGCCGCCGCCTCAAGGCCGATGACGATGCGTTCGGCGCGGTCGGCGACTATGCCGGCAGTTTCCTGATCAAGGGCGGGCTCGAGCTCTCCACCGGTTACGACACCAATCCGGCGCGTCTGAACAAGCCGGTCGGCTCGCCGGCCTATGTGGTTGCACCCGATCTCCTCGTGGCGTCCGATTGGGAGCGCCACGCGCTGGTCGCGGATCTGCGCGGCTCGTTCTCGGGCTACACCAACAACATGCCGGCGACAATCGACGGCTTTGCCTCGCCTTCGCCGGTCGAGGTCGACCGCCCCGACTTCAACGGCCATGTCGACGGCCGCCTCGACGTCAATCGCGATCTCAAGCTGACCACGCAGCTGCGCCTGCGGCTCGCCACCGACAATCCCGGCAGCCCGAACGTGCAGGCCGGCCTGCAAAAATATCCTGTTTATGCCGCCTATGGCACGACCGTCGGCT
Organism: Bradyrhizobium sp. 87; assembly: GCF_023073015.1. Lineage (NCBI taxonomy): Bacteria > Pseudomonadati > Pseudomonadota > Alphaproteobacteria > Hyphomicrobiales > Nitrobacteraceae > Bradyrhizobium > Bradyrhizobium sp. 87. The sequence goes on from NZ_JADPIQ010000128.1 coordinate 520,205, forward strand.
TCGACCAGAGCTTCAACCGCTTCCAGATCGCGGCCGGCGCCACTGTCGATCGCACCGCCTACACCAACTCAAAACTGACCGACGGCTCGACCTTCAGCAACGACGATCGCGACTTCAACCAGTATGGCGGCGTCGGACGCTTCTCCTACGATCTCAAGCCGGGGCTGAAGCCATTCGTCGAGATCCAGGGCGACACCCGCGTCCATGACCTGGCCGCCGACCGCAACGGCTATTTCCGCGATTCGAACGGCGGCTACGCCAAGGTCGGCACGTCCTTCGAGTTCTCGCGGATCCTCATCGGCGAGGTCTCGGTCGGCTATTCCGCGCGCAACTATGTCGACCCGCGCCTGAGCCAGCTCGCGGGCTTCCTGACCTCGGGCTCGCTGATCTGGAGTGCAAGCGGCCTCACCACGGTGAAATTCGCCACCGACACCCAGATCGCCGAGACCACCGTCCCCGGCTCCTCCGGCGTGCTGGTGCACACCTACGGGGTCGAAGTCGATCACGATTTCCGCCGCTGGCTTACGGCAGTGGGCAAATTCACCTACGGCACCTACGACTATCAGGGCCAGAATCGTAACGACAAGACCTACTCGTTCGAAAGCAATCTGATCTACAAGCTCAACCGCAACATCTGGATCAAGGGCACGCTCCGCCACGACATCCTGGATTCGAACCAGCCGGGGTCAAGCTCGCAGGCGACGGTGGTGATGGTCGGGGTGAGGTTGCAGAATTAGAGGGGAGGCCCCGTGGCGGCTCGGATTACTTTGGACATCAACTCGGCTGGAGTATTCGAGCTATGGCTCAATCCCGAAGGCCGAGACCTTCTCGTCAAGGAACTGCTCGCCCTGAGCGAGACCAACGACCACTTTCACCTGATGCCCAGTGAAGTAGCCTCGGACGTCGAAGTTTCGGCGCGTCCCTATCGGCCGAACGACAAGCTTCTCGAATACGGTAAGGTGCTGTTCCGGCTTGACGAGTGGGACGCACAGCACTTTCCGCACGTCTTGGGCTAAGGCCCCGTCGCTCTCGCCATCTACTCCGCCGTCATGCCCCGCGAAGGCGGGGCATCCAGTACGCCGCGGCTTCTCGGTAAATCACAACTGTTTCGGAATACTGGATCGCCCGCTTTCGCGGGCGATGACACCGTTTGTAAATCTGACAGCGAGCCAAGCAACTACCGCGGCAGATCCGTCTTCCCCATCAGGAACGTATCGATCGACCGGGCACACAGCCGGCCCTCGCGGATGGCCCAGACCACCAGCGACTGGCCGCGGCGCATGTCGCCGGCGGTGAACACGTTGGGGCGTGAGGTCTGATAGTCCAGCGTGTTGGCCTTGACGTTGCCGCGGGGGTCGAGCTCGACCGAGAGCATCTTGAGCAGGCCCTCGTGCACGGGATGGACGAAGCCCATCGCGAGCAGGACGAGGTCGGCGTCGAGTTCGAACTCGGTGCCGGCGATCGGCTTGAACTTGTCGTCGACGCGCACGCAGTGCAGCTTCTTGACCTTGCCGTTCTCGCCGGTGAACTTCTGCGTCAGCACGGCGAATTCGCGGATCGCGCCTTCGGCCTGGCTGGAGGACGTCCGCATCTTCAGCGGCCAGTTCGGCCAGGTGAGGCCCTTGTTCTCGTGCTCCGGCGGGGCGGGCATGATCTCGAGCTGGGTCACGGAGAGCGCGCCCTGGCGCAGCGAGGTGCCGATGCAATCGGATCCGGTGTCGCCGCCGCCGATGACGACGACATGCTTGCCACCGGCCAAAATCTCCTGGACGCCGTTCAACGGTTCCTCCGACACGCGGCGGTTCTGTTGCGGCAGAAAGTCCATGGCATAGTGGATGCCGGCAAGGTCGCGGCCGGGAATCGGGAGGTCGCGCGGGGCTTCGGCGCCGCCGGTCAGCGCCACGGCATCGTACTCGTTGAGCATCTCGCGTGGGTCGACATTGCCGTCGGCGCCGACATGGCTGTTGTAATGGAAGGTGACGCCTTCGCCTTCCATCTGCGCGACGCGGCGGTCGATGATGCCCTTCTCCATCTTGAAGTCGGGGATGCCGTAGCGCAGCAGGCCGCCGGCCTTGGCGAACTTCTCGAACAGATGCACGTCGTGGCCGGCGCGCGCGAGCTGCTGCGCGCAGGCCATGCCGGCCGGACCGGAGCCGATCACCGCGACCTTCTTGCCGGTCTTATGGGCGGCGATTTCGGGCTTCAGCCAGCCATTGTCCCAGGCGCGATCGACGATCGCGCATTCGATGGTCTTGATGGTGACGGGGTTGTCGTCGATGTTGAGCGTGCAGGACGCCTCACACGGCGCCGGGCAGATGCGCCCCGTGAACTCCGGGAAATTGTTGGTCGAGTGCAGATTGCGCGAGGCTTCTTCCCAGTTGCCCTGATAGACGAGGTCGTTCCAGTCCGGGATCTGGTTGTTGACCGGGCAGCCGGGCGTGCCGGGCGAGACCGAGCCGGTGCCGTGGCAATAGGGAATGCCGCAATTCATGCAGCGCGCGGCCTGGTCGCGCGTTTCCTTCTCGGAGAGGGGAACGACGAACTCGTGGAAATGCTTCACGCGCTCGGCGACCGGGGTGTACTTGCGGTCATGCCGTTCGATTTCGAGAAAACCCGTGATCTTGCCCATTAAACCCGAAGTCCCTGCCGCTTAAATTCGTTGTGTTTCTCTCTCGTCGTCATTGCGAGGAGCGTGAGCTTCGAAGCAATCCAGTCTGCATCCGAGGAGAAAGTCTGGATTGCTTCGCTACGCTCGCAATGACGGGCGCTGATATTTCTTACGCCCCGATCGCGATTTTCGGCTCGGCGTCCGCGTTGGCGGCCATCTCGCGCAGCGCGCGCCGGTATTCGACCGGCATCACCTTGCGGAATTTTGGCAGCCAGTCCTTCCAGTTGGCCAGGATGTCGGCGGCGCGCCTGGAGCCTGTCGCCTTCGCATGGCGCGTGATCAGGACGTGCAGCCGCTCGACGTCGGAGGCGAGCAGGTCCTTGAACACGTCGACCCGGCCGTGCGCTTCGAGGTCACCGGAGTGGTGATAGGTGCCGGCGTTGATCAGCTCTTCCGACAGCACCGGCTCGAGCTCGACCATCGCCATGTTGCACAGCCTGTCGAAGTCGCCGGTCTCGTCCAGCACATAGGCGATGCCGCCGGACATGCCGGCCGCGAAGTTGCGTCCGGTCTTGCCGAGCACGACCACGATGCCGCCGGTCATGTATTCGCAGCAATGGTCGCCGGCGCCCTCGACCACCGCCACGGCGCCGGAATTGCGCACGGCAAAACGCTCGCCGGCGATGCCTCGGAAGTAGCACTCGCCTTGAATGGCGCCGTACATCACGGTGTTGCCGACGATGATGCTCTCTTCCGGCACGATGCCGCTGTTGGCCGGTGGCTTGACGATGATCTTGCCGCCCGAGAGGCCCTTGCCGACATAGTCGTTGGCTTCGCCTTCGAGCTCGAAGGTGACGCCTTGCGCCAGCCAGGCGCCGAAGGCCTGGCCGGCGGTGCCCTTGAGGCTGACATGGATGGTCTCATGCGGCAGGCCGGCATGGCCGTAGATCTTGGCGACCGCACCCGACAGCATCGCGCCCGCGGAGCGGTTGGTGCTGTTGATCTTGGCCTCGATCTTCACCGGCGCACCGCGGTCGAGCGCAGGCGTCGCCTGCTCGATCAGCGTGCGGTCGAGCACCGCTTCCAGATGATGGTTCTGGCGCTCGGAGTGATAGATCTTCTGGCCCTTCTCTTCCTTCTGCTTGACGAAGAGCTTGGAGAAATCGAGCCCCTTGGCCTTCCAGTGCGCGACCAGCTTGGTCTGGTCGAGCAGCTGCACCTGGCCGATCATCTCGTTGAAGCTGCGGAAGCCGAGCGAGGCCATGATCTCGCGGACCTCCTCGGCGACGAAGAAGAAGTAGTTGATCACATGCTCGGGCTGGCCGGTGAAGCGCTTGCGCAGGACGGGGTCCTGGGTCGCGACGCCGACCGGGCAGGTGTTGAGATGGCACTTGCGCATCATGATGCAGCCGGCCGCGATCAGGGGCGCGGTGGCGAAGCCGAACTCGTCGGCGCCGAGCAGCGCGCCGATCACGACGTCGCGGCCGGTGCGGAAACCGCCGTCGACCTGGACCACGATGCGGCTGCGCAGCCGCTCGCGCACCAGCGTCTGGTGGGTTTCGGCGAGGCCGATCTCCCACGGCGAGCCGGCGTGCTTGATCGAGGTCAGCGGCGAAGCGCCGGTGCCGCCCTCGAAGCCCGCGATGGTGACATGGTCGGCGCGCGCCTTGGCGACGCCCGCGGCTACGGTTCCGACGCCGATCTCCGAGACGAGCTTGACCGAGACCGCGCCGTCCGGGTTGACGTTCTTGAGGTCGTAGATGAGCTGCGCCAGATCCTCGATCGAGTAGATGTCGTGGTGCGGTGGCGGCGAGATCAGGCCGACGCCCGGCGTCGAATGCCGGACCTTTGCGATGGTGGCATCGACCTTGTGGCCGGGCAACTGGCCGCCTTCGCCGGGTTTTGCACCCTGCGCCATCTTGATCTGCATCATGTCGGAGTTGACGAGATACTCCGTGGTGACGCCGAAGCGGCCCGAGGCGACCTGCTTGATTGCCGAGCGCATGCTGTCACCGTTCGGCATCGGCTTGAAGCGGTCGGCTTCCTCGCCGCCTTCGCCGGTGTTCGACTTGCCGCCGATCCGGTTCATGGCGATCGCGAGCGTGGTGTGCGCCTCGCGCGAGATCGAGCCGAAGCTCATCGCGCCGGTGGCGAAACGCTTGACGATGTCCTTGGCCGGCTCGACCTGGTCGAGCGGTACCGGCTTGCGCTTCTCTTCGTCCGCATTCTTGATCCGGAACAGGCCGCGCAGCGTCAGGAGACGCTCCGACTGCTCGTTGAGGATCTTCGCGAAGGCGCGGTAGCGTTCCAGCGAATTGCCGCGCGCGGCGTGCTGGAGCAGCCCCACCGACTCGGCGGTCCATGCATGGTCCTCGCCGCGGCTGCGATAGGCATATTCGCCGCCGACATCGAGCGAGGTCTTGTACACGAGCGCGTCGCCGAACGCGTCGGCATGACGGCGCACCGCCTCTTCGGCGATCTCGCCAAGACCGACGCCCTCGACGCGGGTGTGCGTGCCCGCGAAGAATTTTCCGACGAATTCCGCCTTCAGGCCAATGGCGTCAAAGATCTGCGCGCCGCAATAGGACTGGTAGGTCGAGATGCCCATCTTGGACATCACCTTGAGCAGGCCCTTGCCGATCGACTTGATGTAGCGCTTGACGATCTCGTAGTCGTCGAGCGAGCCGGGCAGGCGGTCCTTCATCGCGATGATGGTCTCGAACGCCAGATACGGATTGATCGCTTCCGCGCCGTAGCCGGCGAGACAGGCGAAGTGATGCACTTCGCGCGGCTCGCCGGATTCGACGACGAGGCCGACCGAAGTGCGCAATCCGGTGCGGATCAGATGATGATGCACGGCGGCGCAGGCCAGCAGCGACGGGATCGGAACCCGGTCGGTGCCGACCATGCGGTCGGACAGGATGATGATGTTGACGCCCTCGCGCACCGCGCTCTCGGCGCGCGCGCAGAGCTCGTCCAGCACCTGGTCCATGCCGGCCGCGCCGAGGCCGGCGTGGAAGGTGGTGTCCAGCGTGCGCGACTTGAAGTGCGACTCGGCGACCTCGGAGATTGAGCGGATCTTTTCGAGGTCCGCGTCGGTCAGGATCGGCTGGCGCGCTTCGAGGCGCTTGGTAGTGGCTAGGCCTTGCAGGTCGAACAGGTTCGGCCGCGGTCCGATGATGGAGACGAGGCTCATCACCAGCTCCTCGCGGATCGGATCGATCGGCGGATTGGTGACCTGCGCAAAGTTCTGCTTGAAGTAGGTGAACAGCGGCTTGGCCTTGGCCGACAGCGCCGAGATCGGCGTGTCGTTGCCCATCGAGCCTGCGGCTTCCTCGCCGGTGGAGGCCATCGGCGTCATCAGGATGGTGATGTCTTCCTGGCTGTAGCCGAACGCCTGCTGGCGATCGAGCAGCGACAGGTTGGAGCGCACGCCGGTGGTCGGCACCTTCGGCAGCTCTTCCAGCACGATCTGGGTCCGCTCCAGCCACTCCGTGTAGGGATGGCTCCTTGCGAGCTCGGCCTTGATCTCGTCGTCGGGGATGAGGCGGCCCTGCTCGAGGTCGACCAGCAGCATCTTGCCGGGCTGCAAGCGCCACTTGGTGATGATCTGGTCCTCGGGAATCGTCAGCACGCCCATCTCGGACGCCATCACGATGCGGTCGTCCTTGGTGACGAGATAGCGCGCCGGCCGAAGGCCGTTGCGGTCCAGCGTGGCACCGATCTGGCGGCCGTCGGTGAAGGCGATCGCGGCGGGGCCGTCCCACGGCTCCATCAGGGCTGCATGATATTCGTAGAAGGCGCGGCGCTTCTCATCCATCAAGGGATTGCCGGCCCACGCCTCCGGAATCATCATCATGACGGCGTGCGGCAGCGAGTAGCCGCCCTGCACCAGGAATTCGAGTGCGTTGTCGAAGCAGGCGGTGTCCGACTGGCCTTCGTAGGAGATCGGCCAGAGCCGGTTGATGTCCTTGCCGTACAGCTCGGAGCTCACCGAGGCCTGGCGCGCCGCCATCCAGTTGACGTTGCCGCGCAGCGTGTTGATCTCGCCATTATGCGCGATCATGCGGTAGGGATGCGCCAGCGACCACGCCGGGAAGGTGTTGGTCGAGAAACGCTGGTGCACGAGCGCCAGCGCGCTCTCGAAATCCTTCTCGTGCAAATCGGGATAGTACTTGCCGAGCTGGTCGGCGAGGAACATGCCCTTGTAGATCACGGTGCGGCAGGACATCGAGCACGGATAGTAGCCGGCGAGGCCGCGGTCGCGGCGCTGATAGATCGCTTGCGAGATCGACTTGCGCAGGATGTAAAGCCGGCGCTCGAAATCGTCCTCGGTCTTGGCGGTGCCGTTGCGGCCAATGAACACCTGCATGCAGGCGGGCTCGGTCGGCTTTACGGTGACGCCGAGCGAGGAATTGTCGGTTGGCACGTCGCGCCAGCCGAGCAGCGTCAGGCCCTCTTCCTTGATCTGGTCGGCGATGATGCTCTTGATGACGTTGCGCCAGGCAGTGTCGCGCGGCATGAACAACGCGCCGATGGCGTATTCGCCCGGATTGGGCAGCACGAAGCCGAGCTCCTTCGCCTTGCGGCTGAAGAAAGCATGCGGGATCTGCACCAGAATGCCGGCGCCGTCACCGGCGCGCGGGTCGGCGCCGACGGCGCCGCGGTGCTCGAGGTTACAGAGGATGCTGAGCGCGTCCGCGACGATCTCGTGCGACTTCTGGCCCTTGATGTTGGCGATGAAGCCGACGCCGCAGGAATCTTTTTCCAGGCTCGGATCGTACAGGCCTACGGCCGGCGGCCGTGAATTGTGTTCCTGAATCGGATCGGTCGTTTTCGAGGCGACCGTCGCCGACAGTTGTTCTGCCACGATGTTTCCGCGCTCGACTTGCGACCCGTTCATGTTCTCGTCCTCTCCATGCGGCAAGCTGCCTCACCGCCATCTTCGGCGCACCTTGGGCGTCCCGCGGCACCCGCTTCTGGGTCACCGCTCGTCCGCTCGCGAGCCGCATTTTCTTAAATTCAGGCCAAGGCGTTCTTCGTCCCCGAGAACGGCTTTGCCTGTTGCCTTCTTGGCGCTCGAAAGCACCGACTTTCGTTGCAATCCCTATGCCGGAACCGCAAGCAAAATTGAGACAGTCTTCCTGTCCTAACCATCACCTTGCCAAATTTTTGTCTATCACACAAGCGCGCGCAAGTCCCGATTCCCCATATGTCAATCAATCGCTTTCCAAAAGTTGCGCGGCCCCGGTTTTGAAGCAAACGCGCCCTGATCCGGCCCTGCCGACGCCGGAATCCCCAATGAAGCTTCGGATCAACCCTTTGGAAGACCCGCCACGCCGCAAGAAGCAAAAGAGCGCGATCCATCCGGGGGCCTGACAGGAGCGTCTCGACCATGAAGTTTTTCACAGGATGTGTGGCCGCCGCCACGCTGGCGCTGGCCGCGACCGCGGCTCAAGCGCAGGTTCCAGCGCGAGGGGCGATGATCGCGGTCTCGGATTTCGACGCCCCCTATGCGCCGTCGGAGGCCGCGCCGCCGCCGCGCTACGGCTATGGCTACGAAGAACGCGGGCCGGCCCCGGTGCTGCTGCCATCGACCGAGGTCTACGCGGTGCTGCGCGAGAACGGCTTCTCTCCACTGGGCATCCCGCGCCTGCGCGGCGGCGTCTACACCATCGCGGTGATTGACCGCCGGGGGGAGGACGGCCGGCTCGTGATCGATGCCCGCGACGGAAGGATTTTGCGCTTCATGCCGGCTGCCGACGCCTACGGCATGGCACCCGGCTACGAGCAGCCTGCGGTTGCACCTTACCGCCCGCAAAGCGCGCTGCCGCCGCCGACCATGGTCCGCAGTGGTCCGCCCCGCCCTCCGGCCCCGATCCCGCATGTCGCCAGCCGTTCCGTGCCGCTGCCCAAGGCGGCTCCGCCGCGCGAGGCCCCGGGCGTCCCCGCCAAGCCGGCCGAGCCTGCGACGCCGCAGGCCCAGGTGCCGCAGGCACAACCTGTGACGCAGACCGCGGCCGCCGTGCCGTCCAAGCCCGCTGAGGTCGCACCGCAAGCCGCCGCGCCAACCGTAGGTCAGGTCAAGCCTGCCGCGACTATCCTGCCTACGCAGGAGATGCCGGCGGCACAGGGGCTGGACTAAGCGCGGGCGTTTGAGGCGATGGCCCGCATCACCCCAACGGTGTCGTCCTGGCGAAGGCCAGGACCCATACCGCGAGGTGCATCATATGAGTGACGCGGGAGTACCGAACTCCGAATCTTCGCCAAACTCCTCCCTGTGGTTATGGGTCCTGGCCTTCGCCAGGACGAGGTTGGGGAGAGAGTTAGCGCAAACAGAAGGCGTCTCAGCACTCAGGCGCCTTCTGAACCATGACGAGCGCGGCTCAGCTCCGGCCATACCCCGCCGCTTCCAGGATCAAATTCGCCACCTCCTTCGGATGCGACACCAGCGACAGATGGCCGGCGTCGAGCTCGATCGTGGTTGCGTTCATGCGCTTGGCGAGGAAGCGTTCGAGATCGGGATTGATGGTGTAGTCGTTCTTCGACACCGCGTACCAGCTCGGCTTGGAATGCCATGCCGCCTCCGTGGTGCGACCGGCGAAGATCGAGGCGGCCGTCGGCCATTGCACGGCGTAGAGCTCCTTGGCCTGCTCCGGCTTAACGCCATTGGCGAAGTACTTCAGGAAGGCGTCTTCTGACAGCTTGGTGTAGCCGTCGCGCTCGACGACGCCGGCGCGTGCCGGTCCCGCCGGAAACTGCTTCGACAGCGCGACAAAATCCTCGTTGGCATCGGGCGCACGGGCGGCGACATAGACGAGGCCGGTGACCTTCGGGTCGGTGCCGACCTGGCTGATCACGGTGCCGCCCCAGGAATGCGCGACCAGCACGGTCGGACCATCCTGTTCGGCCAGCACGCGCTTGGTCGCCTCGACGGAATCCGCAAGCGACGACAACGGATTTTGCACGGCAGTTACGTTGAGCCCTGCGGCCTGGAGGATCGGGATCACTTCCGACCAGCTTGAGCCGTCGGCCCAGGCGCCGTGCACCAGCACAACGTTCTTGGCCTTTACGGTCTGCGGCGTCTGCGCGTGAGCGAGGCTGAGAGGGGCCGCCAGCAGGCTCGCGGCGACGAAAAGGCTGCGCCAGAAAGTCATGATTGTTCTCCGTCTTGTTTTTGGGTTCGATATCCAAAAGACGATGCGCGGGGCGGCGGTGTTACGCCATTTCACCGCTCTGTGATGCGGCGCAACAGTCCAGCACGGCCGTTCAGCAATCGGTGACGTCCCGGCGACGACCGAGACCATCCTCTCTGGTAAGGTATGGCAGATCCGTCGTTCGGTATTTCTTCCGTGCACGATTGATCGATCTCGCGGCAGGATTCCCCGGCTCTCGCCGGGACGAGGAGAGCCCAACAAAAAAACGCCCCGGGGCACCGGGGCGTTTTCGCAACCTGGAAGCGGCCGACGTGATTTACGCGGCTACCGAGTTCTCGATCACCTGTGCGCCTTGCGCACCGGTGTTGATCGCGATGTGGCGGGGCTTCTTCGCTTCGGGAATCTCACGGACGAGGTCGACGTGAAGCAGCCCGTTCTCGAGCGAGGCGTTCTTCACCTGCACGAAGTCGGCAAGCTGGAAGGCGCGCTCGAAGGCACGCGCGGCGATGCCACGGTACAGCACTTCGGCCTTCGAGTTCTCGTTGGCGACTTTCTCGCCCTTAATCGTCAACGTGTTTTCCTTCGCGACGATGGAGAGCTCATCCTTGGCAAAGCCCGAAACCGCAACGGTGATGCGGTAGTCGTTCTCACCGGTACGCTCGATATTGTAGGGGGGATAACCGGGGCTGCCGTCCGAACCGGCCTGGTCGAGCAGGTTGAAGAGACGGTCGAAGCCGACGGTGGAACGGTAGAAGGGGGTCAGGTCGTAGGTACGCATGGTCAAGTCCTCCATTGAGCGACTGTTGAGTAACCCGCCCGCCAATCGGGCCGGGCTTTCGTCTGTGTGCAGCCTGATGTTCCGGTTCCGAAACACTGGTAGCGGCCTGCACCAAGGTGATATGGGTTCAGGGGAACGGCGTTCAAGAGGGCGGATACTCAGCCTTTTCGGCGCTCCCGCCCCTGATTTGCAGCTCTTCGTGCCCAAGCCCTCCCCATCATGACGCTGGTCTCGATACCGTCCAATCCCGTTCCCGAAGACGTCGTCAGCGGCACCATCAAGACCCCTGATGGCGTCGAGCTGCGCTTTGCGCGCTGGGCACCGCCGGCGAACCGCAAGGGCACGGTCTGCGTCTTCACCGGACGCAGCGAGCAGATCGAGAAGTATTTCGAGACCGTGCGCGACCTGCGCGACCGCGGTTTTGCGGTGGCGATGATCGACTGGCGCGGGCAGGGCCACTCCTCGCGCCGCCTGCGCGATCCGCGCAAGGGCTATGTCCGCGACTTCGCTGATTTCGAGATCGACGTCGAGACCTTCGTGCAGCAGGTGGTGCTGCCGGATTGCCCGCCGCCCTTCTTCGCGCTCGCCCACTCCATGGGCGGCACCGTGATGCTGCGGGTGGCGCATGCGGGCAAGCGCTGGTTCGACCGCATGGTGCTGTCTGCGCCGATGATCGACCTCCCCGGCCGCGCCACCTCGTTTCCGGCGCGGGCTCTGCTGAAGACGATGCGCGTGCTGGGGATGGGCGGCCGTTATGTCCCCGGCGGCAGCGACCAGATCACCGGGCTCAATCCCTTCATCAACAATCCGCTGACCAGCGACCCCGTGCGCTATGCGCGCAATGCCGCAATCCTGGAGGAGGATCCGACCCTCGGGCTCGCGTCACCGACGGTCGCCTGGGCCGATACCGCCTTCCGCGCGATGAACACCTTCAAGGGCAAAAACTACCCGTCCGAGATCCGTCAGCCGATCCTGATGCTGGCGGCCTCCAGCGACACCGTGGTCTCGATCGCGGCGATCGAGGAGTTCGCCTATCATTTGCGCGCAGGCTCCCATCTCGTGATCGCCGGTGCCAAGCACGAGATTCTCCAGGAGCAGGACCGCTACCGTTCCCAATTCTGGGCAGCCTTCGACGCCTTCGTGCCAGGCACGCCGCTGTTCAAGTGAGGGGAGGCGATGCTGCCCTGCGACCACACGCCGGCATGCCGGGACAAGCCCGGCCATGACGAGGAAGTAGCATCACCCACTACAGCGTCTTCAGATACTCGATCAGATCGTAGCGCTCGTTGTCGTCCTTGAACACGCGGCCGATGACACCGGGACGTTTTTCCTCGCCCGGCTTGCGCTCGAAGGAATGGCCGAGCACGCTGTTGCCCTGGATCGGATCCTTGTCCGACCCGGCCGAGAACTCGGTTTCACCCGTCTTGCACTTCTCGTTGGCGGTGACCGCAAAGCCGACGGTCACGGGATCATAGTCGCGGCGGCCCATGCAGAATTTTTGCGGGCGCTCGCTTGCAGGCTTCAGCAACCAGTAGAGAGAGGGCACCGAACCGTTGTGCAGATAGGGTGCCGTGGCCCAGACGCCGTTCAGCGGCCGTGCCCGATAGCGTGCTCCCCCCACCGGATTGAGGCAGTTCTTGCGCGCGAGATTCCACAATTTCGACCGCTCGGCGTCCGGAGTCTTCTCGTCGTCCATCCATTTGCGGGCGACGAGATCCACCACCGTCATCAACCCGAGCGCATAAACCATCTCGGTCGGCGAGCTTGCGGTCGAGACGTCGCATTGCCACCATTTCTGGAGGTCGGCCGTATTCACCTTCAGGAAGCCGGGCAGATCGACGATCCTGTTGCTGAGCACGAGCGACTGTTCGGGATCCGTCTTGATCTCGTCGAGGGGGATCGTCACCGCGTTCAGCACCTTGCTGTCGCCGCTCGGCTCCCAATGTCCCGACGACCAGAAAGCCGGGGTGTCGATCGCCGGCAGATGGCATCCGGAGCACATCTCGGCGTAGATCTTGCGGCCATTGTCGACCTTCTTTTGATCGAGCCTCCAATTGTCGCCAAGGATCTGCGAGGGCCATTTCGGCGCCAGCAGGCCGCCGAACTTCGGGCCGGTGGAGGGATCTGCCGTCTTGAACGGGTCTGGCCCCCTGAGCATGTCCTCGATCCAGCCGAGCGTGTTGATATGAACCGAGGAGCGCCACAGCCTGTCCTCCGGGTAGGCGTCGGACAGGTTGAGCAGCGCCGTCACGCCGAGGGCTTCGCCGGCGTTGCGGATCAGCGGCTGCTCGATCGAGGCGTCGTACTGGGCGAACTTGAACCAGGGCACGGTCCAGATCGGGGGATAGCTGACCGGCGCGTCCTGGGCGTGCAGGTTCTTCTCGAATCCCTTGATCCCGCTCAGCGCGAGATCCTGCGAAAAAACTTGATTGCCGATGCGATTGAGAGCGTCGAGGCGACCGAACCCTTCCTCGGTGTCCTGCTGCTGCCTGCCGTTCCAGGTCTTCTTGCCTTCAATCGTCTTTTGCTGGGTTTGCGCCCAGTCGATCAGGAAGTTGCCGATCGCGCTGAGCTTCTGCTTGAGCGCGGCGCGGTCAGCCTTGCTGGCATCGGGGCCGAGCACGCGATCGGCGAAGCGCTGGAAGCGGAACGGCACGTAAAGCGTGTAGGCGATCGACAGGCCGGTGGAGACCTCGAGCTTCTTCAGGTCGGTCATGGCCGGGCCGCCGTCGAAACGCACGTCCACGCCCTGGTAGTGGATCTGGCCGGTATGGCAGGCCGCGCAGGTCAGCCCGATCTTGTCCTCTTCGCGACGGCCGGTCGCGGGATCGACGACACCGGTCATCCGTGCGAAGCCGACCGGCAGGCCGTCGACGTTCTCCGCCGGCGTCCACCTGGTCGACCAGTCCGGCACCTGTGTCGTCTCGTAGACATTGGCATAGCCGAAGCGGCGCAGTGACGTCGCGTCAGTCTGGATCGACTGCGGGCTCGGGATGAACCCGAAGCGCTCGAGATAGGTGCCGTCCGTCATCATGCCCGGCGCCGAGAACAGATGCAGGCGCGGCTGCTCCAGGGCCATGAACCATTCATAGGGCACCGGGAAGGTCGCTGTGCCCTGGCTGGCATGGTGAAACCAGTGCCTGTCCTTCAGCGACCAATTCTGTTCGAGCCAAAAGGCCGCCTTCGTCTCCGGGACCGTGGGCAAGGGTGGCGGCAGGAGATTCACGAGAATTCCCTTTTGCGGCAGCATGGCGCGCACCTGGTCGGGAAATTCGGCGACCGCAACGAGCAAGGCGAGACCGAGGGCGAGCAGCAGGGCCGCAACCTTGAGGGCGCCCCGCACCACACGCTGGCAGGTGGACAGCACCGGCTGCGATACCAGCCGCTGGTTGATGCGAGCAGGGAATTGCCGCTCGTTGAACAGAGTGCGCACGTCGGCCACGCTGAGATAGCGGTCCTCACCCGCGCCCTTGCCCATGATCTTCAGGAGGATCGGCCACTCGAACTTCATCAGCAGGGGGTAGTACCAGCGCGCGGCGCTGCCGGCGCGCTTGAGGTTGTCGCGCATGAAGACGCCGATTTCCGAGGCGTTGAGACCGGGCTCAGAGCCGCCGCCGTTCGGATCCCGGTAGTCCCGGCCGAAGCTCGCAAACCGCGCAAGCTCGTCCTCATCGACCTTGCCGTCGACGCCGAGGACGCGCGAGCCGGCACCGCGCTTGTCGAGAGGGCCGCCACGCAACGCGTCGAGCTGTGCGCCCGAAAATATGCTCTTCAGGATGTGACCGAGCCCGTTGGCGATAAGCGCAACGCCGCGGACCTGGATGCGGGCCGAGACCTTCTTCAGCCCGGTCTCGCCGCTCGCATTCGCGATCGTTTGCGACAGCGTGCCGAGCGGAACGGTTCTGCCGTCAACAAACCCCTCGCCGACGAGGCCGCGGAGGAATGGACAGGGATTGTTCGGGGAGACCTGGATCGAAGGGTCTAAGGAGGGCTTCGGAGCCGAGTCATGCATGGCCCAAATCCTGAAAACGGCGAATCGTGAAATACAGACGCGGCGATAGAGCGCGGAAAGTCCTGACAAACCGACAACACGTTATACTACTTCAGCGTGTAGCCGAGTGTGGCTGAATTCACTGTCGTGTCAATAAAGGCGGAGGGGACATTGCCGCGTGGCCGCGGCTGGCTCTCAGGATTCGGCGACGCGTTTGACGTCGCTCGAAACCAGGGTCAGTTTGCCGAGCGGCACGCCCGCATTCAAGAGTCCGGCGCGGTAATGGGCGAGGTCCTCGGGCCGCTTCCAGTGGAAATTGCGCAAATGGCGGTCGACATTGAGAGTCGGGTAGTTAGCCATGAGCACGCGGGTCGCCTCGACCGCCTCGTCGCCGCGTCCCAATTGCGCCAGCGCCGCGGCGCGGATTGCCAGCGCCTGCAAATGGTTCGGGTTGATGTAGAGCTGTTCTCGAGCCCATGACAGAGTCGCGTCATATTGGCCCAGCAGATAATGGCTGAAGGCGTTCAGTGCGGCCCATTGGTAGCGCGGATCGCTGTTGTCGCGCTGTGCGGCCATCGAGAACAGCTCGATCGCCTCGCGGTGCTCGCCGATGACGAAATGGCAGATGCCGAGCACGCCGCGCGCGCCGTTGTCGTAGGGGTTGAGCGCGACGGCGCGCTTGGCGGCGTCCATCGCGGCCTCGTAATGCCCCTCCAGCGCGTGGGTCCAGGACAGGATCGAGAACGCAAATGACGAGCGCGGATCGAGCCGAACGCTGGTTTCGGCAAGCTTCATCGCCTCGGCCCACATCTCGCGCGTGCCCTTGACCCAGCCGAACTGGATGCTCTGGATCTGAATCGTGGCGAGATAGGCGTGCGCAATCGACAGCTTGGGCTCGAGCCTGATGGCCTCCCGGAACAGGTCGACGGCGATGGCCAGGTCTTCCTTGGTTTGCCGATAATAGTGCGACAGTCCTTTGAGGAAGCGGTCCCAGGCGGTGACGTCGGTCGAGAGCCGCGCCGGCGCCGAGGCTTCGGCCCGGACGATCTCGGTGGCGATGGCGGCGGACAGGTTGGTGGTGATCTCGTCCTGCATCGCGAAGAGATCGCCGATGTCGCGGTCGTAGCGGCCAGTCCAGAGCTGCTCGCCGGTCTCCGGCGCGATCAGCTCTGCGGTCACGCGGATCTTGGCTCCGGCACGCCGCACCGAACCCTGGATCAGATAGGTGGCGTCGATCTCCCGCGCGATCAGGCGGGTGCTGGCGTTGTTGCCCTTGAACACGAACGTCGAGTTGCGGCTCAGCACGCGATAGAAGGATTGCAGCGACAGCGCGTGGATCAGATCCTCGGTCAGGCCGTCGGAGAAATACTCGTCCTGTGCGTCGCTGAGATTGGCGAAAGGGAGCACGCCGACGATCGCGGTGCGATACTGCTGCGAGAGGGCGGATGCCTCCCTCAGCGCGGGCGCAAGCGCCGGTGCACCTTCAGGCGTCCAGGTCCAGACCCCGATCGGATCCTTGATGTTCTTGAAGCGGTGGTTGCCGGCATCGACCAGCGGCACGGTGAGATGCTTGCTGGCCTCCTTGTAGGCCTTGGCCGAGATGGCGAAGCCGCCGGGGCTCGCCACGGCTTCGAGGCGGACGGCAATGTTGACATCGTCACCGAAGACCTCGTCCTCGTCGGCGATGACGTCACCCATATGGATCCCGAGGCGGAACTGCATGGCGCGATCGGCGGGCAGATGGTGATTGCGCTCCGCCATCAGGGTCTGCATCGCGATCGCGGCCTCGGTGGCGCCGACGATCGAGGGGAATTCCAGCAGGAAGCCGTCGCCGGTGTTTTTGACGACGCGGCCGCCGTGATTGAGGATGATGGGATGGATCGCGCTGCGATGGGCCTTGAAGGCGGCATGGGTGCCGGCCTCATCGGTGCCCATCATGCGCGAATAGCCGGCGACATCGGCGCAGACAATGGCAGCCAGACGTCTTTCCATATTCCGGAGCTCCAAGAGACTTGCAAGAGACTTGGAAGAGATCGAGGACCGGCCACGGCGTGGCAGTCGCCTCGAATCCCGCATTCAAAGAACCCGTTCCTTATAGAGCAGATGAGGCCGAGCGAAAGTATGATCCGCATTGCAAATTCGAGGTAAATCCTCGGCAATCCGGCAGTGGACGGGGACGAGCGAACGCACTAAGCCGACCTCTTGGGCTACGGTTGGGCGGCGGAGGCACGTCACACATGCTGGGCATTCACGAAATCTGGCTCTTCGTCCTGTCGGGCGTGCTGCTCAACATCACGCCGGGGCCTGATACGGTCTATGTGATCGGCCGCAGCATGCAGCTGGGCTGGCGAGGTGGCGCCGCGGCCGCGCTGGGCATCAGTTGCGGCTGCTTTTTCCATGTCGCGGGCGCGGCAATCGGCCTTTCGGCCCTGCTGATGGCCTCATCGACCGCGTTCTCGATCCTGAAGCTGGTCGGAGCGGCCTATCTCGTCGTGACCGGGCTTCAGATGCTGTGGTCGCGCCCGGTGCTGGCCTCGGCCATCGACGAGCCTGTGCAGAGCTCGCTGCGGCGGGTTTTCCTCCAGGGCGTCTTCACCAACGCGCTCAATCCCAAGGTCGCGCTGTTCTTCCTTGCCTTCCTGCCGCAATTCGTCGCAGCGGACTCGGCGCACAAGCCGCTCGCCTTCCTGATGCTGGGCCTGATCTTCATCTGCACGGGAACGCTGTGGTGCCTGGTGCTGGCGGCGTTCGCGGCAAGGGCCGCCCACCGCTTGCGGAGCTCCGAAGGCGCGGTCGCCTGGGTCAACCGTACCCTCGGCGGCCTCTTCATCTATCTCGGCATCCGCGTCGCCATGCTGGAGACGCGGTAACGTCCTTTACGCGAATTCCTTCAGCAGCGCGCTGCCGGCGAGATAGAGGCCGAGCAGGATCATCGCGATCAGGAACCAGCGGCGAAACGCTTCCGCCGGCATCCGCGCCCGCACCGTTTGGCCGATATACATGCCGGCAAACGCGCAGGCCATGCCCACGGCGCCCGGCACCGCGTTGGCCGGCGTCAGCAATCCCCCCGCGGTGAGATTGAAGGCGAGCGCCAGTGTCGCTGTCGTGAAAAACACGCCGAGCGCCTGCACCAGCTCGTCCTTCTCCATGCCGATCGCCTGCATGAACGGCATCGAGGGGATCACCTGCACGCCGGTCGAGGCCGAGATCACGCCGGTGACCACGCCGACCACGCCGCCGACCCATTTCTCGTTCTTTGGCGCAACATGAAACTGGAATTTGTTCAGCCCGATGATCGCGTAGATGACCAGGAGCACGCCGAGCACGATCGTGCCGTAGCGCGCATGCGGGCCGGTGAGCGCGCCGGCATTGAGCCAGCACCCGATCACGGTGCCGATCATCAGCGGCCACAGCCGCCTCAGGATATCGCGCAAATGGGGGCCGACGAAGGTCTGCCAGATGTTGGTGACGATGGCGGGGACGATCACGATGGCGATCGCGCGGCTCGGCGCCATGCTCACCGCGAGCAGGCCCATGGAGACAGTCGGCAGGCCGAGCCCGACCACGCCCTTGACGAATCCGGCGATCAGGAAAACGGCGGCGATGAGAATGAGGAGCGGGTCGATCATATCTGCACATTGACCGATGCAGCGCGCCGGCACAATCTGTAGCTTACGGAGAAAGCCTTCGTTTGGAACGAAGGCTGAAGGGACCCCCGATGCGCTTCGACCTCGTCGACCTCCAGCTGTTCATCGCGGTCGCCGACCAGCGCAGCATCACCCGCGGCGCGGAGCGGTCGCATCTGGCGCTGGCCTCAGCCAGCGCGCGCATCAAGGGGCTGGAGGATGCGCTCGGCGTCGCGCTGCTCAAGCGCGGGCGCCGCGGCGTTGAGTTGACCTCGGCCGGCGAGAGCCTGCTCGATCACGCCCGTCTCGT
This sequence comes from Bradyrhizobium sp. 87, assembly GCF_023073015.1. Taxonomy (NCBI): domain Bacteria; kingdom Pseudomonadati; phylum Pseudomonadota; class Alphaproteobacteria; order Hyphomicrobiales; family Nitrobacteraceae; genus Bradyrhizobium; species Bradyrhizobium sp. 87. Next base: position 538,675 of record NZ_JADPIQ010000128.1, read on the forward strand.
CATTCACCAGATCGACGCCATGCGCGGCGATCTCGCCGGCTTTGCCAGCGGCGTGCGCGCCAGCGTGCACTTCCTCGCCAATACCTCGGGGCTTTCGGAGCATCTGCCGAAGGCGCTCGCCGGCTTCCTGCGCGAGCATCGCGACGTTGCCATCGACATCGAGGAGCGCGAGAGCACCGACATCGCGGCCGCGATCACTGCGGGCGCGGCCGATCTCGGCTTCGCCGCCGAGCACGCGCTGCCCGATCATATCGAGCGATTCGCCTTCAGCGAGGATCGCCTGACGCTGGTGACGTCTAGGCGCGGCCCGTTCGCCGGCCGCCGCGCGATCGATTTCCAGGAGGCGGGCGCTTGCGACTTCGTCGGGCTGACCAGCGCCACCGCGCTTCAGGTGCATATTTCGAAGCACGCCGCCCGGCTCGGCATGCGGCCGCATTACCGCGCACGCTTGCGCGACTTCGATGCGATCTGCCAGATGGTCGCCGCCGATGTCGGCGTCGCGCTGGTGCCCGAAGCCGCGGCCCGCCGCTGCGCAAAACTGATGCCGCTCGCCATGGTCCGCCTGCGCGATAGCTGGGCCAACCGCAAACTCGTGATCTGCGCGCGAAGCTTCAAGACACTACCGCGCCCGGCGAAGATGCTGGTGGAGCATTTGCGGTCTGCGGCGGTGTGAGTTCTGGGATTTCCCCTCCCTTTAGAAGAGGTTAAGACGCAGCTACTTCGCCGTCTCCACGCCAGCGTCCTTGATCACCTTCGCCCATTTCTTCGTCTCGTCCGCGATGAATGTGCGAAAATGCTCCGGCTCATCGCCGACCAGCGTCGCGCCCTGGGCAGCGAGCTTTTCCTTCACCGCCGGATCCGCCATCGCCTTCGTGGCCAGATCATGTAGCGCGGTGACGATCTCCTTCGGCGTGCCCTTCGGCGCGACCATGCCGTACCAGTTCTCGATGCGCAGATCCGCAAAGCCCGCTTCCGCGGTGGTCGGCACGTCAGGCGCCGTCGGCGAACGCTCGGCGGAGCCGACCGCGATCGGTCGCAGGGCGCCCGCCTTGACCTGCGGCAGCAGCACGGGGAGGTCCAGGAACGTCATCTGCACCTGCTGGCCCAGCAGATCGTTCACGGCGGGCGCCGCGCCGCGATAGGGCACGTGCACGATGTCGATCTTGGCCGTCAGCTTGAACAATTCACCGGCGAGATGCGGCAGGCTGCCGGGTCCGGAGGAGGCGAAGTTGAGTTTTCCCGGCTGCGCCTTGGCGAGCGCGATCAATTCCGCGATGTCCTTTGCGGGGACGTTGGTGGCGACCACCAACATTTCCGGCACGGTTGCGACCAACGTCACGGGCGTGAGGTCGTTGAGCGTATCGTAGGCGACCCTTTCCATGCTCGGGCTGATCGCCAGCGCGCCGGCGCTGGAGATCGCGATGGTGTAGCCGTCAGGTGCAGCCTTGGAGACGGCATCGGTGCCGAGCACGCCACCCTGGCCGCCGCGATTGTCGATCAGCACCGGCTGCCCTGACAGTTCCGACATGCGCTGGCCGATCACCCGCGCGATGATATCGTTGGGGCCGCCGGCCGGAAACGGCACGATCAGCTTGATCGGCTTGGCCGGGAAATTCTGGGCGGAGGCGAGCGTCGGAAAAAGAAGCAAGGCCGCGAGAAGGAGCGTACGCCGGTTGGTCATGCAGGCTCCTAGATCGCCTAGCCGTTGAGCAGTTTCAGTGCTTCTTCGTGAACCCTGGCGTCGCCGGCCGCGACGATGCGGCCGCCGCCCTGGGCCGGCTTGCCTTCCCAGGTGGTGACGACGCCGCCGGCACCGGTCACGATCGGGATCAGGGCTGCGATGTCGTAAGGCTTCAGCTCGGTCTCGACCACGAGATCGACGTGACCTGCCGCCAGCATGCAATAGGAGTAGCAGTCGCCGCCATAGCGCGACAGCCGCGCGCCCGTTTCGATGCGGCCGAAGATGGCGCGGTCGCGCTCGCTCATCAGCAGCGGGCTGGTGGTGTAGGTCGTCGCCTCCGACAGCAAGGCGCAGCGCCGGACCTGGAGCCGGCGCTCGCCGGACGGGCCTTTATAATGAGCCGAGCCGCTGTCGCCGGAAAAGCGTTCGCCGATGAAGGGCTGGTGCATCATGCCGTAGACCGGCGTGCCCTTGTGCAGGAGCGCGATCAGCGTGCCCCAGATCGGAAAGCCGCCGATGAAGGATTTGGTGCCGTCGATGGGGTCGAGCACCCAGACATAATCCGAATCCTCGCGCTCGTTGCCGAATTCCTCGCCGACGATGCCGTGCTGGGGAAAGTTGGCCTTGATCAGACGCCGCATCACCGCCTCCGCGGCGCGATCGGCCTCGGTCACGGGGTCGAAATCCTTGGTCTTGCTCTTGTCCTCGATCGACAGCGAGGTGCGGAAGAACGGTAGGATGGTTTCGCCGGAGGCGGTGGCGAGCCGTCCGATGAAGGCGGAGAAATCGATCACCGTCACGGCGTATCCTCAAAAAAGCGAAAGTCGGGTGAAGCTCACTCCTGCCTAGCTCAAATCGGAAGAATCGTGCAGCGCTGTCTTGCTTTTGCACCCTGGTATTTTGGATGCCGGATGCGTCCCTCCTTCAAAGAACTTGGCTGGCCAAAAATCGATCATTGAGTTGAAACCTTAGTTCCGGATCTGCCTCGTTCGTATGCAAATGACTATCAACCCATTGAATTTCCTTATCAAAGGAACTGAATCTGGGTTTCTCTAGAAGCAACCGAGCTATGTCCTCATTGCATGGGAAACCGGTCGAAAGCCCTTGCACTTTGTGCGTCGCGGCCGCATATTGTTGCGGTGCGGTAGCGCTTCTCGCGTTACTGCTGCCCTCCTTGGGCGTTTCCTCCCTAGACTTGGGCCGCTTCTTCATTAGAAGCGGCCCTTTTTTCTTTCAGCCTCTGCTTTCTCTCGGCATCGGCTTTCATTTCGATGCTCGCCGCGAAACGCATTCGCGCTGATCGCACCCAACACAATTGTTCGAAGAAAACGTCGCGCCTATTCAGCCGCGGCCTGGAACGGGCCGAGATCGCCGAACGGGACCGTGGTCGCCAGCACGTCTGCGAGCACGCCGAAGTCCGACGCCACTTGTGCAAAGCGCGGACTGCGCTCGCGCCGCCGCTCGTCCATGTAGATTGCGCGGTTGAGCTCGAGCTGCACGGCATGCAGGCCACTGGCCGGGTTACCGTAATGCTCGGTGATGAAGCCGCCGGCGTAGGGCTTGTTGCGGCCGATCGAATAGCCGAGGCCGGCCATGGTCTCCTCGACCCGGTCGGGCAATAGCGGCGTGCAGCTCGTGCCGTAGCGGTCGCCGATGACGATGTCGGGCCGGCGCGGCTCGTCGCGGGAGACGCCGACCGAGGGCATCGAATGGCAGTCGACCAGCACGACGGTGCCGAACATCTGGTGCACCTTGTTGATCAGCCGGCGCAGCGCGCGATGATACGGCTTGTACAGCGTCTCGATCCGCCCCAGCGCGTCGTCGACCAGGATGCGCTCGCGATAGATCTCCTGGCCGTCGCCGACCACGCGCGGAATGGTGCCAAGTCCGCCGGCAACCCGCATCGAGCGGGTGTTGGCAAAGCTCGGCAGGCGCCCGGTGAACATCCGGGGATCGAGCTCATAGGGCTCGCGGTTGACGTCGACATAGGAGCGCGGAAAGTTGACCCGCACGGTCGGAAAGCCGCGCTCGCTGAGATGGCCGATCAGCTCGTCCATGAAGGAATCTTCGGAACGCCGCAGCGTCGGCAGGTCGATCCTGGAGGCGCTGAGGAATTCGTCCGGATAGGTCGAGCCGGAATGGGGCGAGTTGAAGATAACCGGCGCGCGCCATTGCGCGGGCTCAACGATCTCGAAGGCTGGCGACTTGTCGCCGTCAAACCGGGTCATCTTCTCAGGCTTCGTCCCTTGGTGTCAGGCTTCGCCCTTGGCAATCAGGCTCCGCCTCTCGGTATCAGGCTTCGCCCTTGGCGCATTGATTCGGCCGATCGGGCGGCTCTTATGTGTCGTCATTGTCCGGAATCGCAACCATCCTGCCAAGCGAAAAGATGAGATCTGCGCTGGAACATGTCTTAACCCTGCGGGCAGCGAGGTGGGGACCGGCAGGTACGGCTCGATTGCTTCGTGCCGTATTCCGGTTCACAAGAGTCCGGCAGCGCGAGCTGCGGAGGGTAAAGATTTTCACCCCAAATTTACCCTCCGTCGGGCTTAGTGACCTCCGCTGATATCCTCTGGGGATTCGACATTTCCGCCATGCCAAAGATCCTGCTCGCCGAAGACGACAACGACATGCGCCGTTTCCTGGTCAAGGCGCTGGAAAACGCCGGTTTTCAGGTCTCGTCCCACGATAACGGCATGGCCGCCTATCAGCGGCTACGGGAAGAGCCGTTCGAGATGCTGCTCACCGACATCGTGATGCCGGAGATGGACGGCATCGAGCTCGCCCGCCGGGCCTCGGAACTCGACCCCGACATCAAGATCATGTTCATCACGGGCTTCGCCGCGGTCGCCCTGAACTCCGATTCGGATGCCCCCAAGAACGCCAAGGTGCTGTCCAAGCCCGTGCATTTGCGCGAATTGGTCAGCGAAGTGAACAAGATGCTGGCGGCCTAAATCGGCCCCCTTCCGTCCTTGCACCGGCTCCCGTGAGCCGTTATAGGGACCCGACCCGATCTAGAGACATCTAGGGCGCGTAGCTCAGCGGGAGAGCACTACCTTGACATGGTAGGGGTCACAGGTTCGATCCCTGTCGCGCCCACCATCCTTCGCTCGCGATAGCCGAGTGAAGGATGCCACGCCGAAGCCCAACGGGCGCAGGCGGGCTGCCGCCGCGAGGTTCGGCTCGGCAAGCCACCAATCTCATTTCGGCGAAGCGTGTCCGGTGTAGCTCGAAGAGCGTAGACGGACTGGAGCGGCAGCCTCCTTCGCCGACACACCGCCGCTAAATCCCCTATTTCAGTTCCGTGTTTGCGACCGGAAGGATGGAGGCGACGTGCCAGCCGTCCGCATCCTGAACGTAGGTCTGGCTGATCAGAAACGTATTTTGTTGTGGCGGCTTGCCCGGAAGGCCGCGCGTAAAGACGATCGGCACGAGGATCTGCATGATCTCGTTCGAGATCACGGCGACGCGGAATTTCGACATGTCGGGTTCGAGGTGCCAGGTGCCCTCGTAATAGGTCTTGAACCGCGCGGCGACCTCATCGCGACCGCGCGTCTCGATGTTTCTGGCAAACAACAGCGTTCCGGCTGAATTCAGGAGCATGGCCTTCATGGCGTCCGCATCATGCGCATTCTGCGCCGCGATGAATTTCTCGAAGATGGTTCGTGCTTCGGCATCATTTGCGGCAGCCTGCGCGCCTCCGGCCGGCCAGAACGTTGCGGCGAGAAACAGCGCTGCGGCAAACGCCGCAACTTGAGGGCGCCGTGAAAACACTCGTGGCGTGAAATTGCCTGAAGGCATTTTAGGTCGGATCATGGTCACCTCTGGTCATTTGCCGGCGGAATTTGAATGGTGAGCGTCATACCATTGTGGCCAGGTCGATGTTTTCAGGATTGCACGATCGGCGATGACCCCGACATCACGGAAACGTAGGCTTCCGGATGCCACGGGACCAGGCAAGCAAACCCTCGCCGCGAGCAGCGAGTTGAGTTATCGTCTTGTGGTGTGAAGTAACCCGGATGAAGGTTGCCCATGAGCGTGTCCGTCATCGAGCAGGCAAAGATCCAGGCGCAGGTGCTGGTGCCCCTGGTTAAGGCGTTGCAGGCCGAACTCGGCGAGGCGCGCGCCAATGCATTGGTGCGCAAGGCGCTTGGCGACCTCTATCGCGGCTTCGGCGAGGAATTCTGGAAGGCAAAGAACAGCACGAACAACGAAGCCGATCTCGGCAAGGCCGTCGCGTCGGCGTTCAAGACCTATGCCCGAGACGACGCGCTCGCCTATGACATCATCGAGCAGACCCAGGACGCCTTTGCGTTCGACGTGACGCGATGCGCCTATGCCGAGTTCTACAAGGCGCTGGGCGAGCCGGAGCTCGGTTTCCTGCTGGTCTGCACCGCCGACTTCGCGACCGCTGATGGATTTGGCGCCGACGTCAGGCTCACGCGCACGCAAACCATCATGCAAGGCGCGTCCCATTGCGATTTCCGCTACTGGCGCGACGAGCGCGGATCAAAATGAAGGGAATGCGGGTGATGCGGGCGAGCTATGTTGCCCTGATGGTGCTGGCGCTGATGTCGTCGCGCGCCGCTGCTGCGGTCATCGACTGGCAGGCCGAACTGCAGCGCTGCCGCGCATTGCGCGAAAGCGTGGCGCCGCTGCTTCAGGCCGGCGAGGGCATCTCGGCCGTCGGCCGCTCCAACAGATCCATCCGCCGCTGCATCTGGATCCAGCGCATCGCGGTGCGCAGGAAGATTCCCGGCGCGGAGGTTTGGTAGCGTAGCTGGTCATGCAGCGCTGCTGTCTCACACTCCGTCATCGCGAGCGCAACGAAGCAATCCAGACTGTTTCCGCGGAGGGGTTCTGGATTGCTTGGCCGCGCTCGCAATGACGATGTGGAAGCAGCAACGTGTTCAGCTCATCGCCTTCACGATGGAGATTCCGATACCGAGCTCCTCGTGGAACTTACGCACCAGCGCGGCCTGCCAGCTCTCGCCGAACTCGATCTCGCCGCCGATCGCGACGACGCGATGTGCGAATGAAGGCGCCATGTGGTCATGGGGGATCGTTATCGTGCACCACCTCGGTGCAATGCGCAGCTTGATCCGCGACTCCCCGCCTGCCATTGTCCGCCCACCACGCCAGCGAGAAATGAAGGCAGGTTATCGATATGAGCAGCGTGAACAAACCAGGTGGCAACTACTTGCCGGTGATCATCCATGGTGGAATTGCGTATGTCAGTGGTCAGCTGCCGCGTCGCGGCGAAGCCCTGCTGTGCTCCGGTAAAGTCGGCGCAGGTGTCGATGTCGCCGCCGCACAGGGGGCGGCGGCCCTCTGCGCAGATCTCTGCATTTCGGCCATCAATCACGCAACAGGTGGAGAGGACAAGATCGTCCAGGTCTTGCAGCTCGTTGGATACATCGCCTCGGCCCCTGGATTCACTCAGCAATCGCAAGTCATGAACGGCGCTTCCGACCGGTTGATCGAGCGCCTAGGCGATCGCGGTCGTCACACGCGTACATCTGTCGGCGTCGCCGAGTTGCCGCGGGGTGCACCGGTCGAGCTGAGTATGATTGCCGCTGTTCAGTCGTAGGAAGGCATGCCGTTCGCTGATCGTCAGCTTCGACGTTCGCACTTCGATACGTCGCGACGACACGCGGTCTATTCGACCAGATACTTCTTCACCGCAGCCTCGTCCCACGCGATCCCGTTGCCGGGCTCCTCGTTCGGCAGGGCAAAGCCGTCCTTGATGATCAGCCGCGTTGAAAGCACTGCGTCGGCCCAGTCGACATATTCGAGCCAATGCGCGGTCGGCGTCACGCACAAAAGATGCGCGCTGACTTCCGAGAACAGATGCGTCGACATCTCGATCCCGGCGGCATGCGCCAGCGCGGCGGCGCGCAGCCAGCCGGTGACGCCGCCGATGCGCTGCACGTCGGGCATCACGTAGTCGCAGGCTTCGGCTGAGAGCGCGGTCTGCATCGCGAAGGCGCTGTCGAAATTCTCGCCGATCTGGACCGGCGTGCGCAGCGCATCCGCGATGCGGGCGTTACCCTCATAATCGTCGTGACGGATCGGCTCCTCGATCCAGGTCAGGCCCTCATCGTCGAGCATCTCGCCACGGCGGATCGCCTCGGTGGCCGTCAGCGCCTGGTTATAGTCGCACATCAAGGTCACGTCGTCGCCGACGGCCTTGCGCACCGCGCGCACCACCTTCAGGTCTTCCCGTGCATCGGGACGGCCGACGCGGATCTTTGCGGCCTGAAAGCCCTCGGCCAGCAGCTTGTGGGCTTCCTCCACCGCGGCACCCGCCGGCATGATGCCGAGCCCCTTCGAATTGTAGGCCCTGACCAGTCTTGGCGCGCCGCCGAGCAGCCGCGCTAGCGGCAGGCCGCGTGCGCGCGCCAGTGCGTCCCATGCCGCCATGTCGATGCCGGATTGTGCCAGCCGCTGCAGGCCGGCGAGCCCCAGCAGGGTGAAGCGCTGGGTCAGCTTGCGCTCGATCTCGAACGGTAGCAGCTCGTCGCCCGCAAGCAGCTCCGACATTTCCGCGACCATCGCCGTCAGCGGCTTCAAGGCCGATGGCGTGATCGAGAACAGATAGGCGTGCCCCTGGACGCCCTGGTCGGTCTCGCAGTCGATCAGCACCAGCGGTGCCTTTGCGACAGCCCCGGTCGAGGTCTGGAGCGGGAGGTTCATCGGCACGATGACGGAGCGCGCATTGAAGCGCTTGATGCGGATGGTCTCGGCCATTTGGTGGATCTCCTGGCGGAGTGAATGCAGATAAATGCCGATCTTAAACATTCGCCATGAAACGAAAAGCCGCTTGGCGCGACCACCATAAAATGGGGTTGCGCGGGAGCGCGTTTATTGGCTCTGTTCCGCAAATCGCCCCGAGTTCGAGACAGGAACGCAATCACGGAGCCAAAGAGTGAAGCAAGAGATCTCCGAAGAACAGCGCAAGAGCGGCATCCTGACCGGTGCCGCGATCGCCTTCCTGCTGCTCGCCTTGCCGCTCGCGGTGTGGCTGGACCTGACCGAACTCAGCAAGACCGCGCTGCGCCGGCAGGCGATCGACCTGAATTCGGTGATCACGAGCGTGCGCAGCTACTACGCGACCAACGTGGTCGGGCGCATCATCGCCAATCCGAACGGTACGACCAGGGTGATTCACAACTACGAATCCATCCCCGGCGCGATCCCGATCCCGGCGACATTGTCGCTGGAGCTAGGGCGGGTGATCGGGGCGCAGCAGGAAAACATCACCTACCGTTTCGTCTCGGACTTCCCGTTCCAGAACCGCGCCCCGCACCAGCTCGACAAGTTCGAGAAGGACGCGCTCGAATCGCTTCGCAACGATCCCGAGCAGAAGATCGTCGACACCGAGACCTCGCTGTTCAACGACAAGGTCCGGCTGATTGCTCCGGTGACGATGGGCCCGGCCTGCGTCAGCTGCCACAACAGCCACCCCGAGAGCCCGAAGAAGGACTGGAAGGTTGGTGACGTCAGAGGCATCCAGGAGGTGATCATCGCCCAGCCGATCGCCGCCAACATCTTCTCGTTCAAGTTCCTGCTGGCCTATTTCCTGATCGCCGCCGGCAGCGGCCTGTCGTTTCTCTCGCTGCAGCGCCGCCAGGCGAGCCGTATCAAGGGCATGAACAAGGAGCTCGAATCCGCCAACGACTTCCTGGCTTCGCTGTCGATGAAGATCTCGCGCTACATCCCGCCGCAGGTCTACAAGAGCATCTTCTCCGGCCAGAAGGACGTCACCATCCACACCGAGCGCAAGAAGCTCACCATCTTCTTCTCCGACATCCAGAATTTCACCGCGACGGCGGAGCGGCTCCAGCCGGAGTTGCTGACCCAGCTCCTCAACGAATATTTCACCGAGATGTCGGCGGTCGCCCACGAATTTGGCGGCACCATCGACAAGTTCATCGGCGATGCCATGCTGATCTTCTTCGGCGACCCCGAGACCAAAGGCGACCGCGCCGACGCGCAGGCCTGCCTTCAGATGGCCTGGCGCATGCAGCACCGGCTCACCGAGCTCAATGCGAAATGGCGCGCCTCCGGCATCGAGCTGCCGTTCAAGGCCCGCATGGGCGTCAATTCCGGCTATTGCAATGTCGGCAATTTCGGCAGCAGCGATCGCATGGACTACACCATCATCGGTGCGGAGGCGAACCTCGCCGCGCGCCTGCAATCGATCGCCGAGCCCGGCGGCATCGTGCTGAGCTACGAGACCTTCGCGCTGGTCAGCGACATCGTCCGCGCCCACGCGCTGCCCGCGATCACGATGAAGGGCATCAGCCGCGAAATCATTCCCTATTCGGTCGACGCGCTGAACGACGCGGCCGCCGAAAGGAGCGGGATCATCACCGAGCGAGCGCCGGGGCTGGAGCTCTATCTCGACCCCGCCGTGGTCAAATCCGGCGACGCGGCGCGGGTGCGCTCGCTGCTGGAGAATGCGCTGGCCTCGCTGAACCCGGCGTGAGGAGCACGCGCGTTGCCGTCTCCCATCGAGAGAGTGTGCCGTGTGGCACCCCCTCCCTAGCCCTCCCCCACAAGGAGGGAGGGAAACACATCTTTAACGTGGCGACGTTGTCCAACTTCGCGGAAAGTCGATCATGGTGCGACGCTGCTCCGTTCTCCGCTCGGCTCCCTCCCCCCCTTGTGGGAGAGGGCGGGGGAGAGGGGTAGCCCAGCAATAGGTGGGCCCGAGTCAACTCACCGCGCCGCGCCTTCCGTGAAGGCGGTGTCGATCACGTCGCCGAAGGGTTGCCAGGAGCGGCCGTCGAACTGGACCAGCCGCATCTGCCGGATCGGCAGGTAGCTGTTCGGCGAGGTGTTCATCCTGATGTTGGGCAGGGCGACCGAAGGCTGATAATTCCTCAGCGAAGCCGCCTGACGCATGATGTTCTCGCGCGAGAGGTCGTCGCCGCATTGCTTCAGCACCTGCGTCAGCGCCTCTGCCGCGGCGTAGCCATAGAGCGCGGCGCTGCTGTTGGTGCTTTCGTCGTGATGGTATTTGTCCATGAAAGTGAACCAGTCCTTCATGGCGGGATCGTCCTTCCATGCGGGATCGCTCGGGTCCTTCAGAAAGGCCGCCGAGATCACGCCGGAGGAATTCTCCAGGCCTGCGGGCGCCATCGCATTGGCGATTGAGGCGGAGGCGTCGTTGACGATGAAGACCGGGCGCCACTTGAGCGACGCCGCCAGCTTGATCACCTTGGACGCCGTCGACGGTACACCGAGAAAGACGAAGATATCGGCGCCGGCGCGCTTGAGGATCGAGACGTGTCCGTCGAGATGCTCATCGGCAATGTCGAAGGCGATGTCGACGAGGACGAGACGGTTCAGATCGCCAAGACCTTCCTCCAGGCCCTTGAGAAGCGCACGCCCGAACTGGTCGTTCTGCCAGAGCACCACGATCTTCTTCCTGGGATAATAGGCCTGGAGATAGTTGGCGTAGATGCGCCCCTCCGACCGGAACGACGGCTGCCAGCCCATGGTCCAGGGAAACGCCTTGGCCTGGCTCAGCTCCTCGTCGCCGGAGGCGACGAACAGTTGTGGGATCTTCTTCGCGTTCAGATACCAGCGCGTGGCGAGATTACCGGGCGTGCCGAACGATCCGAACATCAAATGCACGTCGTCCGTCTCGACCAGATTGCGCGTCAGCTCCAGCGCGGTCGTCGGATCGGAATTGTCATCGCGCGTGATGAAGCGGATCTTGCGGCCGTTGATGCCGCCGCGCGCGTTGACCATGTCGAAATAGGCCGCTTCCGCCTGGCCGATGGCGCCGAATTCGGACAGCGGTCCCGAATACGGCATGACATTGCCGATACGGATTTCGTTGTCGGCGGTGGGTTGATCGGCGCGCTCCTGCGACATCGCCCCGAGCGATGCCAGGGCAACCATCAACACGAACAGCATCCTGCCGGAGACGCGCATGCCCGATACCTTGACGTTGGCCCCTCATCGAGGTCGGCTCAATCCGCACCAAGGCTGCTTGATCTAGGTCAAGCGTTTGTCAAAGCTGTGGCGCGGTGCGCAGCTGGAGGGCCGGACGAAACGGCAGGCGTGCTGACGCGCCGACTGGGGCGCGCCGCTAGGGCAGCCCGCGGACTTTGAACTCCATCTCGACCCGGCGGTCGTGAAATCGGGCGATATAGCCCGGGTGCGCTCGCTGTTCCGCACTCGTCCGATGAAAAATGAATCGATCTGTGAAAGATCATGTTTGGGATAGCGGGCCGTAATTTGGATGGTGGTCTATATTGACCGGTGGCGGCAGAGCTCTCGGTTCCATGATGGTCCATCACCGCCCGCATCGGCGCCCATCGGTGACTGAGAGTATCGCGCTCCCGCCGGATTCAGGCGAGCCTCATGGCCATTCAGCGACCACCTTGTCCTACATGCCGGATAACAACGACGCTGGCGCGCATCACGCCAAGCTCCGCCGGTTCTGAGATTTGGACCTTCGAATGTCCCGCTTGCGATTTCGTCGACCAGATCGCGGTCGTGCTGGTCGACCCAATGAGATCGTCTGATACCTTGGCTTGGTTTCAGGGCGAATTGCGGACGCCTACATAGGGCGCGCGCTACCTGGAACGATCGAGCGCCGAAGGCCTGGACGTAGGCATTGGTCGAGAAGAACCGGTTGCAGCGCTCGGCTTGGCAACGACGGTGACGTTCAGCGAGCTTGGTGCTGCGCTTCATCAGCAGAGGTAGTCACCCGAAAATCCGCATCATTAATGCTTTGCCGATCGGGGCGGCGTGGATGCCGCTGAATGCGCTGACGTAGTCACCGGAATAGAAAGCGCGAATGAGAGCGATGCGGGTGTTGAGGGTTTCATCAAACCGGATTGCAAAGCCATTCCCCGTGCGTCGCACGACCAGGGCCGCGACGTTTCTCTCCTGGAGGGTGCAGCGAACCGCGGTCCCGACAGGTGGTGGATTGTCGCTCACGAAGCGAGCGCCCGTGATCGACATGTCTGCCAAACGGTAGATGCACTGCCGGGAACCGATATTGAAAAGGACAGGCTCATCTCGCTCGAACCGCTCGGCCTTCCGTCGCCGCGGCTGCTCGATGGACACCAGGCAGACGATCAACAGAATGATGGCGTTGTACAAACTCCAGGCGAGCGCCAGACCGCCATAGGCGATCATGTCACCTTGCACATGAAGCACGAAGGCATAGACGATACCCGCGAGCGTAATCGCCAATGCGGTGCCGTATATCCTGAGCAGTGGCCATTCGACGAAGCGTTGGTCGCGATCCCCGCCCTTCGCCGTGACCTTGAATGTGTGTCCCTGCGTCTGGAGCAGTCCCGCCGCCACGGCCTTGAGAACCGCCGGCAGTGCAATGTATTGAGCGACATCCGACATCACCGCCATGGAGCGTCCGCGGGAAATCCAGGCCATGGTGAGCGAATACCAGACATAAAAAGGCAGGAAATATCCGAGGAGTTCGAAAAGATCGGCCTGGACCGCTTTGATGCCGAAGAGAAGATAAAGGCTTGGAACGACGAGACCGAAGACCTTGACGACATAGGTCGAGGTCCAACTCATGAATGCTTCGATGAGAGAAAGCCTGTCGACAACGTCCAGCTGCGATCTTCGGGAAAAGGGACCACTGCGCCCCCGAAAGATTTGCATGAAGCCAAGACACCATCGGCTGCGCTGAGTGATGTACTCCTTGAGTCCCTCCGGGGCCAGCCCCAAGGTCAGACGCTCGTTCAGGTACACCGTGCGTGATCCAATTTCCGTCAGCCGCAGCGTCAGCAAGTAGTCCTCCGTCACGGAATCGGTCGGAAAGCCGCCGATCTTCACGAGGGACGAGAATCGGATGACCGACGACGTGCCGCAACAAAACGCCACGCCCCAAGCGTCCTTCGATGGCATCAGGATATCGAAGAAAAAGCGCTGCTCGTCCGGCCAGACCTTGGTCGCGGCCAAATTGGTTTGGATCGGATCCGCATTGATGAAATGCTGAGGTGTCTGTACCACGCCTACGCCCTGGTCGCGGAACAGGCACGTCGCGCGGCTGAGAAATTCGGGCATAGGCACGAAATCGGCGTCGAGAATCGAAATGAAATCTGGGGGATCGGCGAGCTCCGCCACATGCCACAGGGCGTGATTGATGTTGCCGGCCTTGGCGTCCTTGTTGTCCGGGCGCGCCAGATACCGGCAGCCGAGCTGGCCGGCAAGCTTTTCGAGCCAGTCACGCCGTCCGTCGTCCAGAACCCAGACGCGGTAGTTGGGATAGTTCATTCCCGTGGCGCCGATGATTGTGCGCTCCAGAATCGACGTTTCCTCGTTGTAGGTGCAAATGAATACGTCGATCAGCGGAGCTTGCCGTCCGGCAAGCCACCGCCTGTTGACTTCGACTTGCGGCGTTCGATTGGTCGAGCGGCTGAGAAACACCAGTGTCAGTGCACCCGCCGCAAGCGATACAGCCTCGACGAAGAGGAACACGGATCCCACGGCGAAGTCGGCGGTCCAGCCGACGGGCGGCACCGTGGCTGTCATGCGCCATCCAAAATAGCGGATCATGAGCAGCAATGCGATTGAGATCATCAGCGAGCGCGCCGTGGAGTTCTCGTGCCGCAACCAGGGAAGGACGGCAACGCAGAACCCGAGCGCAATAAGGCCCGGTGTCAGCGCGGCGATCATGGCTTTCTCGCAGTGTCTGGCGAGAAGATGACGCGTCCGGTTCGCCCGACTGGACAATCGTTGGAGCCATCGTTGAGGTCGGGGACCGAAATCGTCGCACGATACGGTTCCTTGCTCAGCGCATCGGGATTAATGGCGAGGTTCGCTGCGACCCCTGCGGAGCCGGTGAGATTGACGACGGTGCCAGTCAATTCGGGGCCGCCGGCGCTCGGCCGGAAATGTGCGAGAGATCCCAGTTGCAGCCCGTTATACACGCTCTCAGTGACGTTCGCCGTCACTACGGCGCCGGAACAATCGAGTAGACGAATGAGCGGTTGTCCGGCCCGGACGTCCTCTCCAGGTGCCGTCATGACCTCCCATATTCGGCCGGCGACGGGGAACTTGATGTCCGCCTCGGAGCGGCCGATGTAACGAGATCGCTCTGATTCTATCTCGCCGACGAGCCACGAGATTTGCGCATCGGCGTGCGCTACGTCCGCGGTGAGGCCTTCAGCCCGCTGCCGCATTTCCTCCTCACGCTGCACCGAGCTCGGACGATCGTTGTAGCTGTCGCCGAGGAAAGTGCCCTCGCGCGCGGCGGTGAGCTCGACCTGGGTTGCATCCAGACGGCGTCGCGCGCCGATTTCGGTCTGCTGAGCAATGGTTTGATCCCGCGTCAGGCGCCCAAGCTCGACAGACGAAACGCTGCCCGATTTGATGAGCGATGATGCTCGTTCCACCGCGGCTGCCGCCTCTTCACGACGCGCTGCGGCCGCTTCGATTGATGTTTGGATTTCTGCGATGCGCGCCTCGAGCTGACGAATGCGCCCCGCTGTGAACAGGGCCGCCTGACGCGCCAGATCCTTCTGCCCCGCCTGGGCTGAAGCTATCTTCGAAACGAGGCTCGGCCTTTCGTTTTCGAGGCGAGACATCTGACTGCGCAGGTCATCGAGCCGCACGCGGTCGCCGCGCGGATTGACGACACGGAGGATGAAAGTGCCCTCACCGACGGTCCCTAAATCGCCTGACAGACTGGCCCCGGCTGAAATCTTCCCGTCAATCGGCGACCTCAACGTCACGAGCCTCGAATTGACGACGGCTTCGACGCTTGACGTCTGGAAAAGCGCTCTGAGCGGCAGCCAGCCGAATACTGCGACGATGGCGATGCCCGCCGCGGCCTTCACAAATCGGAGAAGCGTCCGGCTCGGCTTGGATTGCGCTACATCCGCGGCGGCATCGCCGCCGGTTGCGGGGGCATCGGCATTGCCGGGACTGAGACGCGCATCCAACGCGCGTTGCAAACCGTGCGCGTCATGGTTTCCGTCCACCGCGAGAGGTTTTGCGATATCTGGACCGCCGCCGCCTTCGAATGTCGAATCGAAACGCGTTTTGTTTTGCATCATACACCTGAGAGTCAACGCGCAACCTCCGCGCGAGATACGGCCGGCCGAATCCAAATGCGATGTTGGTGTTGCAAAGGCTAACTGAAACATGAGAATTGTCTGCGATAGCGGATCGCCAAGAGTCGCATTGGGCCGATAGAGGCACGGGTCCGTGCTACCGTTCAGCCGATGTGTTGACGAGGTGCAGCTTGGTCGCGGGCGAAGCCCGCGGCATTGCTTTCTCAAACTCCGCGAGAATGCTGGCGCCGAGCTCTGAGGCGGGGATCGGCCGGCCGAAGAAGAAGCCCTGGACCTGATCACCGTTGGCCGCGTCGAGGAAAGCTGCCTGGTTGGCGGTCTCGACGCCTTCGACCGTCACCCGCATGCGCAGTTCCCGTCCGAGCGCGATGATCGCTTTTACTACTGTCCCGACCTGACAATGAGGGCCGTCGAGGCTCTGCATGAAGGCTCGATCGATCTTGATCTTGTCGAACGGAAAGCGCCACAGATAGCTGAGGCTCGAATAGCCAGCCCCGAAATCGTCCATCACGATGGCAACGCCCATCGTCTTGAGCGTCCGGAGCTGAGCCATGATCGTTTCGGTGTTGCCGAGCAGCAGGCTTTCGGTGATCTCCAGTTCGAGTCGGTGCGCCGCGAGTCCGGCGTCTTTTAGTGCGGCGGCGACGATGTCACCGATGTTGCCCGCCACGAACTGCACGGGTGACAGGTTCACTGCAACGGTCAGGTGCGCCGGCCAGGTCGCGGCCGTGCGGCATGCCTCCCGCAACACCCACGCCCCGATCTTGTCGATAAGCCGCAAGTCCTCGGCGACCGGAATGAAGGTCAATGGCGGAATGAGGGTTCCGTCCGCCGCGGGCATCCGGATCAGCGCTTCGAAGCCGGCAAGGCGGCGCTGGGATATTTCGAAGAGCGGCTGATAATGCAATTCGAAGCGATCATTCAGTACCGCGTCGCGAATCGCCCTCTCGAGCTCGATGCGCGCTTGTAGCTCAGTGTCCATTTCAGGCAGGAAAAACCGGATGCAGTTGCGGCCGGCTGCCTTGGCCGCGTAGAGCGCGAGGTCGGCACTCTTGAGCAACCGCTCGGCGGTGGTGTCTTCCCCCGTCGCCAGCGCCACGCCGATGCTAGCGGTGGTGAGGATCTCGTGCTGCTTGAATTTCACGGTCGCATTTACCGCGGCGGCGAGATGGCTCGCAAACGACTCGGCCTGAGCTTTGCCGGCGATCCCGCTCTGCACGACCACGAATTCGTCGCCGCCGAGCCGCGCCACCACGTCGTCGATCCTGGCCGCGGCGCGAAGACGCTTGGCGATGGACTTGAGCAGAAAATCGCCACTGTCGTGACCAAGCGAATCGTTGACCTCCTTGAAACGGTCGATGTCGATGAAGTGTACGGCAAGGCTGCCGCCCCGCATCGGCAGGCGAGCGATGGCGCTCTCCAGTTTTTCGATCAGCTGCGGGCGATTGGTCAGCCCGGTCAACGCGTCATGATGGGCGAGAAACCGGATGCGCCGGTCAGCGTGCTTCACCTTTGTTTCCCGATACCAGGCAATTGCGGGAATGGAGAAGGCGAGACCTGACAGCAGGCAAAGGAACACGGCCGCGGTCAGGAACGTATTGTGGACATTCTTGCGTTGCTCGGTTTCATCCACGTAGGCCGCAACGACAGCGGTGAGGCGACCGTCGGTCTGGACCGGGACATAGGCGCGGGCGAAGAATGCCGGTCGGTCGGGCGAATTTCCCTCCCTGACGTCGACGATCGGGAGACCGTCAACCGCTGATCGCGCCGCATCGGGGCTATATTCAGACAAGTCGACGAGCGCGATCTTTTCGCGGGTCGAAACGAACTGGGAGTAGCCATTACGGTTGAATATTTCGTAGTGAAAGACCTCGCCGGAATTTCGCGCCGACAGGAAGAACGCCATGCTCGCGGCGGAAGGCTGCTCGCCGCCGGCGATCTGCTCGAGATCGGTGACACTGGCCGCCAGGAACCTCGCCCAGCTACGAGCGGTCGACGTCGCATCTTGACGGAGAAGATGATCGGTCGTGATCTTCAGGGTCGTCCCGGCGCCCAGCAACAGAATGGCAAGCGCGGCGACGATGGTGACGATGTTTCGCTGAGGCCAGATACTGGCGAGTGACGGCATCAGTGCTACCGGGTCGATCGCATTTTCGTGAGCTCGGCCCGAACCGTTTTTAGCAGTTCGGCATTGCGCTCACTTTTCGAAGCCCAATCGTCGGCAACGGCCGCGAACACGGCATTGGCCGCATCGAGGTCCGACGGCGTGGGTATGGTCACCTGGCGTTTGGGATCGGACTTCAGCTCCCCCATAATGCTGTTTTCAACGGCTTCGTAGGTATCCATGAAACGTCCGGCAGACCACGCACCGCTGTATTTGAGGATGGTCGCCTGTGCAGGTTTCGGCAGCCGGTTGAATATTTTCCGGTTCATCAAAACCATCAGCGGTGCGCCGCTGATGCCAAGAAGGTAATGATAGGTCGCAACGCGTTTGATGCCGTAATCGACCAATGGAGATGGTGGTACCAGGGCGCCATCGATGCTGCCGCTGCCAATGGCTTCGGAGATCTTGGTGACCGGCAGAAATACGGGCCGCGCTCCGAGCTTTTCGAGCGCTGCGGCTTCGCCCGGATTGTTGACGCGAATTCTCTTGTCCTTCAGATCATTCAGCGACGTGATCGGAATGTTGCTGTGGATCGTCTCGGGCTCGGTGACATAGGCGCCGATCACCACGTAGTCGTCGTATCCTTGCAGCGCGCCGGCGGCCATAAGCCGGTTGAACACCGCAACGGACTCCCGCATGTTCGTAAACAGGCCGGGCATCTCGATGATTGCATTGTCTGCGAACCGGTTGCGAGTCAGTCCCGTCACGACGTAGGCGATGTCGGCCGTACCATCGAGCACGAGCTGGGGTTGCTCAGCCGGATCCTTTCCAAGCACGCCGCTGAAATAGGTCTCGATTTCGATCTGGCCTCTTGCCTCGGCGTTGACCGCGTCGACGAATGGCTTGACCGCAGCGAGATAACTCGTCGAGCGGTCGGAACTGGGGAAGGCCAATTTGAGCTTGACCGGTTCGGCGGCGGAGGCCGAAATCAACGCAAAAGAGATCACCGCGCATCGTGCAAGCAAACTAAGCATCGGTTTTCCGATCGTGGCGGCGGCGCGTCGAAACGCCGATTTGCTCGGTCCCTAACGAACCCCCATAGATAGAAATGCTTCAGAGAACTCTCCTAGATAGCACGCGGCGATCCGGGCGGCGACCAGATCGCGAATCGTAGTTTGAAGCGTGCTAACGCCGGCGAGACAATTGTCTGAGAGCGCGCGGCCGCGAGAGGGCAACCCAGCTAAAGGTGGACGTTATCAGCGCGCTGCCGGCAACACGCCGCTACGGCAGACCGCGCGCCTCGAGCTGATGCACCAGCAGCAGTGTCGGCTCGGCGAGGCTGTCGCCGGAGCCGTCGAGGCCGAAGGCGCTCGCGATGCCGTCGCGGCTGCGCAGCAGCGCGCTACGCGGACAATGGCCGGCGCCGCAGAGCGTCTTCTTCAGGGTTTCGCCCTGCGCCGTGATGCCGGCGGAATCATCCGCGGCCCAGGCCAGCACGATCGGGACGTCCACATTGAGGATGCCGGGGAAGACCGAGCGCTTGTTGTACTGGCTGGCGTCCCTGCCGAGATAGGCCTTCTCGCTGTCGCTGGCGTCCTTGCCGGCGCGGTAGATCCCGGACACCAGCACGACCGCCGCGACATCGGCGCGGTCGGTCTGGAGTTCGGGATGGGCCAGCAGGGTGGCGACGTGGAAGGCGCCGGCACCGTAGCCGACTGCGACGATCTCGCGGGCATCGCCGTTGAATAGGTCGATATTGCCGTAGACCCAGGACAGCGCCGCCGCCACGTCGCTCGCACCCGCCGGCCACGTCGCCGAGGGCGCCAGCCGGTAGTTGACGCGCACGCCGATCATGTCGTTGCGCGCGGCAAAGCACATGGCCTGGTCCTGGATCTGGCGCGACAGCTCCGGCGCGGCGCGGTCGCCAGTGAAGGTGTCGCCGGTCACGAACAGCAGCACCGGCCGCGGCGTATCCGCCTTGGTCGTGGCGGTGGCGACATCGAGCACATTGGCTTCGCTCTCGCCGTAGCGCAGGCCGCGCGAGAAGGTGACCTGCTCGCATAGCCGCGCGGTGCCGCCTGCGGTGGTGTCGCTATCTGTGAGGCCGACCTGGACAAGATCGGACGGCGCAGCCGGCCGCGGCGGCAAGGGGCCGTGCGCGGAGGCTGCCGTCAGGCCCAGAATCAGAAAAAATGCGAGAAAATTCTTCATGTCGGTGGTGGCCCTGCGTGCCCGATATGGGCTCGCGCGTTTGGCCCGTCTTTTCAATTCGCCTTATTAGTTAGTTGGTCATGAGGCGATTTCGCGGCACCCATGGTTCTCTCGGCTCGTCCTCCACGCGTGGTTCAATTCCCCGGCTGGAACGTGCAATCCGCCCCGCTGCCGTCCTTCCGGCGGATGGCATTGGGGTCGATCGTGCAGCTCAGCTTGGTCAGGCTCTCGAAATTCGATCCTGCGGCGCCGTCGGCCGGAATGCCGGCCAGAGCTTCGGTGGCGAAGATCTCGTTGGCCGTGGAGCCATTCACCGTCCGGGTCTTCTTGCCGAAGGTGACCTCGCAGTTCCGGACGGTGATGTCGACATTGCCGGCGCGACAGACGATTCGATCGGCGGTCACCATGATCGGCTTCTTGTAGGGAATGTCGCTGTTGGCGGCGAACAGCATCGCCATTGCCTTCTTCTCGGCGCCAGACAGGACCGACGACAGCGGCGCGATCACCCCCGCGAGCGCCAGCGCCGTCGCGCCCGAGACTTTTGCGGGCGTCGCGTCGGAGGCTCCCGCGACGCCGGAGGCGGCTGCGAGGACGAGGGTGCAGGCGAAGATCAATCGACCGGCTTTCATCTTCCCTCCCTGGACCTGCAATCGCGGCTTCCCTCCGAGAAGCGCGCGGAACCAGATTAGCATGTAAATCCGAATTGGAAGGCAAGTTCGCCTCGCCTCGCGCCTTCGCGCGCTACGGCTGTTTTGCTCCGAGGTGTCAAACGGTTACGCCGCGGGGCCGAGCCCCGCGCCGAGACGGCCGTTCTACTGTGCATGGGGTTGTTTTCGCGTTTTTTTGTTTGGCCGACCTGTCAGGCCTGCTTCATCGTCCGGAAGGTGATGGAATAGCGGCGCGCCTCGACCGGCGGGATGCTGTGCTCCCATTGCGACCGCGCCTCGCCGTCCATCATGTAAAGCGAGCGCGGCCGGGCTTCGAGCGTGTGGCGCTCCCATTTGTCGCCGCTACGGCGGCGGAAACGGAATTTGCAGGACGAGCCCAGCGACATGCCGAGGATTTTGTCGAAATGCGGCTTGTCGCGATGCCAGCCGATGCCGACGCCGGCCTCGTATTCGGTGCAGAGCACCTGCCGCACGCTGCCGCCGGCAAGCCCAGCCCATGCCTCGACCTGCCGCGCGACGGGCAGGACCCAGTCCGGGATCGGCTCGGCCTCGGCCAGCCGCTGCAGCGAATAGTCATAGCGATAGCCGAAGGACGCCACCCGGCGGTTGCCCTCGAAGGCGCCGAACTGGAAGCGCTGGAGCGGCAATGCTGCGATGCGGCCGATGAGCGCCTGCTCGACGGCGGTCTCGACGAAGTCATCGGCATAGCGAAGGCCGGCGGGCCCTGCGTGCGGATCGTCGAACAAGCCAAGCTGCGTCATTCCTCGCATTTCCGTGATGGAACCTAATGGTGGCTGATGCGACTTACATATGACGCGGAAAGTAACATGCGAGGCTGTCATGGCAGAGAAGCATACCGCCGATCCGGCAGAGATCATGCGGGCGACCGGTCATCCTGAGCTGGAATACGCAGCCGGCTGGACCATCGCCGGTCTGGTCACCATCGGCACCATCGTCGCCGCCTGGGTGTTCGCGATCTAGCCATTGGAAACTGCAGCTCGAACGCCGCGCCCTGATCGGTCGGCGTGAGCCTGATCGAGCCGCCATGGCTCGCCATCACCGCGCGCGCGATCGCCAGCCCCATCCCGGTGCCGCCCTGGTCGCGGCGCGTGGTGAAGAACGCGTCGAAGATCCTGTCGCGGTTCGGCGTCGAGATCGGCTCGCCGTCATTGCTTACCGTCACACGCAGGGTCGTACGCTCGTCGATCGCTTTCAGCCTGATTGTCCCAGCCTTGTGTCGCATCGCATTATCGGCGAGATGCGACAGCACGATGAGCGCCTTCTCGGCCGACATGCCGATCATCAGGTCGAGGCTGCCGCTGGCCTCTATCGAGCTCGCCGGAAATCGGCTCCTGAGGTCGGCAATCACCGGCGCCAATTCCGTGCGCTCGTTTTGCGGCAGGCTTTCGGCACGCGCGAGTTCGCGCAGCCGCTGCGCCATCGCTTCCAGCCGCTTTGTGTCGGACAGGATGTTGGCGATGAACGTCTCCTGCTCGGCCGGCGTCAGGCTGCCCGCTTTGCCCTGAAGCGTCCGCGTCGTGTAGATCACCCCCGCGACGTGGTTGTTGACGATGACAGGCATTGCCGAAAACACGTGGACGCCGAGGCCGCGGCCATCAATTCTACGGCGTCACCGCTCCGCGGGGCACGGCGCGTGGGGCGGTCAGCTCCTTCCACGTCGAATTGGCGACATGCACGGGCGAGAACGCCGGGCGCTCGACATAACGGCCGTCGCCGGCCTCGGCGCGCAGATCGCCGTCTTTCCAGACGATTCGGCCGCGCGACAGCGTCGCCGCCGGTCCGCCGGTGCAGGAAAACCCCTCGAACACGTTGTAATCGATCCGGCTCATCTGCCGCTTCGCGCTGATGGTCTTGCTCGCCTTGGGATCCCAAACCACGATATCTGCATCCGAGCCGACGGCGACCGCGCCCTTGCGCGGATAGATGTTGAGGATGCGGGCGATATTCGCCGAGGTGACTGCGACGAATTCTTCCTTCGTCAACCGTCCCGTGGCGACGCCCGCGGTCCACAGCAGGGCGAGGCGATCTTCGAGGCCGCCGGTGCCGTTCGGGATCTTTCTGAAATCGCCGAACCCGAACCGCTTCTGCTCGGTGGTGAAGGCGCAGTGGTCGGTCGCGACCACCTGCAGCGAGCCGGCTTGCAGACCGGCCCAAAGACTATCCTGATGCGACCTGTCGCGGAACGGCGGCGACATCACGCGCTGCGCGGCATGATCCCAGTCCTTGTTCTGATATTCACCGGCGTCCAGCAACAAGTGCTGGATCAACGGCTCGCCATAGACGCGCTTGCCCGCCGCACGTGCGCGCGCGATCGCCTCATGCGCTTCGCGGCAGCTCGTGTGCACGATATAGACCGGCGTCCCCGTCATGTCGGCGATCATGATGGCGCGGTTGGTGGCTTCGCCCTCGACCTCCGGCGGCCGTGAATAAGCGTGTCCCTCGGGCCCGGTGACGCCGCCCGCGATCAGCGCCTCCTGCATCAGGGCGACGACGTCGCCGTTCTCCGCATGCACGACAGGCATGGCGCCGAGATGGGCGCAGCGGGCGAACGAGTTGTAGAGCTCGTCGTCGTTCACCATGAGCGCGCCCTTGTAGGCCATGAAGTGCTTGAAGGTGTTGATGCCGTAGGTTTTGACCACGGTCTCCATCTCGTCATGGATCTGCTTCGACCACGACGTTACCGCCATGTGGAAGCCGTAGTCGGAGGCCGCCTTCTCGGATTTGTGTCGCCACTCCTGATAGGCCGCGAGCATCGGCTGGCCTGGATCGGGCAGGCAGAAATCCACCACCATGGTGGTGCCGCCGGCCAGCGCCGCCTTGGTCCCCGATTCGAAATCGTCGGCGGTGACAGTGCCCATGAACGGCATTTCGAGATGAGTGTGCGGATCGATGCCGCCCGGGATGACGTAGGCGCCGCCGGCATCGATGACCTCGCACCCCGTCGGCGCATCGAGCGATTGCCCGACCGCGACGATGGTCTCGCCGTCGATCAGCACGTCCGCGCGGCGCGAATGATCATGATTGACGACGGTGCCGCCGCGGATGAGGAGGGGCATTGGATGCTCCGGAGAGGAAAGTGGACCTCGCGAAGCTAAGCGCGCGGCACACGACGCGACAGGTGAAATTTTAGTCAGGCACGCCGACAGTTGAGCCGTGCTCTCTCGGCCCCTACGCCGCCCGCGCGATCAGCCCGTCAATCATCGCGCGCACCAGGCCCGCGATTTCCTTCCGGAGCGCCGGCAGCGGCACCGCGACCAGTTTCTGCTCCAGTCCCAGCGCCACCATGCCATGCACCGCCGAGAACAGGCTGCGCGCGGTGATGCCGAGCTCCTCCCGACTGCGTTTTGGAAATAGCGCGGCCAGCGGCTGGTAGACGTGGCGAAACAGCTGCAGCTGGTCGTCGATGGACCAGTCGGGGAGGGGCTTGTCGGCTGCCATGCGGTGCTCGAACAGAGCGCGCCACAGTTCGAGATTCTCCGCGGCGAAATCGCAATAGGCGAGAGCAATGCGGACCAGGGTCTCCTGCGGCGACGGCTCGCGCGCGCTTTCCGCCGCGCTCAGGGCCCGGTCGAGCCGAAGCAAAGTGCGCGAGCCCACGCGCAGGATCAGTTCATCGACATCGGCGACGAGATTGTAGACCGCGCCGTTGGCGCAGCCGATCTCGCGGGCGAGATCGCGGGTCTTTAAACCCGCCAATCCCCTGTCGGCGATCATTCGTTCCGCCGCCAGGATCAAATCGGATCGAAGTTTCTCTCGGCGTTCCAATGGCTTAGTCATCTGCAAACCAAATTCTTGAGCGTCGCTCAAATATTCCTTGAACGATGTTCAAGTTTCTTGCTACAAACCATCCGTGAGCAACGCTCATAACAGGGAGCTTCAGATGTTCAAGACCGTAGTGACACTTTTCCGCGGCAGCGTGGCCGCCGCCAGCGAGGAGCTGGAAGACCGGACGGCCCTTCTGATCCTCGATCAACAGATGCGCGACGCGGCCGCGGCCGTCGAGCGCGGCAAACGGACCCTTGCGCTGGCGATTGCGCAGGACCAGCAGGAAGCTCGCAAGCTCGAGGCGACCGTCGCCCGCATCGCTGATCTCGAGATGCGCGCGGTCGCGGCGCTCGACGGGGACCGCGAGGATCTCGCCAACGATGCTGCCGAAGCCATCGCGGGCCTGGAGGCCGATCGCGATGCGGCGCTGACGGCCCGCGCACTGTTCGCAACCGAAATCGCGCGGCTGAAGCGGCACGTCGCAAGCGCGCAGGCCCGCATCACCGAGCTCGACCGCGGCCGCCGCGTCGCCCGTGCCTCGGAAGCGGTGCGCTCGCTTCGCCGCAGCGGCATCGAGGCGGCACGCCCCTACGAATCCACGCTGCCGGAGGCGGAGAGCACTTTGAGGCGTCTTCGTGAGCGGCAGATGGAAGCCCAGGCCGCCGACGACGCGCTGGTCGAGCTCGATGCGGCCACCGGTCCGCTCGCCACCGCCGAAAAACTCGCCGAGCAGGGTTTTGGCCCCAGGCTCAAGACGACCGCGGACGACGTGCTGGCACGGTTGAAGTCCAAGCGCACGCCGACGGTCTGATCCCAAACCCATCATCATTCGAACCAACAGGAGACCATCATGAACCAGAATGGCCAGCCCCACAGCGGCGCCTGGGTGACTTTCACTTACGTGTCCTTCGCAGCCTCCGCCTTCCTCATCGCCATCGGCATCTTCTTCCTGCCGATCGACCTCTGGATGAAGGGTTATCTCACCATGGGCATCGTCATGTTGATCCAGACTTGCATCACCCTGACCAAGACGGTCCGGGACAACCATGAAAGTAGCCGGATGGTGAACCGCATCGAGGATGCCAAGGCGGAACGTCTGCTGATGGAAGTCTCCAAGGCGGCCTGAGAGGCATGACAATACGCAAGGAAGCAGCGGAGCAATTTGTTCCGCTGCTTCGCGCCGGATGCATTCCGTCAAACCTTATCGCGCCAGCGAAATGCAACCGAGCCATGACGGATCGCGCGGGCGTGCGCTCTTGCGCACCGGCAGCGGCCGGAGCACTCTGCACGAGCGGCACACAAAGAATGCCGCCAAAAAGATGTGCTTACAAGATCTCGGCGAGGAACTTCATGGCGGTGACGCGGATCGACTGCGACATCCACCCGGCGGTTGGTGGCACGCGCACGACGCTGCTGCCGTATCTCAGCGATCACTGGAAAGAGCAGGTCGTGAGCCGCGCCATCGACGGGCTCGATCTCACCTCCTATCCGCCCAGCATGCCGCTGGCGGGCCGCGCCGACTGGCGTCCGGCGAACGGCGCAAAGCCTGGTTCCGATCTTGCGATGGTACAGAAGGGCGCATTCGAGCAGTTGGGTGCCAGCCACGCGATTCTCAACGTGCTCTACGGCGCTCAGGCCGTGTTCGATCCCTACATGGCGGCCGACTTCTGCAGGGCGATCAACGACTGGATCGCGACTGAGTGGCTGTCGCGCGATGCGCGCTTGCGTGCCTCGATCGTGGTGCCGATGCAGGATCCGGATCTGGCGGTCGAGGAGATCGAGCGCCGCGCCGGCGATCACCGCTTCGTGTCGATCCTCGTGCTGGCGCAGGGCGAGACGCTGCTGGGACGCCGGCATTTCTGGCCGGTCTATCGGCTCGCGGAAAAGTACAAGCTGCCGCTCGCGATCCACGCCGGCACGCAATATCGGCAGGCGCCGAGCTCGGCCGGATGGCCGTCGCACCGCTACGAATATTACTTCGTCGAGGCGCAGGCATTTCAGGCGCAGATCCTGAGCCTGATCTATGAGGGCGTGTTCGGCAAGTTTCCGGACCTCAAGGTCGTGCTGATGGAATCCGGCGTGAGCTGGCTCCCGGCTTTCATGTGGCGCGCCAACAAGACCTGGCGCGGCGTGCGCGTCGAGGTGCCCTGGGTCGAGCGCGAGCCGGCAGCGATCATCCGCGACAGTTTTCGTGTCACAATGCAGCCGTTCGACGCGCCGGGCGACGCCAAAAGCGTCGAGGAGATCATCGACCAGATCGGCTCGGACAAGATGTTCCTGTTCGCGTCCGACTATCCGCACTGGCAGTTCGACGGCGACGATCCGATCCCGCCGGACCTGCCGAACAGCATCATCTCGAAGATGTGCGTCGACAACCCGCTGGAGACGTTTCCGCGGCTGTCGCTCGCCAACTAGACCGGAGTTTCGCATGAGTGACGTCATCGACCGCCCACTACGAGAAGACGAAAAGCCTGCCGCTTCGCGGCTGCGCATCGTCGATTGCGACGTTCATCCGAGCCTGCATTCGTTCGACGATCTCAACGAGTTTCTGCCAAAGCGCTGGCAGCAGCATCTGAAGGAATATGGCAGCCATTTGCGCACGCCCTATCTGTTCACCACGCCCTATCCGCGCTCTTCGCCGCTGATCGCGCGGCGCGATGCCTGGCCGCCGACCGGCGGGCCGCCCGGTTCGGATCTCGCCTTCATGCAGAAGCAGCATCTCGATCCGCTCGATGTCGAGTTCGGGATTTTGCAGGTGCTCGATCTCTTCATCTTCTCGCAGCAGAACCTCGAATTCGGCGCCGCGATCCAGCGTGCCATCAACGACTGGCAACTGGCGTTCTGGTCGCATCGCGACCCGCGCCTGAAGGCTTCGATCCTGGTCGGGCAGGACGGCGTCGATCTCGCCATTGCCGAGATCGAACGCTGCGCGAAAATCGGCGAATACGTCCAGATCAACGTCTCGCCGCGCGCCAACGAGCCGTTGGGCCGCCGCCGCTACTGGCCGATCTACGAGCGTGCCCAAGAACTGGACCTGCCGCTCGGCATCCATGTCGGCGGCTATGGCGGGCATGCGCCGACCGGTGGCGGCTGGCCGTCCTATTATGTCGAGGAGCACCAGTCCAACGCGCACACCATTGCGGCGCAGCTTGCCAGCCTCGTGATCGAGGGTGTGCCGGAGCGTTTTCCGAAATTGAAGTTTGTCTTTATCGAGGGCGGCTTCGGCTGGATCCCGTCCGCGGTGTGGCGAATGGACCAGCATTTTGAGCGGTTTCGCAGCGAGGTGCCGCATCTCAAGGCAAGCCGTCGGAATATGTCCGCGAGCATTTCTGGTTCACGACGCAACCGATCGACGAACCTGACGAAGCCCGGCACCTGCGCTCGTTGATCGAATGGGTCGGCATCGACCGTCTCCTGTTCTCGTCGGACTATCCGCACTGGGATTTCGACGATCCGCGCTTTGCGTTCAAGACGCCACTGACGGAGGCCGAGCGAAGGAAGATCTTCAGCACCAATGCCCGCGCGGTCTACAAGTTCTGAGAAGGTCTGCACGGATGGCCCGTCACATCGTCGCGTCCACCTCGGAGATCCCACCCGGTGGCAACAAGGTCGTCGATGTCGCCGGCCGCGACATTGTCGTGTTCCACGTCAATGGCGAGTTCTTCGCTTTGCTGAACCGCTGCCCGCACGAAGGCGCGCCGCTGGAGAAAGCGGCCTGTGTCGCGCGACTGACCTCGCCCGAGCCCGGCATCTATCAGCGCTCGCGCGTCGGCGAGATGCTGCGCTGTCCCTGGCATGGCTGGGAGTTCGACATGCGCAACGGCCAATCCTGGTTCGACCCGAAGCGCGTCAAGATTAAGTCATATCCGGTCGCGGTGGAGCGAGGCGAGGAACTCCAGAAAGGCCCGTATGTTGCCGAGACCTTTCCGGTGCATGTCGAGGACAGCTACGTGATTGTCGAGGTCTGAGCAGCCGTTTCGGATTGTGATTTCGCCGCAGGTGGGATAAGCCTCGCCCGCATTTATGGCGGAGACGAGCTTTGTCGAAACAATCACTGCGTGAGGAGGCCGAGCGCCTGATCCGCGAATCGATGGAAAAGAAAACCGTCGTCGTCAAGCAGGGCGATACTCGCATCGAGGCCGTCTGTGGTAAATGCGGCGCCCCGAACCGTGTGCAGGCGCCAAAGGGCCAGACCCGCATCAAGTTCGCCTGCAAGAATTGCGGGCATCAGCAAGAGACGCTGTAGGTTTCTTCGCCCTCTCCCCCTGTGGGAGAGGGTGGCTCGCCGCATAGCGGCGAGACGGGCGAGGGGTTTCTCTCTGCGAGAGACACTGCTCCTGAATTTGCGGATGCAACCCCTCATCCGGCGCTTCGCGCCACCTTCTCCCACAAGGGGAGAAGGAAAAACGCCTAATCCCCCTTCACGAACTTCGCGAATGCATCCGCATGGTCCGGGTGCCAGCGTGACAGCGGCGGGCGGTTCTCCACGATGTCGCCGGCGGCCCACAGCATGCGCTTTTCATCGAGCGCGCGCGGGACATCGTTGTCCGGGCACAGAATGTAGAAATCCCCGGCCTCCAGCCGCGCCAACATGAAATTCACGGTCTGCTCGGCCGTCCAGGCGCCGGCCGGCTTCTCTGTGCGGCCCTTCGCGGTAAGGCCCGTAAAGACGAAGCCGGGAATCAGCAGATGCGCGGTGATGCGGCAACCCGCAGTGTTGCGCAGCTCGTGCTGGAGCGCTTCCGTAAAAGCTTTCACGCCTGCCTTGGAGACGTTGTAGGCGGGATCGCCGGGCGGGGTGGTGATGCCCTGCTTCGACCCGGTGTTGATGATGAGCCCCGCGCTGCCGCGCGCGATCATGTTGGGCGCGAAGGTGCGCGAGCCGTTGATGATGCCCCACATGTTGACGCCGATGATGCGCTGCCAGTTGTTGGGTTCGCCGAACAGCGTGCTGCCGGGCTGGATGCCCGCATTGTTCATGAGGATGTCGGTGCCGCCGAAGCGCTCGTGGACGGCGCGCTCCAGTTCCATCACGCTCTCGGCCTTGCTGACGTCAATCGCGAAGGTCATCACATGTGCGGCGGACGTGAGGGATGAGAGTCTTGTCGCGGCGTCCGCCAGCCGCGCCTGATCCACATCGGCGATACACACCTTCACGCCGTTTCGCGCGAAGGCTGCGGCGGCGGCGAATCCGATGCCGGACGCGCCACCGGTGATCACGGCAACATTGTCTTTGATGATCGCGGGATGTGGCATGGATCGGTCTCCGGGGAGGGGCTCGGTCGTGCTATAACATGGCACTCGCGCGACCCCGCACAAGTCGGCATGGGAGGTGTTCGTTCCGCGCCGACTCTACGCCTCTACTTTACGCCTGTCCGGCATCGCAGTATTCTATCGATCAACGATCCCACCCAGATCGAACCAATCAATCATTGACAGGGAGTTCAGCCATGGCTGTGTCGCAGGCTATTCCGATCACGCGCCATCCATTCGCCAACGGATCCTACAAGCAGATGCTGATCGACGGGAAGTGGGTCGATGCTGCCTCAGGCAAGCGCTTCGAGACCCACAACCCCGCGACCGGCGAACTGCTCGCAACAGTGGCCGAGGGCGACAAGGAAGATATCGATCGCGCAGTTGCTGCCGCTCGCCGCGCCTTCGAAGGGCCCTGGAGCAAGGTCAAGCCGTTCGAGCGGCAGAATCTGCTCCTGAAGCTTGCCGACCTCGTCGAGAAGAATTTCGACGAATTGTCGCAGCTCGACACGCTCGACATGGGCGCGCCGCTCAGCCGTACCCGTGCCTATCGCCTGCGCGCCGTCGGCATGCTGCGCTATTATGCCGGCCAGACCACCGCGATCCATGGCGAGACCATCGAGAACTCGCTGCCCGGCGAAATCTTCTCCTACACGCTGAAGGAGCCGATCGGCGTCGTCGGCGCCATCATTCCCTGGAATGGTCCGCTGACTGCGACGATCTGGAAGATCGGTCCGGCGATCGCGACCGGCTGCACCGTCGTGCTCAAACCGGCCGAAGAAGCGCCGCTGACCTCGCTGCGCATCGCCGAGCTGGCGATGGAAGCGGGCGTTCCGCCCGGCGTCATCAACGTCGTGCCTGGCTATGGCGAGACTGCGGGCGCGGCGCTTGCCGCACACCACGACGTCGACAAGGTTGCCTTCACCGGCTCGCATGTCACGGGCCAGTCGATCATCCGCGCCTCGGCCGGCAACCTCAAGCGCGTCTCGCTCGAGCTCGGCGGCAAGTCGCCGGACATCGTGTTCGCGGATGCCGATCTCGATGCGGCCGTGCCGGGCGCTGCGATGGCGGTGTTCGCCAATTCGGGACAGATCTGCAGCGCCGGCACCCGGCTTTTCGTCGAGCAGTCGATCTATGAGGAGTTCGTCGGCCGCGTGGCCGAGTTCGGCAAGAAACTGCAGGTCGGCAACGGCCTCGATCCCAACACCCAGATCGGACCGCTGGTGTCCGAGCAACAGCTCGAGCGCGTCACCAGCTATCTCGACATCGGCCAAAAGGAAGGCGCGCGGGCGCTTGCCGGCGGTGGCCGCGTCACCGAAGGCGCGCTTGCAAAAGGCTTCTTCGTCTCGCCGACAGTGTTCGCGGGCGTCCAGGACAATATGCGCATCGCGCAGGAGGAGATCTTTGGTCCCGTCATTTCGGCGATCGCGTTCAAGGACATGGACGAGCTGGTCAAGCGCGCCAACGCCACCACGTTCGGTCTCGGCTCGGGCCTGTGGACGCGGGACGTCAGCAAGGCGCATGCGGTCGCGAAGAGGCTCCGTGCCGGTTCGGTGTGGGTGAACTGCTACCAGGCGATGGACCCGGCCGTGCCCTTCGGCGGCTACAAGATGAGCGGCTACGGCCGCGAATCCGGCAAGCAGCACGTCGAGGAATATCTCAACGTGAAGGCGGTGTGGATCAAGACGGCGTAACACTGGTCTTTCCCGCGTTCCGCGGGAGGGAATATCTGCTTTTGCAGGGGCGGCGCCTTCTCTCGGTAGCCGCCCCTCGCTATATGATGCGCATCCTTCCTTCGCCATTCGAGGCCAGCATGAAATTCGAGGCGTTGTTTCAACCGTTGCAGGTCGGTCCGTACACGCTCGCGCATCGCGTCGCGATGGCGCCGTTGACGCGCATGAGGGCCGAGCGCGAGAGCTTTTCGCCGCGGCCGCTCAACGCCGAATATTACGGCCAGCGCGCCACCCAAGGCGGCCTGCTCATCGCCGAGGCCTCGCCCGTGCTCTCGCACGGCCGCGGTAATCCAGCGACGCCCGGCATCTATTCGGAGACGCAGATCGCGGGCTGGCGCAAGGTGGTCGACGCCGTGCACGCCAAGGGCGGCATCATCTTTCTCCAGCTCTGGCACGTCGGCCGCGTCTCGCATTCCTCCTTCCACGGCGGGGAGCTGCCGGTCTCGGCCTCCGCGATCCCGATCAAGGCCGAAGGCATGAAGGCGATGACTGCCGACGGCAAGATCTCCAACTATGAGACGCCGCGCGCGCTGGACACGGATGAAGTCAAGGGCATCGTCGAGGCCTTCAGGCAGGGTGCGAAGAACGCGCTGGCCGCCGGCTTCGACGGGGTCGAGATCCACGGCGCCAACGGCTATCTGCTCGAGCAATTCCTGCAATCACGCAGCAACCAGCGCACCGATCAATATGGCGGTTCGATCGAGAACCGCGCGCGGCTTCTGCTCGAAGTGACCGAGGCCGCGATCGACGTCTGGGGCGCGGGCCGCGTCGGCGTGCGGCTGTCGCCCCACGGCATCGCCAATGATTCCGGCGAGCCCGATCCGATGCCGCTCTACACGCACGTGGTCAACGCGCTCGACAAGCTCGGTCTTGCCTATCTGCATTTCATCGAACCGCGCTCCAGCGGCTCGGGGCGCGCCGAAGTCAACTGGCAGAACGTGCCGTCGGCGATGCTGCTGTTCCGCCCGCTCTACAGCGGCGTGCTGATGACCGCCGGCGGATTTACCGGCGAGACCGCGAACGCCGCCATTGCGGAGGGGCATGCTGACATCATCGCCTTCGGCCGCATCTTCATCTCCAACCCCGATCTGCCGCTCCGCCTGCAGCACGATTACCCTCTCACGCCGTATAACCGTGCGACGTTTTACGGTGGCGAGGAGAAGGGTTATACGGATTATCCCGCGTACGACGAACTGACGCCGGTCTGACACTGCTGTAGCCCGGATGAGCAAAGCGATATCCGGGGTTCACTCAAGCTCTGGTCTTCCCGGATGTCGCTTCGCTCATCCGGGCTACAGAGTTATTGTGTTGCCCCGACTGACACCACGAACTCCGTCATTGCGAGCGCAGCGAAGCAATCCAGACTGCCTCGGCGGCAAGACTCTGAATTGCTTCGCTGCGCTCGCAATGACGAGAGGAGAGACAATGGCCAAAGCCGCAGCCGCCGCAGGTATAGCCACCGGCCAGTGCCTCTGCGGCAGGGTTACCTTCGAGATCGACGTTCCCGCACGCTGGGCCTGGCACGATCACTCCGCCGCCAGCCGTCGCGCCCACGGCGCCGCCTATGCAACCTATGTCGGAAGCTGGAAGAAGCGGTTTCGCATCACCGCAGGTAAGACGGCGCTGACGCGCTACGAGGACAAGGCAACGAAGACCGCGCGCAGCTTCTGCGCGCATTGCGGCACGCCGATCGCATATGAGCGCCCGCGCGGGCCGCATATGGTCAACATCCCCCGTGCGCTGTTTAGGGAACGCACCGGCCGCCAGCCGCTCTATCACATCGCGATCGAAGAGCTGCAGGAATGGACCTATACCGGCGAGCCGCTGGTGCCGCTGAAAGGCTTTCCCGGTGTGGTCTGGCAGCGCTCGAAAAAAAAGAAGCGGGCGAGCGGCGAGGATCCGTTCGAGTTGGGGCGCGAGGAGATGTAGCGCTGTCCCACGCAACGCAGCCATGACCGCGCTTCCTTGCGCGCCTCCCGCGATTTCGGCCATCATGCTTTTTGCCTTGCGGCAACGTCCGCCTCTGGAGGAAACATGAAGAACAAGATCACCGGCCGCTCCGCCTTTCTCGCGTTGCTCAAGGACGAGGGCATCACGCATCTGTTCGGCAATCCCGGCACCACCGAGCTGCCGATCATGCATGCGCTGAAGGATCACCCTGACCTCGCCTATGTGATGGCGATGCAGGAGAGCCTGGTGGTGGCGATCGCGGATGGCTATAGCCGCGCCTCCGGAAAGCTGGTCGCCTGCAACGTCCATGTCGCGCCCGGCCTCGGCAACGCGATGGGCTCGCTCTACAACGCCCAGTTCACGGGCACGCCGATGATCCTGACCGCGGGCCAGCAGGAGCAGGGCCACGGACTGATGGAGCCGGTGCTGTATGGGCCGCTGGTGCGCATGGCCGAGCCGCTGGTGAAATGGGCGGTCGAGGTGACGCGGCTCGAGGATCTGCCGCGCATCGTGCGCCGCGCCGCAAAAGTCGCAACCACTCCGCCGACCGGGCCGGTGTTCATTTCATTGCCCGGCGATATCCTCAACAGCGAGGCAGGGATCGATCTCGGTCGCTCCACCCGCATTGACGCTCGCACAAGACCATCGGATGAGGCACTGAAGGCGTTCGCCGCCCGACTGCTCAGGGCCGAGCGTCCCGTGATCGTCACCATGGACGAAGTGGTCAAGAGCGATGCGCTGATGGAGGCCGCCGAACTCGCAGAACTACTCGGCGCGGCTGCCTACCAATCCTCGACGCCCTATGGCTCGCACTTCCTCTCGGAGAGCCCGAGCTTCGTCGGCACGCTGGCACGTGTCCAGAAAGTCGCGCGCGACACGCTTGCGCCCTTCGACCTCTTGATCGCGCTCGGCGGCGATCCCTTGCGGATGTCGGTCTACAGCGAGGTCGACGCGCTGCCGGAGGGCCTTGGCATCGTGCAGATCGGCCTCGGCGATTGGGAGATCGCCAAGAACTACGGGGCTGAGATCGCGCTGAAGGCGGATTTGAAGGAAACGCTGCGCGCGCTGATCCCGGTGTTGAAGGAGATGGGCGGCGCTGCCCTGGCGAGCCGCGCGAAGCAACGGCTGACCGAACTCGCGCCGAGGAACTGGACCGCGCGGCGCACCGCGCTGGTCGAGCAGATCGGCAAGGCCGCGGACCGCAGCCCCATCGATCCGGACTGGCTGGTGCTGCAAATGGTCGAGGCCATGCCCGCTAATGCCATCCTCGTGGACGAAGGCCTCACCTCGAGCCGCCAGATCACGGCCTTGCGTGCGCACCGCGATCGCTTCGGCTATCACGGCCTTGCCTCCGGCGGCATCGGCTGGGGCCTGCCGGCCTCCGTCGGCGCCAGCATCGCCAATCCCGATCGCCCGGTGGTCTGCTTCTCCGGCGACGGCAGCGCGATGTATTCGATCCAGTCGCTGTGGACAGCGGCGCATCACAAGCTGCCGCTCAATGTGGTCATTGCCAACAATGGCGGCTACCGCATCATCAAGCAGCGCCTGCTCGCCTTCCACGGCGACGACAATTACGTCGGCATGGATTTTGTCGATCCGCCGGTGGATTTCGCGGGCGTGGCTAAGGCGCTGGGATGTGAGGCAATCAAAGTCAGCGATCCCCGAGAGTTGAAGGCGACGCTGGCGTCGGCGTTTGGCCGGCCGGGGACGAAACTGATCGAGGTGATGGTGGACGGGAAGCTGTAGGGCAGCGTCACCTGCGGCATTGGTGCCGCCACATTATCAGTCGTGATCACCCGCGAAGGCGGCTGATCCAGTATTCCAGAGCCGGCGGTGATTGAGTCGAGACGCTGCGGCGTACTGGATGTCCCGGTCAAGCCGGGGCATGACAGCGTACCTAGCGGCGCTACCCCTTTCTCCCCACTCTGAACCCTGCCGCCGGATGCGGCGCACCTAGCCGCGCCCGCCCCTCGCCGAACAGCTTCTCGCGTAGCGTGCCCTGCGCGTACTCCGCCTTGTACCGCCCGCGTCGCGTCAGCTCCGGCACCAGCATGTCGGCGATGTCCTCGAAATCGCCGGGTGAGATCGCGAAGGCGACGTTGAGGCCGTCGACATCGGTCGCCTCGAACCACGCCTCGATCTTGTCCGCGACCATTTCCGGCGTGCCGACCACGACGGGACCTGCGCCGCCGACGCCGACATGCTCGATGACGTCGCGCACGGTCCAGACGCGATCGGGATCGGCGCGGGTGACGTTATCGAGTGCGCTGCGGCCGGCATCGTTCTGAACATGGCGCACCTGCTGATCGAGCTCGTAGCCGGAGAAGTCGATTCCGGTCCATCCCGACATCAGCGCCAGCGCGCCTTCCGGGCTGATGTGGCGGCGATAGTCGGCATATTTTTCGTTCGCTTCGGCTTCCGTCCGCCCGAGGATGATCGTCATCATCGAGAACATCAGGATTTCCGCCGGATTGCGGCCGAACGCGGCGGCCTCCTGACGGATCGCCGATACGCGCGGCGCGATCACCTTGGCTGACGGCCCCGACATGAACACGCATTCGGCGTGCCGTGCCGCGAACTGCCGTCCGCGCGGCGAGGTGCCGGCCTGATACAGCACGGGCGTCCGCTGCGGCGACGGTTCGCTCAGGTGGATGGTGTTGTTGATGCGGTAGTTCGCGCCCTCGTGGTTGACGCGATGGACCTTTGTGGGATCGGTGAAGATGCCGCGCGTGCGGTCGCGCAGCACGGCGTCGTCCTCCCAACTCCCTTCCCAGAGCTTGTAGACGACCTCCATATATTCGTCCGCGATCTCGTAGCGGTCGTCGTGCCCGATCTGCTTGTCCTTGCCGGCGCCGCGCGCGGCGCTGTCGAGATAGCCGGTGACGACGTTCCAGCCGATACGCCCCTCGGTGAGATGATCGAGCGTCGACATCCGCCGCGCGAACGGATAGGGCGGCTCGAAGGAGAGATTGCTGGTGACGCCGAAGCCGAGATTCTGCGTCACGGCGGCCATTGCCGACAGCAGCAGCAGCGGATCGTTCGAGGGCGACTGGGCTGCGTTGCGCAAGGCTGCGTCAGGACTGTTGCCGTAGACGTCATAGACGCCGAGCACGTCGGCCAGGAACAGTCCGTCGAAACGGCCGCGCTCCAGCGTTCTGGCAAGATCGATCCAATAGGGCAGGCGGTTATATTCGGCAGTGCGGTCGCGCGGATGGGTCCACAAGCCCGGTGATTGGTGCGCGACGCAATTCATCGCAAATGCATTGAGCCTGATCTGCTTGGCCATGATGGTCCCCCGGCGCCCTGTACCGGGCGCTCTTCGAATGATAGAGCTGCGCCCGAACTTGGCGAAGTTCTTGCATATAGCGCGACGTTGGCAAGGCCAAAATCAGCGGCGCTGCCGCGCTTGGCAAGCCAATCTCAAGAGAGCAAGAACGAAATCCCAAGACTATCGAAGTCCCCGCCACTTTCGGAGGCCTGCCCGTATCGGGTATGCTCCTTCGCCTCGCAACCTAAAAAAGAAAATAATGACCAGAGCCGATGCCATCGCCCGCGCCCGTGACGATTTTGAATCGGGCGCGTTCCTCGCCGAACTCGACCGCCGCGTCGCCTACCAGACCGAGAGCCAGAATCCGAACCGGAGCGTCGAGCTGCGCGCCTATCTGGAACAGGAGATGGTGCCCGCTTTTGCCGCGCTCGATTTCGAAAGCCGGATGATCGAATCTCCCAGCGGCAAGGCGCCGTTCCTGTTCGCCGAACGCCGCGAAAGTGAGACGGCGCCGACCGTGCTGATCTACGGCCATGGCGACGTCGTTGACGGGATGGAAGGCGAGTGGCGCGACGGCCGCGATCCCTGGCGCACCACGGTTTCGGGCACGCGTCTCTACGGTCGCGGCACCGCCGACAACAAGGGCCAGCACAGCATCAACATGGCGGCACTCCGCGCGGTGCGCGAGGCCCGCGGCGGCAAGCTCGGCTTCAACGCCAAGTTCATCCTCGAGATGGGCGAGGAGATCGGCTCGCCGGATCTCGGCAAGGTCTGCGATCTCAATCGCGATGCGCTCAAGGCCGATCTGTTCGTGGCCTCCGACGGGCCGCGCCTGTCCGCCGACCGTCCGACCCTATTCCTCGGCTGCCGTGGCGGCATCCGCATTCATCTCGATGTGAACCTTCGCGACGGCGGCCATCACTCCGGCAATTGGGGCGGTGTGCTCGCCAACCCAGCGACCATTCTGGTCAACGCGATCTCGACGCTGGTCGACGGCCACGGCCGCCTTCAGCTGGACGCGCTGAAGCCGCCGCGCCTCACCAACCAGATCCGCAGCTATCTTGCGGACGTGCAGGTGGTGCCGACCGAGGACGAGCCGGCGTTGGCCGAGAACTGGGGCGAGGAGGGTCTTTCGGCGGCCGAGCGGCTCTATGCCTGGAACACGCTCGAAGTGCTGGCGATGTCGTCGGGAAACATCGAGAAGCCGGCCAACGCCATTCCCGGCCACGCCAATGCCGTGCTGCAACTGCGCTTCGTGGTCGGCACCAAGGTCGACGGCCTGATCGAAGCCGTCCGTGCGCATCTGGTCGAAAGGGGTTTTCCGATGGTCGAAGTGCGGGCCGCACAGAGCTTCGCGGCATCGCGCACCGATTTCGACAGCCCCTGGATCGCATGGGCGGCGAATTCGGTGAAGGAGACCACCGGCAAAGTGCCGGCGGTGCTGCCGAATTTCGGCGGCTCGCTGCCCAATGACGTGTTTTCCGAGATATTGGGCCTGCCGACGATCTGGGTGCCGCACTCCTATCCCGGCTGCTCCCAGCATGCGCCCAATGAGCACATCCTGCTGCCATTGACCGAAGAGGCCTTGACGGTGATGGCCGGCCTGTTCTGGGATCTCGGGGAATTGCCAAGCCCGCTAACAAGCCCGCTAACGCGCCCGCCGGCCTGAGCCGTTAACCGGAGCCGCGATCCAGCCAAAAGTCACATTCTATTCCAACCCAATTTGTGCTTGCATCCCGCCGGCATCATCCTGAAAGGGGACCAAAACGTGAAACATTTCCGTAGCATCGGCCTCGCGCTCGCCGCGACCTTCGCCGTCGGCCAGGCCGGGGCCGAGGAGCTGACCGGCACGCTCAAGAACATCAAGGACACCGGCGCCATTACGCTCGGCTTCCGCGACTCCTCGATCCCGTTCTCTTATCTCGACGACAACCAGAAGCCCATCGGCTACGCGATGGACATCTGCTACAAGATCGTCGACGCCGTGAAGAAGGAGCTCAAGCTCGACAAGCTCGAGGTCAAGCTCAATCCGGTGACCTCGGCGACCCGGATCCCGCTGATGGCGAACGGCACCATCGATCTCGAATGCGGCTCGACCACCAACAATGCCGAGCGCCAGAAGCAGGTTGCCTTCACCAACACCCATTATTTGACCGCCAGCCGCTACGTCTTCAAGAAGTCGAGTGGCCTGAAGGCGATTGACGACCTCAAGGGAAAATCGGTGGTTTCCACTGCCGGCACCACCAACATCAAACAGCTCACCGAGGCCAATGTTGCAAAAAGCCTCGGCGCAAACATCATTCCGGCCAAGGACCACGCCGAGGCCTTCCTGATGGTCGAGACCGACCGTGCGGTCGCCTTCGTGATGGATGATATCCTGCTCGCGAGCCTCGTTGCCGGCTCGAAGTCGCCCGATGACTACGTCATCTCCAAGGACGCGTTCTCCAAGCCTGAGCCCTACGGCATCATGCTGCGCAAGGACGACGCGGCCTTCAAGAAGGTCGTCGACGCGGCGACCGCTGCGCTCTACACCTCCGGCGAGGGCCAGAAGATCTACGACAAGTGGTTCACGCAGAAGATCCCGCCGAAGGGCCTCAATCTCAACACGCCGATCTCGGCCGAGCTGAAGAACGAGTTTGCCAAGCCGACGGACTCGCCAAACCCGGACGATTATAAGTAAGCTATAACCTCGATCTTTCGATCGGGATCGTGTCCGGCCATCTTGACTCCAGGATGGCCGGACATTTGCATAGGCGCCAGGACATCGATGACTGGCGCGTTCGCGCGGGGGACACGTGAACTACAACTGGAACTGGGGAATCTTTTTCCAGCCGAACCCGATGGGGACCGGCACCTATCTCGACATGCTGTTGTCGGGCCTGGTGCTGACCCTCAAGACGGGTGCGCTCGCCTGGATCATCGCGCTGATCACCGGATCGATCGTCGGCGTGATGCGCACACTGCCGTCGAAGGGAGCGTACTGGTTCGGCTTTGCCTATGTTGAATTCTTCCGCAATATGCCGCTGCTGGTGCAGCTCTTCCTGTGGTTTTTCGTGCTGCCGGAAGTGTTGCCAAGGTCCGCGGGATTGTGGCTGAAACAACTGCCGAACGCGCCGTTCTGGACGGCCGCGATTGGCATCGGGTTCTTCATGTCGGCGCGCGTCGCCGTGCAGTTGCAGGCCGGCATCGGATCGCTGCCGCGCGGGCAGAAGATGGCGGCGACCGCACTCGGCCTGACGACCCTGCAGGCTTATCGCTACATCCTGCTGCCGATGGCTTTTCGCATCATCCTGCCGCCGCTGACGTCCGAGTTCCTCAACACCATCAAGAACACGGCTGTGGCCATCACCATTGGTTTGCTCGAACTGACCGGCCAGGCGCGCTCGATGCAGGAATTCTCGTTCCAGGTGTTCGAGGCCTTCACCGCTGCGACCATCCTCTATCTCCTCGTCAACGCCGTCGTCGTGACCGCGATGCGCTTCCTCGAGCGCTGGGTCGCGATCCCCGGCTACATCACGGGGAAGTAGCGCCATGTTCAGCAATTTTGATTTCGGGGTCATCATCCGCACGCTGCCCTATCTATTCTATGAGGGCATGACGTTCACGCTGATGCTGACCGGGCTTGCTGCACTCGGCGGCCTCGTCTTCGGCACGGCGATCGCGCTGATGCGGCTGTCCGGCTACAAGGTGCTGGGCCGCATCGCGGGCGTCTATGTCGACTTCATGCGCTCGCTGCCGCTGGTGCTGGTGATCTTCTGGTTCTACTTCCTGGTGCCCTATATCGGGCAATGGGTAACTGGCGCGTCGCGTCCGATCAGTGTCGGCGCGTTCGCGTCCTCGCTCATCACCTTCATCATGTTCGAGGCCGCGTACTTCTCCGAGATCATGCGTGCCGGCATCCAGTCGATCTCGCGCGGCCAGCCGGCCGCAGCCAACGCGCTCGGCCTGACCTACGCCCAGACCATGCGCTACGTCGTTCTGCCGCAGGCCTTCCGCAACATGCTGCCGGTCCTGATCACGCAGACCATCGTGCTGTTCCAGGACACCTCACTGGTTTATGTGCTGTCGATCACCGATTTCCTCGGTGCGGCTAGCAAGGTCGCGCAGCGCGACGGCCGTCTGGTCGAAATGTATCTATTCGCAGCGATCGTCTACTTCACCATCTCCTGTATCGCGTCCTTCGGCGTTCGCCGCCTGCAGGCGCGCATCGCCATCATTCGATAGAGTTTGCCATGATCGAGATCAGCCACGTCGACAAATGGTACAGCCCGGCCTTCCAGGTGCTGACCGACTGCACCACCAGCGTCGCCAAGGGCGAGGTGGTCGTGGTCTGCGGTCCGTCGGGATCAGGCAAGTCGACGCTGATAAAATGCGTCAACGCGCTGGAGCCATTCCAGAAAGGCGACATCAGCGTCGATGGCACTAAGGTCAACGACCCCAGGACCAATCTGCCCAAGCTGCGCGCGCGTGTCGGCATGGTTTTTCAGCACTTCGAGCTGTTTCCGCATCTGAAGATCATTGATAATCTCTGCCTCGCGCAGCAGAAGGTGCTCGACCGGTCGCGCGACAAGGCGGTGGCGAAAGGCATGCAGCTGCTGGAGCGGGTCGGCCTGAAGGAACAGGCGCAAAAATTTCCCGCGAACCTGTCCGGCGGCCAGCAGCAGCGCGTGGCGATCGCCCGCGCGCTCGCGATGGATCCCATCGTCATGCTGTTCGACGAGCCGACCTCGGCGCTCGACCCCGAAATGGTGAGCGAGGTGCTCGACGTCATGGTAGACCTCGCCCATGAGGGCATGACCATGATGGTCGTGACGCACGAGATGGGCTTTGCCCGCAAGGTCGCCAACCGCGTGATCTTCATGGACCGCGGCGAGATCGTCGAGGACGCCCCGAAGGACGATTTCTTCGGCAAGCCCCGCAGCGACCGCGCGCAGAAGTTCTTGTCGAAGATTCTGTCGCATTGATCCCACTGTCATTCCGCGACGTGCCTCCTGGCGCCGGTCGGGAATGACGGGTTGAGGGTTTCGTGGCACCGACAAATCCCTTATACCAGCGGGTAATCCCTATTCCCGCCAGGAGACCTGCCTTGGATCCGATCGCCTATGTCAACGGCTCATTCGTCCCGCTTTCGGACGCCAAAATTTCGGTCCTCGATCGCGGCTTCCTGTTCGCCGACGGCATCTATGAGGTCTCGGCCGTGCTCGACGGCAAGTTGGTCGACAATGCCTCGCATCTGGCGCGGCTGGAGCGCTCGGTCGGCGAGATCAAGCTGAGGCTCCCGGAGACGGTCGAGCGCATCACCGAGATCCAGCAGGAGCTGATTGCACGCAACAAGGTCGAGAACGGCCTCGTCTATCTCCAGGTCACCCGCGGCGCCGACAAGGGCCGCGACTTCGCCTTCCCCAAGGGCGACGTCAAGTCGAGCCTGGTGATGTTCACGTCGGAGAAGGACATCATCAACGCCGCCTCGGCCAAGACCGGCATCAATGTGATCACCGTGCCCGACATCCGCTGGGAGCGGCGTGACATCAAGAGCGTAGCATTGCTGGCGCAAGTGCTGGCAAAGCAGGCCGCGGCCGAAGCCGGTGCGGGCGAAGCCTGGATGCTGGAAGACGGTTACGTCACCGAAGGCGGTTCGTCTTCAGCGTTCATCCTGACCCAGGACGACGTCATCGTGACCCGCAAGAACTCCAACGCGATCCTGCCGGGCTGCACCCGCAAGGCGGTGGTGGCGCTGGCGGAAGAGCGTCAGCTCCGCGTCGAAGAGCGTTCCTTCACGGTCGCCGAGGCGCTCGCCGCCAAGGAAGCCTTCGCCACCTCGGCGTCGCTGTTCGTCC
This sequence comes from Bradyrhizobium sp. 87, assembly GCF_023073015.1. NCBI lineage: Bacteria > Pseudomonadati > Pseudomonadota > Alphaproteobacteria > Hyphomicrobiales > Nitrobacteraceae > Bradyrhizobium > Bradyrhizobium sp. 87. The sequence continues at coordinate 581,232 of NZ_JADPIQ010000128.1, forward strand.
AGCCGGTGGTTGCGATCGACGGCAAGAAGGTCGGCGACGGCAAGCCCGGCCCGATCGCCATGCGGCTGCGCGAGATCTACGTGGAGTTCGCGAAGGCGACGGCGGTTTAAGCTACCTACCGCCGTCATCGCCCGGCTTGACCGGGCGATCCAGTACTCCGTGACGGGAGTGCTGGACTCGAGAAGCCGCGGCGTACTGGATGCCCCGGTTAAGCCGGGGCATGACAGGCGAATGTATTGAGGCAGTTTGGCCTCCACACATCAGCACCTCACGCCACCGATGCCTTCACCTTCACCGGATGAACCGCACGGAACGCGATCGCGATTCGGTTCCAGGCATTGATGGCGCCGATCAGCATGGTCAGGTTCACCGTCTCCGCGTCGGAGAATTGCGGGCGGACCTGCTCGTAGACGTCATCAGGCGCGTGCGTCTCGGAGATCAGCGTCACTGATTCCGTCCAGGCCAGCGCCGCGCGCTCGCGGTCGGTGTAGAGCGGTGATTCGCGCCAGGCGTTGAGCAGATAGATGCGCTGCTCGGTCTCGCCGCGCTTGCGGGCGTCCTCGGTGTGCATGTTGATGCAGAAGGCGCAGCCGTTGATCTGTGACGCCCGGATCTTGACGAGCTCGATCAACGATTTCTCAAGGCCCGTCGACTGGATCTGCTCTTCCAGTGCCATCAGCGCCTTCATCGTGTCGGGTGCGGCCTGGTAGAAATTCATGCGGGGTTTCATGGTCGTTCTCCTTGCTGGCTGGGTTGACGTCAGTGGGCGCCGCCGGCCGAGGCGTGGCCGGCCTTCTTCAGGAAGAGGGTGGCGATCAGCGCGACGATCAGGGCCACGCCGAGCAGATAAAAGGTGTCGCTGAAGGCGAGGATATAGGCCTGCTTCTGCACGATATGGCCGATCGCAACATAGGCGCGATGCAACGCGTCCGCCCGATCGAGAATGCCGTGATTGACGAAGTATTGGGTGAGCTGTTCCAGCCGCGTCCGCGTCGCCTGCTCGAACAGCGAGACTGACTGCATCAGCACGTTGGAGTGATACTGCTCGCGCTTGGTCAGCAGGGTCTGCAACAGCGCGATGCCGACGGCGCCGCCGAGGTTGCGCATCATGTTGAACAGGCCGGAGGCCGAGCCCGCGTTCTCCGGTTCGATGCCTGAGGTCGCCACCGCAGACAGCGGCGCCATTACCAGCGCCTGGCCGATCGCACGAACCACATTGGGCCAGAGCAATTGATCGGCGGCATAGTTGCCGGTCATGTAGATGTTCATAAAGTTGGAGGCCGCGAACAGGACGAAGCCGACGCCGATGATGAGCCGCGCATCGAGCTTCTGCATCAACCGCGGGACCAGCGGGATCAGCACCAGCTGCGGCAGGCCGGTCCAAGCCAGCACCATGCCGATCTGCTCGGCATTGTAGCCCTGGATGCGGGCCAGATATTGCGGCAGGATGAACACCGAGCCGTAGAGCGCGATTCCCAGCAGGAAATTCGCGAGCATGCCGAAGCCGAAATTGCGGCGGACCAGCAGACGCAGGTTCAGGAGCGGCTTCTTCACGGTGAGCTCGATGATCAGGAAGGCGCTCAGCGCCACGGCCGCGATGACGGACAGCTTGACGATGAAGGGCGAGCCGAACCAGTCGTCTTTGTTGCCTTCCTCGAGCACGGTCTGCAGCGCCGACAATCCGATCGCCATGGTGATGATGCCGGCCCAGTCGCCGTCGCGCAGCAACGACAGCTTCATGGGCTTTGCATCGAGCGCGTACCAGAGCATGCCGACCATGATCGTGCCGGGGACAACGTTGACATAGAAGATGTACTGCCAGCCAAAATTCTCGGTGAGATAGCCGCCGATGGTCGGGCCGATCGCGGGCGCGAACGTCGCCGACAGCGCGAACAGCGCAAGGCCCACGGGTTGCTTGGCGCGCGGCAGCAATGTGATGATGAGTGTGAACGCCATCGGAATCAGCACGCCGCCGGTAAACCCTTGCACCGCCCGCAGCACGATCATCTGCGGCAGGTCTTGCGCCAACGCACAGGCGGCTGACAGGACCAGGAACAGGACCGCATTGGTGAGGAGATAGATGCGGATCGAGAACACCTGCGCCAGCCAGCCGGACAGCGGGATCACCACGATCTCCGCGATCAGATAGGAGGTCGAGATCCAGCCGCCGTCATCAATGCCGGCGCCGATCGCGCCCTGGATATCGGCGAGTGAGGCATTGACGATCTGGATGTTCAGCACCGCCATGAAGGCGCCGAGCGTCGCGCCGATCACGGCGATCCAGGTCTTGGTCGAGACGGCGGGCGTTGCGGGGGCCGCGACGGGAGCGGGGATATCGGCCGTGGTATTAACGGTCGGTTGGAGCGTGCTCATGGAAGCCTCGTCTCGGTTACGGAGACAGGATGGATCAGGCAGTTCGTTTCGATAATCGACCAAGTTTGGGAAGGATCATCCGGTAGGACTTGATAGTCCCGCCGGACCTTTCCGGCTTCAACCGCCGTTCGGACGGGCCGCGTTGTCGGCGAGATGCTTCGCCGTCTCACGCTCGGCCAGCACGGTCTGCTTGGTGTCGACGGTCGGCACCGCGGACATGCCGGGGCGCAGCAGGCCGGTCAGGCTGTGGTCGTCGAGCACGATCTTCACCGGCACCCGTTGCACGATCTTGGTGAAATTGCCGGTGGCGTTGTCGGGCGGCAGCAATGCGAATTCAAGGCCGCTCGCCGGCGACAGGCTGTCGACATGGCCGCGCAGGGTCTGGTTGCGGAAACTGTCGACGTGCAGCTCGACCGGCTGGCCGGCGCGGACATGTGTGAGCTGCGTCTCCTTGAAATTCGCCACGACATAGACCGCATCGAGCGGCACCACCGCCATCAATTGCGTGCCGGCCTGCACGAACTGTCCCACGCGCAGTGAGCGGGCGCCGACCGTTCCGTCGACCGGCGCGGTAATCTCGGTGTAGGAGAGATTGAGCGTCGCCTGCTCCGCGACCGCACGCGCATGTTCGAGCTGGGCAGTAGCCTGCGCGCGCTGGGTCGTGAGCACGTCGACCTTGCGTTGCGCGGCCACGAGGCCCGACCTGGCATGTTGCAGTTGCGCGTTGCTGGCGCGCAACGCGGCGTCAGTCTGTTGCGCGCGCTGAATCGTGCCGGAGCCCGACTTCATCAGGTCGTCGTAGCGGGCGCGCTCCTCCTGCGCAAATTTCAGATTCGCGTCCGCAGCAGCGACATCGGCTGTGCTCTGCTCGATGATCGGCTGCTGGAGTTCGAGCTGGGCGTCGAGGTTCCGCACTGCCGCTTCCGCCGCAGCGACATCGGCGCGGGCCTGATTGAGCGCCGCCTTGAAGTCGCGGTCGTCGATCTTCGCCAGCAGCTGGCCCGCTTTGACCTTTTCGTTGTCGCTGACCAGCACCTTGGCGATGTAGCCCGAGACCTTTGGCGCGATGATCGTGGAGTCGGCCTTCACATAGGCGTCGTCGGTTGTCTCGAGATAACGGCCGTTGACCCAGTAGTCGTGTCCGTAATGGACAACCGCAGCCGTGCCCGCAAGGAACGCGAGCGCCAGCGCCGCCCGCCGGACCGTATTCCGGGCGGGACCACGCACCGGCGCCGTCGGGGTAGCTTGCGGTATTTCAGTCGCTTGCTGAAAGTTTTTGGTGCGGGGCATCTCGGACATGGCAGTCTCCTTCGGCTGACCCAGACTATCGGTCTTCCTCGTCCGATCGATAATCAGCGAAATGCCGAAAGGATTATCCGCTGACAGTGGATAGTCCCGGGATCTCGCCTTGGCCCGTATGATCTATCGAGCCGGAGGTACGACTGCCCCAGAGCGATTGCCGCGCCTGTCGAGGGATTGCGGCTAACGCATCCGCGCTGCCCGCAGGAGCGGTTTGATGGATAATCGGACGGAATTCCTTGCGATTATCTCTCAAGAGCGGATAATCAGTCGGCATGGACCGATTGACCAGTCTCGAAGTCTTCAGCCGGGTGGTCGAGACCGGCGGCTTCTCTGCAGCAGCCCGCAAGCTCAACATGTCGACCACCATGGTGAGCAATCACGTCCAGGCGCTGGAAGACCGGCTCGGCGTGAGGCTGCTTCAGCGCACCACGCGCAAGGTCAGCCTCACCGACATCGGCAAGGCCTATTACGACCGCTGCATCCAGATACTCGCCGAAATCAAACAGGCCGACGATATCGCGAGCGAATTGCAGTCGGTGCCCCGCGGCACGCTACGGATCCACGTCGCCACGCACATGGTGCCGTTCGTTGCGCCCGTGGTGGCGAAGCTCCTGTCGTCCTATCCGGAGCTCAAGATCGATCTGCGGATGGGCGAGGCCGAAATCGACCTCATCGAAGAAGGCTATGACGTTGCTCTGCGCATGACCGCGCCGCCGGATTCGAGCCTGATCGTTCGCAGCCTCGCAACCTGGCGGCACGTGCTGTGCTGCTCGCACGACTACCTCGAAAGGCACGGTCGCGTGCAGAAGCTCGATGAGCTCACCGCGCACAATTGCGCCCGTCACTTGAATTATCCGTTCGGCGAAGATTGGCGCTTCTTCGATCGCAAGGGCACGCCGGCATCGGTGCGCATCTCCGGCAGCTTTATCACCAACAGCGGTGAGGCCTTGCGAAAGGTGGCGCTGGAAGGCGCTGCCGTCTGCCTGATGGCCGGTTTTCTCGTCCAGGGCGATCTCGAAGCCGGTCATCTCGTTCGCCTTCTGCCCGAATATCGTCCCGTCGAGATGTCGATGAACGCGGTCTATCCGCACCGGCATCATCTGTCGGCGAAGGTCAGGACCTTTATCGACATGCTCGTGCATCACAGCGCCGAGCAGCAGAAGCTGATCAATCCCTATTCATGAGCGGGGTGGCGCCGGCAGCCGTCCGAACACTTTTTCAAGCGCCATGCCGAGCGCAAGCAGGCGGCGGTCGCTGCCTGCAGGGCCATCCAGCTCGAGTCCGATCGGAAGTTTGCTGACCGCGCCGAGCGCAATCGGGATCTGGATGCCGGGAATGCCGGCATTGCTGCCGGGATCGGTGTTCTGGATGAACAACCCGAAATTCTCGAGGCTGCTGGAATCCGGATTGGAGGCAATGGCGACGCGCGGCGTGGTCGGGAAGGCGATGGCATCGAGCCGGTTGTCGGCGAAAGTCCTGCTGTAAAGCACCTGGAGCGCGGGGCGTGCACTATTGATCGCGGCGTCATAGATCGGCTTGGCGTCAACCAGCGTGCCATCGGGGGCAGGCAGTTTGCGCGGGATCACCAGGCCATCATAGGTGCCCTTGACGTCGGCGCTGGAGATGTCCCTTGCCATCGCCTCGATGCTGAGGCCCGTGCCGGTGTGGTCCAGATAGGCGACCAGATCGTCATAGGCTTCGTACAGCGCGACCGGAAAGCTGACCTGGCCATTGAACTCGGCCAGTTGCGGCATTTCGATCTCGACCATCGTGACACCCTGCGCTTTCATCTTCGCCACTGCTGCCTGGAAAGCGGCGTTGGTGTCAGCGTCGAGATTTGTCAGCATCGACCTCACGATGCCGATTCGCATCTGCTTCAGATCGGCCGCCTGAACGGCTTCGCCACCTGCTATGACGCGGTCGAGGAGTTCGACATCCGCCGCGGTCGCCGCCATCGGGCCCGCGGTGTCGCGGGTGTGCGAGATCGGCGCGATGCCAGCTTGCGGATAGCGTCCGACCGTCGGACGCAGCGAGGCACATCCATTCAGTGCGGCGGGGACCCTGACCGATCCGCCAGTGTCGGTGCCGAGCCCGCCCGCGACGATCCGCGCGCCGATCGCGACGCCCGTTCCTGAGGAGGAGCCGCCCGCGATCAGGGTGCGGTCATAGGCGTTGCGCACGCCGAACTCCGCGCCGGTCTTGAATGCGGTGTTGTAGCCGGAGATGCCGAAAGCGAGCTCGTGCATGCTGGTCTTGCCGATGATGACCGCGCCCGCCGCGCGCAATTTTGCGACCACCGGCGCGTCGGCCCTCGGAACGTAATGCTTCAGCGCCGGCGTTCCTGCGCTGCAGGGGAGCCCCGTGACCTCGATATTGTCCTTGATCACGATGGGAACACCGCCGAGCGGCTTGTCCTTGTTGTCGTTCGCGTCGAATGCGGCCGCAGCCTTCAGAGCGCCGGCCTCGTCCAGGGTGACGAAGGCATTCAGATCGGCATTGGCCTTGGCGCGGGCGAGAGCTTCCGTCGTGAGCGCGGTGCTCGTGACTTTTCCGGCGCGGAGGTCGGCCACAGCCTGGGTCAGGGTCAACTGGTCGAAATCCATGAGGCGTCACCCGGTTGCAGGAGCGCCATCAGGGCGCCCCTCGGCTCCAGAGGCTGAAGTCTCGTCGGCGCTCCGTCAACCGTAGGCGCGCATCCTTGCAGGTGATGGCGCATTGAGCTCGGCGAACAGCCGTTCGACCTCGGCCTTCACCTTCCCGATCGCGGCGTCCTTAACCGGCCCGTAGCCCCGGATATCCATCGGCGCTTTTGCAATGGCGACCAGGCTTGGCAGTTGCGCCGCGTCGAGTCCGCCGAGCAGCCGTTTGATGACGCCATCGTACCAGGTGATGAGTTCCCGCTCGGCGCGCCGCTCCGCCGTGTAGCCGAACGGATCGAACGGCGTCCCGCGCAATCCCTTCACCCGCGCCAGCATGGCGAGCGGCATCTGGATCCACTGTCCGAAGGCGTGCTTGCGCGGACGTCCGCGGGCATCGCGCTTCGACGGCAGGAACGGCGGGGCAAGGTGATATTGGATGCTGAAGTCGCCTTCGAATTCGCCTTTCAACTCGTCGAGGAAGCCGGTCTGCATGTGCAGGCGCGCCACCTCGTACTCATCCTTGTAGGCCATCAGCTTGAACAGGGCGTGCGCGACCGCCTGGGTCAATGCCTCGCTATTCAGGCTGGCTTCGGCATGGCGAACACTTGCAACGCGCTCTCGATAGCGCGCTGCGTAGGCATCGTTCTGATAAGCCGTGAGGAAGTCGGCGCGGCGGTCGATCAGCTGGTCGAGCGTCTCGGCCTTCGGCGCTTCGTCCACCTTCGGCAAGAAGTCGGGATCGGCGGCTGCAATCCGGCCCCAGGCGAAAGCCTGCTTGTTGCTTTCGACCCCGACGCCGTTGAGCTCGATCGCGCGCAACAGCGCCGACAGCGAGACCGGCAGCAGCCCGCGCTGCCAGGCAAAGCCCAGCATGACGATATTGGCATAGACGGCATCGCCGAGCAGGCGCTCGGCCAGCGCATTGGCGTTGATGGTGTCGAGATTGCCGTCGCCGATCACCTGGCCGATCGCACGCAGGCGGGCGGGTGAGGCGAGATCGGCGTCACGGAAGCGGACGACGTCGCCGGTCGGCATCTCCGCGGTGTTGACCGCGGCGCGCGTACCTTTTCGATAGGTGCCGGACGCCTTCGGCGAGGAGCTGACGACGAGGTCGCAGCCGATCAGCGCATCGGCCGCGCCCTGGTCGATACGGACCTGGTGCAATGCGTCGGGGGATGCGGCCAACCGGATGTAGCTCAGCACCGGCCCGAATTTCTGCGCAAAGCCGGTAAAATCCAGCACCGAGACACCGTTTCCTTCGAGGTGGGCCGCCATGCCGATCAGCGCGCCGACCGTGATCACGCCGGTGCCGCCGACGCCGGTGACGAGCAGATCATAGGGACGGTCGAGCGTTGCGGGCGCGGGCAGGGGAAGCGTGGCCGCGTGGCCGACCGCGTCGATCCGACTCGCGCCCTTCTTCCGGCGCCTCGCGCCCTCGACGGTGACGAAGCTCGGGCAGAACCCGTTGAGACAGGAAAAGTCCTTGTTGCAGGATGAGAGGTTGATCCGGCGCTTCCGGCCGAACGGCGTCTCCTTGGGCTCGACGCTGAGGCAGTTGGATTCGACCGAGCAGTCGCCGCAGCCTTCGCAGACGAGATCGTTGATATAGGCGAAGCGTTTGGGATCGATCATCTGTCCACGCTTGCGGCGACGCCGTTTCTCTGTCGCGCAGGTCTGCTGATAGATCAGCACCGAGACGCCGGGAATATCGCGCAGCTCGCGCTGCACGCTGTCCATCTTCTCGCGCGGATGGAGGGACACGCCGACCGGAAGATCGCCTGGCGGAAATTGCGCCGGATCGTCCGACACCAGCGCGATGCGCGCAACGCCCTCGGCGCGGACGCTGTGCGCGATAGCGTGGACGCTGATTGGGCCGTCGACGGGTTGGCCGCCGGTCATCGCCACGGCATCGTTGAACAGGATCTTGTAGGTGATGTTGGCCTTGGCGGCGATCGCCTGCCGGATCGCCATCGAACCCGAATGATAATAGGTGCCTTCGCCCAGATTCTGGAACACGTGCTTGTTGCCGGTGAAGCGTGACGAGGCGGCCCAATTCACGCCTTCGCCTCCCATCTGGATCAGGGACGATGTCTCGCGGTCCATCCAGCTGGCCATGAAATGACAGCCGATGCCGGCCAGCGCCTTCGAACCCTCGGGCACTTTCGTCGATGTATTGTGCGGGCAGCCCGAGCAGAAATAGGGCGTACGCGTCGCACCGCTGACGTTGATCGTGCGCGAGGCCTCAGGCATCAAGCCGGCTGCGCGTGCGGCGAGATTGAGGCCTGGGAACATCGGATCGAGACGGCGTGCGAGCACCCCAGCGAGCGCACGCGGTGACAATTCGCCGATCCAGGAGATCAGCCGCGCCCCTTGCTCGTCATGCTTACCGACCATGCGCTCGGGTTTTTCGCCCGGATAATCGTAAAAATATTCCTTGAACTGGCTTTCGATGATGCCGCGCTTCTCCTCGACGACAAGGATCTCGCGCTTGCCCCTCACGAACGCCATCGCGTCATGCAGCGCCAGCGGCCAGACCATGCCGACCTTGTAGATGTCGATGCCGATGCTGCGGCAGTCCGCTTCGTCGAGACCCATCAGCCGCAGCGCTTCCATCAGATCGAGATGGGCCTTGCCCGTGGTGACGATGCCGTAGGTGGCGTCCGGGATGTCGTAGATGTGACGATCGATCGGATTAGCCTTTGCGAAGGCGTAGACCGCGTGCTTCTTCGCCTCCAGCCGCTCCTCGATCTGCGGGCCGGGCAGATCGGGCCAGCGATAGTGCAGGCCGCCGGGTGGCGGCGTGAAGTCTGGCGCGTGGAAGGCCCGCGGTGGGCGCAGCGCGACGGACGCGCCGGATTCCACGATCTCAGAGATCGCCTTGAAGCCGACCCACATGCCGGTGAAGCGGCTCAGCGCGTAGCCATATTCACCGAATTCGAGATATTCGCTGACGCTTGCGGGGTGGAGCGTCGGCATGAACCAGCTCATGAAGGCGACGTCGGACTGGTGCGGCATCGAGGACGAGACGCAGCCATGGTCGTCGCCGGCGACCACCAGAACGCCGCCATGCGGTGAGGAGCCGTAGGCGTTGCCGTGTTTCAGCGCATCGCCGGAGCGATCGACGCCGGGGCCCTTGCCGTACCAGAGAGCGAACACGCCATCGACCTCGCGGTCGGCTTGCGTCTCGACCTGTTGTGAGCCGAGCACGGCGGTCGCGGCAAGATCTTCGTTCACTGCGGGGAGGAATTCGATGCGGTCCCGCTTCAGTCGCTCGTGGATGCGCCACAGCTCGAGGTCGATCCCGCCGAGTGGCGAGCCGCGATAGCCTGAGATGAAGCCCGCCGTGTTCAGCCCCGCGGCACGGTCGCGCCGCACCTGGTCGAGCGCGATGCGGACGATGGCCTGCGTGCCGGTGAGGAAGACGCGGCCCCGTTCGCGATCGTAGCGGTCGGAAAGCTCGTAAGGATCGAGAGACGAAATGGCGGCCATGCGGACCTCCCCACGGCATCCTTGCCGGATGGGAGAAGGGTAAGCCTGGGCAACTGGTAGGTCTTACCTTTCTTTCCGAATGGCGTACCTATTATGGTAGAGTTATCCAAAACGATCTACGGGAAGGTAGATTAATCCATTTTGGTGGTTTCCATGATCGAAGACCAGGACGCGCGGATTCTCGCCTATCTTCAGAAGGACGGCCGCGCCACCAACCAGCAGCTCGCCGACGCAGTCGGCATGTCGACTTCGGCATGCTGGCGCCGGGTGCGCGCGCTGGAGGAGAGCGGTGCCATCCGGGGCTATGCGGCCCTGGTCGCGCGCGAGCAGGCCGGCTTTGCGATGTCCGCGATCCTCCACGTCTCGCTGGAACGGCACGACGCAAAATTCGTCGACGAGTTCGTCGCGCGGGTGACCACGCGGCGTGAGGTGCTGGAGTGCTTTGCGACCACGGGCGATGCCGATTACCATTTGCGTGTCGTCGTGCAGGATATGGCGGCGTACAACAGATTCCTCGACGACTTCATGTTCCGCATTCCCGGCATCCGCTATGTCAGAAGCAACGTGGTGCTGAAGGAGATCAAGACGGGCGTCGCGCTGCCGTTTTGAGCTTGTGCTGAGGAGGCCGCGTAGCGGCCGTCTCGAAGCGCGACGCCACAACCGGGCCTTCATCCTTCGAGACGCTTGCTTCGCAAGCTCCTCAGGATGAGGATCACCGCTCCTCCCGCACGAACCTGTTCCGCAGCGTGCCGATGCCGGTGATGTCGATCTCCACGACGTCGCCGTGCTTGATATCAGGAGGCACCATCCGTGCCCATCCAGATCACATCGCCCGGCCATAGCGTAAAATACTTGGTCAGCTCGACTAGGAACGGCACCACGCCAAAGATCATGTCGTTGGTGTGGAAGCGGTTGGTCTCCTTGCCGTTGACCCGGACGATCGTTTCCATCTTGTCGAGGTCGGCCTCGGTCTCGATCCACGGGCCCATCGGCTTGAACGTGTCGGCGTTCTTCGAGCGCCACAGGCTGCGGTCGGCCTTCTGCCAGCTGCGCTCGCTGACGTCGTTGCCGATGGTGTAGCCGAAGACGCAATCCATCGCATTCTGATTGGTGAGATGCTTCACCTTCTTGCCGATGACGACAACGAGTTCGCCTTCGTAGTGGATCTTGTCCGTCGCAAAGGACGGGATCGCGACGTCCTCGTCATGCGCAATCAGCGCGTTTTGCGCGCGATAGCCGATCTCGGGGCGGTCGGGGACAGCAGGCACTTCGCCGCGCTTGTCGGCGGCTTCCTTCAGATGCTTGAGGTAATTCAAGCCGACGCAGTAGAAGGTGCGCGGAATCAGCGGCAGTTCGATCTTGACCTGCGAGAGCTGATACGTGCGCGAGGTGCGTTGCCATTCTCCGAAGGGATCGCCCTCGATCGCGATGACCTGGTCACCCTCGACGATCCCCCAGGACGTCTTGTCCGCAGCGGTGAATTTCAGCCAGCGCATGCCGTGTCTCCGTTGTTATTCCGCGGCATCGCGCGGCTGCACTTTCCAGTCGCCGGCAGCCGGCCGCTTGAGCCCGAGATTTTCCCGCAGCGTCTTGCCGCGATATTCCTTCTGGAACAATCCGCGCCGCTGCAATTCCGGGACGATATGTTGCACGAAATCGGCATAGGAGCCGGGCACATAGGTCGCGGCGATGACAAAACCGTCGCAGCCGCGCTCAACGAACATTTCTTCGAGCTTGTCCGCGATCTCCTTGGGACCGCCGACCATCGCATCCTGGACCTGGCCGCGGCCGGAGAAGGTGACGAAGTCGCGCGCGCTCGGATTGCTTTTGCCGGAGTTCTTGAGCACGCCGTCGCGGATGCCCAGAATGCCCTGCATGCTCTTCAGCTCTGCAGTCGTCAGCGGCTCGTCGAGATCCTTGGAGGCGAAATCGTAGTTGAGCGCTTCGGCCAGCAGCGACAGCGCGTCGATCTGCAGCGGCAGCTTGTTGATCAGCGCCATCTTGTCTTCGGCCTCGGCTTTGGTCGCGGCGCAAACCGGTGTCGTCAGGTTGCAGAGGAACATCGCCTCCGGATCGCGGCCGGCTTTCGCGGCCTCGTTACGCACCGACGCATAGCCTTCCTTGGCGGCGGCGAGATTGCGTGCAGCGGTGAAGATCACCTCACCCCATCGTCCTGCAAAGCGCTGGCCGCGGCCGGACGCGCCGGCCTGGATGATCACGGGATGGCCCTGGTCGGAGCGGGGCACCGTGAAGGGACCGCGGGACTTGTAGAATGGGCCCTTGTGATCGAGCCGCTTCACCTTGGCCGGATCGGCAAAGCGGCCGCTCGTCTTGTCCATGATGAGCGCGCCGTCTTCCCAGGTGTCCCAATGGCCGAGAACGATCTCCATGAATTCGTCGGCGCGGTCATAGCGGGCGTCGTGCTCGGGATGAGAATCCCGGCCCATGTTGAAGGCCTCGCCGTCATTGAGCGAGGTCACGACGTTCCATCCGGCGCGTCCGCCCGACATCAGGTCGAGCGTTGCGAAGCGGCGGGCGATGTCGAAGGGCTCGAAATAAGTCGTCGAGCCGGTCGCACCCAACCCGAGCTTCTCCGTCACCATGCCCATCGTCGTCAGCACGATCAGCGGATCCATCTTCACGCAGCGGATGCCGTATTCGACGGTGTGGGCGTGATCGTTGCCGTAGCGGTCCGGCATCGCCAGCCGGTCGTCGAAGAAGGCCATGTGGAACTTGCCGGCTTCGAGGATTTTGGCGATCTCCTGATAATAGTCCGCCGACATCGAATCGTCGCGCGAGTCCGGATGTCGCCACGAGCTCGGCAAATTCGTGCAGTTCTGGGCCTGAAGGAAGCCGACCAGTACCATCTGCCGCGTCATGCTGCTGTTCTCCGAATTGCGTCAGGCCGAAATCCGTCAGGCCAGGTCGAGGACCGTGTCGAGCCTGTACTCGCGCGCCAGCGCGCGCAGTTTTTCCCAGGTCGCATCCTCGATCTCGATGCCGTCGCGCAGGCGCTGCTGCTCACGCAAGCCCTCGATCTCACCGGGATAGAACACGCCCTTGCTGCCCTCGGAGGGCGGGGTCGATTTGAGATAGTGTGCGAACTCGGCGACCTCGCGCTTGAAATCCTGCAGCGGGCGAAACGCGGCGACGTTGAACACGGCCATGAAGCAGCCGTCATTGTGCCGGCCCGTGGGCTCGACGCCGAAACCGAGGCCGGTGAGCAGGCCGCACAGGACCTCGACCATTGCGGCGAGGCCGCTGCCCTTGTAGCCCTCGGTGCCGCCGAGCGGCAGCAGCGCGCCGCCCTTGCGATACTGGGTTGGATCGGTAGTGTGCCGTCCCTCGGCATCGATGATCCACCCCGGCGGGATTTCCTCGCCGCGGGCGACCGCGAGCTGGATCTTGCCGGCCGCGACCGCAGAGGTCGCCATGTCCAGGTAGAACGGCGCATCGAGGTCGGACGGCACCGCGATCGAGATCGGATTGGTGCCGAGCCGTGCCTCCTTGCCGCCGAATGGCGCCACATGCTTCGGCGAACGGCCGGAATCCGCCGTTGCGATCCCGATCATGCCTTCGCGCATTGCCATCAGCGGATAGGCGGCGAGGCGGCCGACATGGCTTTGCCGGAACACGGTGCAGGCGGCGACATTCGCCGTCTTCGCTTTCTCGATCGTCAGCGCCATCGCCTTGGCGTTGACGTGGAAGCCAAAACCCCACTGGCCGTCGATCACGGTCGTCGTCGGCGATTCCTGCACGATGGTCCATCTGGCGCCGGGCACGATGTGGCCGGCCTTGATCCGGTCAACATAGGTGGGAATGGCGATCACGCCGTGGGAATCGTGGCCGGCGAGATTGGCGTTGACGCAGCCGTTTGCGACCGCGTCGGCCTCTTCCTCGGAAGCCCCGGCAACCCGAAGCAGCGCTGCGCTGATGCGCGTGAGGCGGTCGGCATGGACGATCGGCATGGCGCTTCCCCGGCATGGTGCCCTTAACAGGCTGCTTGTTGGGCGCCATGGTCTCAAAGCGCGGCTGCGATATCAATCTCCTGTAAACCAATACAGGGCTGCAAATTCGCAGCGAGCAGGGCCGTCGGGCGAAGATTCGTCCCGCGCGGTGGCATTTTCGACAGATTGGCGCAGGTCGTTCGCAGCTCGTTCACTTTGATCGATGGTTTGCAGCGCGCAATAACGACCACTTAGGCGATCGCCGGTCATAACGTCATCCGGGAAAAAAAGGCAGAAATGCCCGGGAGCTGAGATCGTGCCGACGACACTCGCGCGCACCTTTGCGGCGTTGAGCGCCATCAACGAAGCGATCCTCTACGCGAAATCGCCGGATGAGCTGTACCAGAAGGTCTGCGACGCCGGGTTTGCGAGTGGAGACTTCATGGCCGTGGCCGTGTTCCTTGTGGAGCCGGATGGCCATAAGCTTCGCTTTGCCGCTGGTCGCGGCGATGACGTGGCGCGGCTGAGCGCGATCGAGATCACCACGCAGGCTGGCACGCCGGAAGGCTTGGGCGTGGGCGGCGAGGCGTTCCGCAGCCAGAAGCTCTGCATCAGCAACGATTTCCTGAACGATCCGCGTTCGCTGGCATGGCGCAACGGCGCGGTGGCGGCGGGTGTCGGCGCGGCCGCGGCGCTACCCCTGGTCTGCATGGGACGCAGTATTGGGGTGTTGTATGTTACGCGGTCGGGCGCCGGCTCGCTCGACGAGGCGATGGTCTCGTTGTTCGAGCGGATGTCGGCCAATATCTCTCACGCGCTGGAGAGCTTCGCGACCGAGGGAGCCCGCCTGGATGGCGAGCGGGCAGTGCGGCGGCTCAACCGCATGTTCGGCGCGCTCAGTGCGACGAACGAAGCAATTCTGCAAGCCAGCACTGAGCTGGACTTGTACCAGCGGGTCTGCGACGCCGCTGTTTATAGCGGCAAATCGCTTGCCACTTTCGTTCTGCTGCACGAGCCGGATTCCGAATGGCTGACGCCGGTGGCAGCGACCGGACATAATCTGGATCTGATCAGACAGTCGCGCTACTCGATTGATCCGGAGAGTCCCTACGGCAAGGGCATCTCCGGCGAGGTGTTCCGGACCCAGCAAGCGATCGTCGAGGACGACCTCGTCAATCGCACCAAGGGGACCACCTGGGAGCAGGCCAACGTCAATGCCGGCGCCGTCGCCTGCGTGGCTGCTCCCTTGATCAAGCGTGGCACCAGCATCGGCGTGCTGTTTTTCTTCGTGAGCAAAGCCTGGGCGAAAGACGAAGGCATCGTCGCATTGTTGCTGCGCATGACCGAAAACGTGTGCTTTGCGCTCGAGAACTTCGACCGCGACAAGGAGAAGGCCCAGATCGCCTTGGAGGAGGATCGGCTGGCGCGTATGTACGCAGCGCTAAGCGCGACGAACGAAGCCATTCTGCGGGCAAGGTCGCGCAGCGAACTGTTGGATCTGGTTTGCGAAGCCACGGTGCACGGCGCCAAGTTCGCCTCGACCTCCATTGCATTGCTTGACCGCGATGCGGGACTGCTTCGTGTTGTTGCGTCCTTCGGACCGAACGCCGAGGAAGTGCGATCCTTCAGGCTGTCGGTCAGCGACAAGGAGCCGGAAGGACGAGGGCTGACCGGCACCGCGTTCCGGACGCGGCGGCCCTGTATCAGCAACGACGTCCTGGCAGACGCCCGCCTCAAGCCTTGGCACGCCAGCGCGCGTCGCAATGGCATTAGGTCCTCAACCGCGATGCCGCTATTCAACGGCGACAGCGTCGAAGGCGTATTCCTGTTCAATTCGCCCGAGTGCGGCACTTTCACGGACGAATTCGTCGAGCTATTGCGCAAGCTCCAGGCCAATGTCGCCTTCGCGTTGGAGAACTTCGACCGTGCCGACGAGAAGGCGAAGGCCGACAGGCAGCGTGACAGGTTGAGCGGCATGTTCGAGGCGCTGAGCGCGACGAACGAGGCAATCATGCGCGCCAAGACGCGCGAGGAGCTGTTCGAAGGGGCGTGCCAGGCAGCCGTGCTCGGCGGCGTATTCGCCTCGGCGACAATCGGCATTATGGACGACCAGCGTGAACTCGTTCGCGTGGTCGCCGTGAAGGGGCGCCTCCAGGAGCGGATGGTGGGACGCACCTGCTTTGTTTCCGCCGACCATCCTGAGGGTCGCGGAATCATAGGGATGTCGCTGCGGACCCGCGGGCCCAGCGTCATCAACGACTATCTCCACGACCTCCGAGCGGCGCATTGGCACTCTAAGGCGATCGAAGATGGAACGCGAGCGGCTGCCAGCTTCCCGCTGCTGCGCGCCGGCCAGGAGCCGATCGGCATTCTGCTTTTCCTCGCGCCGGAAGAGAATACGTTCACACCCGATATGGTCGAGTTGCTCGGGCGCCTCGCCGAGAACGTGTCATTTGCACTCGATAATTTCGATCGCGCCGAGGAAAAGGCCCGCAACGAGGCGCGGACGGAGCGTTTGGCTCGCATGTTCGCGGCGCTGAGCGCGACCAACGAGGCGATCATGCGGGCGAAGTCGCGCGCCGAACTGTTCGACCTCGTCTGTCTCGCCGCATCGAACGGCGCCAAGTTCACCTCGACCACCATTGCGCTGGCGAGGGTCGATAGCGATCAGCTGGAGATCGTGTCGAGCGCCGGACCGTCGTCTGACACCACGCGCAATGTCCGCCTATCAATCGACCCCGAGCGCCCCGAGGGGCGCGGAATGAGCGGCACGGCGTTCCGCACCCGCCAGCCCTGCATCAGCAACGACTATCTCAATGACGATCGCGTTCGCGCCTTTCATTCCATTGTCCGCAACGACGGCGCGCGGTCGGGCGCGGCTTTTCCCCTCGTCGCACACGATCGGGCCGTCGGCGTCATGATCTACATGTCGACCGAGCCCGGCACCTTCACGGCCGAGTTCGTCGAGCTGTTGCAGCGCCTCGCCGACAACGTCTCCTTCGCGATGGAGAATTTCGACCGGGCCGACGAGAAAAACCAGGCCGACGAGCGAATCGAATACCTCGCTTCGCACGACAGCCTGACCGACCTGCCGAACCGCGAGACCTTCAACGGGTTGCTGCATGAGGCGATCGACGAGGCGCAGCGCCACGATCAGCGCTTTGCGGTGCTGTTCATCGACCTCGATCGTTTCAAGGTCATCAATGATTCGCTGGGCCACGAGGCCGGCGACCTGCTCCTGCTCGAAGTGGCCAACCGGCTGCGTGGTGCCCTGCGCGCAAGCGACGTGGTGGCGCGGCTCGGCGGCGACGAGTTCGTAGTGATCCTCGATCAATGCGGCGAGGTCGACGACGTCCAGCGCATCGCGACCGGGCTGCTGACGGCGCTTGCCGAGCCCATGGAGCTAGCGGGGCACGAGTGCCACACCACGGCCTCGATCGGCATCGCGATGTATCCGACCAACGGCTCCGACGTTCAGATGCTAACAAAGAACGCCGACATGGCGATGTATCTCGCCAAGGAAGATGGCAAGAACGGCTATCGCTTCTTCTCCAAGGAAGTGAAGACGCAGTCGATCGAGCGGCTGTCGTTGGAGAGTGCGCTGCGCCGGGCGCTGGAGCGGAATCAGTTCACTTTGAACTACCAGCCCAAGGTGGACATGGAGACCGGCCAGATCACCGGCGTGGAAGCCCTGCTGCGCTGGAGGCATCCCGATCTCGGCAGCATCTCGCCGGCGCAGTTCATTCCGCTTGCGGAGGAGACCGGATTGATCGTGCCGATCGGCCGCTGGGTGGTGAAGGAGGCCTGCGCGCAAGCCATGGCCTGGCAGCGCCGCGGCCTTTTGCCGGTATCGATGGCGGTCAACCTGTCGCCGCGCCAGTTTGTCGACGAGCATCTCTTGCAGGACGTCGACGAGGCGCTCGCCGCAAGTGGAATGTCGCCGGTGCTGCTCCAGCTCGAAGTCACCGAGAGCATGATGATGCGCAACGTCGGGCGCGCGCTCAAGGTGCTCGACGCCATCCAGAGTCGCGGCATCCGTCTCGCCATCGACGATTTCGGCACCGGCTATTCGTCGATGTCTCTGATGAAGCATTTCCCGATCGACACCATCAAGATCGACCGCTCCTTCGTGCGCGACCTGCCGCAGGATTTGGAAGACCAGGCGATCGCGCAGGCGATCATCAGCATGGGCAAGGCGCTCGGCATGACCGTGGTGGCGGAAGGCGTCGAGAATGCCGAACAGGAGGCATTCCTGCGCGCCCATGGCTGCGACGAGATGCAGGGCTTCCTGATCTCCAAGCCGCTGCCGGCGCGGCAGATGGCCGAGCTGCTGCAGCCCATGGAGCTGCCCTACGCGCCGCCGCTCCAGCCGGAGCCGGACCATGCCGCCACCGCGGCCGCGGCGCTACGGTTGAAAAGCGCTGTCGTCTGACGGCTGCGGGTGCAGCTCGCGGGCGTCGTCTTCCTTGATTTCCGCCTTGCGCGGAAAATCATCCGGCCAGGTCGGCGAGGTTTGCTTGGCGAACAGGGCGAGCAGGGCGTGCGCGCCTTCGGCAAAGCTCGAGTCGTGGCTCAGACCGAGTTCAGAACACCACGCGTGTGGCATCGGCTCGTGCGCGTCGAGCACCGCCATTGCCGGACCCCACCACCAGGCCGGCGCTGGCGATCGTTCGCCCTCCGGTACGGCCTGCCAGAGGACGAGCTCGTCCATCATGCGCTCGAATTGCAGGTTTGCGGCCTGATGCATTCGTTCCGTGCTCCCTTGGGTCGCGCCTGAAAGCAGGCCGATGCGCGGACTCGATCGTGGCCTTCGCTGTGAAAAGCTGGCTCGCGCAATTGGCTGAGCCGATTGTGCCGCTTGTGTCGGCGGCCATACAAAACACGCGGCGGCCGGGAAAGTTGCCGACACCGACTGTGACAGTCTCTTTAGCCGCTTATGAGCCCGGCCCGCAAGGCGCAATACCGGCGCCGCTGGCGTTGAAATAGCGCAGGCGGGGCTGGCAACCGGCGGCGATCATGTCGTCGTCTACTCAGCGATTATTAAAGGGCCGATGGCGGCTGAACAGCAGATAGATTGCGCGTGGGTTGGTGGTTAAATAGCGCCAGAACAGGCGGCGGGGCTCGAGCAAGGTGCGCCAAGCCCATTCCAGCCCGATCTTCTGCATCCATCGCGGCGCGCGGGCGCGGCTTCCCGACAAGAAGTTGAACAGGCCGCCGGATGTCTTGATGACGCCGACATTGGTGAGATGCGGGGTGAATTCCTCGACGAACGCCTGCTCGTTTGGCACGCCCAGCGCAACCCAGAGATAATCCGGCGCAAGCGCGTTGATCTCGTCGACCTTCGCGCGCAGCGCGTCGCCACGGAGATAACCGTGGCTGTAGCCAACGATCTTGAGGTTTGGATACATCTTTCGGACGTTCTCGACCGCAAGGGCGTTCTCGTCCTCGCTGGCGCCGAACATGTAGAAGGTGCGGCCGACCGCTTCAGCCTTGCGCGCGACGACGTGAAACAGGTCCGTCGTGGCGACCCGCTCGGGCAACGGAAACCAGGATTGTAGCCTGGACGCCGCCACCAGCGGCTGGCCATCGGCGTTGATCAGGTCAGCGCTGCGGAACAGGCGCTCGGTCTCGGGTTCGGTCGAGCACCGCGCCAGCACCTCGCCATTGGCCGAGGTCAGGTGCAGCGGACGGCCGATGCGATGGCGCGGATCGGTCGCCTCGATCATGAAATTTGCGGTCGCTTCCAGATCGAGTGCGGCCATGCGAAGGCCGCCGATGGTGATCCGCGGCACGTCGGCGGTTGCGGCCCGGCCATCGAGATTGATGCGGCGCTCAAGCATATTGTCTGCCTCGTTGGCGAGCTTGGGCCATAGGGGTGAGTTCGTCGAGCACGACGCCGACGAGCTTGCGCTCCGCGCGGCCGAGTGTGCTCAAGATCTCCTCCAGGCCGTCGTTGATGTCGAGGCTGGTCGGCAGCACCGCCACCAGCGCGTCGGCATCATCGAGCAGCTTACGGCTGCCGGCCGTGAGTGGCGCCGCGGGGCCGTCAAGGATCACAAGGTCATAGCCGCCGGCGGAGCGCGCCTGCTCGATGGCCTTGCGGATGGCGTCAGTGGCCTTGCCGGCGTCGCGTTCGGCGGCCGGCAATATCGAGATGCCGTTGAGTGTCTTGATCTCGCGCGCGGCCTTGCTGCCGATCGAAAGCCATCCGACCTTGCTGGGCTCGCTCTTGACGGAACGGCTGACCTTGTTCGAGAGCGGGTGCGCCTGATGGTCGGCATCGATCATCAGGACCCGGGCGCCGTCGCGCGCGGCCGCGAGCGCGAAATTCAGCGCGGTCACGCTGCGCCCGGTGGTCTCACCGGCACCGACGAGCGCGATGACCGGCATTGTCTTTCCGCCGGCGCGCCGGGCCGCCGTAGCGCGCATGTCGCGCCAGGCGTTGAGCAGCGTCGTCAGTGGAAAGCAGGGGCGCAGCGTTGGCCAGCCGAGCCGGGTGAGGTCGATGCCGCCGCCGGTGGCGAGAATGGCACCGAGCGTGTGGATGACGTCGGCCTCCTGGAGGCGCGCGATCAGCGGCTTTTCGATCAGGGGCTTCTCGACCATCGAAGGTTGCAGCGGCGGGGCGGCGAGTTCCGGCAGTGCCTCCGCGACTTCCGGGGCTCGCGAGACCGGCTGGGACCGGGCAGTCTCCGGCGCCCGCGAAGGCTCTGGAGCTCGCGGAGCTTGCGGCAACGGAGTGCGATTGGGACGGGCCGGCGCCGGTGCGAACGCACCGGCCACCAGCAGCTCTGCCGCGACGAACCAGCTCGATGCAGCGATTGCGCCGAAGATGAAGCCGATCATGGCGAACAGGCTCATCGCCGGCGGGAACGAGCGCCGCTGCGGCACCGTCGCTTCGCCGATGATTCGGGCCGCCGAGGTGTTCAGCGTCTCCTGCTCCTCGGTCTCGCGCGAGCGCTTGAGGAAGGATTGATAGACGTCACGGCTGGCATCGGCTTCGCGCTCGAGTTCGCGCAGGCGCACGGCGGCCTGGCTGAGCTGGACGCTCTGCCGCTTCTGCGCCTCCAGCGCCCGGCTGAGCGAGGCTTCAAAGTCGCGGGCGCGCGTCAAATCGTTCTTGGCGGACTGGGCGAAGCGGTCGATCTCTTCGTTGATGGTGCGCTTGAGATCCTCGACCTGCTTTTCGGTCTGGCGCAGCGCTGGATGACGCGGGCCGAGTTCGCCGGCCTGCTCCGCATATTTCTTGCGCGCGTCGGCATATTGCGCGCGCAGGTTGGCGATGGTTGGCGATTGCAGCGCCTCGGAGTTCGCGCCTGCATCTGCCGTCGTGCGCCGGCTCGCCTCGATCTGGTCGAGGCGCGCCTGCGCGTCCATCGTCGCGGCGCGGGCGGCGGAAAGCCGCTGGTTGCTGGCGGAAAGCTGCTGGTCGCTGATCAGCGCGTCCTGGGTGCCGACGAAATTGTTCTGGGCCTTGTAGGTCGCGAGCACGGTCTCGGCGTTGCGCAGCCGCTCGCGCAGTTCCTTCAGGCGGCCGGAGAGATCGTTGGTGGCGCGCCGCGCGGCTGACGCCTGCGAGTTGCGGGACTCCGCGAGGTAGGCGCTGGTCAGCGTGTTGGCGAGCATTGCCGCTTTCGCCGGATCGGTCGACCAGACTTCGATATCGACGATGAAGCTCTTCTCGGTCTTGCGGATCGTGATGTGCCGGTTCAGCGCCTCGAGGGCGGCGAGCTGCACTTCCTTTTTCTCCGCGGCGGAGGGCGCGTGGGGCTGAAGGCCGATCAGGCCGAGCAGCGACGACATCACGCCTTTGCCGTCGGCGCCGCCGCCGAATTCGGGATCCTTGTCCAGATCAGCCTGCTGGATCACCTGGAGCAGCACGCTGTTGGAGGTGATCAGGCGCGCCTGGCTCTCGACCACCATCGACATGCCGGAGACGTCCTGCGCGCGGGGCGTTAGCTCGCGGTCGACGAGCTGAAGCTCGCGCGGGTCGACATAGAGCTGGGCGGTGGCGGTGTAGCGGGGCGTCAGGCTCTTGCCCACGGTGACGGCAAGCGTCGCACCGAGCAGCGCGGCAACGGCAATCGCGATCTTCCGCCGCCAGAGCAGATTGACCAGCTCCAGCACGTTGAAGCCGGCCTGAGGCCGGTGCTGCGGGGCCTCCGGTCTGGCCCGATCTATCGGCTGGTTATAGTCAAGCATGATCCCCAGCTTTCATTCCAAGTGCCGCGAGCTGAGGGGGTACTCTTCGCTCTACGCCACGCACCTCAGATATAGGTGCCCACTCAACGCAACAGGGAAAATTAACCATACTCATTGAGGGACTATTCACCGAAATGGCAAACAAAGCGTTTAAGCGCGTGCCTCTCTTCGACGCGTCGTCGTGACGCGTGCGATGGCGCGGTCCTTCAGAGATTAACGGTTCGTTACCCCGTGCGGCGTGGCCGCGAGGCTTCGCTGGTCTTGCGATCGGCCGCGCGCGCACCATGGCCGTCAGCTTTTCCGCAGGATGACGTGATAATCGCCGCGGCGGACGTCGGTCCCGCGCGGGAGCACGGCGTTGAGAACGGCGGCGCCGGCGTCGACCAGGGCTGCGAACAGCGGCTTGCGCCGGCGCATCTCGGGATAGCGCGGGCTCTCGACCTCACGGCGGTAGATCATCTCGAGGCCACTGGCGGCGGCGAACGCTTCGAGCCTCGGCAGCGACACCAGGGGATGGAAGAAGGTCGGGAACGGCGGCTCGCCCGGCAGGCCGGCATCCTTGATGCCTCGAATGTGCCGGTAGAACCAGACGTGGAACCAGTGCGGCGAGTATTTGGTGACGACCCCGGACAATGAGCGCGGATTGGGCGCGCCGATCAGAATCATCCCGCCGCGCTTGAGCGCATCGCGGAAATTCAAGAGTGCGGCGTCGACCTTGGGAAGATGTTCGATCACGTTGTAGCAGATCACCAGATCGAAGGTCTCGCGCCCGAAGCGGTAGGTCTGGACGTCGCCGAGGATCGCTTCGTCCGCGTAGCTGTTGTTGCGAACCTGGTCCTCGTCGATGTCGACGACGGTGACCTTGCTGCGGTTCAGCAATTCCGGTGGCAGGACGCTGCACGAGCCGCCTCCGGCTTCGTAGGTGGCGAGCTGGCCCCGTGGCAGTTCGCGGCGCAGTACGTCGTGAACGGCGAGCAGGCTGTCGCGGGCTTCACCGGGGACGAGATCGTGCAGCGCCTGAGTGTGTGCAATGGCCGCGGGAATTTGGACCGCCGTGGTTGTCGCGAAATCGATCGTGGCTGGCTTGTTCATTTTTTTCGGACCGCGCTTGTTCGACTTAAATTTACAGGAAAAATCTCGTGTGCCCGTAGAGCAAATCCGATGCCGCGACGCTTCACCCGCCGCGGTGCTTACGATGGGGTTAATGAGCATGTGCGTTAACTACGGCATCCTCCGCGCCAGCCGCCGTCGGCACGGTGGACCGCGAATTGCAGTATCACGCGTGCAAGGTTTCGCGGCAGAAACACCCGAAAGCGGTTAAGTGCATGGATGGCGGAACATCGGCGGCCTTGGCGCCGTCGTCAGGCTCAAACCGGCCGTTCATTTTGGGACGCATCCGTCCCGGGGCGATGTGCCGTCGCGGGACGGCGCTGATCCCGGGATCGAAGCAGGGCTTTTTCAATCTATCTCGGACATCTAGAACGTCATGACATTGATCCCGACAGACCTGTCCGCCACGCGTATCTCGCATGCCGTGCGCGATCCCAACCGGGAGATCGCGGCCAGCTCCCGGATCATCGACCTGTCGGTTGGTATCGTCGTCTGCATCCCCTGCTTCCGCCGCCCGCAGCATCTGCGGTTGACACTGGACTCGCTCGCCAGCCAGCGCACCCCGCGCTCTTTCGCCGTCGTCATGGCCGAGAACGATGCGGTCCGGCGCGAAAGCGCGCCGGTGGCCGCGGAGTATCTCGCCGATGGCAGACTTCAGGGTGTCTGCCTGGTCGAGAAACGGCAAGGCAACGTCCAGGCGATCAACGCCGCCTTCGAGACGGCGCTGGCGCTGTTTCCCGCCGCGACCCGGTTCCTGATGATCGACGACGACGAGATTGCCTCGCCCGATTGGCTCGAGCTGATGGTCCGCACCGCGGAGGCGACCGGCGCCGATGTGGTCGGCGGGCCGGTGCTGCCGGTCTTCGAGGACCACCGCATGCCCTGGCTTTCGCGCCACCCCGTTTTCTGTCCCGCCTATGATTACAGCGGCGCTGTGCCCTTGATCTACGGCTGCGGCAATTGCCTGATCACGCGTGCGGCGTTCGAGAGCTTTGCCCGTCCCGCCTTCGACCCGCGCTTCAACTTCCTCGGGGGCGGCGACTGCGATTTCTTCGTGCGCTGCCGCGACGCCGGCATGACCTTCCACTGGACGGCGGAAGCAGTCATCACCGAGACCGTGCCGCAAAGCCGCACCAGTTTCGGCTGGATCGTGAAGCGAGGCCTGCGCATCGGCGCGATCAATTATCGTGTGCAGTCCAAGGCCGCGCAGGGCGCTGCGGCGCGAGTGTGGGTGTTTGCGCAGATGCTCGGGAGGTTGCCGCTGTCGCTGTTGCGCGCGGCCGCTCTGCTGAAATCGTCGAAAGCCGTCGTCGCGATGCATCCCGTGATGGTCGCGCTCGGCTCGGCGCTCGCCGCGTTCGGCATCGAGCCGAAGCCCTATGAGGCCTCGAAGATCGTGTCCTGACGCCGAGGCGGCGGGCTAAATACCGAAGCAGGCGAGGGCGACCCTGACCGCGGAACGCGGCAGCGATTTGAGCGAGCGGCGCCCGACTATCCCGAGATAGGCGAAGGCCTGGCGATATCTACCGAAGCGGACCGCTTGCATTGCCGAATACGTGACGAGATGAACCTCGGCGGCCTGGCGCAGCCCGGCCGCCATGCCCGCGGGCAATCGCGCCATGATCAGCCCGTCGTCGAACACCCGCGCGATCGCCGGAAAGAAATCCTGTGGCGTCCGCACCGCCGCGTTCATGGTGTTGGCCGTGTGAAGGCGGTAGTCGAGCAGAAGGTTCGGCGCAAATTCGAATTCGCCGATCGCGGCAAGGCGGCACCAGCAGTGCCAGTCCTCGCAATATCTGAGCGAGACGTCGAACCCGCCGATGGCGCGGAAGGCCTCTGCACGTGCGAGCGCAATGCCGCCATTGACGATGAAGTTGCCGGCGGCGAGCCGCGCCAGCACGTCGCCGGACGGTTTGCGGCGGCCCTTGAGCAGATCCCGACGGCCGATCTGCCGTCCCTCGCTGTCGATCGTATTGTAGTCGCCGTAGACCAGAACCGCTCGCGGCGCGCCACGCGCAGCCGCCAGCAGCGCCGCGACCGCGCCGGGCCGCAGGCGATCGTCGGCATCGAGGAAGAGCAGCCATTGGCCGTTCGCATGCTGCGCGCCGAGATTGCGCGCTGCCGATACGCCGGCGGCGCCGTTGGTCATCAGGCGCAGTCGAGGGTCACGAATGGCGCGGACGATGGCGGGGGTATCGTCGGTCGAGCCGTCGTCCACGACGATCACTTCGGTGACCTCGGTTTGTGCCAGTGCGCTGGCGAGGGTTTCGCCGACATAAGCCGCAACATTCTTGGCCGGAATGACGACGGACACCGACGTGGTTGAGCCGACCTGCAGCGGGACGCGCGCCGCTGGAACGACGCGCGATGTGGCAGGCAATTCGAGAATGTCTTCCGCGGTGATCAAGATACGGCTCGCCTTTAACGGTCTGTTAACCAGGGCGCATCTGCGCTTGGCAATGCGATCGATCGCAACCCTGGCCGCCCTCGATGATACTCGCATCGGGAAAAAAGCGTCGCCACGAAGGCTGCCGCAGCGTTGGTTTCGTCAATTAGCGTTAAGCCGCCGGCATTAAGCCTGTGGCAAATTAGGAAGAGTGCGACAGCCGGTCCCATGCGAGAATGCGCATCAGGCCGCCGCGGATGGACACCAGTGCCCGCAAAGACATTCGACTACGATCCCGACGATATGGTCCTCAACCTGTTCTACGAGGACAAGGATGATCGCTGGTTTCCCGGCGACCGGCATCTGCGGCGCATGGCGCGTCGCATGCTGCTTGGCGAGCCGCGCATGAGCGGGCAGCTGCGCGTGTTCCTCAATCTCTGTGCGGGGCTCGATCGGCTCGGTATCCGCTATCGCGTCAACGACTATGGCTACATCGCGCGGCATCCGGGCGAACTCGCCTGCATCATCGGCCGCACCTTCTTGCTCGACAAGTTCGCCTGGAAAAATCCGATCCTGCTCGGCGTCGCCGCCCACAATCATCCGCTCGACGATCCCGACCTGTTCAAGCGCCTGCCGGTGAAGAAGGTCGTGGTGCCCGGCCCGTGGTACGCCGACATGTATCGGCCGCATTGGCCCGACACGGAGGCCTGGCCGATCGGCATCGACACGGATCTCTGGGCACCGCCGGCGACGTCGCAGAAGAGCGTCGACGTCCTGATCTACGACAAGGTGCACTGGGACCGCGATCGCTACGCGGCGGAGCTGATCGAACCCGTCCGCGCCCGGCTCACGAGGGAAGGCCGCTCGTTCGCCGAGCTGCGTTACGGCAGCTACAAGGAAGAAGACTATCGGGCCGCGCTCGCGCAATCGCGTGCGATGATCTTCCTCTGCCAGAACGAGAGCCAGGGCATCGCCTATCAGCAGGCATTGTCTTGCGGCGTGCCGGTGCTGGCCTGGGATCCAGGCGGGCCGTGGCGAGACCCCGACTACTATCCGCATCGGGTCCAATTCGCGCCGGTGTCGTCGGTGCCGTACTGGGACGATCGTTGCGGCGCCAAGTTCGTCGACATCGCCGGGTTTGAGGCGGGCTGGGATGATTTCTGGGCCGGGTGCGCCGCCGATACGTTCGATCCCCGCGGTTTCGTGCTGGACAACCTGACGCTGGAACAGCGCGCGCTTCAATATTACGAGATCGCGCGGAGCATCGTGCGGCAGCAGGCGGTGCCGCAGCGCCCCGCTGGACTGGTTGACGGATGCTTAACACGGATCGGCTAAGACTTCGAGCTTCCCCCGGGCTTCACCACCAGCCTTGAGCCATGGATCGCAGCGCCATTGACATGACCGACGTCGAGGCCCGATCGTTCGGCGGCGTCCTGCGCGATGGGCTTGCAGGGGTCGACGCCGTGCGGGCGGCGCGCTGCCTCGTCGCAGTCGCAGCGCTGCTCCTCGTGCTGGTGACGCTCGATCCGTTTCCCGACCTGCGCAGCGAGGATGTCACCACCGTCGTCGGCGGACGAATGGCGCTCACTTATGTCGCCTGGGGCCTGCTGGCCGCGCTCGCAGTCCTGTTGGTCGCCGCAACGGATGCGCCCGCGCTTAAGACGCTGGTGACGCCGCTGCATCTCTGCCTGGTCGGCTGGCTGTTGATCAGCATCGTCTTCTCCGAGAATCGCGGAGTCTCGATGCAGCGCTTCATGCTCGCAGCCAGCGTGATGTCGCTCGCGGTGCTGTTGCCGTTGCTGCCGCCGACGCAGCGCAGCTTCAACCTGTGCCTCGGCGGCGCCGCCCTCGTACTGCTTGCGCTCTGCTATCTCGGCGTCTTCGTGGCGCCGCAATACTCGATCCACACCGCACTCGACGTCACCGAGCCGCAGTTGGCCGGCGACTGGCGCGGCAGCTTTGGTCACAAGAACATCGCTTCGCCGGTGATGACCATCCTGATTTATGTCGGCATTTACCTGTCTGCCATTGGTTCGTTCTTGATGGGGCCGGCCATCGCCGCGCTGGCTGGAATCTTCCTGATCTTCACCGGCGGCAAGACGTCGTCGGTACTGTGCCTTGCGATTTATGCGCTCGCCTCGCTGGTCTGCGTGACGCCGGGCCTGTGGCTGAAGCGGATCATCTGCTTCGTGCCGCTGATCGCGATGAACCTGCTGACGGTCGGCAGCGTCATGAGCCCGGCGCTCGGAGCGATGACGCGGCTGCTTCCGCTCGATCCCACCTTCACCGGCCGTTCCGCCATCTGGGAGTTCGCGCTCGCAGCTGTCGCGGAGAAGCCGATCATCGGTCACGGCTACGCCGCGTTCTGGGACGACGTGACCGCGCGGCAGACCGCCCAGGGCGCCGAATGGGCGACGAGCGCGGCGCACAGCCACAACAGCTATCTCGACCTCGCGGTCACCATCGGCCTGCCGGGGCTGTTGCTGGTGATCCTCGTCTTCGTGCTCGCGCCGCTCGGCAATTTCCAGACGGCCCGAACTCACAACCGCAGCGGTGCGTTGGCAAAGCTGTTCCTGACCGTATGGCTGTTCGGCCTGTATTACGGGGCCACCGAGACCTTCTTGCTCGAACGGCAAAATCCGATCTGGTTCATGTTCACTGTTGCCGTGGCCGGCCTGCACTTCCTGGCCAGGTTCCAATGCGTCGCGGAAATGGAACCGGACGACTTGTCGCAGCCGGTGCCGCCGCAATGGCATCGGCTTAACGATAAGCTGTGAGCTCACTTGTGGCCGCGACAAAACATAATCTATCTGGAAACGCCCAGTAATCGTATGTCCCGCGGATGACGATCCTCAGCGTCGAGCAACCAGATGGTCTTGTGTCCAGCGCGTCGGCAATCGCGGTCGATTTCGTGCGTGATTGGCCGCGGGCCGCATCGCGCCTGAACGCAGGCCATCGCACTGCATTCCAGCATGGCTACTGGCTCGGCGCCTGGTACGAGGCGTTCCACGATCTCTCGCCGCTGATTGCATTGATCTCCGATGCCACGACCGGCAGGGACATCGCAATCGTGCCGATGATCAGCCACCTCAGGCGCGGCATCCGCATCGTCGAATTCGCCGATCTCGGCGTTTCCGACAACAACGCGCCGATCCTGGCGCTCGATGCCGCGTTGGACGCGGCGGCGGCGGATGCGATCGGCACGGCGCTGATCGACGCATTGCGCGCATTGCCGGACCGCTTCGATTTGCTGCGCCTGAAGAAGATGCCGGCCCAGATCGGCGGCAACCCGAACCCGCTGGTGTCGCTCGGCCGGATCGGGTCCTGCTCGCTCAACGGCAACCTCGTGCTGACCGGCGACGACTATGAAGATTACCAGGCCTCGATCAAGCGCATGCAGATGCCACGCTGCTGGCGCGTCTTCAACCGTCACGCCGGCGCGCGATTCGAGATCGCCACCGATGTCGCGCGTGCGCGCGAGCTGCTGGACGTGATGGATGCCCAGCAGCAGGCGCGCATGCGAAAGCTCGGCTCGCGCTTCGTCCTCAACGACGAAACCCATGCGCAGTTCTATCGCGAGGTCGCGCGTCGGGGCGTCGCGAACGGTTATGCCGTCATCTCGGCGCTGGTTTGCGACGAGGCCATTGTCGCCACCGCGCTCGGCGTCAGGTTCGGTGAGACCTATTTCCTGCTGCGCATCAGCCACACCGGCGATTCCTGGTCGAACTGCTCGCCGGGGCTGCTCGTGACCGAGCGCACTATGGCGGCGCTGCATGCGGAAGGCGTGCGCCGTTTCGACCTCAGCATCGGCAACCAGGACTACAAGCGCCGCTTCGGCGCCGAGCCGGTGCCGCTGACGGATGTCAGCGTCGCGCTGTCCTGGCGCGGCATGCCCTTCGCGTGGCGCGACCACGCCGCGCAGGGCCTGCGTCGTCACCCCAGGCTTGCCGCCTTTGCGGCGCAGGCGATGGGCAAGAGGACGCGCTGACGCGCCGCCCTGGATTGTAGGGTCACTCGATTATCGCAATCGTTGTGTTATCGTCGCCTGTTTCCCGGAGGCGACATGGAAGATCGTTCGGCAAAATATCGCGCATTCTATGCACAGTTGATCAGCGCCGCGGCGAGGGCCGCGGACCCCCGTATCGAAGAAGCGTTTCGCACCGTCAGGCGCGAGACGTTCGCCGGACCCGGGCCGTGGTCGATCTCGGTTGGCGGCCACCCCTATGTTGTCACACCCGATGATGATCCCGCTTTCCTCTATCAGAACACGCTGCTCGCGCTCGACAGCGCGCGGGGTCTCAATATCGGGATGCCCGGCGCGCACGCCTATTGGCTCAGCGGTTGCGCGGTGAAGGAAGGCGAGACTGTGATCCAGATCGGCGCGGGGAGCGGCTATTACACCGCAATCCTCGCGCATCTCGTCGGCCCCGGCGGCCGCGTCCATGCCTACGAGATCGACGAACGTCTGGCAGGCCTCGCGCGCGAGAATCTGAAGGACATCGCCCATACGGACGTGCGGGATCGATCGGGCATCGCGTCCGATCTTCCCAAAGCCGACGTGATCTATGTCTGCGCGGGTGCGGCGCAGCCGGCCACCGAATGGCTCGATGCCTTGCTGCCCGGTGGGCGGCTGGTGTTTCCACTCGCGCCCGAAGGCATGATCGGCGGCATGTTGATGATCACGCGCCCCGACGAGGGGGCGGTCTGGCCCGCCAAATTCCTCGGGCGTGCCCAATTCATCGGCTGCGCGGGATTGCAGAACGCGGATGCCGCCCGGCGACTGGCCGAGGCGTTCGCAAGGGGGTGGGAGGGCGTGCAGTCGTTGCGGAGAGAGGGCGCTCCCGACGAGACCTGCTGGTTCGCCGGTGAGGGCTGGTGGCTGTCGACAGCGCCGGCGCCTGTCGCGACTGCGCCCATTAAGCCCAACGCGGACATCACGCAGGCCTAGTGGCTAGAGCATCATGACTTCGCGCAGCCGGCACAGTGAAAGCGGCCGCGTGAGGCCTTGAACAGGCTCCGGCAATACCAGCGCCGCGCCAGCGCCTGAGCGGGCCTGCGGATCATCTGCGCGATCAACAAGAGTTCGAAAGCCATTCGTATCGCTTTTGGTGAAATATCCTGGCCACAGAGATGGGGCGGCATCTCCAGAAGAGAATGCCGCCCAGATCGCACCTGCCATGCAGTGGTTCGGACGTAAAGCTTAACCGCGCTCAGCCGTGCAGCTTCCTGGCTGTCTCCGCGATCTGGCGGCCCTGATAGCGTGCGCCGGCGAGCTCGTTGGCGCTGGGCTGCCGGCTGCCGTCGCCTCCGGTGATCGTGGTGGCGCCGTAAGGCGCGCCGCCGGTGACCTCGTCGAGCTTCATCTGGCCGGCAAAGCCGTAATTCAGGCCGACCACGACCATGCCGAAATGCAACAGGTTGGTGATGATCGAGAACAGCGTCGTCTCCTGACCACCATGCTGGGTCGCGGTCGCCGTGAAGGCGCCGCCGACTTTGCCGTGCAGCGCGCCCTTGGCCCAGAGACCGCCGGCCTGGTCGAGGAAGTTCGCCATCTGCGAGGCCATGCGGCCGAAGCGGGTGCCGGTGCCGACAATGATCGCGTCGTAATTGGCGAGGTCGTCGATCGTGGCGACGGGGGCGGCCTGGTCGAGCTTGTAATAGGACGCCTTGGCGACCTCGGCCGGCACCAGCTCGGGTACGCGCTTGATGTCGACGGTGGCACCGGCTTCGCGCGCGCCTTCGGCAACGGCATTGGCCATCGTTTCGATGTGGCCATAGGCGGAATAATACAGGACGAGAACTTTGGTCATGATGTCTCCGATGGGATTGAGTGAGTGCTTTTTTTGGGTCGTCATGCCCGGGCTCGTCCCGGGCATCCACGTTCTTGTTCGCTCGTCGCGGGGCGTGGATGGCCGGGACAAGCCCGGCCATGACAGAGAGAGCCGTTACGCCGCGTCGACGAGCACGATCTCGGAATCTTCGAGTGCCGTGATTTTCAGCCTGTCCTCGTCGCGGATCGCGGCGCCGTCGCGGGCGTTGACGCGCACGCCGTTAATTTGGACTGACCCCGCCGCGGGCACCAGATAAAGGTGCCGCGACTTGTGCGGCACGTACTCGGCGCTCTCACCGGCCTTCAGCGTGGTGGCGAGCACCCGCGCATCGGCGCGGATCGGCAGCGCGTCCGTGTCATGCTCGAAGCCGCTCGCGATGGTGACGAGCTTGCCCGAGCGGTCTCCTTTCGGAAACGGCTTCGAGCCCCAGGTCGGCTGCCCGCCGCGCGCGGTCGGCTCGATCCAGATCTGGAAGATGCGTGTCTTGGTCGACTCGAGATTGTACTCGGAGTGGCGGATGCCGCTGCCGGCGCTCATCACCTGCACGTCGCCCGCTTCGGTGCGGCCTTCGTTGCCGAGGCTGTCCTGATGGGTGATCGCGCCCTCGCGCACATAGGTGATGATTTCCATGTTGGCGTGGGGATGGGCGGGAAAGCCGGTGTTCGGCGCGATCTCGTCGTCGTTCCAGACCCGCA
This sequence comes from Bradyrhizobium sp. 87, assembly GCF_023073015.1. NCBI lineage: Bacteria > Pseudomonadati > Pseudomonadota > Alphaproteobacteria > Hyphomicrobiales > Nitrobacteraceae > Bradyrhizobium > Bradyrhizobium sp. 87. The sequence goes on from NZ_JADPIQ010000128.1 coordinate 613,206, forward strand.
AGGCGCCGTGACCCATGTTGTCGGGGTCGTAATGGCTTGCGAAGGAGAAATGATGCTTGGCATTGAGCCAGCCGTGATCGGCGCCGCCGAGCTTTGCGAAGGGTCTGAGTTCGATCATCTGCGTAATTCCTTGTTTTGGCGGATGGCGCCTTGATCAGGCGCCAAAACCGCCGTCGACGTTGAGCACCGTGCCGGTGACGAAGGAGGCTTCCGGACTTGCGAGGAACACGACGCCAGCCGCGACTTCCTCGGGGCGGCCGAAGCGCTGCAACGCGTGCTGCTTGCGCTGGGTCTCGGCGAACTCGCCGCCGTCCTTCGGGTTCATGTCAGTGTCGATCGAGCCGGGCTGCACCACATTCACGGTGATGCCGCGTGGGCCGAGGTCGCGCGCTGCGCCCTTGGTGTAACCGACCACGGCGGCCTTGGTGGCGACGTAGTCCGCAAGACCCGGGAACGAGGCGCGATCGGCGAGCATCGAGCCGACGGTGACGATGCGGCCGCCTTCGCCCATCAATTGCGAAGCGGCGCGGATCGCAGCGATCACGCCATGCACGTTGATGGCATCCTGGCGGGCGAGCGCTTCGGTGTCGGCATTGGCGTCATCGATCGCACCGCCGCTCGCGACGCCGGCATTGTTGACGAGGATGTCGAGATGGCCGAACTCCTTCGCGACGTCGTTGACGAGCTGCGTCACGTCCTTGGCCGAGGCCTGGTCCGCCTTGAAGGCGCGGGCATTGACGCCTCGGGCCTTCAACTCGGTGACGACGGCTTCCGCCTTTTCGGGAGAGGCAACGTAGCTGATCGCGACATCCGCGCCTTCATCGGCGAGGGCGCGAGCAGAGGCCGCGCCGATACCGCGCGAGCCACCAGTGACGAGGGCAACCTTGCCTGAGAGCTTCTTGGTCATTGGATTTCTCCATTCCTGAATTTCTGATGACCCTTGGATAAGCCTCTGTTTGTGGTATAGAAATAGAAACTGTCGAAACACATTGTTTCCTTAAACATCCCAATTGGATCCGCTTTCATGGCCAAACTCCCCGATTTCGAGGCGCTCGCGATTTTCGCAAAAGTCGTGGAATTACGGTCGTTTGCGGGGGCCGCTGGTGAGCTCGCGATGTCCAAGGCAACGGTGTCCAAGGCGGTCACGCGCCTCGAAGAGCGGCTCGGCGCCCGGCTGTTCAACCGCACCTCACGCCGGCTCGCGCTGACCGATGCCGGGCATAAGCTCGCCGAGCGTGCGACGCGCCTGCTGTCCGACGGCGAGGCGGCGGAGAACGAGGCGCTGGCGCAATCGGTCGCACCGCGCGGCCTCGTGCGGCTCGCCGTGCCCATGACATTCGGGATCAAGGCGGTGGCGCCGCTGCTGCCGGAGTTCTTCGAGGCGTATCCGGAGGTCTCGGTCGATCTGCACTTGAGCGATGCGACCATCGATTTGATTGGCGAGGGCTTCGACATGGCGGTGCGGATCGCGCGGCTGCCGGATTCCTCGCTGATCGCCCGCCGGCTCTTCACCATGCCGCGTTTCACGGTGGCCGCGCCGTCATATCTCGAGCAACACGGGCGGCCGACGCATCCGATGCATCTGGCCGAGCACAAATGCTTCAGCTACGCCTATCTCTCCACGCCCAACGTCTGGCACTACACCAACTCGGCCGGCGAGCAGGCCAGCGTACGTCCGGGCGGACAGCTCCGCGTCAACAACGGCGAAGCGGTGATGCCGGCGCTGATCGCCGGCCTCGGCATCGCCGACCTTCCGGAATTCATCGTCGGTGACGCCATCTCCTCCGGCGAGGTCGAAGTGATCCTGAAGGACTGGAAGCAGGTCGAAGGCGCCGTGCATCTGGTGACGCCACCTGGCGGCCCGCGCCCCGCGCGCGTCGAGGCGCTCGGTGATTTTCTCGCGGCGAAGCTGCCGGGGACGTGCAAGCGGCGAGTGCGCGGAAAGGCAAAGCCGTCTTAGAAAAGCCGTCGTAGAGCGAGCGGCTTCATCGACCTCCATCATTGCGAGGAGTGAAGCGACGAAGCAATCCAGAATGTCTCCGCGGAGGTATTCTGGATTGTTTCGCTGCGCTCGCAATGACGGGTTGGACTAAGACACCTTCTCACCATTACGCACCACAATTCGCAAGCTCGGCTTCAACGTCTCCTCCAGTTGCGACTTCAAATCATGAACACGCGGATCGCGCGAACGCTTCGCGCAGACCGCGTATTGGTGCACGGATTGCGCCAAGGCGCGTCGCGCTTCCGGCGTTCGCGTCACGTCCGGCTTTGAAAGCCGCAAGACGATGGCGGCGAGATTCACCAGCATCTCGTCCAGCGCCACGTCAATGGTCTGAAGTCTATTCATCGCTCCACTCCCTGGGAGGCAACGGTGAGCCCAGGGGGGCGTTCCTGACCGGGCGGAACATGGATAATGCTTCGTTAATCCCGCCGCGCGGCTTGTTCTTGCGGACGGTCACGCTAGGCTGGCAGCGAAATAAGAAAACAGGGGGAAATCTGCCATGGATCGACGCGATGTCCTGCGCGCGGCTGCCGCATTGCCGTTGTTGCCTGTGTTGTCGAGCGCGGCTTTCGCGCAAGCCTATCCCTCTCGCAACGTCACCATGATCGTGCCGTTTCCGGCCGGCGGCCAGGCGGATCTTGCGGCGCGCCCCGTCGCACAGGCGCTGGAGCGAATCCTCGGCAAGGCGGTCATCGTCGACAACCGCGCCGGCGGTGGCGGTGGATCCGTCGGCAATGCCGCGGCGGCGCGCGCCGAGCCCGACGGCTACACGCTGCTGATGACGCTGTCCTCGCTCGCGGTGCTGCCCGAGGCCGACCGGCTGTTCGACCGTCCGGTCGCCTACGAGCTCTCGCAGTTCATGCCGATCGCGCGGGTGCTGGCCGATCCCACGCTGCTCGCGGTGCCCGCCTCGGCGCCATGGAAGACCGCGCAGGATTTCGTCGAGGATGCCAGGAAGCGTCCCGGCCAGATCACCTACGGCTCATCGGGGCCTTACGGCACGCTGCACGTGGCGATGGAGATGTTTGCGAGCAGCGCCGACATCAAGCTGCTGCATGTGCCGTTTCGCGGCGCCGGACCGGCGCTCACCGCGCTGCTCAGCGGCACCGTGCAGGCGATCGCCGCCGCACCGGGAACGCTGAAGCCGCAAGTGGAGGACGGCAAGCTGCGCGTGCTCGGCAATTGCGGCGCCAAGCGCGTCGCAAGCTTCCCCGATGTGCCGACCTTCCAGGAGCTCGGTTACAAGGACGTCGAGATGTACATCTGGGCCGGACTCTTTGCACAGAGTGCTCTTCCCGCGCCGATCGCGACTCGCCTGCGCGAGGCGATGGCGCAGGTGATGACGAGCCCCGACGTGCTCAAGGCCTTCGAAACGTCGGGCAGTCTCGTTGCCTATCAGGACGCGCCGGCGTTTGCCGAGTTCGTGGCGGTCGACAGCGCGCGGCTGATTGCTGCGGTGAAGAAGATCGGCAAGGTCGAATAGGTTCCTGGCCCATTTTCACAATTTTTTGTTGGTCCAGAACCTCTCCGCGTCTCATTGATTGAACAGAATTCGAGAGACTCGCGAAGGAATCGGACATGCGAACAGAGCGGATCGCGCTGGGTGTGGCGCTTGCAATCGGCGGCATCGTCGCGCAAGGCGCTGCATCCGCTGAAGAGTATCGCGGAACCATGGAGCAGCAGATGGCCTGCACGCCGGATGTGTGGCGGCTGTGCAGCGATCAGATCCCTGATGTGAGCCGCATTACGGCCTGCTTGCGGCAGAATACGCCCCAGCTCTCCAGCGGCTGTCGCGCGGTGTTCCAGTCCAACAACCAGATGCCGCCGCAGCAGCAGGTTCCGGGCAATCGCGCCGCGCCGGCGCCGCGATACAACAATGTGCCGCCACCACCTCCGCAGGCGCAGCCGCGGCCTTATGACGATAGCGACGAGTAGTGCTGCCCAAGCATGATCGGGGCGCGCGCGCGCAGCAGTGGGCGCGAAGCGCGGTTGTGCCGCCTCGTTCAGCGCTCGCCCTTGCCGTCCGACTCAGGTCGATCCCGGAGCGCCGTCCGCATGATGGCGCCGAAGAGCAAAGCTGCCACCGGCCAATGGAACCAGATCTTGTGCATGCCGGTGAAAATATTGATCAGAATCAGAAAGGCCGACACCGTGAGGGCCGCCGCAACCGGGCGGGGCAGCTTCGCCAGTCCGTCTGAAACGAAGCCCATCCAATTGGATGACTCGGATCTGTCGCGGTGCGCGGCGTCAGTTTGCGAGCCCGCACTTGCGGTCTGAGATGTCAGGCGTTCGCCAGGCGGAAAGCTCCGTGCTTGAGCGGCTTGGCCGCTCATGGTCACACGATAGCTGGTCACGGGGAGCAATGTTTTTCATTGGACGCTGGCCGAGGCAGTCGAAGCCAACAGATAATTTGTTGTGCACCTGATCATAGGCGGAGCTGGAGATCACGATACCACCGGGTTCGGCAAGTTCTTGCAGACGCGCCGCGATATTGACCCCGTCTCCATAGAGGTCGGAACCATCCACCATCACATCGCCGAGATTGATGCCGATGCGAAACCGCATCGGGGGAGGTGGGCCCGAATCCTGGTTGGAAATTTCCTGCTGAATCTCGACCGCACACTGCACGGCTTCCACGACGCTGGCGAATTCGGCGATGACGGCATCGCCCCAGGTATTCACGATCCGGCCGTCATGGCGCTCCACCAATCGCGCGATGGCCGTGCGATAGCGGCGGAGTGTCTCCAGCGTTCCCGCCTCGTCTGCTTCCATGAGACGAGAATAGCCGTGCACATCAGCGCATAGCACGGTGGTCAGCCGCCGTTTGACCTTATCATCGGGCATGGTCCGTACATTAGCGTCCCTGACCGGCAAATGCATCAGGCATCCCCCAGCTGCCTTACGGCCTGACTTCGCAGACATCGACCCATTCAGCCCGGGTCAGCTCCGCCATCCGCTCCGGCGTGATGCGCACGGCGCTGTGGGTCGAGCCGGCGGCCGGCACCACCACGTCGAACGCTTTCAGCGAGACGTCGCAATAGACCGGCAGCGGCGCCTTTAATCCGAACGGGCAGACGCCGCCGACCTCGTGGCCGGTGATCTCGGCGACCTCTTCCAGTCCCAGCATTTTCGGCTTGCCGCCGAACGCCGCCTTCACCTTCTTGTTGTCCATGCGCGAAGTGCCGGCCGCGACGATCAGGATCACGCGCTCGCCGATCCGCAACGACAGCGTCTTGGCAATCCGTCCGGGCTCGACGCCATAAGCCTCGGCGGCCAGCGGCACTGTCGCGGAGCTGATCGGGGATTCGATAACTGATATGTCGGGGGCTTTCTCGGCGAAGAAGGCGCGAACGGATTCCAGGCTCATTCAGGTCGGCTCATTCCAGACTTACCGTTGGGCGGCGATGCCTAAGCAACTTGGCAGTTCCGAGAGCGCCCGGACGCGATGATCCGGCGCAAAGCCGAGCTCGTCCATCTGGGTGCGGATCGCCTTAAACATCGTCAGCGGTGCCACGAGTTCGTTCTCGACGCAAGCCAGCGCCATCGCTTCCGGCGTCACCCGTTCGATCCAGGCAACGTTCAGTCCGAATGCTTTCGCGCCCGCGACATCCCAGGGATTGGAGGAGACGAACAGCACCTCGTCAGGCGCGGTGCCGAGCACCTCGCCGATCAGCTCATAGGCCTCCGGGCTCGGCTTGAAGATCTTCTTCTCGTCGACGCTGATCGTGGCGTCGAGCAGGGCGTCGAGGCCGGAGTTGCGCACGAGCGCATTCAGCATGTCCGGACTGCCGTTGGAGAGGATGGCGAGCTTTCGCGGTTTCAGAGCCGTGAGCGCCGCCGTCGCATCCCGATAGAGATCGAGATGAAGGTACTTCTCGACGACGCGCTCGAATGCCTCATTCTCGTAAGCGAGCCCGAGCACGCGCAGCGTATAGGCAAGCGAGTCGCGCGTGATGGCTGCAAAGTCCTGGTAGCGCCGCATCAGCGAGCGCAACCAGGTGTATTCGAGCTGCTTGATTCGCCAGATCTGCGTGATGATCTCACCGTAGCCCGGAAACGCATCCTCGGTGGTCTCGGCGACCGACTGGATATCGTAAAGCGTTCCGTAGGCATCGAAGACAACGGCTTTGAGACTCAATTGACCTGTCCTCCGGGATCGTTGCGGTCCACGGACTATACAAGGCGCCGCGGTATCGATCCAACACGGAAACGCGAACTGAGCCCTCGCTTTTAAAGCCTGATCACGATCTTGCCGAAGTGTGAGCCGGTCCGCAGGTGCGCATACGCTTCGGGAACGTCGTCGAAGTCGTAGACCCGATCCACGATCGGGTGGATCGCGTGTTCGGTCAGGAAGCGATTCATCGCGGCAAAGTGTTCGACCGATCCGACGGTGACACCAATGATGTCGGCATTCTCCCACTGCAGGCGCGCGAGGTCGGGCTTGGGACCGAACCCCGTCAAGACACCGATCTGGACGATCTTGCCACCCGAAGCGACCGATCGCAGCGATCGGTCATAAGTGCCGGGACCGCCGAGTTCGAGGATGTGACTGGCACCTGCGCCATTCGTCGCCTTCATGAGGACGACATCCCAGTCAGGGGTGTCGCGGTAGTTGATGAGGATCGAGCCGCCCAGCGCCTTGGCGCGGGCGAGTTTTTCATCCGAGGAGGATATCACGATCGCACGCGCCCCCAGCGCCGCTGCGAATTGAAGCCCGAACAGCGCGACGCCGCCTGTTCCCTGGACCAATAGCGTGTCGCCTTTGCATCCCGCCGCGTGCGATGAGGCCATGGAAAGCCGTGACGCCGGCACAGGGCAGGGTCGCTGCCTCCACCGCGGACAGATGGGCCGGCACTGAGACCAGCGCGGTCGCCGGCAGCACGACATACTCAGCCAGCATTCCGTCCATCGTGTTGCCACCGAGGGATGACGGAATATAGCTGGACTTGAACGGCCCCGAGATCCAATCGCGGAAGAACGACGCAGCGACGCGGTCTCCGAGTCGCCATTGCGCGACGCCGGCGCCGATGGCGTCAACGACACCCGCACCGTCGGAGAGTGGCACGCGGCCGTTGATCTCGCCTTGGCCTGCACGGTCGAGGATCAGGAGGTCGCGGTAATTCAGACTTGCCGCTTCGACCCGAATGCGGACCTCGCCATTGGCGGGTTCGGGTTTGCTGATTTCGGCGCGCGCAAGGCGGCCAGCACCAGCATGGCCATTCAAATGGTAGGCTTTCATCGTTGCTCCCTTCACAAGTGGCATTCACTTGGACGAGCAAAGTCTTTAGGGTCTGACAGTGCTGTCAGGGTCAAGGGGCTTCAGATGAAAATCGGCGAACTCTCCCGGCGGACGGGGGTCAGCGTCCGAATGCTGCGCTACTACGAAGGCGAAGGACTGCTCACGCCGCTGCGGACGAACTCCGGCTATCGCGACTATGGCTTGGCCGAAGAGGAAACCGTACGGCGCACCAAGATGCTCGGCGGCGCGGGAATGACGCTCGAAACCATCAAGCGGTTGCTCCCATGCGTGAGGAACAACGATCCAGCTTTCACGCCGTGCAACGAGCTGCGAAAAATACTCACTCAGCAGGTCGGCCTGATCGACGAACGTATCGAGACGCTCAGCCAAAGCCGGACAATCCTGGCCGGCTTCCTCGCAGGCGTGAACTGATCGCATAACATAGCCATCAGATTCACCGCGCCAAAGTCTTAGGCCCTCAGGGCCGGAGCATGAGGGCTTCGATAGCAGCGTCGAAGCCCTCGATGCGCTGACGAGTACGCGCCTAGATCCCCAGCAGCTTGCGCGCGTTGGCCTTCAGCACCTTCGGCCGGATCTCGTCGCGGATCTCGATCTTGGCGAAATCCGACAGCCAGCGGTCGGGCGTGATCACCGGCCAGTCCGAACCGAACAGCATCTTGTCCTGCAGGATCGAGTTGATGTAGCGCACCAGGATCGGCGGGAAATATTTCGGCGACCAGCCCGAGAGGTCGATGTAGACGTTGGGCTTGTGGGTCGCGACCGACAGCGCCTCTTCCTGCCAGGGGAAGGAGGGATGGGCGAGAATGATCTTGAGCTCGGGGAAATCGGCCGCGACGTCGTCCATGTACATCGGGTTGGAATATTTCAGCCGCATGCCCATGCCACCGGGCATGCCCGAGCCGACGCCGGTCTGGCCGGTGTGGAACAGCGCGATCGCGCCGCCATTGTTGATCTCTTCATAGAGCGGATAGGCCATGCGGTCGTTGGCGTAGAAGCCCTGCATGGTTGGGTGGAATTTGAAGCCGCGCACCCCGTATTCCTCGATCAGCTTGCGCGCCTCGCGCACACCGAGCTTGCCCTTGTGCGGGTCGATCGAGACGAAGGGGATGAGAACGTCGAGATGGTCGGAGGCGATCTCCAGCATCTCCTCATTCTTGTAGCGGCGGAAGCCGGTCTCGCGCTCGGCGTCGACCGGGAAGATCACCGCGGCGATGTTCTTGGACCGATAGTAGGCGGCGGTCTCCGGCACGGTCGGCGGATGCTTGTGCGGCGACTTGAAATAGTCCGCCATCTGCGCCTGGAAGTCGTCATAGCCGTCGTCGGGATGGGTGCCGCAGGGCTCCTCGGCGTGGGTGTGGATGTCGATGGCAACGACGTCGTCGATGTTCGGCAGCTTCAGCTTCGGCATGGGTTTCCTCCCGACGGGTTGTCGAATTGATTATATGATATAACGAATTTGGCAAGGCATTGTGGGGACAAGGCGTTGTGGGATCGGCGTCGTCCGAGATGATTGAGCCCGATCCGGCCGCTTCTACTTTGCATCGGGTTGTTTTCCTGAATTTGCTGGGTGCGATCGGGCCAGTTAACATTGACATCCGGTCCTCCCATGCCTTAAGAACCGCCCCGTCCCGGGCGGTCGGTCCGCCAGCGGGAAAATCTCATTTTGCCTCATTCGCGCGTGCCGAAACGGTAGTGCCGAACACGGCCTTTCGAACGTTCAGGATTCTGCCATGAAGGTCCGTAACTCGCTGAAATCGCTGCGCGGTCGCCATCGCGCCAACCGCCTGGTCCGCCGCAAGGGCCGGGTCTATGTGATCAACAAGGTGCAGCGCCGCTTCAAGGCTCGCCAGGGCTGATCTGGGCGGCTGATTTCGCCCTGCCTGACGCTCGCGCGCCCGCAAGACCACGGTCTCACACGAGTTTGACGCCGCCCCTGCTTTGCAAGGGCGGCTTTGCGCGTTTAGACTTCGACCATGGCAGTGAGATTCCTCTTCGCGCGCACCCTGTGTCTGGCTCTTGTGCTGGGAGCCGCCGGCCTCGCTCCGGCGCTGGCGCAGGCTGATCCGCCGGCTCCGCCCGGCAAGCAGAAGAAACTTCCGGAAGCGCCGGCCAAGCTGCCCAAGGTCGACCGCACCAAGAATCTCGATTTCCTGTTCGGCGCGCTGAAAGCTGCGCCCGACGAAGCCAGCGCCAAGCATGTCGAGGCGCGGATCTGGGCGATCTGGATCCAGACCCCGAGCGACACCGCGGCGCTGCTGATGGCGCGGGCCAAGACCGCCGTCGACGCAAAGAAGATCGAGGTTGCGATCAAGCTGCTGGATTCGGTCGTCAAGCTCAGGCCCGACTACATCGAGGCCTGGAATCGTCGTGCGACGCTCTACTACATGCAGAACGATTATGGCCGCTCGCTCGCCGACATCCGCGAGGTGTTGATCCGCGAGCCTCGTCATTTCGGCGCGCTCGCAGGCCTCGGCATGATCATGCAGGAGGTCGGCGACGAAAAGCGCGCGCTCGAAGCCTACCGCAAGGCGCTCGCCGTCAATCCGCACCTCGAGAAGATCCCCGACCAGGTCAAGGCGCTGACCGAGAAGGTCGAAGGCCGCGATATTTAGCGGACAAGTCGATCATTGCTCGAGCGAATGCGGCGCAGGCGGATTAACCACGATGACACGCGCCGCGTTACAAGGGGTGTGGATGGCACCGCCGCAGGCCTACCTTCATGGCGGGAGCACAGCCATGAAGCGTTTGATCTTTGCAGGTATGTTGCTGTTGGCGTCGGGCACGGCGAGCCTCGCCGACGGACTGTTCTGGGTGGTCGGCAATCGCGCCACCGGAAAATGCAACATCGTGACCAGCAATCCCGTGATCTTCGGCGACGTCTGGTTCGGTGACGGTCCTTACAAATCGAAGGCCGACGCCAAGCTTGCCCGTTCGACCATCCGCGCCTGTCCCGCACCCACGCCTGACGAGGAAAAGGACGAGGACAGCACGAACTAGGTCGACAGCAATCTAGTGCAAAACGCTGCCTTCGCGCTCGGCGAGGCCGCGATCGACCGCTGCGGCGTAGGCCTTTGCAAGCTCCGTCTCGAGGTGCTCGTTGATCAGCAGCAGCGCGCGCACGGCACCGCGCAGGTCACCGTGGCAGCTTGCCACGATCTCGTCGATCGCAGTATCTTTGGATCTCAGGCTCATCGAAATTCTCCGGTTCAAATCAGGATAAATCCTGCCGGTCTTCCCGCATCCCTGAGGGTTGCGAGCACGATCGGCGCCCACCTGCGTCTAAATGGCGGAACCGACCATGGCGATTATAAGGAAGCCGCGATGACGAGTGCATGAAGCTGTTTCGAAGCCTGCGTGCTCCGGGGAGCAGTATTGATTTCATTGCGTTTTTCTCGCTTGAATTATGCACATATCCACAGCCCCGGCATTTCAAGTGGAGCGCGGGGGCTCCCCGGGCGAAACTGCCGGCCGCAAGCCACGTAACTGCCCTGTGCCTTGGGTCGCCCGGATTCCGTCCATGATCGTGATGTCAGTCGTGACCGCGCTGGTTGTGCTGGCGCTGGTCACGCAGGCCGGCGTCCTCGCCGTGCAACGCGCCTTTCCACCGCAGGGCCGGATGATCGAGGTCGAGGGTGCCGTGCTTCACCTCGTCGATATCGGCCCGCGCGATTCGGGCCTGCCGATCGTGATGCTGCACGGCGCGAGCTCCAACCTCGAGGCAATGCGGCGGCCGCTCGGCGATCTCCTCGCCAGGAACCATCGCGTCATCCTGATCGACCGTCCCGGCCACGGCTGGAGCACGCGGGCGCGGCGGCAGGATTCGACGCCGGAGGTCCAGGCGCGAATGATCGATGAGGCGCTCGGCAAGCTCGGGATCGATCGCGCGGTGTTCGTGGTGCATTCCTGGAGCGGCGCGCTCGGCGCGCGGCTGGCGCTCGATCATCCCGGCCGCGTCGCGGGCCTTGTGATGCTCGCGCCCGTCACCCATCCTTGGCGCGGCGGCGTCGGCCGCTACAACGAGATCATCGCAACGCCCGTAATCGGCCCGCTGTTCGCCTACACCATAACCCTCCCGCTAGGCTATTTCCTGAGCGAGTCCGGCGCGCGCAACGTCTTCCTGCCGCAAACGATGCCGGACGGTTTCGTGCAGGACTCCGCGACGCCGTTGCTGCTGCGCCCGCGCGAGTTCATCGCCAATGCCTATGATCTGGTGTCGCTGAAGCAGGCGGTGGCTGCGCAAGCTCCGCGCTACGGCGAGATAACGGCGCCGGTCACGATCATCGCCGGCGAACCCGACAAGACGGTAAAGACCGCCATTCACGCCCGCCCGTTCGCCGCCACCGTGCAGAATGCCAAGCTGATCGTGCTGCCTGATCTCGGCCACATGGTGCAGAACGCGGTGCCCGATCTCGTGAAGACAGAGATCGAGACGATGATCGGGAAAATCGTCCCGGCGCAGGCGACCGCCGATTAGAGCGTTTTCGAGCGAAGTGGATGCCGGTTCGCGTGAAGAAAACGCGTCAAAACGAGAAGCTGGAGCTTCGGTTCAGAACCGAAGCTCCAGCGGCCGCCGTTCCCGCGCTTACTGCTTGATCTTTCCGTCTTTGTCGAACTGCGACACGTAGGCCCAGAGATTGTTGATCTCGGTCTCGTTCTTGATGCCGGCGAACGCCATCTTGGTGCCGGGGATCTTGGCCTTGGGGTCCTTGATGTATTCCTTGAACACGGCCTCGTTCCAGGTGATGCCGGAATTCTTGTTGGCGTCGGAGTAATTGTAGTCCGGCGCGGTGCCGGACTTGCGGCCGTCGAGGCCGTTGAGCTCGGGGCCGACCTTGTTCTTGGCGCCTTCGCCGATCGCGTGACAGGCCAGGCATTTGTTGAACGACGACTTGCCGGCCGCGACGTCCTGCGCCATCGCGGCGGGTGCGGTGGCAATCGCGGTGAGAATGGTCAATGCGCCAAAAATCAGTTTTGTCATCGGGTGCTCTTCGTCTCTTCCCTGGGGGCTGGTCAGTTGCATGCCTGATCGGCAACGGTCGGACCTGCCGGTTTTGGCAGGCCTGCTCGGATTGGACAAGCCGCCAAACCATGGCAGGTTTCACGATTTCCTACTTGTCCCAGAGCGAACTCGCGCAGGATCGTCGATCCGACTTTCGGACGGCCTACCCAAACCACCGCGGACGTGGTTGATTTACCGCGACAAATCGATCATGCGGCCTTGGCCGGAAGGATATGCCATGAAGGAAATGTTATGGCCATCATGATGCCCGCGAGCGACCAGGCCGTGCTCGCGCGCCGCGCCGAGATCGTGGCTGCATTGCGCGCAATCGTGCCGGGCGAAGGCGTGATCGACAGCGCCGCCGAGATGCGGGCCTATGAATCCGATGGGTTGACGGCCTATCGGCAGCCGCCGATGGTCGTTGTGCTGCCCGACACGACCGAGCAGGTTTCGCTGGTCCTGAAATATTGTGCAGGGCAGGGCATCAAGGTGGTGCCCCGCGGCTCCGGCACCTCGCTGTCCGGCGGCGCGCTGCCGCTGGAAGACGGCGTGCTTCTGGGCCTCGGCAAGTTCAAGCGCATCCGCGAGATCGATTTCGACAACCGCGCCGTCGTCACCGAACCCGGCGTCACCAACCTCGCGATCAGCCAGGCCGTCGCCCATGCTGGGTTCTACTACGCGCCGGATCCGTCATCGCAGATCGCCTGCTCGATCGGCGGCAATGTCGCGGAGAATTCCGGCGGCGTGCACTGCCTGAAATACGGCATGACCACCAACAACGTGCTCGGCTGCGAGATCGTGCTGATGAGCGGCGAGATCCTGCGCATCGGCGGCAAGTCGGCGGAAAACTCCGGCTACGATTTGATGGGCGTCATCACCGGCTCGGAAGGCCTGCTCGGTGTCATCACCGAGATCACGGTGCGCATCCTGCAAAAGCCGGAGACGGCGCGCGCGCTGATGGTCGGCTTCGCGCAAGTCGAGGCGGCCGGCGAATGCGTGGCGCGCATCATCGGCGCCGGCATCATTCCCGGCGGCATGGAGATGATGGACAAGCCCGCGATCCACGCCGCGGAGGCCTTCGTCCATGCCGGCTATCCGCTCGATGTCGAGGCCCTCCTCATCATCGAGCTCGACGGTCCCAAGATCGAGGTCGACGAGCTGATCACGCGGGTCGAGACGATTGCGAACGCTTGCGGCTCGACCACCTGCCAGATCTCGACCTCGGAAGCCGAGCGCAATCTGTTCTGGGCCGGCCGGAAAGCCGCCTTCCCCGCCGTCGGCCGCATTTCGCCCGACTATCTCTGCATGGACGGCACCATCCCCCGCGGTGCGCTGCCGAAGGCGCTGGCGCGCATCCGCGAGCTCTCGGAAAAGTACCAGCTTGGTTGCGCCAACGTGTTCCATGCCGGCGACGGCAATCTGCATCCGCTGATCCTCTACGATGCCAACAAGCCCGGCGAGATCGAGCGCGCCGAAGCCTTCGGCGCCGACATCCTGCGCGCCTGCGTCGAGTTCGGCGGCGTGCTCACCGGCGAGCACGGCGTCGGCATCGAGAAGCGCGATCTGATGCCGGAAATGTTCAGCGAGATCGACCTCAACCAGCAGCAGCGTCTGAAATGCGCCTTCGACGCGCAGGGCCTGCTCAATCCCGGAAAGGTGTTTCCGACCCTGCACCGCTGCGCCGAGCTCGGCCGCATGCACGTCCATGCCGGGAATCTGGCATTCCCGGACATCCCCCGGTTCTAGGCGCTTGCGCCGATGGAAGGGCTTGCGATGCACGCCTCTTTCCTCGGCAATGCCTACAGCAGTCCGTATTGCGCCCGCTCGCGCTTCGCCAGCAGCGGCAGGGCTTCGCCAGCGATCCAGGTCTTGAAATGCGCGCTCTCCTGGTGCGCCTTGAATGCCGCCTCGTCGCGGAACAGTTCGTAGAACAGGAACTGGGCCGGATTGTCCTTTGCGCGCGAGATCAAGAACAGCTTGACGCCGTCCTCGCGCTGGGCCTCCGGCAGGAAGCGGTCGAGGATCGCGGCGATCTTGTCGGCCTCGCCCGGCTTCGCTTCCCATTGCGCGACGACGAGCAGGCCGCCGCCGTCGACGGCGTCGCTGAGCGATTTCTGCGTGGCATAGTGGTTCATGATGTCGTCTCCGTCGGTTGGTCTCTCGGTGCAGATTTGTAGCGATCGGCTGTCGGCTTTGGTTCGCCGGTGATCGAAGTGTCGACGTCGTGAATGCTTCGATGAGGATCGAATCTTGGCCGTGGCTCCGAGGTCGAGCCGGATCGCGCGGCAATGGCCGCTGTCGTCACGCTGCATTTGATTTTGGCGGCGAATTTCGCTACCGCCTTTGCCCGTGGATACGCTCAAGGTACGAGACGCCAAAGACGTCGAAGAGGTGGTGCGCGCGGCGATTGCCAATGAGCAGCCGCTCGAGATCATCGGCCATGGCTCCAAGCGCGGCATCGGCCACGCGATGGCGACCAACGCCGTGCTCGACGTCTCCGCGCTGAATGCCATCACCGGCTACGAGCCCAACGAACTCATTGTCACGCTCCAGGCCGGGGCGCCGCTGGCCGACGTGCTGTCGCTGATCGATGCCAAGAACCAGCAATTCGCCTTCGAGCCGATGAACACCGCGCCGCTGCTCGGCACGCCCGCGCTCGGCACCATCGGCGGCATGATCGCGGCTGGCCTGGCCGGTCCGCGCCGGATCAAGGCGGGCGGCGCGCGCGACCATCTGCTCGGGGCGCATGCCGTCTCCGGTTTCGGCGACAGCTTCAAGACCGGCGGCAAGGTGGTGAAGAACGTCACCGGCTACGACCTCTGCAAGCTTCTCGCCGGTTCCTGGGGCACGCTGTCGGTCATGACCGAGGTCACGCTGAAAGTGATGCCCAAGCCGGAGGCCGAGCGGACGCTGTTGCTGCGCGGGCTCGACGATGCCGCCGCCAACAAGGCAATGACGGCGGCGCTCGGCTCGCCTTTCGATGTCTCCGGGGCCGCGCATCTGCCGACATCGGCGTTCCGGACCGAGATCGAAGGTCTCGGCGATATCGCAGGCCAGGGCGAGGCGCTGACCGTGCTGCGGCTCGAGGGCATTGCCGCCTCGGCCGCCCACCGTGCCGGCTCGCTGCGCGAATTGCTGGCGCCGTTCGGAACCGCAATTCTCGTCGAGGACACGGCGTCAGCGGCGCTGTGGACCACGATCCGCGACGTCCTGCCGTTCGCGGCCAGTGGCGCGCTGGGGGCCTGGCCGGTCTGGCGGATCGTCTGCCCGCCGGCGTCGGGCGCGGCGCTCGGGACCCTGCTGGCGCGCGAGACCGGTGGCGACGTGATCTACGATTGGGGTGGTGGACTGATCTGGGCGGCGGTGCCACCGAAGCCGGACGCGCATGCTCGGGCCGTGCGCGAACGTACGAATGCCGCCGGCGGGCACGCCACGCTGATCCGGGCGGCCGAGGACATCAGGCGCGCGATCGATGTATTCCACCCGCAAGCCCCTGGCCTTGCCGCGTTGAGCGAGCGGGTCCGCGCCAGTTTCGATCCGAAGACCATCCTCAACCGGGGGCGGCTGACGCGAGGCACTGCCGCATGAAGACCGAATTTTCACTCGCGCAGCTCGCCGATCCCGACATCGCGGAAGCCGACAAGATCCTGCGCGCCTGCGTCCATTGCGGCTTCTGCACCGCAACCTGTCCGACCTATGTGCTGCTTGGCGACGAGCTCGATAGCCCGCGCGGCCGCATCTATCTGATCAAGGAGATGCTGGAGAAGGACCAGACGCCGACGGCCGAAGTGGTCAAACATGTCGACCGCTGCCTGTCGTGCCTGGCCTGCATGACGACCTGCCCCTCGGGCGTGAATTACATGCATCTGGTCGATCAGGCCCGGGTCAGGATCGAGCAGCGTTACGAGCGGCCGCTCGCCGAGCGGCTGCTGCGCCGAGTGCTGGCCTTCGTCCTGCCGCACCCGCAGCGTTTCCGCGCCAGCATGTGGCTGGCGCGGCTGGCCCGCCCGCTGGCCGCGTTCCTGCCGACGCCGCGGCCGTCGGCGACGCCCGGCCTGGTTCTGCGCCTCAAGGCGATGCTGGCGCTGGCGCCGGACCGGCTGCCGCCGCCCGGGCCCGCCGCCGGCAGTGTGTTCGCGGCACTCGGCAAGAAGCGCGGCCGGGTCGCGCTGCTCCAGGGCTGCGCCCAGCAGGTGCTGGCGCCGCGCATCAACCAGGCCGCCATCAGTCTCCTCACGCGCCACGGCATCGAGGTCGTCCTTGTCAGGGACGAGCAGTGCTGCGGCGCCCTGACCCATCACCTCGGCGACGATCAGGACGCATTGGCACGGGCTCGCGCCAATGTCGCGGCGTGGCGCGCGGAAGCGGCCGGCGAGGGGCTCGACGCCATCCTGGTGACGGCGTCAGGCTGCGGCACCGTGATCAAGGACTACGGCTATCTTCTGCGCGAAGACGCTGCGTTTGCCGCCGATGCGGCGAAGGTCTCTGCGCTCGCCAAGGACATCACTGAATACGTCGCCGGCCTTGGACTCGCGGCCACGACGCGACAGGACAACATCGTCGTCGCTTATCACTCTGCGTGTTCGTTGCAGCACGGGCAGAAAATCACGGGCCTTCCGAAAGAATTGCTTTCCAATAACGGATTCGTGGTGAAAGATGTGCCGGAGAGCCATTTGTGTTGCGGTTCGGCGGGGACTTACAACATTCTCCAGCCCGAGCTTGCGGGCCGGTTGCGCGATCGCAAGGTCGCCAACATCGCGAGCGTCAAGCCGGACATGATTGCCGCAGGCAATATCGGCTGCATGGTGCAGATTGCCAGTGGCACGTCAGTTCCGGTCGTACACACGATTGAGCTTCTCGATTGGGCTACGGGCGGGTCGCAGCCGGCATTGAACGCGCAAG
Organism: Bradyrhizobium sp. 87; assembly: GCF_023073015.1. Lineage (NCBI taxonomy): Bacteria > Pseudomonadati > Pseudomonadota > Alphaproteobacteria > Hyphomicrobiales > Nitrobacteraceae > Bradyrhizobium > Bradyrhizobium sp. 87. Next base: position 630,369 of record NZ_JADPIQ010000128.1, read on the forward strand.
ACTGAGCTTTCGAAGACTAAGCTTTCGAAGGCTGAGCTTTCGTCCGGAGATAACGGCTGAAGACACCCGATCGACCATTGTTCGGCGGCAACAGGAGGATCACGATGGCGAAAGCGAAGAAGAAAAAAAGCAAGAAGGCCAAAAAGGCCAAGAAGGCAGTAGCGGCGAAGAAGACCTCAAAGAAGGCAGCCAAGAAGTCCGCGAAGAAATCCGCGAAGAAGTCTGCCAAGAAGGCTCCAAAGAAATCTGCGAAGAAGGCCGCGCCAAAGAAGGCCGCTAAGAAGGCTGCGCCTAAGAAGGCCGCCAAGAAGGCTGCGAAGAAAGCGGCGCCGAAGAAGGCGAAGGCAGCTCCGAAGCCGTCAACGCCGGCAGCTCCGGCTCCCGAGCCTGCCGCCGAGACAAGCTGGGCGATGCCTTCGTCTTCTGCGGACACGACACCGGCCGAAGGACAAGGTTAGGCCCAAGGTCAGGCCAAAGGCTGGATCCAATCCGACGACCATGATCGGCAACAGGAAGGCCGCAGCCGGCGATGCTGCGGCCTTTTTGCATCGGCGCGTCGGCGCGCGGGGATGATCTCGTCGGGAAGCAGCCTGATTCGTGGCACGGGCAGCACGGTACCGCCGGACCCGTACTAACGCGGGCCTCCCAGTGCACTTTGGAATGCAAATAATGTGATCGAGAAGACACACGGGCTGACAACCTTTCGTGGAATCGTCAGAACGCCCAAAAAGTCGGCAGATGCCCGCGTTTTTTGCTTCACGGTTTGCCTCACCCCATCCAGATTGCCGCAGTTACGAAATTTGCAATCAGGTCGAGCGTTCCGGGGGCTTCCGGGATCCGGCTGGGGTCTTAGAACTGGTGATGGGGATCGAAATGAAAAAAGTGGCTTTGTTGGCAACGGCGCTGGCAATGGTGACGGGCTCGGCTTTCGCGGCAGACATGCGAGTGAAGGCACTGAAGGCCCCGCCGGTGGTCGCGTTTGATCCCTGGGATATCGCCTTCGGCGGCGCCATCATGAGCGACTACATCTTCCGCGGCGTCACGCAGTCGAACCACAAGCCGTCGGTCGCGGCCTATTTCGAGCCGCGCTACAACGTCAACAAGGACCTCCAGCTCTACGTCGGCGTGTCCGCCGAGAGCATCTCCTTCGCCAATCGCGCTGCTGCTGAAGTCGACATCTACGGCGGTATCCGCCCGACCTTCGGCGCCTTCGCCTTCGATATCGGTGTCTGGGGCTACCTGTATCCGGGCGGCAGCTGCGCCGACAACGTGCTCACCGGCGGCATTCCGGGCGGCAACGTCTGCGGCGTCAGCACGACCACTATCTTCCTCGCCGACGGCAACGTCATGAAGAAGGACGTCAGCTTCGTCGAAGTCTACGGCAAGGTGAACTACACCATCAACGACAGCTTCACGGTCGGCGCGACCGAGTACTACTCGCCGAACTTCCTGAACTCGGGTGCCTGGGGCAACTACGCTTCGTTGACCGCCAAGTACACGGCGCCCAGCACGGCCTTCGGTGCTTCCGGCATGGGCATGTACGTCTCGGGTGAGTTCGGCCGGCAGTGGTTTGGTACTTCGGACGCCTTCTACGGCACCGGCGTCGGCACCGTTTTCGCCAACGGTATCCCCTACAAGGACTACAACACCTGGAACATCGGCATCGGCTTCACCTACAAAGTGTTCACGCTGGACCTGCGTTACTCCGACACCGACCTGAACAAGGGTGATTGCAACGCCTTCACCAGCGCCTTCAACGCCACCGGCACCACCAACGTCACCGCGATCAATCCGGGCGGTGCTGGCTCCAACTGGTGCGGCGCGGCCGGCATTGCCAAGCTGTCGTTCGACCTGACGGCCATGAGCAACCTGAAGTAAGCTTCTTCCCGAAGCGACTTGATGAGGGCGGCAGGGCAACCTGCCGCCCTTTTGCTTTGGGGCTTTGGGGCGTAGGCCAGGGGCCCGCATGGTTCGAGACGGCCGCCTCCGGCGGGCTCCTCACCATGAGGGGTCACAGATCTCACCGCGAGGACAGACCTCATCCTGAAGGCCGAAAAAGGCGGGCGTCTCGAAGCACGGCCGCAACCAAGGGCCATAGCCTCAGAGCTTCGTCGGGCCGTCTCAGCGTGCCGCGCTCGGCTCCTTCTCGACCGGCACACCACCGTCACCGAGGACGTGGATCGCGCCGTGCTTCACCATCGTCACCTTGCGGGTATGGAAGGCTTCCAGCGTCGAGCGGTGGCCGATCGAGACGAGGGTGGCCTGTGGCAGCTTCTCCGCCAGCAGCCGGTACAGGCGGGCCTCGGACGGCTCGTCCAGCGAGGCCGTGGCCTCGTCCAGGAACAGATAGTCCGGCGCGTGCAGCAGCGCGCGGGCGAGCCCGAGGCGCTGCTGCTCGCCCAGCGACAGCATCCGGTTCCAATGACCGTCCTCCTCAAGCCGCTCGGCGAGGTCGGGCAGGCCGACCGCGATCAGCGCGTCCCTGACGCGTGCAGTTTCAAATGCGCCCGGCGCGGCCGGATAGACCACCGCGTCGCGCAACACGCCGACCGGGAAATAGGGGCGCTGGGGCAGCATCATCAGCTTCGCTTTTTCCGGGACGAAGATGGTGCCGGTGCCGAACGGCCAGATGCCGGCGATGGCGCGGAACAGCGTCGACTTGCCGGAGCCCGACGGTCCGGTCACCAGCACGCGCTCCGGCGTCTGGACGGAGAAGGCGTCGGTGGCGACCAGCGGCGTGCCGCTCGGCAGGTTCACGCAGAGCTGTTCGAGGGTGATATTGCGATTGCCGCCGGCGGCCTTGAGGGCGATCGCAGGCTCGTGCGGCGGCAGGTGCGCGGCCGCATCGACCGACATCTCGAAGCCGTCGAGGCGGGCGACGATCGAGCGCCATTCCGCCAGCGATCGGTACGCCGTGACGAAGAACGACAATGCGCCCTGTACGCTCGAGAAGGCGGAGGCGGTCTGCATCATGTCGCCAAGCTGGATCTTCTTGGCGAAGAAGGCCGGCGCCACCAGCACGTAGGGAAAGATCACGGCGGCCTGCTGATAGCTCGCGGTGAACGCGGTGAGGCGCTTGGTGCGGCTCATGATGGCATACCAATTGCCGATCACGAAGCCGAAGCGGTCCAGCAGCCGGCCGCGCTCGGCGCCTTCGCCCTTGAGCAGCGCGATCTGCTCGGAATTCTCGCGGACGCGGACGAGGTTGAAGCGGAAGTCGGCCTCGAAGCGCTGCTGCTCGAAATTGAGATTGACCAGCGGGGCACCGATCCAGTGCGTCAGCGCGGTGCCGAAGATCGCGTAGACCAGCGCGCCCCAGCACAGATATCCGGGGATCATGAGGTCGGCGCCGAACAGGTGCAACGGCGCAGCGTTGGAAAGCCCCCAGAGGATGATCACGAAGGAGAACAGCGTCACGATCGACGAGAGCAGGCCGAGCCCGATGGTCAGGGTCTGCTCGACGAAGTTCTTGACGTCCTCGGTGATGCGCTGGTCCGGGTTGTCGGCCGCATCGCCCTTAAGCTGCATGCGGTAGTGGGTGGCGCCTTGCAGCCATTCGCCCAAATAGTGCCGGGTCAGCCATTGCCGCCAGCGGATCTGGAGCCACTGGTTCAGGTACAGCTTGTAGACCGCCAGCGCGATGAAGGCGGAGGCGAGGCCGATGAAGATCCAGATCTCCCTGACGAAGCTATCCCAGTCACTTGCCTGCAGTGAGCTGTAGAACCGGTTCTGCCATTGATTGACCAGGACGTCGATCGCGACCAGCGCCAGCTCCATCGCGATGACTGCGGCAAGCAGGCCGCGGCCGGCCCATTTGTCCTCCGACCGGAAATAGGGGGCGGCGATTCGCCAGACGATCGCGAGCGTGGCGCTGATGTTCTTCACAGAGCTCTGTCTCCTGAGGGATGTGCACAACTGCCCGGGGCCAAAGACTTGGGACGACGGCGGAAATCGGCGCGCTTAGACTAAAGTCGCAAGTCCTGCAATTTGCGTTGGCTTGTCGCAGCTTGCAACCCTAGCATGGGGCTCGACGGCGCGGGGTGGGGGCCTTCGGGATTTCGCGAGCTTGTGAGCGGACGGGAACCGCTGCATTCGCGAGGAATTCGCGTCCAGCTCGGGGGTTATCGCTTCAGCGTCAAGCAGGATCGGCTGTCCACGCGGGCCGCCTGCAGCACACATGCGTGGGGGAGGAAGATCATGTGGAATCAAGTTTATGACCCGTTGCACAGCCCCGTGCTGTCGACGATCGCGGCGGCAGTCCCTGTCGTCACATTGCTGGTCCTGATCGCGAGCGGACGGGTCCAGGCTCATATCGCAGCGGTCATCGCTGTGATCGTGGCCAATTTGATCACGATCTTCGTCTTCACCATGCCGGCGAACATGTCGATCCGCGCCTCGGTGCTGGGCATCGTCACCGGGTTCTTCCCGATCGGCTGGATCGTTCTCAACGTCATCTTCCTCTACCAGGTGACGGTGAGCACCGGGCGCTTCGAATTGCTCAAGCGCGCGGTCGGCGGCGTCACCGAGGACCGGCGGCTGCAATTGCTGCTGATCGCGTTCTCGTTCGGCGCCTTCTTCGAAGGCGCCTCGGGCTTCGGCACGCCGGTCGCGATCACGGGCGCCGTCCTGATCGGCCTCGGCTTCTCGCCGCTTGCAGCAAGCGGCCTGTCGCTGATCGCCAACACCGCGCCGGTCGCTTATGGGGCGCTGGGCACGCCGATCCAAGGCCTTGCCTCGGTGACCGGGCTTGATCCCTACATCCTCGGCGCGATGGTCGGCCGGCAATTGCCGTTCTTCTCGCTGATCGTGCCGTTCTGGGTGGTGTGGGCGTTCGCGGGCTGGAAGGGCATGAAGGACGTCTGGCCGGCGATCCTGGTCACCGGCGTGTCGTTCGCGGTCCCGCAATTCGTGATCTCGAACTACGTCAATCCCTGGATCGTCGACATCGGGGCGTCGCTGATCTCGATGGGGGCGCTGATCCTGTTCCTGAAGGTCTGGCAGCCCAGGCAGCTCTGGCTGTCGCCGGCGCTGCGCGGCCGCGATGAATCGGCCGCCACCATGGCCGCGGCAAAACCGATGGACAAGACGCCGCTGACGCAGAGCGAGCTGTTCAGCGCGCTGCTGCCGTGGATCATCGTCTGCATCGTGATGCTGATCTGGGGCAATGGTGGATTCAAGACCTGGGCGAACTCGATCTTCACCTGGAACTATCCCGTTCCCGAGCTGCATCAGATGATCAACAAGATGCCGCCGGTCGCGCCGGGGCCGACGAAAGAGAGCGCGGTGTTCGGCTTCACCTATCTCTCGTTCACCGGCACCGGCATGCTGATTGCGGCGATCATCTCAGGCTTCCTGATGGGCGTCGGTCCTGGCCGGCTCTTGACGGAATACGGGCGCACCATCCGGCTTTGCGCGATCTCGCTGATCACGATCTCGGCGATGCTCGCGATTGGCACGCTGACGCGGCTCTCCGGCGTGGACGCGACGCTCGGTCTCGCCTTTGCTGCAACCGGCGTGCTCTATCCCTTCTTCGGCACGCTGCTCGGCTGGTTGGGCGTGGCGCTAACGGGATCGGATACCGCTTCCAACGTTCTGTTCGGAAATCTTCAGAAGATCACCTCCGAGCAGCTTGGTCTGTCGCCGATCCTGATGGCTGCGGCGAACTCGTCCGGCGGCGTGATGGGCAAGATGATCGACGCCCAGTCGATCGTGGTCGCGTCCACCGCGACGAATTGGTACGGGCACGAGGGCACGATCCTGCGCTTCGTGTTCTGGCACTCGATCGTGCTGGCCTCGTTGGTCGGCGTGTTCGTGACGCTGCAGGCCTATGTCTGGCCGTTCACGGCGATGGTCCTGAAGTAGCAGGCCACGCCCGGCTTCAAGCCAAATCCCCGCGAGGTTGCTCCTCGCGGGGATTTTTGCGTGGCCCATGGGCGAACCTTCTCAACGGCGCCGCCGTCTTATAGAAGGTGCCGCAAATCACGTCGGTCGAGAGGTCTCATGGTTTCGTTCAGGCAGATGGTGTGTGCGGCGGTTGCAACGCTCGCGATGTCCACGCTCGCGCGTGCGGAGGACGGTTTTCCGTTCGGCACCGAGATGACGCTGGAGGCGCTGCCGCAGCCGGGCTCGAAGCGGATTCCGAACATCGAGATCGGCGACAATGGCGAAGTCGTGCTGGAGCTCTGGTGCAAGGGCGGCAAGGGCCAGTTCTCGGTTGCCGGCAACACCGTGATCTTCGTCCCCGGCCAGATCCAGGACCGCTCCTGCCCGCCGGCAAGGGCCCAGGCCGACGACGATCTCGTTGCAGCCCTGGGCAGTGTCGAGACCTGGAAGCGCCAGGGTGACGTGCTCACGCTCGTCGGCCCCAAGCCGCTGCGCTTTCGCGTCAACGGCAATTAGCCCCTGCTGTCATTCCCCGCGACCCGGCTACGCCAAGGCTTCGCCGGGGTTGAGGTCCAGGGGCGCCGAAGCTTTAGCACAGGCGGCAGGCGGGGAATCCAGTACGCCGCGGCTTCTCGATTCATCAAAACCTTCTCGGAGTACTGGATCGCCCGGTCAAGCCGGGCGACGACCGAGAGTTGATATGCGGGCTACATCACTTCCACACCGACTTGTCGGCGTCCCAGCGCTGGCCTTTCAGCTCCTTGGTGAGCGCCTCGACCGAACCGTTGTCGTCGGGCTGATCGCCTTCCTCGTCCGCGGTCGCTTCGTCCGAGAGATTGAGCTTGGCGCCGCTGCTCTCGTCAGTGGTCGTGGTCGCGGGACTCCCGATCCAGAGCATGAGCTTGTCGGTCGTGCCGGGCTTGTCGGGCGAGACGAGGCCCGCGACCTCGATCGTGTCGGTGAGCTCGAGCGCGGGAAAATCCTGGTTCGGTCGCTTGAACACCAGCTTGAGCTTGCCGGTCGCCGGGTTGAAGCTTTGCGAGACCGGCTTTGCCGCGAGCGTCCTGCTCAGCACGCCAGCCACCGCGGCCGCGAGCTTGTCGCGGTTGATCTTGTCGCCCTCGCGCCAATCGGCGGCGGCAATGCGGATGGTGCGGTCCATCTCGGTCATGCCCGCGGTCCAGCCCGCGGCGGTGACGCCGGGCGTCGCCTTGAATTTCGCCAGCAGCGCGCCGGCGCGCTCCGGATCGACCGACATGTTGATGGTCTGCTCGCCCGCGCGCAGCGCGTCGCAGCCGACGGTGAGACTCGCCAGCGTCACCTCGACGTCCTGGCCCTTCAGGCTCTTCAGGAACTCGGTCGCGGCATCCAGCTTGACCTTGACCGCGATCGCTTCCGGCGAGACGTCGGTGAAGTCCTTCGGCTGCGGCGTGATGCCGTCGTCGGAGGTCTGGTTGTCGAGGAATTCCTTCTCGCTGAGATCGGAATTGTCGGGCGAGGTGACCTCGGTCACGGTCTGGCCAATGCTGATCTGGCCGCGGAATTCGAACGTGTCTCCGGCCTGTTTGCGCAGCAGCTTGACTGTGACCGGCGCCTTCGCGCCGAGGCTCTGCGTCGTACCCGTCAGGTTCTGGCCCGCGACCTGGAGATTGACGACGAAGCGGTCCTTGCGGTCGGAATTCTTCGCGACGGGATAGCAGACGTCGAGCACGGCTGCGGTGACGGTCTTGCCCTGGCGTGTCTCTTTCAAGATCACGTCGGCATTGCCGTCCATCAGCCCGTCGATCGAGGTGAAATAGCGCGTCTCGACGCCGCCGGGCGCCGTGGCCTTCGGCGCCAGCTTCATCTGGGCGGATGCGACCTCTGGCGAACCTGCAAGCAGAGCCGCCAGAACGGCCGTGGAGCAAAACACAAGCGCGCGCATCGACGAAATCCCCGGGCAAAGTGGGCATGATCCGGAAAGTGTGAAGCGGTTTTCCGACGAGATCAGGCCCAAACAATTCGAATCGGCCGTCACCGTAGTGGGTTTTGGCCGCCGGTTGAATTGGAAAGCACGGGCCATGATCGGCAAAAAGAAGGCCGCCCGGAGGCGGCCTTCGCAGCACTGTCAGGCGAGGTTCGGCCTTAGAAGCCGCCCATACCGCCACCGGCCGGCATGCCGGAGGCGGCTTCCTTCTTCGGCGACTCCGCGACCATGGCCTCGGTGGTCACCAGCAGACCGGCGATCGATGCGGCGTCCTGGAGCGCGGTACGCACCACCTTGGCGGGGTCGATGATGCCCTTCTCGACCATGTCGACATACTCCTCGGTCTGGGCGTCGAAGCCGAAGGTCTCGGACTTGTTCTCCAGGATCTTGCCGACGACGATCGAGCCTTCCACGCCCGCGTTCTCGGAGATTTGGCGGATCGGGGCTTCCAGTGCCTTCAGCACGATGTTGATGCCGGCCTGGACGTCGGCATTGGCGTTGGTCAGACGGCCGACCGCCTTCTTGGCGCGGAGCAGCGCGACGCCGCCGCCGGGGACGATGCCTTCCTGCACCGCGGCGCGAGTGGCGTTGAGCGCATCCTCGACGCGGTCCTTCTTCTCCTTGACCTCGATCTCGGTGGCACCGCCGACGCGGATCACCGCGACGCCGCCTGCGAGCTTGGCGAGGCGCTCCTGGAGCTTCTCACGGTCGTAATCCGAGGTGGTTTCCTCGATCTGGGCCTTGATCTGGCCGACGCGGGCCTCGATCTCCGGCTTCCTGCCGGCGCCCTTGACGATCGTGGTGTTCTCCTTGTCGATCACAACCTTGCCCGCGCGCCCAAGCATCTTCACCGTCACGCTCTCGAGCTTCATGCCGAGGTCTTCGGAGATCAGCTGGCCGCCGGTGAGGATCGCGAGGTCCTCGAGCATGGCCTTGCGGCGGTCGCCGAAGCCCGGCGCCTTGACGGCGGCGACCTTCAGGCCGCCACGGAGGCGGTTGACGACCAGGGTGGCCAGCGCCTCGCCCTCGACGTCCTCGGCGATGATGACGAGCGGCTTGCCCGACTGCACCACGGCTTCCAGCACGGGCAGCATGGCCTGCAGGCCGGACAGCTTCTTCTCGTGCAGGAGGATGTAAGCGTCCTCGAGCTCGGCCGTCATCTTCTCGGGGTTGGTGACGAAGTAGGGGCTGAGATAGCCGCGGTCGAACTTCATGCCCTCGACGATGTCCACCTCGGTGTCGAGTGACTTGTTCTCCTCGACGGTGATGACGCCCTCGTTGCCGACCTTCTGCATCGCCTGCGCGATCATCTTGCCGATGGCGGCATCGCCGTTGGCCGAAATGGTGCCGACCTGGGCGACCTCGGAGGAGGCGGCGACCGGCTTGGCGCGCTTCTCGATGTCCTTGACGACGGCCGCGACCGCGATGTCGATGCCGCGCTTGAGGTCCATCGGGTTCATGCCGGCGGCAACCGACTTGGCGCCTTCGCGGACGATGGACTGGGCCAGCACGGTCGCGGTGGTGGTGCCGTCGCCGGCGAGGTCGTTGGTCTTGGAGGCGACCTCACGCACCATCTGGGCGCCCATGTTCTCGAACTTGTCCTCGAGCTCGATCTCCTTGGCGACGGTGACGCCGTCCTTGGTGATGCGGGGCGCGCCGAACGACTTCTCGATGAGCACGTTGCGGCCTTTCGGGCCGAGCGTCACCTTGACGGCGTTGGCGAGAATATCGACGCCGCGCAGCATGCGTTCGCGCGCGTCTCCGGAAAACTTGACGTCTTTGGCAGCCATGGTCTGCAATTCCTCTTCTTCGTGATGTGTCTTGCTAATTGGGTCGCCTCATTCCGGGGTCCGCGATCGAACCCGGCGGAATGATGCATGCCCGGATCGAGTGACCCGGGCGTGCATTCAGCGGCCGTTCAGGCGTCTGGCCTTAGGCCATCACGCCCATAATGTCCGACTCCTTCATGATCAGGAGCTCATCGTTGTCGATCTTGACCTCGGTGCCCGACCACTTGCCAAACAGCACACGGTCGCCGACCTTGAGGTCGATCGGGATCAGCTTGCCGGCCTCGTCGCGACCACCGGGGCCGACGGCGACGACTTCGCCCTGGGACGGCTTTTCCTTGGCCGTGTCCGGAATGATGATGCCGCCCTTGGTCTTTGACTCGGCGTCGATACGTTTGACCACGACACGGTCATGCAGCGGACGAAATTTGGATTTAGTCATGACGTTTCCCTTTGGAGGCTCGCTTCGGAAGGAGAGGAAGTGGGCGGGCGGCGCTTCCGTCCACCCTTCCCGAGGATCGATCGGCGCGCGTTAGCAATCCATCTTTCAGAGTGCTAATGGTGCGCCCGGGAATATGGCTTGGCCGCGATCCTGTCAAGCAAAGGTGGTTAAGCGATTGGTGAGACGGATATAGGATGGTGACATTGGAAACTTGTTCGGGGTGCCGGCGTATTAAAGGACGTCATTGCTCCGGCAGCGGTTTTGCGCTTGGCTGCGTAAGGGGTGCGGCCATGGTTTTGTCCGGGGGAATGCCATGATCAGTTCAGCTCACGCGCGCACGGTCGCCAATCTGGCGGCGGCTTCTTGCCTGGCGCTGCTGCTTGGTGCCTGCGGCGGCGGCATGAGCCTGCCGTCCTTTTCTTCGTCCTCACCGCCCCCCGAGGCCGAGCCCGGCACCGGTCCGGAAATGCCCGCGTCGATCCGCGCCGACGAGATCGTCGGGCGCTGGGGCCTGGCCTCGTTCCAGAACCCGGCCGACCGCGCCCGCACCGAGGCTGCCGCCCGGGCCCAATGCAAAAATCCTTACGTGATCACGGCCGGCTCCTCCGGCGGCGTGATCATGCATCTGGCCGACCAGGCAACACCGCAGGAGCTGCGCCTGAAGGGCTCGCCGAGCGGCAAGAACTATATCGGGCCGGCAGGTCCGACGCCCGGCGACCAGGACCGCGAGATCGTCTCCTTCGACGGCCGCGTCCTCATCACCCGCTTCATCGACAAGGACGCCGCCACCCGCTACGGCAACATGGTCTACGTCCGCTGCGCGCCGAGGGCGTAGTCTCTATCCTTCGTCATGCCCCGCGACCCGGCTACGCCAAGGCTTCGCCGGGGTTGAGGTCCAGGGGCGCCGAAGCTTTAGCGTAGGCGGCAGGCGGACATCCAGTACGCCGCGGCTTCTCGGCTCAATCATTGCCGTCTCTGGAATACTGGATCGTCCGCCTGCGCGGACGATGACAGCGGGGGACGATAGACAACAAAAAAACGCCGGCTTGCGCCGGCGTTTCGTTATTCAGAGCGTCGCGTCCGTTCAGTCGAACAGCGCGTCGATGTCGTCCTGCGAGGCGTGGCCGACGTCGCCTGCGAGCTTCGGGCCGTTGAGAAGCTTGTCGTCATCGCTGCGGGTGTCGACCTGCGGCACGACGTGGGACTTGATCGCGTCGACGCCGCCCCAGATTTCCATCATGGAATTGATGTGCTGCTCGATGAACTTCATCGTGCTCATGACCTTGCTGATGCGCTGACCAGTCAGGTCCTGGAAGTTGCAGGCTTCGAAGATCGAGATGACGCGTTCCTGGATATCGTCGGCGAGCCGCTTCTGCTGATCGGCCGATTGCACCTTGGCCATCGCGCTGGCCGCCTGGTCGATCGACTCGGCGGCTTCGAGGATCTGCTGGGTCGCCTGTTCGGTACCGCCGACGACCGCGCCGAGCTCGCCATTGACCTTGGCCATTTCGCCGCCGTCGAAGCTCTTGCCATGCAGTGTCGCGATCTCGCGCTTGGTGCGGTCGATGGCGTCGTGGATGAGGTCGAGCTCGACCTTCAGCTTCTCGCACTGCTCGATCTGCGCTCGGTAAGTATCGAGCATGGTACGGGCTTCCGAGAGCTCGTGGGCGGTGGAGGCGTCGATCGCCGCCATGGCGGCGCTGCCGGACAACGGCGCGGTGCCCTTCGCCATCTGCGTGCGGATCGCACGCAACTCGGCCATGATCTCGCTATGCATCGGCGCAGCCTCCTCAATCATTTCGGGGCTGGGCATCTCGCCGACAATAGCCTCCTCGACACGAAAACGTTTGCGGTGAATAGCCATCAAGAACTCCCCCCACCTCACTCACGCGTCTTTGTAGGCAGAAGCGATTTAACACGAAGTTCACAGCCGGAACTGTCGTACGGCTGTGCGCGACGGCTTGCAAACGAGCGATTAACCATGCGTGCGCGGCGTTCATCGAAAATAAACGCTGATCGCCAAATTGCGCCGCTGCCGACGACGTGGTGAATCGAAATGGCGTTTCCGTTTACCAAACAAAACGGCTTTTGCTCTTTATTGACCACGTCGCGGGTGCGGATCAGCCATCACCTCGCCACGACGCATGTGATCTAGACGAAACAGTACAGAGTACGTCGATGTTCAAGAAAATGTCTGTTGCGCTGCTTGGCAGCGCTTGCACCTTCCTTGCCGGCGTCAACAGCGCCAGCGCCTTCGACAATAGCGTGCCGAACGATCCGCCCGCGGTGCTGTACCAGCCGCAGGTGCCGCCTGCGCCGGTTCGCGTCGCGTCCAATTCGAACATGGGCGGCGGCTTCATCGAGTTCATCTTCGGTGACGGGCCCGGTCGCGGTCCGGCCTACGCTCCGCAGCAGCCGGTGTATCAGCAGCAGCCGGGTTATTATGACCAGCGCCGCCTGCCGCCGATGGGCGAACCGCAGATGCAGGACGCAGGTCTCCAGCAGGAGGCGGTCGACCCGCGGCAGCGTCAGTTCGATCCGAAATTCGAGAAACAACTCGTTGACTATAGCGGCAACGAAAGCGCCGGCACGATCGTGGTCGATACGCCGAACAAATTCCTCTACCTCGTCGAGGGCAACGGCCGCGCGATGCGCTACGGCATCGGCGTCGGCCGCCCCGGCTTCACCTGGTCCGGCGTGAAGTCGATCACGGCCAAGCGCGAATGGCCGGCCTGGACGCCGCCGGCGGAAATGATCGCGCGCCGTCCTGACCTGCCGAGGCATATGGAAGGCGGCCCCGAAAATCCGCTCGGTGCGCGCGCGATGTATCTCGGCTCGACGCTCTACCGTATCCACGGCTCCAACGAGCCTTGGACCATCGGTACCAACGTCTCCTCGGGCTGCATTCGCATGCGCAACGAGGACGTCATCGATCTCTACGGCCGCGTCAACGTCGGCACCAAGGTCGTGGTGATGTAGGCGCATAGCGCTCGGAACCAAAAACGGCCGCCTCATCGGCGGCCGTTCTCGTTTGGAGCAAGGATAAGAAGCGTCAGGCGTAATCGCTGCCGCCATCATCTCCGCCGCCGAAATCGCCGTCGTCGGCGAGGTCGACATTGCCGCCGTCATTGTCGTTCTGATCGTTGTAATTCTGGTCGTCGTTCGAAGCGTGGTCGGCGAAGCCCTGCCGGGAAGCATCGCCGCGGTTCGAGCCGATGTCGTCGAGGCCGGCATCGCGCGCGAGCGAGCCGCCGGACTGATCGCTGCCGGTCCAGGGGCTGCGATCGCCCAGGGCATTGGTGTCGCCGAAGGCCTGCTGATGCGATCCGCCCATCATGCCGCGGATGCTGGAGAGCAGCAGCGAGCCGCCGACGACGCCGGCCGCGGCGGCCGCCGCCGTGCCGAGGAACGAGCCACCGCCACCGCCGATCGGCGGCGCACCATAGCCCTGACCCGGTCCTTGGCCGTAGGCCTGCCCGTACGGTGGTTGGCCATAGCCCGGCTGGGGCTGCTGCATCGCCTGGCCGCTGTTCCATACCGGCCGCGAGTCACGCGGCGGCACGTTCGGAACCGAGCCGCGCGACGGGCCCCCGCCGAATAGCGTGTCGCGCATGGTGTCCAGGAAACCGCCGGACTGCGCCTGCTCGGGCGCCTGCGCCGCCTCCAGCTCTTGGATGCGGTTGTGAGCACGCTTCAGCGCCTCGTCCTGCAACAGCACGGTCTGCACCAGCGCATAGATGGCGCCGGGCGCCTTGCGCAGGCCGTCGGAGATCGCGGCGATCGCGTCGGGATCGCGCGGTGCATTTTCCAGTTTCGAAAGCCGGTCGAAAAGCTCGTCGACGAGCTGGCGTTCCTGCGGCGTCATGGTCAGTCTCCCTCGCGCAAAACAAGCGCGAGGCAGATGTAGGGTTCCATTGTGGCCCCAACAGTGCCGGCTGGATTAAATTTCGGTATGCGACAAGCTGCCCCGCGGGGCGGCTTTCTCGCAAACTTCGCCGGTTTTACCCCAGCGTGACGCCGCTGTCCGTCAGCAGGCGCGCAAAGGCATCGCCGGCGAGATAGGAGTGCTCGCGTTCGCGGACATCCGTCATCGGGTCGAGCCCGGTGAGAATTTCGTCGACGAAGCCGGGATGACACATCACGAGGCCGCCATCCGGCAGGCCTTCGAGAAATTGCCGCATCAGCTCGCCGAAATCGGCCGCCCGCGTGAAATCATAGGCGCCGGCGAAGCCGGGATTGAAGCTGAGGCCCGCGCTGACGGCACGGCGGCGGAATTGCGCGCTGAGAATGTCGAGCACCATGGCTTTCGGTGAGGCCAGCCGCTGCATCAGCGGCAGGTCGCGGCCGCCCTGGCGCACCCAGGCTTTTGGCGCGACTTCGCTCACCGCATCGACAAAGCCGTCGCGCACCTGCGGGTAGAGCTGCACATGCTGATGGCCGTCGACGAAGTCAGGCGCGCGTCCGAACGCTTTCGCGAAGGCTGCCAGCTGCGCCTTGACCTCGTTGCGAAAGAACTCGCGGTCGAGCCTTCGCGCAAGACCCGCGCGCAGCAGCTTCGGAAACGGGAGAAACATGTCGCCGTCGAGCGGACGGAAATGCATGGTGAGCGGCCGGAACGGTGCCGACAACGTCACGTGCAATCCGATCGCGCAGCGTGGGCTCGCTTGCGCTGCCGCCTGGAGCGCTTCGATCTCGCTGCGCTCGACCGCAGGTCCCACCATCATCACCGAGGTAGCGTTGAGACGGCCGCGTTCGATCAGGTCGCGGATGGCGCGATTGACGCCCGGGCTGATGCCGTAATCGTCGGCGCAGAGCCAGATCCGCCGCAGCGGCGCGGCCGCGCTCATTCGGCCGCCGTCCTCTTCGAGGCGTCCAGGCTTGAAGCGTCCTGGGCCTTCTCGGTTTCGAAATGCTTTTCACTGTGCTCGGCGACGAAGTAGATCGGGCGCGCCTTCAGCTCGGAGAGGATCTTGCCGATATATTCGCCGACGATGCCGATCATGATGAGCTGCACGCCGCCGATCGTCATCAGGCCGATCACGAGTGAGGGATAGCCGGGCACCTGCTTGCCGGTGGTCAAGACCTCCCAGAGGATCGACAGACCGAACAGGAACGCTCCGCCGGCGAGGATCACGCCGAGCAGGCTGGCGAAGCGCAGCGGCGCCACCGAGAACGAGGTGACGCCTTCGATCGAAAGACCAAGCAGGCGTGCGGCGCTGAAGGTCGTCACGCCATGGGTGCGCGGCGCGGGCTCGTAATCGACGCGGATCTGGCGGAAGCCGATCCAGCTCGCGAGGCCCTTGAAGAAGCGGTTGCGCTCGGGCAGCTGCCTCAGTGCTGCGACCGCGCGCGGCGACAGCAGGCGGAAGTCGCCGGCGTCTTCGGGAATCTTCTGGCGCGCGCCCCAATTGATCAGCGCATAGAAGCCGCGCCCGGCGAGCCGCCGCAGGAAGGGCTCGTTGTCGCGATGCGCCTTGGCGGTATAGACGACGTCGTAGCCGTCCTCGATCCAGTGCCGCACCAGTCGCTCGACCAGCGACGGCGGATGCTGGCCGTCGCCGTCCATGAACAGCACCGCGCCGAGCCGGGCATGGTCGAGGCCAGCCATCAGCGCGGCCTCCTTGCCGAAATTGCGCGACAGCGACACCACCTGGACGTCGACCGCGTCGGCCGGCAGCGAGCGGGCGATCGACAGCGTCGCGTCCGCGCTACCGTCGTCGACATAGACGACCTCGCAAGCCAAGCGATAGCGCTGCCGCAAGGTCTTTGCGAGATCGCAGATGCGCTGGTGTAGGGCGGCGAGGCCCGCGGCTTCGTTGTAGAGCGGGACGACAATCGACAGCCCCTTCGCGGCGGCGCTTGCCGCGTTGGTCGTCATGCCGGAAACGTCAGAGCCCAGCGTCATCGATCAAGGTTCCAGAGGCGTTCAAGGTCATCTCAACAGCATATGGTAGCTGCCGTTTGCTGTCGCTACGCTGAACGGAATTGCTCAACAAACTTTGGGCTCACTGCCGCAGGAACGCCTCGAGCCTGGCGAACAGCGGGTTCTCCCGGTCGAACACGTAATCCAGCGAAACCACCGAGACGGTCTCGGCGCCATGCCCGCGCAGGAAGCTCGCGAGTGCATAGAGCTGGCCCGGCGGGCAGTGCAGCGTGAGCATGCCTGACGAGGTCGGTCCGCCGAACGGGGCTTCGACGCCGAAGCGCTCATGGGCCTCGGTGAGCATGGCCGCGTCGCACTGGCGGAAGCGGGTGCGGACTTCGCGGTATTTGTTGGCCCGCGCCCGCGCCGCGATGTGATCGAGGATGATTCGCGCGGTCTCCCGCGCTTGCGGCGACCAATCGGCGTCCCTTGAGGCGACCAGATTGGCCTGGCTGCGCAGGATCACGCCGTCGTCGAGCACCCGCAATCCGTTGGCGGCGAGCGTCGCGCCGGTCGTGGTGATATCGACGATCAACTCGGCGCTGCCGGCGGCCGGTGCGCCTTCGGTCGCGCCCGTGCTTTCGACGATGCGGTAATCGGTGATGCCTTGGCTCTGGAAGAAGGCGCGGGTGAGATTGATGAACTTGGTTGCGACCCGCATCCGCATGTGATGCTGCTCGCGGAAGCCGGTGGTGACGTCGTCGAGGTCGGCCATGGTGCGGACGTCGATCCACGCCTGCGGCACCGCGACGACGACGTCGGCATAGCCGAAGCCGAGGCCTTCGATCAGGGAGACGCGCTTGTCGGCGTCCGCGATGGTCTCCCGCACCAGATCCTCGCCAGTGACGCCGAGATGCGCCGAGCCGCGGGACAGTTGCGAGGCGATTTCGCTCGCCGAGAGATAGGCGACCTCGACATTGTCGAGGCCAGCGAGCGTGCCGCGATAGTCGCGGGCGCCGCCTGCCTTCGACAGCTTCAGCCCGGCGCGGGCGAAGAAGGCCTCGGTATTTTCCTGAAGGCGGCCCTTGGAGGGAACGGCCAGAACGAATGGCGCGCTCATGACTTAAGCTCCCACCTTGCGGCCGATCCGGGTCAGCGCATCCACCCAGACCGAGAAACCGACCGCGGGGATCGGCTCGGCCGATCCAAGCTGGGTCATCAATCCGTCATAGCGGCCGCCGGCAACCAGCGGCTCGGCGCCGTTGCCGCGGTGATGCAGCTCGAATTCGAAGCCGGTGTAGTAGTCGAGCCCGCGCCCGAACGCGGTGGAAAAGCGCGTCGCCTTCACATCGATGCCGCGCGCGGCCATGAAGCCGACCCGGCTTTCGAACTGGTCGATCGCAGCACTGAGGTCGAGCTTCGCATCATTGGTGAGCGCGCGCAGCTCGGCCACGGCGTCATCGGGGTTACCCGATATCGACAGGAAACGTTTGAGCACGGCGATGGCCTCGCGCGGCAGCGCGCCGCCCTTCAGCGTCGACTGCTCGAGGAAGCGGTCGGCAATCTCGGCGGTGGTGCGGCCGCCGACATTGGTGGTGCCGGCGATCGACATGAGGTCGGTTACGAAAGCGAGCGCTGCCTTGCGGTCGGAGCCGGCGAGCGCCGCGAGCACGCCCTCATATTCGCTGCGGGTCGCGGTGGTCGCGGCTGCCAGCCGCTCGAGATCTTGCTCCAGGCTGATCTTGCGGTTGAAATCCTTGACCAGGCGGCGGCGCCAGACCGGATAGAGGTCGAGCGCGTCGAGCAGCGCGTTGAACAGCGCCACGTCGCCGGTGCGGATCTCGACGTCGCGAACGCCGAAGGCGGCGGTCGCCTCCAGCGCCAGCGCCAGCATTTCGGCATCGGCCGCGGCGCGGTCCTGGCGGCCGAACGACTCGATGCCGGCCTGCAGGAATTCGCTGCTCTGGCCGCTGCGGTAGCGGAACACCGGGCCGAGATAACTGAACCCGGCCGGCTGGCCGGCACGGCCAGAGCTGAGGTAATCGCGGGCCACCGGTATGGTCAGGTCCGGGCGCAGGCAGAGCTCATCGCCGGATAGGTCCGTGGTCAGGTACAGGCTCTTGCGGATGTCCTCGCCGGAGAGATCCAGGAACGGTTCGGCCGGCTGCAGGATGGCGGGCTCGGCCCTGACATAGCCGGCCTGCGCGAACGACAGCAGCAGCGTGTCCGCCCAGGCGGAGCCGGCAGCATTTGAGGTGGCAGTCGCGGTCATCTCGGGGTCCATCGTCCCGGTGGAACCGGGCAGGGCAAGCAGGGAACGAATTGCCGCAGGCCTTAGCATGGCCCGGAAGCGGTTTCGACCTCCAAAGGATCAATCGCTTAACAGCGCCGGAGCGACGCACCGTCAGCAGAGGATGCGAAGCCCAATTCAGGCGTCGTCGCCAAGCTAGGTAATATAATACCTAATCGCGCTGCGGCCGATCGAGTTAGGTTGGACGCCTCACCCTCATTCATTCGGCCAGCGAGCTCTCCGGGCCGCTTCCACGAAGGAATGGCCGCCTGGCCGGAATGCTCGCTGCCTCACATGTAACCTCATCCGCGAGCTGCTTGGCCCGGTTGAGGGTGTCCACTGGTCGCATGCTCAATTTGGGTAGGGCGGACGGTCCGTTCGCAGAGCCTTCGTTTACAATGCGAAAGTTGGTTTCCGATTCATGCGGCAACGCACAGACGTTATCGGAACGGTCGCGCGACACACGCTGGCCTATATGCTGTTTTGATTAGCGAGATGTTCCGGCACTACGACTTAGATCCACTCGACCTTCTGATCGTTCGTGCCATTCTCAATGCCCCGCGACCTGCGGCGCGCCGGGGCCAGAGCGCCGGGTGGTTTGCGCCGCGCTAAAGTCGCCGTCTCTACGAAGAACGTCAGGTAAGCAGCAGAACATGGATCAAAGCCGTCTAGTCCCTGCTCGCGAGGCAATGCAAAAGATAGCGGCGGATCGCTTGATGTCGTTCCAGGATCTCAAGCCGTCCTCGGCGCTCGAGCTCAAATCGTATGACATCGATCATTTCGGTGAGACCGAGAAATACGCCGGCGCATCGAGCATGCCGTTGTCTGTCGGGACGACCGCGATCATGCGTGCCCGGCTCACCTTGCCGACCCTGACCCTGTCGCTGTTGAAAACCTTCCCCCGGATCATTCGCGGCTATCAGCTCACCAATGCTGCCGCAGTGGTGGTACCGATGGATCACGTGACCTCTGCCCGCATAAACGGGCAATCGACCGGCGGTTCTGTTGTCATTCTAAAAGGCGGTTCAGATTGCTTGGTGCATGAGCCGGAGGGGCGTCTGCTGGCGGTGGTCTACTTCAGTCCATCCGGGCGGGAGCCATTGCCTGAATTGAGCGATGGATGCCATTTGCTGAATCCGGCGCCGGACGTGCTTGCCTCGCTGCGCCGTCTGATCTCGATCTCGCTTGAAACCGCGGCAAATGACCCGGACTTCCTGAATGAGCCGGCTTCGCAAACGATTGTCGAACGGTCACTGCTCAGCACGATGGATGCGGCGATCTGGTCCAGTGTCGCAAGCGCACCTGCGTCGTCCACCACCGAGCATTATCGGCGGATCGTGGCTGATATGGAAAAACTGATTCGGCGCGATCTGATGATCTGGCACAAGACCACCGAACTGGCGGAACAGGCGGGCGTGTCGGTCCGGACTCTCCAGAGTGCGACACGGGCCATCTGCGGCATGAGCCCACATCGCTATAGCCGGGTCTTGCGCCTCTGGTCGGTACGCAAGCAACTGCGCACCGGCCGAGCAGGCCGGAGTGTGAAGTCCTGCGCGCTTGCGCATGGTTTCTGGCATCTCAGCGAATTCGCAGCGAGCTACAGAGAGGCTTTCGGAGAGTTGCCTTCGGAGACCCTGAACCGATCGCTACGAGGCGAATAGCAACGTGCCTTAGCCGCGTTCGCCACCCCAGTCGCCCAGCACCGCCTGCACCAGCGCCAGCGCGGCCACCGCGGCGGTGTCGGCCCGCATGATGCGGGGTCCGAGCGCCAGCCGCAGGATTTTCGGCTGCCGCAGCAGCAGGACCCGCTCTTCCTCGGCAAAGCCGCCTTCGGGTCCGATCAGCACGTCGATTCCCTCCCCGGCGCGTGCGGCTTGCAAGCTCCGAATGGGGTTTTCGAGCTCCGCCGCCTCGTCGCAGAAGATCAGCAGCCTGCCAGCGGCGCGCTGGGTCAAGAAGCGCTCCAGCGGCACCGGCTCGGCAACGGTGGCGATGCTGAGAATGCCGCATTGCTCGGCCGCCTCGACGACATTGGCGCGCATCCGCTCGGTATTGACGCGTGAGGCCTGGGTGAATCGGGTCAGAACCGGCTGCAGGCTGGCGGCGCCCATCTCGATGGCCTTCTGCACCATGTAGTCGAGCCGGGCATGCTTGAGCGGAGCGAAGATGTAGGCGAGGTCGGGCAGCCGGTCCTGCGGCCGGGTCTGCTGGAGGATGACGAGACCGTCCGGCCGCTTGCGGCCTTCAATGGCGGCCTGCCACTCGCCGTCGCGGCCGTTGAACGCCAAAACCTCGGCCCCGGCGGCAAGCCGCAGCACATTGCCGAGATAATTGCTCTGGTCGCGGTCGAGCTCGACCCTGCCGTCCTGGGCAAGCGGGGCGTCGACGAACAGGCGGGGGCCGCGGAAATCGTGGGAAGGCATCGTCAAAGGTCCGATTTGCCGCCGTTCTTAACCGAAAGCAGTCCTTTCGGGGTAAATTTTGCCGAAATGGTGCGTCGGCGCGCCGCGCTCCCGCCCTATTCAACGGGTTGTTAAGGGCCGGCGGGAATCGTAAAATCGCGAGCACGCCGGTTGCGCTTCAATTGGGAAGACGCCGAACCCCGCAAGCTCCTGCCGGAGAGACTGCCTTGATGATCCGTCATTTGATGGTTCCGATCACTGCCGCCATGGTCACGATGGGCGCCGTTGGTGCCTATGCGCAGGGCTTCCCCGCGCCGCTGCCGGGCCAAGCCCCAACCAGTTCCGCCTTCCCGCCCGTCAATGGCTCGGCGCCCGTCGCCTCCGTCGGCGGCGCGCCGCAATCCTCCTTCCCCGTGAATGGCGCCGCTCCTGTCGGTGGCGCCGGCGCCTTCAGCGCGGCCCCGCCGACGCAAGCCGGTCCCGGCGAGGACTGCATGAAGGCGTTCATGCCTCTGCGCGAAGATGCCGAAAAACGCGGCAAGCTGATCAAGGCCGCGAGCGACCGTCACGCCCCGCCTGACGAGGCCTGCAAGCTGATCCGCAACTTCAGCCAGGCTGAGACCAAGATGATCAAGTACATCGAGGCCAATGCCTCGAAGTGCGGGATTCCGGCGCAGGTCGGCGCGCAGATGAAGGACGGCCACAAGAACACCGAGGCCATGGCGGCGAAGGTCTGCAATGTTGCGCAGCAGATGCAGAACCAGCCGCGCGGACCGGCCGGTCCGTCGCTGAGCGAAGTGCTGGGTTCGGGCTCGCCGCCCGAGGCCAATGCCGGTAAGAAGGGCGGCAGCACCTTCGACACACTCAACGGCAACGTCCTGACGCGATGAGCGACACGTCAGCCCGAGTTGCCGATTCCACCGGCAACTGGGTCGATACGCGTGCGCCGCAATGGGCGCGGCCTTATCTGCGCTTGTCCCGCTTCGATCGTCCGATCGGCTCCTGGCTCCTGTTGATGCCGTGCTGGTGGTCGGCGGCGCTCGCCGCCGGCATGGCCCATGACGTCCGCGGCCTGCCGCTCACCATCGTCCTGTTCTTCATCGGCGCCTTCGTCATGCGGGGGGCAGGCTGTACCTGGAACGACATCACCGACCGTGACCTCGACGACAAGGTCGAGCGCACCCGCTCGCGGCCGCTGCCCTCCGGCCAGGTGAGCGCGAAGCAGGCGCTGGCGTTCATGGTCGCGCAGGCGCTGATCGGGCTCGTGGTGTTGCTGCAGTTCAACCGCTTCGCGATCCTGACCGGCATTGCCTCGCTGCTGATCGTCGCGATCTACCCGTTCATGAAGCGCATCACCTGGTGGCCGCAGATCGTGCTCGGGCTCGCGTTCTCCTGGGGCGCCCTGATGGGATTTGCCGTCACCTTCGGGCGGATCGATGTCACCGCGCTCGTGCTCTATGCCGGCGCGATCTCCTGGGTGATCGGCTACGACACGATCTACGCGCATCAGGACGCCGAGGACGATGCGCTGATCGGCATCAAGTCCACCGCGCGCCTGTTCGGTGCGCATACGCACCAGGCGCTGATACTGTTCTACGGCCTCGCGGTGCTGCTGATCGGCGTGGCGCTGGCGTCGGGCGATGCGCGCTGGCCGGCCTGGCTCGGACTTGGGGCCTTCGCCGTGCATCTGGCCTCGCAGATCGGGCGGCTGAATATCAGCGATGGCGATCTCTGCAAGCGCCTGTTCTACTCGAACCGCGACGCTGGGCTGTTGTTGTTTGCGGGTTTGCTGGCCGACGCGGTGATGCGGACGGCTTAACTCCGGGCGATGATCTCGCGCTCATCGCGATGCACCGACAACTCCCGTGCGACACCGGTGCGGCGGCGCATCAGAAATTTCGGACGGCGGTCGCGAATCGGGTTGGCGCGGCGACGGCGCGGCGCGGGCTGGCGTGCGCCTTCGTCGAGCTGCGGAAGTGCGAACAGCTCGCTCCAGATTGCCCAGGCCTCAACGAGTTCGTCGCCGTCGGCGCTGACCAGCAGCGGAATGGAGAGCGAGGGATCGCGATGAACGAGGACGAGGGTCTGGGCCTCGTCGTTGCCGCGCAGCGCGACGCCGGTGAAGTCGCTGACGCGAACATTGATTGCCATCCGCATGCCGCGGACGGCACGGTGCAGCACGACACGTTCGCGATGAAGCTCGATCTGCCGTACATATCCGTCGGCGCGCGGATCATGCGCATCGAAGCGGACCGGAAGGGAAAGGGGGTCGAGCCGCAGGGAGCGGCTCGACCCGGCGGGAGCGATCCCGCTTGTTGCTGTTTGACGCCTCACGGCTTTAGTTCTCCCCGCCAGGATTATGTTCCCGGTCGATGCGAGGACCTTAGCGCGAGCCTTTCCGAAACCGCTTAAAAAGGCTGGTTAATCCAACCTCACCGCCGCGCATGATTGACAAGACCTTGGCGCGCATGATTGACGAGACGTTGCGCGCAAGGTGCGAATCTGAGCTTTTGGTGGGCTGAAAATGCTTGAAGTCCGCGCGATCAGGGCACATCTGTGGGTTCCGGTCCCGCAGCCCGCCCCAACAGGATTTCGTTTGTGAACCCTTCACCAAGCTCGACGCTTTCGCCCAAGGATTCGTCCACAGCCAGCCGCGACCTGTTCGACCAGTCTGCGCTCTCCGATCTCGCGCAGCGGCTGGTGGAGGCTGCAAGGCGCGCCGGCGCGGATGCGGCCGATGCAGTCGCCGTGCGTGGCGTCTCGCAAGGCGTCGAGGTCCGCGACGGCCGCGTCGAGGAATCCGAACGGTCCGAGGGCGACGATGTCGGCCTGCGCGTGCTGGTCGGCCGCCGTCAGGCGGTGGTCTCGACCAATGATACCAGCGGCGATGCCGTGACCAAGCTTGCCGAGCGAGCGGTTGCGATGGCGCGCGTCGCGCCCGACGACAAATATGTCGGCCTTGCCGATCCGGCACTGCTCGCGCGCGACTTCCCCGATCTCGATCTGCTCGACCCTGACGTGCCCGCGACCTCGGAACTCGAGCGTCGCGCGCTCGAAGCCGAGGCTGCGGCGCTTGGTGTGAAGGGCGTGACCAAATCCGGCGGCGCCTCGGCCTCCGCCGGCATGGGCGGCATGGTGCTCGTCACCAGCACCGGCTTCCACGGTTCTTATCTGCGGTCCAGCCAGGGCATCTCCGCCACCGCCATTGTCGGTGACGGCACCGGCATGGAGCGCGACTACGACTTCACCTCGGCGCCGCATGGTGTAGACCTCTTGTCACCGGAGATCGTCGGCCGTTCCGCGGGCGAGCGCACCGTGGCGCGCTTCAATCCGCGCAAGGTCGAGACCTGCAAGGTGCCTGTGGTGTTCGATCCGCGCGTCGCGGGCTCGCTGGTCGGTCACGTCGTCGGCGCCATCAATGGCGCTTCGATCGCGCGCAAGACCAGCTTCCTGAAGGACACGCTCGGCCAGCAGCTGTTCGCCAACAACATCCGCATCATCGACGATCCGCTGCGCAAACGCGGCCTGCGCTCGCAGACGTTCGACGCCGAAGGCGTCGCCGTGAAGAAGATCGCGCTGATCGACGAAGGCGTGCTGACGACCTGGCTGCTCGATTGCGCGACCGCGCGTGAGCTCGGCCTCACCACCACCGGCCATGCCCACCGCGGCGTGTCCTCCTCGCCGTCACCCGGCCCGTACAATCTGCATCTTGAACCCGGCACGCCGACGCCGGCCGAGCTGATCTCCGACATCAAGCAGGGGTTCTACGTCACCGATTTGATCGGCTCGGGCGTCAACGGCGTCACCGGCGATTACAGCCGCGGCGCCTCCGGCTTCTGGATTGAGAACGGCGAACTCACTTATCCCGTGAGCGAGGTGACGATCGCCGGCCATCTGTTCGAGATCTTCAGGTCGATGCAGCCGGCGAACAATCTCGAGTTCCGCTACGGCGTCAATGCGCCGACGGTGCGCATCGAGGGTTTGACGCTTGGCGGACGTTGACGCGAACGCAACCGGTGAAGCCATCCTGACGCGCGACGCGGCGCTGCTGCAAGAGACGGTGCGGGAGGCGGGCGCACTCGCGCAGTCGATGTTCCGCACCGAGCTGAAGAAGTGGACCAAGGGCGCGTCCTCGCCGGTCTCGGAAGCCGACATTGCCGTCAACGATCTCCTGGAAGCGCGCCTGCGCGCGGCGACGCCCGACTATGGCTGGCTGTCGGAGGAGAGCGCCGACGACGAGGTGCGGCTGTCGCGGCGGATGACCTGGATCGTCGATCCCATCGACGGCACCCGCAACTATCTCAATGGCCATGACGAATGGTGCGTCAGCGTGGCGCTGGTCGAGGATGCCTCGCCAGTGCTGGCCGCGGTGTTCGCGCCGACGAGCGAAGAGTTCTTTTTCGCCGCCCGCGGCCAGGGCACGACCCTCAACGAGGTGCCGGTGCGGGCGACGTCGGGATCCGAGCTTGACTTCTCGCGGGTCGCGGGTCCGAAGCCCCTGGTCGAGCGCCTGAAGCCGTCACTGGGCGAGATCAAGCTGCATCCGCGAATCGGTTCGCTCGCGCTGCGTCTGTGCCGGGTCGCTCATGGCGCGCTGGATGCGGCTTTTGCGGGCGGCAACAGTCATGATTGGGACCTTGCGGCGGCGGATTTGATCGTGCAGGAAGCCGATGGTAGGATGAGCGATCTCTCCGGAGATCCCATCCTCTATAACCGCCGGCAAGTCACGCATGGGGTGCTGGTGGCAGCGGGTCGCGATCGTCATGCGAACATTGTCTCGCATTTTCGAAACCGCCCCTTGCCGTGAAGCGCTTTCTCGTGCTTGTCGAACACTGCTTTGCCGGGCAGCCCGTTAGGAACAGAACCGATGCCAGATAGTGCCCCGCAACAACTGCTCCACCTCGTCGTCGGCGGCGAGCTCGTCGATCTCGAGCACAACACCTTCAAGAACCTCGACGACGTTGAGATCGTTGGCCTCTATCCGAACTATGCGACCGCGCACGCCGCCTGGCGCGCCAAGGCGCAGAGCACGGTCGACAACGCGCAGATGCGCTATTTCATCGTCCATCTCCACCGGCTGCTCGACCCGAATCAAGAACCGGCGCGTTGAAAAAGCTGCTTCGCAATACGCTGAGGAGCAGCTTCGTTCAGCGTGCCGTCGGAATCCTGGCGGCCGAATATCTGCGTCTGGTCTGGCGGACGAACACATTCACGTTCGATCCGCCTGACGTCTATGACCGCGTCGAACCGCAGATCCCGGCGATCTTCGCCTTTTGGCACGGCCAGCATTTCCTCACCCCCTTCATCAAGAACAAGGACTGGTACAAGGCCAGGGTCCTGATCTCCCGTCACCGCGACGGCGAGTTCAACGCGATTGCCGCCGAGCGGCTCGGCATCGGCACCATCCGCGGCTCCGGCGACCATGGCGGCGCGTTTCACCGCAAAGGCGGGGTCGGTGCCTTCAAGGAAATGGTGCGGACGCTCGAGGACGGTTGTAATGTCGCGCTGACCGCTGACGTCCCCAAGCGCTCGCGCGTGGCTGGGCTCGGCATCATCATGCTGGCACGGGAATCGGGGCGGCCGATCATGCCTTTTGCGATGGCGACCAGCCGCTTCGTCCGGCTCAAGAACTGGGACCGCACCACCATCAACCTGCCGTTCGGGCGGGGCGCGTTGGTCGGCATCAAGGAAATCCACGTTCCGCCGGATGCGGACGCCGCCACCATGGAAGCGCTGCGGCTCGAGCTGGAGGAGACCTTGAACGAGGCGACCCGCCGCGCCTATGCGCAACTCGGCCGGCCGGGACCTGCAGATGCCTAAATCGCTACCGGGCTCGCTGCCGTTGACGCTGCGGATGTACCGGCGCCTGGCGCGCGGCCTGGTGCCGCTCGCGCCTGTGCTGATCAAGCGGCGCCTGAAGCAGGGCAAGGAAGATCCCGCGCGCGTCGGCGAACGGCGGGGCCTGTCCCGGGACGTGCGACCGCACGGTCCGCTGGTCTGGATTCACGGCGCCAGCGTCGGCGAGGTCCTCGCCGCGGCGGCCCTGATCGAGCGCTTGCGCGATCTGAACCTGCGCATTCTGCTCACCTCGGGCACCGTCACGTCGGCTGCTATTGTCGCAAAGCGCTTTCCGCCCGACGTCATCCATCAATACGTGCCGTATGATTCCCCGCGCTACGTCGCGCGCTTCCTCGACCATTGGAAGCCGTCGCTGGCGCTGTTCATCGAATCCGATCTCTGGCCGAACCTGATCCTGGCAGGCGCTGCGCGTCGCGTGCCGATGGTGCTGATCAACGGGCGGATGTCGCCGCGCTCCTTCCCGCGCTGGCGCCGCATGCAGGGCACCATCTCGGCGCTGCTGTCGCGTTTCGACATTTGTCTGGCGCAGTCGAAGACCGATGCCGAGCGCTTCTCGGCGCTCGGCGGCCGGGACGTCGTCACCACGGGCAATCTCAAGCTCGACGTGCCGGCGCCGCCGGCCGATCCTGCCAAGCTCGAACGGCTGATGGCGATGACGCGCGGGCGTCCGATCATCGTCGCGGCCTCGACCCATCCGGGCGAGGAGGAGATGCTGGTGGCGGCGCATCGCAGCCTCAGCGGTTTCTTCCCGCAGCTCCTGACCGTGATCGTGCCGCGCCATCCGGATCGCGGCTCCTCGATCACAGGCCTGATCACGGCGTCCGGCCTGAAGCCGGCTCTGCGCTCGCGCGACGAGCTGCCGACGGCGACCACCGACGTTTATATCGCCGACACCATGGGCGAGCTCGGCCTGTTCTATCGCCTCTCGGACATCGTGTTCATGGGCGGATCGCTGATCCGCCATGGTGGCCAGAATCCGATCGAAGCGATCAAGCTCGGCGCGGCCATCGTCCATGGTCCGCACGTCTTCAATTTCGCCGACGTCTACGAGGCGCTCGATCACAGCGGCGGTGCGCGCCAGGCCGACACGCAGGAGCTGCTGATCAAGCAGCTCGGCCAGCTGCTCGCCGATCCTGCCGTGCGTCACAAGATCCAGCAATCGGGCGCCGGCGTGGTCGAGGATCTCGGCGGCGCGCTCAACCGCACCATGACCGCGCTCGAGCCTTATCTTCTGCAGTTGCGGATCGAGATGGGGGCCGCCAATGCGTGAGCCGGCCTTCTGGTACCGGCCACGTTCGCTCGAATCGTACGCATTGGGGCCGCTGGGTGCGCTCTACGGCGCGATCACCGAACGGCGGATGCTGCGCGCGGGCGTCGACGCCGGCATCCCCGTGATCTGCGTCGGCAACTACCATGTCGGCGGCGCCGGCAAGACGCCGACCGTGCTGGCGCTGACGAAGCTCCTGCGCGAGCTCGGCGAGACGCCGGTGGTGCTCAGCCGCGGCTATGGCGGTAGCCTCAGGGGCCCGGTAATGGTCGACCGCATGCGTCACACCGCGTCCGACGTCGGCGACGAGCCGCTGATGATGGCGCGCGACGTTCCCGTCACGGTCGCGCGCGACCGTCTCGACGGCGTCGTGCTGGCGAAGTCGCAAGGCGCCACCGTGATCCTGATGGACGACGGTTTCCAGAACCCGCGTCTTCTCAAGGACACCTCGCTGATCGTGATCGACAGTGAGCGCGGCCTCGGCAATGGCAAGGTGTTTCCGGCCGGTCCGCTGCGTGCGCCGCTGAAGGCGCAGCTCGCGCGCACCGACGCGCTGGTCGTGATCGGCGGCGGCCGCGCCGCCGACGATGTCGCGGCCGAGCTAGCCAGGCGCAACAAGCCGGAACTGCGCGCGCGGCTGAAACCCGACGCCGAGGCGGTCGCAAGACTGTTGGGCAAGCCGGTGTTCGCGTTCGCCGGCATCGGCGATCCCGAACGGTTCTTCCGTACGTTGCGCGCCCGCGGCATCGACCTCGCGCGCACGCGCGCCTTTGCCGATCATCACATGTTCTCGAACGAGGAGATCGCAGCCATCGCTGCGGAGGCGGGGCGCGAGCAGCAAACATTGGTAACGACGGAAAAGGATCTTGCTCGCCTGCACGGCCGTGAAGGCGTGCCGGATGACATCGTGCCTTTCGCGGTGCAGCTCGAGTTCGATGACCCGGTTGCGCTTCGGCAATTGATCAGCGATCATCTCTACAAGGCGCGCGAGCGGCGGTTTTCCAGGCGATGATCTCGTAAGGTGGGCGAGATCTGATCGGGACGACATGTCGCACTGATGAATTTCCTTCCGCACGTTCGGGAGTTGATGTAGCCTCGCATGAGAGCCGTCACCGGGACGTGCCGAACTCCCGGAAATCATCGACGGCGTTTATGCCCACGGCGGGCAGTACCTTCATCATTTCAGATGCAGCGGCCGTAACGACGAGTTCGGAACGGCAGGGAAAGTCATTGCCAAAAACCCAGAGGAGAACATGCCATGCATTTTTGCCTCACCGGACAATACACACCCCGCGCTCTCAATGCCATTTTGGAGAACCCCAAGACCGATCGTCAGGAGGCGGCAAGAAAACTCATCGAAGCGGCCGGCGGAAAGCTGATTTCGATGTTCAGCGTTGCGGCCGACGGCCCAGGCGTGTTGGTGATTTTCGATGTGCCTGATCCGGGTGCGGCTCCGGCCATCTCCGGCCTGACCGTCACGGCGGGCACCCTGCAGAACGTGAAACTGACGCGGCTGTTCACGCAGGACGAGATCAAGCAGGTCCGCCAGAACGCGGCGAAGCTGCGTTCTTCGTATACTCCGCCCGGAAGCTGACATCCGGATCTAAAGCGAAGCCGCCGCAGTCGAAGGAAGCGGCGGCAACGCTCACCTCACAGCAAGAAGCACGTCTGCAACCGAGGCAAGGCGAAGGCCTTCCAGCCTGCGTTGACGAACCATGCTGTCCGGTGCGTGCTGCGTCCGCGGCGTTCAGCAGTCAATCATGCTCACCACGCCCCAACGGCCATCAATCCGATAATGGTCAGGCACGAGACGCAGGCCACCATGGCGGTATAGTACTCGGGTGTATTCATTGCTGCCTCCCAAACTGTTGCCAACTGCTTGGTCACTGCTACGGGGAGAGATCGCCGGTCTCGGGCCGCTTCAATTCGGCGCGCGGCGACCGGTCTTGCGTTGTGCGTCCGTCCTCTCATCGTCACCCTGATCCGGATGATGATGCGCGTCGAGAGCTTCAAAGCGTTCAGCTGCGATCAGAAGCTGTTTCCGCATTTCAGCGAGGCGGGCGCGGCAATATTCACGATAGAGCAGGTCTAATATGGTGGGCATGATCACCCCCATCGTTGATTTTCGATTACAGATATTCCACCGCAAATTTTCGAGGTGATCGTAGCCCGACAGATGGCTCTTCGATATGAGCCCGTTCACAGACTGCGCCAATTCCAGAGCTCAGTGGCCGCTTGGCTGACTTGATTGTCTGTGCGATAAAAAGAGCAGGGCCAGTTACCTAAGATGAAGCATAGCGGCGCTTTGTTTCACCAAGACTTCGTCAAACAACCTAAGAGCGCCAATCGCAACAAAGAATCCAACCACAACGCGAAATAACTAACCATGGAGTGCAAGCACTCTTCGATGCAACGCGGATTGGCATAACGGAAATCATCTCGGCTGTGAGAGCAGCATTTCTGATGCGTCCGAACATGCCTCGTGAAAAAGCTGCACCGCTCGTGCTATGCCGGCAGGGCAGCTGCGCTTTGCCCATCGACAGCAGCCTGCCATTCAGGCGCCATTCATCGCAAGCTCCTATCGTTTTCAGACGCTCAGGAGAATGCGATGAAGTTGCCGTCCGCCGCCGTTGCCGCCAGTCTTGTGGGTCTGATCATTGCGCCGGTGTTTGCACAGACGGCACCGCCGGCGGCGTCCACCGCCACAGTGCCGGTCCCCGCGACCAAGCGCGTGACGTGTCTTTCCACGACGGCAAGCCTGAAGGGACAGGACAAGCGCGACCAGATGCAGCTCTGCATGGCGCAGGCGCGGCTCGATTGCCTGAAGCAGGCGATCGATCAGAAGATCGTCGGCGAGACCAGGAAGAGTTTCATCAAGACCTGCGTGGGCGCGGATGGCGCGGAGCAGCGATAGACGCGCGGCTGCGGCCTCACGCCTGCGGCTTGGGCGCGCCCGGGTAATGCCGCTCGAGCACGGCGGCGGGCGTGGCGTAGGCTTCCTGCAGGTCCACGCTCCAGTATTTCAACTCGTCGAGCGGAATGCGCGTATCGGTGATCGCGCAGCGCACGAAGGTCCCCGGCGAGATCACGCGGAAATCGCCGTCGAGATACTGCACCTGCGCTTCGCCATGGCCCGAAGGGCCGAACTTGTTCAGCACGGTCGAAAGTCTCCGTGGAAGGCCGCTCCGGGATCACCTGGGAGGGCACGATGTGTTGGACGGGATGTAGCACAGATAGGGTGGCTTGTCCGCCCGGTAAACCCACCGGTTTGTGATGTTTTGGCGGCGTTTCCGCATGATAGTGCTTGAGCGAAGGATCCAACGGCAAAGTTCGATGCGCCTTCCGTTCACCGCCCTGTTCCTGACCTTCCTGCTCTCGGCCGCGCACGGCTCGCCGGCACCGCAGCCGGTCGAGATTCCGCTGGCGTCCGGCGTGCTGCATGCGCAGCTCTACAAGCCCGAGGGCACCGGGCCGTTTCCGACCGTGATCGCGCTCCACGGCTGCGGCGGCCTCGGTGGCCATTCCGATTCCGTCCTGCCGCGCTATCGCGAATGGGCCGAGCGGCTGCTCAAATCCGGCAACGCCGTGCTGCTCCCTGACAGCTACGGCTCGCGCGAGCTCGGGCCGCAATGCCGCGTCAAGGAGATCCACGTCAAGGCGCGGCGCGAACGCGTCACCGATATCGCGGCGTCGCGCGCCTGGCTGATGAAGCAGAGCTGGGTTGCGCGCGACCGTGTCAGCCTGATGGGCTGGGCCAACGGCGCCAGCGCGCTGCTCTGGGCCGTGCGTCCGCAAAACCTTGCGCGCGAGACGGGTCCGGATTTCCGCGCCGCGATCGCGTTCTATCCGGACTGCAGGATTTCCGCCGGCCTCGGGTGGAGCACACGGGTGCCGACGCTGGTGCTGATCGGCGGCAATGACGACGTCTCGTCGCCGCCGGCCTGCCGCCAGATGGTCGAGGGCGCGCATGGCCGCAGCGCGCTCGCGCGCATCGTGGTCTATCCCGGCGCCTATCACGACTTCGACCGCGCCAACACGCCGCTGCACGCAGCGAGCGGCAGCACCGACGCCGCCGCGCCCGAGCACGGCCATCTCGGCACCGATGCGGCAGCGCGCGCGGAGTCGCAGAAGGAAGTGGCGGAGTGGCTGGCGCGGTGATGGCAGTGCCGTAGCCCGGATGAGCGTAGCGATATCCGGGTAGGCCTGTCCCGCATGTCGCTGCGCTCATGCGGGCTACATGTGGCGAGCGGGCTCGCCGCGCCGTAGCTCGTGAGAAGCGAAGGCGGGGCCGCCGAAGGGAACAACAGCGGACAGCCCCGCATCGACCACCGCCCTGCACGGAAAATGGCCGACCGTGACTCTACGGATCGCGCGCCGTTGTGGTTTCAGCCCGTGACGACGCCATCATTCGACCACGATGTCGATTAAACGCAATCCCATGCGCAACCGCTTCGTCCTGTTCTCCTCCGCCCTGATCGTCTTCACCGTCGCGGTCTTCCTGTTTGAAGCCCATGCCGGCGCGCCGCAACGCGCGCCGGAACATTGCGGCTTCTGGACCACGATCGACGCGGGATTGTCCTGCCGCTGAGACGCGCAGTCTTGTAGCCCGGATGAGCGTAGCGATATCCGGGGCCGCTACTCCCGCATGTCGCTACGCTCATGCGGGCTACGACAGCGAGTTCGTGACACGCGTCCCACACACTCACTGTCATCGCCCGGCTTGACCGGGCGATCCAGTACGCCGAGGCGGTTGTGATGGATCGAGAAGCCGCGGCGTACTGGATTCCCCGCTCCTGTGCGCAATTGCGCACAAGGCGGGGAATGACAGCCAGGGTGGAACGCCGCCCTCCGCCTAAAACAAATTCCCCTGATCCACCGGCTTGCCCACGCGCTTCGGCGCAGGCTTGGCGTCCTGCGCGGCTGGCTTCGCTTGCGCCGGCGCGCGCTTCGCTGCAGCCGCGGGCCGATCCGCATCCGCGGTCGCACCGACACGGCCATCCGCAAACTCGATCTCGACCCGTGCGCCGGGACCGATCTCATTCGCCGAATGCAGCGGATGGCCGGCCTCGTCCCGCACCAGGGCAAAGCCGCGCGCGAGCACGCCGCGATAGGACAAGGCGGAGAGCAGCTTGCCGCTGTTCTCGACGCGGGCATCCAGCCGCTGCAACAGCGTCACCAGCGCGCGGCCCGCGCGCTCGGCAAGGCGATGCGTGCGCTCGCGCTGGCGGTGAATCGCGTTGCGCTGCGCCTGCGCATTGGACAGTTTTGAGGCGCGCAAGCGCACCTCCAGCCCGGCAAAGCGGTCGCGCCGCCGCCGCAAGAGCGAGCGTGCGGATAGGCCGAGCCGTTCGCCGCACACGGTGAGGCGATGATCAGCCTGCGCGATCTGGCCGTGCAGCACCCGCAGCGTCAGCTTGGCGCCTGCGGCGGTGAACCTTCGGAAATGCGCGTGGGTGTTGGCCTTGAGGCAGCGGGGCAGGGACGCACCCGCCGAATCCAGCCGCTGCCGCGGGATCGCCAGCAAATCGCCGGCGGCCGGCAGCGCGCGCGCGGCGGCACGCAGCTCGCTGCGGCGGCTCTCATGGCCGCGCTGCCAGCAGGACCGGGTACGTCGCCCGAGATCGCCGACCTCGACAAAGAGATCGCTGCGCACCGGCACGGCCATCTCGGCCGCCGCCGTCGGCGTCGGTGCGCGCTTGTCGGCGACGAAATCGATCAGCGTGATGTCGGTCTCGTGCCCCACGGCCGAGATCAGCGGGATCATGCTCTCGGCCGCGGCGCGGACCACGATCTCCTCGTTGAACGACCACAGGTCCTCCAGCGAGCCGCCGCCGCGCGCGACGATCAGCACGTCGGGGCGCGGAATCCTGCCGCCCTCCGGCAGCGCATTGAAGCCGCGGATCGCGGCCGCGACCTGCTCGGCCGAGCCTTCGCCCTGCACCTTGACCGGCCACACCAGCACATGGCGGGGAAAGCGGTCCTCCAGCCGATGCAGGATGTCGCGGATCACGGCGCCGGTCGGCGAGGTCACCACGCCGATCACCTCCGGCAGCCACGGCAGAAGCTGCTTGCGCGCCTCGTCGAACAGGCCTTCGGCGGCGAGCTTCCGCTTGCGCTCCTCCATCAGCGCCATCAGCGCGCCGATGCCGGCCGGCTCCAGCGCCTCGATCACGATCTGGTATTTCGAGGAGCCCGGATAGGTCGTGAGCTTGCCGGTGGCGATGACCTCGAGCCCCTCCTGGGGCTTGAAGCGCATGCGCCCGTGCACGCCCTTCCAGATCACCGCCTCGATCTTGGCGCTCTCGTCCTTGAGCGCGAAATAGCAATGGCCGGACGAATGAGCCCCGCGGAAGCCGGAGATCTCGCCGCGGACCCGGACATGGCCATAGGTGTCCTCGACCGTCCGTTTCAGGGACTGGGAGAGCTCCGAGACGGTGAATTCGGGAGTGTTGAGCAGGGGTTCCGCTGAAGGCATCGGCAAACGATTCGGCATGTGGGGATCAGACCCGACGTTAAGGATTTTTGCAGCGCCGCGCCAATCCGGGTATTGACCAAAAGAGTACTCTGCAATATAGAGTTCTCTATAGCTGAATAGGCTGAGAGGAGTAGATCATGGCAATTCGAGTGCTGCGCGGCGTTGTGAACGGGCTGAAATGGGCCCTGTGTGCGGTCGGCTGTGTGGCGCTGATCCTGGCTGCCATGATCGCAACGCCGCTGGAGCGGCCGCCGGAGATGAAGTCGGTCTCCGACTCATCGAAGGGGATAGACTGGTCCACGCTGCCTCCGCTCGAGCGCTTCCAGGCCCGCGACGGCACCTGGATCGGTTTCCGCCACTACGCTGCCAATGGTCTTGCAACCGGCCGTGGCGCGATCTTCATCCACGGCTCGTCCGGCTCCAGCGGCACCGTCAATCATGCCCTGACCCATGCCATCGCCGCGCGCGGCGTGGAGACCTGGGCGCTCGACATCCGCGGCCATGGTGGCTCCGGCACGCGCGGCGATATCGGCTATGTCGGCCAGCTCGAGGACGACCTCGTCGACTTCGTCGCTCAAATCCGCAAGACCGCGCCGGAGCTGCCGCTCACCTTGATCGGCCATTCCGCCGGCGCCGGCTTCTCGCTGCGCGTCGCCGCGACGCCGATCATGCAGGACATGTTCGTGCGCACCGTGCTGCTCGCACCCTATCTCGGCTATGACGCGCCGACCAACAAGCCGCATGCCGGCGGCTGGGCCAATGTCGACCTGCCGCGCTTCTTCGCGCTGGCCACGCTGCGCAAGATCGGCATCGACTGCTGTTCGCAGCTTCCGGTGCTCGCGCTCGCCGTGCCGGCGAGTTCGGCAAAATATCTCGTCGCCACCTATTCGGACCGCCTGACGCGCAATTTCGCGACGCGCGGCTATCGCCTCGATCTTCCGGCGGCGACACGTCCGGTCACGATCTTCGGCGGCGCCGAGGACGAGATGATGATCTCGGATAAATATGCAGAAACCGTGCAGGCGGTGAAGCCATCGGTCGACGTCAAGATCATCGACGGCATCAACCACATGGGCATCGTCACCAACCCGAAGGCGATCTCGGTCATCGCCGACGATGTGGCGACGCGCGGGACAGGGCAGTCATGATCGACAGCAAGGAAGCCTCCGCGGCGCTGGCCGATATCGACGACATCGTCCAGCGCGTGAAGCAATCGCAGCTCTACGAGCTGGCGAGCCACGCCGCCGTCTGGTGGGGCGCATTGGTGTTCGCGGGCAATCTCGTGACCTGGCTTTGGCCGGTCTATGCGGGCTACGCCTGGGTTGCCGTGGACGTTTTGGGCGCCGGCGGTCTGGTGGTGCTGCGCATTCTCAATCCGCCGCATCACCCCCATGGCGCCGCCTTCAACATCAGACTGCTTCTGGTGTTCGCGCTGTTCTTCGCCTTCGGTTATCTCTGCACCAACGTGATCGGTCATTTCGGTCCGCGCCAGCTGGGCACGTTCTGGCCGCTCTACTTCATGCTGTTCTATTCGCTGGCGGGTCTCTGGTTCGGCTATGCCTTCATGGCGATCGGTCTCGGTATCTCCGCGCTGACGCTGATCGGCTATTTCTACATCGGCGAGGCGTTCCCGCTCTGGATGGCCTTCGTCAATGGCGGAGGCCTGATCCTCGGCGGCCTCTGGATGCGGCGGATCTGATGGCCGAGCTCGACGACATCATCCACCAGCCGTTGCGGCTGAAGATCATGGCGGCACTGAACGCGCTGCCGGCCACCGCAGGATTGGAATTTTCCCGGCTGAAAAAGCTCACCGGCGCCACCGACGGCAATCTCGGTGCGCATATCGAGACGCTGGCCAAGGCGGGCTACGTGTCGGTGGAGAAAGCCTTCGTCGGCAAGAAGCCGCAGACCACGGTGACCGCGACCGCTGCGGGGCGCGGAGCGTTCGCGCGGCATGTGGCGACGCTGCAGGAGATTATTGCGGGGAAGCAGGGGTAGGACGTACTCATAAATGTCGGCTTACCAACGCAAAGCGGAAGTCTCCCACCTCGGGCATGATCGATGGCTTGTGACCCGAAGCTGACCTGCGAGGCTCGCCCGTACAACGATAGTCCATATCAATTGGGGATTGCCGGCATTGCGATGGCCGATTGCTGCGGGTCCAAAGCTATCTCGATACACGCTCCTTCAAAACTGTCCGCACCTTCAAGTGCCAGAAGCTCATTGCGACGATTGAGGGCACCCACGACATCGATTAATCTATGTTAAGGCCGCGCCCGTAACTGGGAGGTAAAATGTTCCCAACGGGGAAGGCGTGCGATGGACTACCGCGCTATATCATGGGCGAGGACGGGCGGATCAGCGGCGTTCATGAGATCGATTGCGCCAACGACGACGAGGCCACAGCCAAAGCGAGACAGCTGCTCGACGGCCACGATTTAGAAGTGTGGCACAGAGATCGGCGCGTCACTGTTCTCAAGCACCACACAAGACAGTAAGGCCGCTCAGTGGCGGTCGCGGCCATGCAATGTCCCCGGTCAGGCGGCCCTTAGCGGACATGCTCATCAGCTTGTCCTGACGCCGATAACCGCCAGAGGACTAAACCGCTCGCGCGGTAGAACGCCGCGGCTGGCGACACGGCGAAGCAATAGGCGACAGCTCATCGTGACGAGCGGGGCAATTAGCTCGTAGCTG